>JAISAO010000031.1 GCA_031266665.1 Propionibacteriaceae bacterium | reverse complement strand
GGCCGAGATCCACCCCGGGCTGGGGATGGTCGAGGCGGTCGCCTGATGCTGACACCCGTCCAGCGGGCCGTGGCGGAAATCATCGGGCGGACGGTGGGACAGGACTTCGCCCTGGGCGGTGGTGCCGCCTTGCAGATCCATGGGGTGGTCGACCGGGCGAGCCGCGACATCGACGCCTACGCCACCAGCCACGACCCGGCTCTGTACGAGCGGGCCGAGACGCTTGTCGTGGGCGCTCTCCGGGAGTTGGGTTACGAGGTCGTGGTGGAGAAGCGGTTGGACTGGTTCCGGGCGCTGACCGTGGCCGACCCCCGGTCTGGGGAGAAAGTCGGCGTTGACCTGGGGGTCATGCGTCGTACCGCTCCGCCCGTCGACGTGCCCCCGCTCGGCCTGGTGCTGGCGTTGCCCGACCTACGTTCGGGGAAATTGGACGCGCTCCTGGCCCGTCGCGCCGGGCGCGACTACTCGGACATCGACGTTTTCCTCCGGTCGGGGGTATGGACTGTCGCCGGCATCGCGGATGACGTGGCCGTCCGGCATCCCGAACTGACTCTGGCGGATGTGCGGGAGATTTTCCGGTCGGCGGGCGACGTGGACGACTGGGAGTTCCGCGAAGCCGGTCTGGATGTCGCTGCCGCCGAGGCTATGGCGCGGCGGTTCAACGACTACGCCGACCGTCTGGGGGCGGGGTCGGGGACGGCCCGGGGCCGGCCCGGATGGGATGCGGTGGGACTCTCCAGCCGGTCCGACGGGCGTGCCGATCAGGACTGCCCGGGGCCGTAGCCTCGTCCGAGCGCGGGTGCCGGCCTGGGAGCCCCAGCCTCTAGCCCTAGTCCGCGAGCATCCGGTAAACGCTGGCCCGGGACACCTGGAGGGTGTCGGCTATCTCGGCCACTTTGGCCCTGTCGGCGCTCATCCGGCGGGTCACCAGGCGGCGGGCGTCGGTCCGCACGGTCGGGCGGACGAGGGTCTTGCCGGAGGCCCTGGTAGACGCGGTCTCACGGTTTCCGTCGTCGCCTCGATCACGGCGCGCTTAGACTGAGGCCGCTCCGACTCCCGGCCGGTCAGGCCGCCAGTTGCGACACCCGCCCGGGAGACACTCCAAGCAGGCGGGCCACGTCCCTGGTCGTCAGCCCCTCGGCCCTCAGTCCGGCCACGGCCTCGCGCGAGGCCACAGCCGCCCGCCGCTCGGCCTGGCCGGCGGCATCGCGGGCCACCCTGGCCTCGGCCACCACGGCGGCCAGGCCGGCGTCCTCCCACACCGGATCCACCACCACCGCGAAACCGTCCTCCGGGTCCCCGGTCAACAAGGCCGCCCCGTTCTTGACCAGGGCCTCGACTTCGTCCAGCCGCCTGGCCTGGGTGAACAATCCCCCGACCTCCGGCACCCGCACGGCCCACCACTTGCCAGAACGCCGGGCCTGCGCTGTCAACAACGTCTTATCGCTCATCGTCGTCTCCCCCTCCGAGTGTTCTAAGGATGTCTTGGGCGGTCAACTCCGCTATCCCCTTGTGACGCGGGAGGCCGTCATCGACCGCGCCCACAGCCTAATCAAACAAGTGGTCATCTGGCATGAGCACTACAACCCCTACCAAGAGAACTCGCGGACTCGTCCGCACCGACGCCATAGGTCGCCTCGGCGCGATTCTGCTGCTGATCGGTCCGCTGGCCCCACTGGCTCGGCCAGTTCATCAGCGCTGCCGCCTGGCAGTGGAGTGATATCGGTTTACCTGTTAGCCCTCATAATGTTACGCACAGCGTCGCTTGACGCCCAAGAAGAGAGTCCGGCATGAGGACGACTCTACGAGCCCTGCCGATGCTGGGAAACACGGGTAGGAGAAGGCCGCCGGTGGCCGTCTCGACGGTTTTGTCGGTGGCTCTAAGTAGGCTTCTGCCATGAGATCGGTTGAACTGTTCGCCGGAGGCGGAGGGCTCGCTTTGGGCACACACCTGGCTGGCTTCACCACCGAAGTGGTGGCGGAGTGGAACCACTGGTGCTGCGACACGCTACGCGAGAACCAGGCGTCTGGCCATCCCCTTGTCCAGAGCGCCGACATCCGGGAAGGCGATGTCCGCGACATCGACTGGCCCGCCTACGAGGGCCAAATCGACTTGGTGAGCGGCGGCCCTCCGTGCCAGCCGTTCAGCGGGGGCGGCAAAGGCCTGGCTGCGGGCGATCCCCGTGACATGTTCCCGGCCATCGCCGAAGTGATCCGGCAAGTCAGGCCAAAAGCGTTCATCGTTGAGAACGTGCGTGGCCTCACCAGACCCAAGTTCGCCGACTACTTCTCCTACATCCAGCTCCGCCTGGCGCACCCTGAGTTAGCTCCACTCACGGGCGAGTCCTGGGCTGAGCACTTCTCTCGTCTCCAGGCAGAGCACACATCAGTTAGGCGGGACTTGGCCTACAAGGTAGTGGCCACCGTTGTCAACGCCGCCGACTATGGGGTGCCTCAACAGCGTTGGCGCGTGTTCTTGGTCGGCTTCCGCTCCGACGTGGACGCGGAGTGGTCGTTCCCCGAGGCGACCCACTCCGCCCAGATGCTCGCCTATAGCAAGGACGTCACTGGCGAGTACTGGGAACGCCACCGGGTCGCTAAGAAGGATCGAATCAAACCCGTGACGACCCCCGGCCTGTTCGACCTGCCCGCCGCCTCCCGCCCGTGGCGCACCGTGCGGGACGCGATCTCAGACCTGCCCGAACCGACTGCCCGCAGCAGCAAGGGCATCCTCAATCACGTCCTCCAGGAAGGGGCGCGGCCCTATCCCGGCCACACCGGCTCCGACGTGGACGAGCCGGCCAAGGCGCTCAAGGCCGGCGTGCATGGCGTTCCTGGCGGGGAGAACATGCTTCGCCGCCCTGACGGGACCGTCCGGTACTTCACCGTGCGCGAGGCCGCGCGCCTCCAGACGTTCCCCGACCGCTACAGCTTGCACGGCCCGTGGAGCGAGGCGATGCGGCAATTGGGCAACGCCGTCCCTGTGATGCTGGCCCAAATGGTGGCCTCGTCAGTGCATGAGCATCTGGCGTTGGCCGATCTGCGCGCCCGATCCGCCGTGGCGACCGCGACGGCGGAGAAACTGAGGGCGTGGGCATGACAACCGAGCCATTCAACCCTCTGGCCATGGACAGTCTCGCCCACAGCATCGTCACCCGCATGATGGAGATGGACGCCGTTCCCCTCGACAACGTGCCCCGCTTCACCGGGGCCGGGCTCTACGCTATCTACTACCGGGGGCCGTTTCCGGCCTATTCCCTGTTGGCGAAGGTCAACGCGGAGCAGGCCGCTGTGCCCATCTACGTTGGGAAGGCTGTCCCGTCCGGCGGCAGGAAGGGCGTCGATGTGGCGGAATCCTCCGACACCCGCTCCCTCGCCGACCGCATACGCCAGCACGCCGCCAGCGTTCGAGCCGTGGGGAACCTCGACATCGCCGACTTCCAGGCCAGGTGGCTGGTCGTTGAGAACATCTGGATACCCCTCGGAGAGTCGTCGCTCATCCGGCAACATCGCCCGGTTTGGAACGCCATCGTGGACGGGTTCGGCAATCACGACCCTGGCAAGGGCCGGATCAACGGGCTGCGCCCCCGGTGGGATACCCTCCATGCCGGTCGTCCGTGGGCCAGCAAGTACCCCAAGCGGGGCGAGACCCCGGCTGACATTGAGCAGGAGATTATGGAATACCTGCGCTCCAGATTGGCCTAGCGAGCTGTTCCTGGTCGCCGAGGACGTTGACGACTTCTCCGTCACGGACTTGGAGTCCGTGGGCGTCGCCGCTGTGAACCTTGACCTGTTCTTGTCGCTGGCGGCTATGGACGGCGGTCAGGCCAGCGCTCCGGCGAGCAGTTCGCGCAGGAAGGTTTGGAGGCTGGCCCGGGCGGTGTCGGGCAGGGACGAGGGCAGGGTGTGGACCTGTCCGGGGCCCAGTATCAGCCGCTCGCCTTCGACCACCACCTGGGACGGGTCGACGCCAGTCCGCGGGGTGGGCGGGACCGGGTCCTCCAGCAGGTCGCGGGAGCGCACCTCGGCGGCGGTCACGACGGTTCCGTAGGGCCCGGCCAGAGTCGCGTTGCTGATGGCGACCACGATCTGGTCGGCGGCGGGCAGCCCGAGTTTCTTGGCCAGCTTGCCCAGATGCTTGGCCTGTTTCGGGTCGCGGCCCAGTTTCACCGTGTCGGTCAGTCCCAGTTCGCGCAGGCGTCCGGGGATGTCGGCGGCGGTCCGTCGGGCCGGCGCCGGGGCGCCGCCGGCCGACACGGCCGACCAGACGACGGCGGCGGCGTCCGACAACACCTGGGTCAGACGGGCGCGGAAATCGCCCAAGGTCAGCTGGTCGTGTTGGGTGAAACCCTTGAAATCCGTCCAGTCGAAGGCGGCGGCGGCCTGGTCGGCGGAGGCGCGTCCCGTGAGCGGGAACAGCAACGGCTCCGACTCGGCCAGGAGGCTCGGCCGCAGCACCAGCCAGGCGCGGTCGGTCAGCAGGAAGCCGAAGCTCCGCCGCCGGCCGGTCAGACGCGCCCGGGTGTGCGCCCCGACGAACAACAACGGCGTCTCACCCGCCGGCAGGGCGGACGCGAAATCGGCGCAAGCCTTCTGGAACACCTGGCGGGCGTCGTCCCAGACATGCCCCGGCCGCGGCTCGGCCGGGAAGACATAGCGTTGCGTGGTGGCGGCATAGTTCGCCACCTGCGCGGCCAAGGCCTGGTGGATCTCGCTAACGGTCATGCCGGGCCTCTCCTGGGGTCGCCCCGATCAGCGATCAACGTGGATTGTGAGCGCCGCCGGGTGCGCCGGCAGCTCTTCGGGATCGGTCTTTGGGGAGAGACTGTACCCGGTGGGACCGATGTCCGGGGGACATGTCGGAGGCCGGATCGGACTGCTGTTCGACTGGCGCCCGGCGGCGGCTCAGCCGGGCCGTCGGAGCCGGTGGATAGACAGTTCACATCGTTCCACGCGGAGGCTCGTTCACGGGCTGGAGCAGATCCCGGGTCAAATCCGGGATGACGAGGGGCAATGCCATCGTGGGTTTGACCCGCCAGCTCGTCGTGAATAAGTCTCACTGTCAATTAATTAATGAGTCATAACATTAGGATCGAGCTGGACGGTGACGCGCGCCCCCGGCGCCAGCCACTCGTGGACCGCCCAGTGCGAGGACAAGAAGAGGCCGACACCGCCGGTGAGGGTGACGGCCAGGCCGGCCGGGGCGGCGGTCACGGAGACGATCTCCGCGGGGCCGCCGGGGCTCAGCCGGACCGCGTCCGGCGGCACGAACAAACGGGTGGTCTGGCCGGAGCCGCCGTCGCCCGTCGTGGTGGGGCCGGCCGGCCCGGCCCGGCCGTCTGAGCTGACTGGGCCGACCGGACCGTCTGGGGCGGCCAGGCCGTCTGGGCCGGCCTGGCCGTCTGGGCGTCCCCCGGGGACGGCTCCGGCGGGCCAGGCCACGGCCCAGCCGCCGGCGGTGATGGCGACTCCATCCACGACCCGCACATCGAGCACCCCGGTGCCGCCCATGGTGGCGGCGAAGCGGCTGCGCGGCTGGCGCAAGACTCGCGCGGTGGGCCCCTGGTCCGCCGCCCGCCCGTCCTCTATGACCAGCGTGCGCTCGGCCAGAGCCGCCACGTCCAAGATGTCATGGCTGACAACGACGCAGGTGGTGTTCCGTTCCAGGAGAAGGCTGAGCGTCTCCGTCCGCAGGCGCGCGGCGCCGTCCACGTCCAAAGCCGAGAACGGCTCGTCGAGTAGCAGCAGCGACGGCTCCACGGCCAGGGCGCGGGCCAGGGCGACACGTTGCTGCTGGCCGCCGGAGAGGGCGTGGCCGGGCGCGTCGGCCAGGCGTTCCAAGCCCAGGCGGTCGATCAGCTCGGCCGCCTGGGCGGCGCTGGCGGCCCGATCCAGCCCATGGGAGCGCGGGCCGTATTCGATGTTGCGGCGCACACTGAGGTGGGGGAAGACCAACGGGTCTTGGCCCAGCAAGACGATGCCGCGCCGGTGGGCGGGCACCCGCACCCGCGGCCCCTCGTTCAACAGCCGGCCCGCCAGCTCCACGGCGCCCTCGCTCAGGCGCAGATGCCCGGCCAGCAGGCCCAGCAGGGTGGACTTGCCGGCGCCGTTCGGACCGATCACGGCCAAGCGCTCGCCCCGCTCCAGCGACAACGACAGGTCTAGCCTGAAGTCCCCCCGGCGGACCACCATC
This sequence comes from Propionibacteriaceae bacterium, assembly GCA_031266665.1. Classification (GTDB taxonomy): domain Bacteria; phylum Actinomycetota; class Actinomycetes; order Propionibacteriales; family Propionibacteriaceae; genus WQYJ01. The sequence continues at coordinate 88,789 of JAISAO010000031.1, read as the reverse complement.
TTGGCCTCCAGGACTGGTCTAGTCGGTTGATCCCAAGCCATGGGCTCGTCCTCACGCCCAGACGACACGTCGGAGGGCGTCCTGGTCGGTCGGCAATGCGGCACATCGCCTCCTTTCTCTTCCTGGCCGGCCCGCCGTTTGAGTGCGAATCCATCGCTTTGGAATCAACCGTCTAGCCATGGCCCGCCCTGACCCGTCCCATGGTGCCGGAGGCGATCAGCAGCACCAGCGACACGCCGATCAGGACCAGCGACAAAGCGGTGGCGACGTCTTGGCCGATGTCGGAGCCGTTGAAGGCGGTGTAGATCGACAGCGGCATGGTCTGGGTGACGCCCGGCAGGTTGCCCGCGAACAGGGCGGTGGCGCCGAACTCGCCCAGCGCCCGGGCGAAGCACAAGACCGTCCCGCCGCGCAGGGCCGGGGCTAGCAGCGGCAGCGTGACGGTGCGCAAGACCCGGGTCGGACGGGCCCCCAGCGAGGCGGCGGCGCGCTCGAACTCCAGACCGGCGGCGCGCAGGGAGCCCTCGGCGCTGACGATCAAGAAGGGCAGCGCCACGAACGTCTGGGCGACGATCACGGCGGGCGTCGTGAACGGCAGGGCGTAGCCGGTCAACTGGGCCAGCGGGCCGCCCACCAGGCCGCGCCGGCCCAGCAGCAGGAGCATCGCCAGCCCGCTGACCATCGGCGGCAGCACCAGCGGGATGAGCATGATGGCGCGCGCCACGCTGGCCGCCGGCCCGTTGGCGCGGGACAGGACGAGCGCGGCCGGCACGCCGATGACCAGGCAGGCGACCGTCGCGCCCAGGGACGTGATCAAGGACAGGCGCAAGGCCGACAGCGCCGGCCGCGAGGCCAGCAGACTCCCCAACATGCTCCAGGGCGCCCGCCAGACGAGCGCGAACACCGGGGCGGCGATCACCAGGAAGCCGACCCCGGCCAGCGCCGGCGCCCAGCGGGGCAGGCCCGGTGAGAGCCTCACCGCAGCGGCGCGAGGAAGCCGGCGTCGCCCAGGATTTGCTGCCCCTGCTGGGAGAGGACGAAACTGACGAAGGCGGCGGCCAGGTCGGTGTTGGTCGAGGCCTCGACCACGGCGATCGGGTAGTCGGTGCGGGCGGCGGATTGGACGGCCGCGTCGTCGGGCAGCGGAATGGCCGTGATGGCCCCGGCGGCGGCGGCCACGTCCGTGACGTAGACCATGCCCGCGTCCGCCTCGCCCAGCGTCAACTTGGTGACGACCGACTTGACGTTCTGCTCCTGGCTGACCGGCTCCAGGGTGACGCCGGCCGCTTCGAGGACCCGCTTCGAGGCGGCCCCGCAGGGCACCTCGGCGGCGCACAGGACAGTCTTGACCTCTGGCTTGCCCAGGTCGGCCAGGGCGGTGACGCCGGCGGGGTTGTCAGCCGGCACCGCCACGGTGATGGAGTTGGCGGCGAAGAAGGTCGGGTCCGAGGCCAGTCCGGCCGTGGTCAGTTTCTCCATGTTGGGCTGGTCGGCGGAGGCGAAGACGTCGGCCGGCGCGCCCTGTTCGATTTGGCTGACGAGGGTGGGCGAGCCGTCGAAGGAGAAGGTGATCTCGACCTCGGGGTTGGCCTCCTGGAAGGCGGCGCCGATGGCGTTGAAGGTGTCGGTCAGCGACACCGCCGCGAAGACGATCAGGCTCCCCGACAGCGTCTCATCCGGCTCTTGCACGACCGGTCCGGAGGAGTCGGCCGACCCTTGATCCGGCTCCGTGGTCTGCCCGCAGCCGGTCAGGGCGAGGGCCAGCACGGCCCCCAGGGCCGCGCACTTACGTGTTATTGACATGTTGTTCTCTCTCATTAGTTGGTTTCATTCTCACTTGTCCCGGCGACGGGACGGTCTTAAAACCGGTGACCCCGGTCCGTCCGCTCCGACCACCGCCACGCCGGTCGGGCGCGGTCGCCCCAGGCCCGCCGGGCTGAATCCGGGCAGCCCGACCGGGCGGGCGTGCCGGCCATCAGTCACCGCGTCGGGCTGGGGGGGGGGGTTGGCGAGAGGGGGAGCGGGTCGTCCCATGGCGTCCACGACCTCGTCGCGCCCGGCCTCGTCGCGCCCGACCCTTTCGTCCCCGGCTTCGTGGCCCACCACTTGGTTTCCCAAACTGTCGTTGTCAGCGCCAGGTCGGGCTCGTCTGGCAGGTCGGGCACAACGCCTCGGGGGAGGCCCGCGTCCCCAGTGGTTCCGCCACCCGCCGTCCCCGGCTCCGTGGCCCACCACTTGGTTTCCCAAACTGTCGTCGTCAGCGCCATGTCACACCCGCCTTGCAGGTCGGGCACATGTCCTCGGGGAAGGCTGGCGTCCCCAGGATCGCCGCCACCCGACGCAACATCGCCCTCGGGCCGACCACGCTGCCGCAGCGGCCGCAGCGCGCCAGCTGGTCTTGATGGGCCAGGGCTGGTAGGGACAGCTCCGCGACTGTTCCTCCGGCCGGCCCCAAGCTGATCGCCCGTTCCGGGCAGCGGCCGACGCAGGCCCCGCAGGCCGTGCAGGCCGCCGTCCGGAAGGTCAGCCTCCCCTGGTCCAGCGCCAGCGCCTGGCGCGGGCAGGCCCAGACGCAGGCGCCGCAGGATGTGCAAGCCGGCGACACCTTGACCCCCGTGTAGCCGATCCGCCGGGCCTCGGTCCCCGGCGCGGCCACGGCCCGGGCCGAGGCGTCGAAAGCCGCCCAAAGATCGGCTTGGTCCGGCGGCGGCCCCAGACGATGCCCCGCCGCCAGCGCCTGGCGGATGGCGTCCGCGACCGCCGGCCCCTCCACATAGCGCAGGTCGGGGCCGCGCCCGGCCAGCGCCGCCGCCACGGCGGCCACCGCCTGGCGGCCCCGGCGGCGTTGCCCGCAGGCGCCGTCCGGGCAATGCACCACAACGGCCTTCGCCCCGGACGCGGCCGCCCGGCAGAGGAGACGCTCCCCGACCGCCGCCACGCCGGGCACCTGCGCCCAAGCCACCCAGGGTGAGACCGGTCGGGGTTCTCGGGCGCAGCTCAGGACCAGGGCGACGTCCCGCCCCCGGGCGGCGGCCCCCACGACGGCCAGGACGGCCGCGAAAGCCCGCCGCGACCAGGGCGGATGCTCGATCGCCGCGACCGGGCAGGCGGCGGCGCAGGCGCCGCAACGCTGGCAGAGGCCGGGATCGATGGCCAAGCGGCCGTCGACGACGGCCAAGGCCCCTGGCGGGCAGGCCCGGACACACTGGTCGCAGCCGTTCAGGGACTGGCAGGCGCCCAGGTCGAGTCGCGGCCCGGTGTCGTCCGCCCCGCCGCCGTCCGGGCTCAGGATGGAGAACAGGCCGCGGCGCGACAGCCCGCCGCCGGGCCGGGTCGGGATGGCGCGGGCCGGGGAGTCCCCGGCCAGGGCGACCGCCAGTTGGAGGCTGACCGCGAACCAGGCCGCCTCCTCGTCTAAGCCGTCGACCGCGACGGCCAGCCCGGCCGCCGCCGGGTCGTCTGGACCCGTCACCGCGCCCGGCCAGCGCTCCGCCGCCCGTTCGGTCAGACGGGCGGCCATGGTCTCGGCGGCGCCGTCCAGCCTCAGTCGGATCATGGCTCGGCTGGCTCGGCGTCCCCGGCCGCCGCCAGGTAGTTCCCCAGCCAGGCGGCCAAGGTGCCGTAGAAGCCTCCGGGATCGGCCCTCTCCAGTGTCCGGCACAAGTCCGGCACCCACATCATGACATGGTCCGCCATGAACTCGTCCCAGGCCCGTTCGGCCTTGAGCCGCGCCGCCGAGTCGTCTCGGCCCGCGGCCTCGTCGTGGCATTTGGCCAGGTAGGACAGGAACCCGATCTCGAAGCCCACATGGTCCGCCGGCCGCCCGTCGGCGCCTTCTAGCCAGGCCCCGGCCTGGTCGTAGGCTGACAAGACCGCCTCGGTGGCCCGGCCCATGACCCGGCCCTCGCCCCGCCAGACGGACTCATAGGGCGGCGGCGGGCCGTGGCCGGGCCGCAGGCCGCCCAGCAGTCTCAGATGGTCGCGGGCCAAAGCCTCCGGGTCCGCCGGCTCCGGCAGTCCCAGGCCGGCCGCCGCCAACCCCCGGGCCACCGCCGCCGACGGGGGGCCCAGCAGCAGTCCCGATATCAGGCCCAGGGCCGCGGCCTCCGAGCGGTCGGGCGACGTCACCGGCGTCGCGCCGGCCTCAAATCGAGACGAACCCATGGCCCACCATGCCGGCCGCGACGATCAGGTGGCGCAGCAGGAAGCCGCCGATCAGAACCGCCGCGCATTCCAGCAGGACTGGGACCGGGGCGTGCAGGACGGCGCCGGCCGGCCGGCGGCCGATCAGGTTGTAGACCAAGGGCACGGCCAGGCCGAGGGTCACCAGGCCCAGCCAGAAGACCGGGGCCAGGCCGCCCTGGGTGATGGCCTGGAAGGAGGATCGCGTCGTCGCCTGATGGCTGGTGGCGGCGAAGAATAGGAGCACCGCCAGCACCAGGGCCTCCGTCCCCACCAGCCCGATGTGCAGGCCGCCGAAGGCCGCCACGCCATCGGCGCGGCGCGAGACTATGACGCTCCCGGCCAGCGTGGCGGCCATCCCGGTCGACAGCGCCGACACCAGGAAGAGCAGCGGCAGCGCCGGATTGTTCCAGAACGGCACCGCGCCGATCACGCCCAGCAACAGGCCGGTGTAGACCATGACGCCGACCGCTGTGACCGCGGCGACCGTTCCCAGGGCGCGGAGGCGGGGCAGCCGGCGGCCGCGGAACTTGACCAGCGAGGCGTAGCCGTCGATCACGGCCAGCACCATGAAGACCGACAGGATCCAAATCCCCAGGCTCATCATCGACGTCGGATGGGTGTACAGCCAGACGATCCGCCAGGGGTGGGTCAGGCCGGCGCCCAGGTCGAAGACCAGCAGCAGCGCGCCCAGGGCCACCAGGGGTCCCGCCAGACGGCGTCCCACCACGGCCACCCGGTCGGACAGGCCGCGGCGCTCCGCCCACCAGGCTGTCAGGTAGGCGCCCGCGCCGACGCCGGCGATGAACAGATAGATGACCACCAGCGACCCCCAGGTCGTCTGCTCGGCGGGTATTGGATCCGGCATGATTCTCACCCCTGACGCGTAGTGCTATGCCAACTGCCGCGCGGGCAGGTAATAGATGTTGGGCTCGGTGCCGTACTCCTCGTGGAAGCGGAAGGCGCCCGAGGAGCTGGCTTTGCGGGAGACGGCGCTGTCCGGGTCGTCCAGGTCGCCGAAGACGCGCGCCCCGGCGATGCAGGTGACGACGCAGGCCGGCGTGGCGTCGGCGTCCACCCCCGGCGTCAGACCGGCGGCGATGCCGGACTCGATCTTCTGGACGCAGAAGACGCATTTCTCGACCACCCCGGCCTGGTGGCGCCCCGGCAGGCCGGTGGCGGCGTCGGGCTCGCCGCCGAGCAGGCCGGCGAAGAGCTCGAACTCGGTCTTCCCGGCCGGGTAGTAGGGCGCCAGGTCCTCCACGAAGGTCCGCGCCCCGTAGGGACAGGCCAGGACGCAGTACTGGCAGCCGACGCATTTGTCGTAGTTGACCGCCACGATGCCGTCGTCGCGCACATAGGTGGCCCCGGTCGGACAGACATCGACGCAGGGCGCCTTGGCGCATTGTTGGCACTGCAGCGGGAACGGCAGCCGGGTGACGTTCGGGAACTGGCCGGCCTCGTCCTTGACGATCCGCAGCCAGGACACCCCGGACGGGGTGAAATTGTTGGCCTTGCAGGCCACGGTGCAGGCCTCGCAGCCGATGCATAGATCAAGGTCGATGGTCATGCCCCAACGTGCCATACCGGCGGCCCTCCTAGACTCTTTCGATTTTGACGGTGAAGTCGCGGTAGCGCGCGTTGGCGAACGGCTCCTCCTTGGACTGGTACCACTCGATGTGGTCTTGGGCCGTGGCCGGCCGGGCGATGTCGTTGTCGTTCGCCCCCAGCCGCGTCAAGGGCGCCGAACCCGTGTTGCGGTGGCCGTGCCCGTGCAGCAGAGCCACCGTGTCGGGGCGGATGCCCTGGGTGATCCGGGCGGGCGCCGTCAGCCTGCCGTAGGGCGATGTCACCGTCACGTTGTCGCCGGACCGGATGCCTCGGGCCGCGGCCGTCGCGGCGTTGATCCAGAGGCCGTAGTCCTCCGCCTGGTTGAGCCACTCGTTCCAAGCGTGCTCCGACATGAAGGTGCGGGCGCTGTTGAAGCTGACGAAGTAGAGCGGATACTCGTCGGTCGGCTCCACCGGCTCTCCCACCCAGGTCGGCAAGGGGTCGAAGCCGGCGTCCGCCAAAACGCTCGAACACAACTCGATCTTGCCGCTGGGGGTTTTGAACTTGGTCGTCGGCGTGAACGGCTGGTCAAGGATTATGAAGCCTTTGGCCTTGAGCTCGTCGAAGGTCAGGCCCAGCGGCTCCAGCCTGGTGTCGAAGACCTGCTCGCCCTCGGGGGGCAGGTAATCGGCCAGGCCCAGCGGCTCGGCCAGCAAGTCGTAGATCTCGGCCTCGGTCCGGGTGTCGTACAGCCGCTCGACCACCGGCTGGCGGACTTGGACCTGGGGCAGGGGGGCGTAGTTCTTGGCGCTGATGAGCTCCTCGCGCTCCAGGTAGGTGGGGCAGGGCAGGACCACGTCCGCCAGCCAGGCGGTGTCGGTCATCTGGTAGTCGATGACGGTCAGGAAGCGGTCTTGGAGCAGTTTCACCCACTTGTCGGTGTTGGGCGACGAGTGCAGCCAGTTGGCGCCGGCGCAGAGCAGGAACTTGATCGGGTAGGGGCCGTTGACGATCGAGTCGGCGAAGGCGTCCTGGGTGCCGAAGTTGCCCAGGTTGGCGTCGTACAGGCCGCCCGGCGTCGGCATCAGCTTCTCGCGCGAGTCGATCGCCTCCGGGTACGGCGCCGGCGCCTTCTTGGCCGCCGAGACGGCGGCCAGTGGCGCGCTGCGGTCCGCGATGCAGCCGCCGGGCATGTCGATGGCGCCGACCAAGGCGTTCAGGATCGCCCAGGCGTGGACCATGCGCCAGGAGTCCTTGCGGGAGCGGGACGGCCCCTTGCGGATGATCGCCACCGCCTGGCGCATCGTCCCCATGTCCCGGCCGATGCCGCGCAGGGTGGCGGCGTCGACCCCGGTGATGGCCGCCGCCCACTCGGGCGTGTACGGCTGGATGAAGGCGGTCAGCTCGTCCAGGCCGACCGTTTTGGAGTCCACGTAGTCGTGGTCGTAGAGGTCCTCGGCGATGATGACGTTGATGATCGCCAGCAGGGCGGCCTGGTCCGTCCCCGGCCTGATCGGCACCCAGAGGTCGGCTTTGGCCGCCGCCTCGGACAGCCTGGGGTCGAGCACCACCAGCTTGGCGCCGCCGGCTTTGGCCTGAGCCACCTGGCGGGCGAATGGGTTCTCGACCGTGCCGACGGTGTTGGCCAGCGCCAGGATGTACTTGGTCACCCCGGGGCGCAGGTCGGCGTGGATGAAGTTGCCGCCCGTCACCGCCAGCTGGGTGGCGTAGGGGCCGTAGAAACAAGTATTGCCGCAGCGATAGGTGTTGGGCGTCCCCAGGGCCTTGGCGAAGCTGCCGATGTAGTTGAAGTCGTCGCCGGCGATGGCCCGGGGTCCGTCGCTGGCCAGGATCTCGGCCAGCTTGGAGGCCACCACGTCGGTGGCCTCCTCCCAGGAGACCTCCTTCCACCCGGGGTCGACGTCGAAGCCCTTGACCGGGTTGGTCCGGACCAGCGGCTTCTTCAGCCGGTAGGGGTTGTACAGCTCCATGATCCCGGCCTGGCCCTTGGGGCAGAGGTGGCCGTCGGACTTCTGGTCCCCCGGCACGCCGTCGAGCTTCGTCAGCACTCCGCCGCGGACCGTGGCGGTGACCACGCACTCCTGATCGCATTGGCCGCAGGTGGTGAACAGCTTGGTCCCGACGGCGGCGGCGGCGCCCTCGGCGGCCTTGGGCGAGAAGGCCGCGTGGAACAGGTCCGGGCCGAAGCGCCAGGCCAGGCCGCCGAGGGCGCCGAGCGTCCCGACGGCGACGGCGCCGCCGAGGAACCGCCGCCGGGTGACCGTCCGACTAGCTCCGGCGCCGCTAGGCGGCGCGGCGTTGTCTTGAGCCATGAAACACGCTCCTCAGAGAGTCTGGCAGACCGTCCCGGCCATCCCCGGTCCAGCCCTCCCCAGCGAAGGCTCAGGCCAGGGTTTTGGTTGATGCTAGTGACGGCGGCCGGCCGTTTCCACAGTTTTAGTCAGATCGTGGATGCGCGAACTGTGATGGTTTGATATAGGATATTTCTATGGAGTTGAACCCGGGCTGGGTGATGGTTTTCCGGATGGTGGCCGAGGCCGGGTCGATGTCGGGCGGCGCGCGGGCGCTCGGCCTCAGACAGCCCACCGTCTCCGCCCACATCAACTCGCTGGAGCGGGCGCTCGGGGTGCCGTTGTTGCTGCGCGGCCACTCCGGGGTGACGGTGACCGCGGCCGGGCAAGACCTGCTGGCCCACGCCAACGCCATGGCCCACCATCTGGAGGCGATCGTCATCGAGGCCCAGGAGACCAGGGGCCTGCGCCGGGGGAGCGTGCGGCTGGCGGCTTTCGCGTCGGCCCTGGCCACCCTCGTGCCCCCGGCCTGGGCCCGGCTGCGGGCCGACGCCGGGCCCGGCGTCGACCTGACGTTGAGCGAGGCCGATCCGGCCGCCACGCTGGCGCTGCTGGAGGCCGGCAAAGTCGACCTCGGTGTGGTCTACCAGCATCTCGGCGATCTCGGCCAGGTTGATCTCTCAGCCTATTTCAGCCTTCCACTATTCGAAGACGACGTTTGCCTGGTGATGTCCGCCCAACACCGGCTGGCGTCCTCGGAGCGGCTGGCGCTGGCGGACCTGGAGGATCAGGATTGGGTCTTCGGCCACTCCGCCTGCCACGACCACCTGGTCGGCCTGTGCGCGCGCGCCGGCTTCCGGCCCCGGGTGCGGCACGAGAGCGACGATTATGTCGTCACCCAAGAGCTGGTCGCCCAAATCGGCGCCGTCTCGGCCCTGACGCGGTCCTGCCTGGCGGCGCACGTCAACCCGGCGGTCGTGGCGCGGGCCTTCCCCGAGTTCTCGACCCACCGGGTCTTGGCCGTCTGCCGGCCCGGGACGCAACGGGTGGCGGCTGTCAAGGCCATGCTGCGGGCGCTCCAGGCCCAGTCGCAAAGGCGCGACAACCCCCTGGTTTGAGTCCTTCCCGAGCGCCGGGCGACCCCCTCCCGGGGCCGCCCAGGGCCGTGTCCAGACTCCCTCTCGGGAGTCGGGGCGAGGTATCATCGCAGCCCTCTGACTAAGGAGTTGGTCGAACCGTGACTTCTTATCCTCGTCTCCCAGACCCCGGCGCCACGGCCGCCGCCGAGCCGGGCGACGGCCCGCCGGCGGAGTTGACGCACGCCGACGCGGCCGGCCGGGTGCGCATGGTTGATGTCGCCGCCAAGCCGGAGACCCGGCGGGAGGCCCGCGCCGTGGCGGTCGTGCGCTGTTCCGAGCAGTCCCGCCGGCTGCTGCGCGAGGGCCGTTTGGCCAAGGGGGACGGCCTGGCGGTCGCCCGGATCGCGGGCATCCAGGCCGCCAAGCGCGCCAGCTGGCTGATACCGCTGTGCCACGCGCTGCCGCTGACCGCCGTCGATATCGACATCGCGGTGGGCGCGACCGTGGTGGTGGCCGCCCAGGTGGCGACGGTCGCGCGCACGGGGGTCGAGATGGAGGCGCTGACCGCCGCCGCTGTGGCCGGTCTGACGGTGATCGACATGATCAAGTCGGTCGACCGGGCGGCCGGTCTGGAGTCGGTCAAGGTGGTGGCCAAGTCTGGCGGCGCCTCGGGGGCCTGGGCCGACGGCGGCCGGGTGGCGGCGGCGCCGCCGGCCGGCGTGGTGACCGTGTCGGACCGTTGTGCCGCCGGCGCCCGGGCGGACCAGTCCGGGCCGCTGATCGTGGCGGCCTTGGAGCGGGCGGGCGCCTCGGTCGTGGCGCGGGTCGTGCCGGACCAGGTGGAGGCGATCCGGTCGGCCGTCCTGGAGCTGGTCGACGCCGGCCGCCGACTAGTCATCACCACCGGCGGGACGGGGCTGAGCCCCCGGGACGTCACCCCCGAGGCCTTGGGCCCCCTGTTGGCGGCGCCGGTCCCGGGGCTGGCCGAGGCGGTGCGCGCGATCGGCGCCCGCGCGGTCGCCTCGGCGGCCTTGAGCCGGTCGGTCGCGGGCGTGGTCGAACGGGGCGGCCGCCGGGCCTTGGTGCTGGCGGCGCCGGGCTCGCCCCAGGCGGCGGCCGAGACGGCGGCCCTCATCGCCCCGCTGGCGGCCCACATCGTCGACCAGCTGGACGGCCTGGACCATGCCCCGCCGGCCGCCGCCAGTCCGGCCGCCGTCCGGGCGGGCGGGGCCGGGCCAGAGGCGGGCGGGGTCGGGCCGGACACGGGCGGGGCCGGGCCGGAGGCGGACGGGACCGATGGGCGGATCGTCGAGGCCCGAGTGGGGCCGCAGCCGATCGACCCCAGCGCCCTCGAGGCGGCGGTGCGACGGGCCGAATCGGGCTCGGTGGTCAGCTTCGTCGGGGCCGTCCGTGACCATGACGGCGGCCGCCGGGTCACGCGGGTGGACTACGAGGCCCACCCGGCGGCGGGCCGCGAGCTGGGCCGCCTGTTGGCGGCCTGGCTGGCCGAGCGGCCTCAGGTGCAAGCGGTCGCGGCCCGCCACCGCACCGGGGCGCTGGCGGTCGGGGAGGTGGCCTTCGCGGCCGTCGTCGCCACCGCCCACCGGGCCGAGGGCTTCGCGGCCTGCGCCGAGCTGGTGGACCGGGTCAAAGCCGGGCTGCCGGCCTGGAAGAGGCAACACTTCGCCGACGGCTCCGACGAGTGGGTGGGCTCATGACCACGGTCGTGCGGCCGGCGCCGGGCGCCGCCGCCGGGCCGGACCGGCCGCTGTCCGTTCCCCGGACGGAGCCGTTCCCGGACGGTCCGCTGCGCGACCGGCGCTTGGGCCGGGCGCACCGCGATCTGCGGGTGTCGGTGACCGACCGCTGCCCGTTGCGCTGCTCCTACTGCCTGCCGGCGGAAGGCATCCCCTGGCTGCCCGCCCGCTCCTTGATGACGGCGGCCGAGATCGTCCGGGCGGTCGGCCTGGCCACCGGGCTCGGCCTGGTGAACGTCCGGCTGACCGGCGGCGAGCCGTTGGCCCGACCCGACCTGGTCGAGCTGGTCGCCGGCATCGTGGACTTGCCGGCGGCCCCCGCGGTGTCGCTGACCACCAACGGGGTGGGACTGGCCGACGTCGCCGGCCCGCTGGCGCGAGCCGGTCTGGGCCGCGTCAACGTGTCGCTCGACTCGGTCGACCGGCTGCGCTACGCGGCCGTCACGGGGCGCGACCGGCTGGGCCTGGTCTTGGAGGGCTTGGAGGCGGCCCGAGAGGCCGGCCTGGAGCCGATCAAGATCAACGCCGTCCTCTTGCCGGGGGTGAACGACGGCGACGCCGAGGAGCTGCTGGCCTTCGCCCTGGCCCGGGGCTTCGAACTGCGGTTCATCGAACAGATGCCCCTGGACGGCGGTCGCCTGTGGCGGCGCGACCGGATGATCTCGGCCGCCGCCATCTTGGAGCGGCTGGGGGCCTCCCACCGCCTGACGGCGCTGCCGGAGACGACCACGGCGCCGGCCGCGCGCTGGCTGGTCGACGACGGGCCGGGCACGGTCGGCGTCATCGCCGCCGTCACCCGTCCGTTCTGCGCGCGCTGCGACCGGGTCCGTTTGACGGCCGACGGCCAGTTGCGAGGCTGTTTGTTCAGCGACGCCGAGTCCGACTTGCTGGGGGCGATGCGGGCGGGCGCCTCGGACGCCGAGCTGAGCCAGATCTTCCGGCTCTGCGTGGCCGACAAGCCGGCTGGCCACGGCATCGGCCGGCCGGGCTTCCGGCCGCCGCGACGCCCGATGTCGGCTATCGGCGGCTGAGGCCGTGCGGGAGCTGGCCGCGATCGTCCTGGCCGGCGGGGGCGCCACCAGGCTGGGCGGCGTCGACAAGACCGGCCTGGTCGGCCCCGACGGGCGGACGGTGTTGGAACTAGCCGTCGCGGCCTGTCGTCCGGCGGCGCCGGTGGTGGTGGTCGGCCCCGAGGCGACGGCGCGCGCGGCCCTGCCCCGGTCCCCGGACGTCCTGGTCACCTGCGAGCGGCCGGCCGGCTCGGGGCCCGTCAGGGCGGTCGAGGCCGGGCTGGAGGCGCTGGCGGCGGCCGGGGCGACGGCGGACTATGTGATGCTCCTGGCCGGCGACATGCCGGCGGCCGGCCCGGCGCTGGCCGCGCTGCGGGCCGCCATCGCCGGCCGGCCGCAGCCTGTTGACGGCCTAGTCGCCCTGGCCGCCGGGCGCCGGCAATGGCTCACCGGCGTCTACGCCGTCCGGGCGCTGCAACGCGCCCGCGCCCGCGTCCCACCGCCCGACCTGTTTGACCCGGCCGGGCGGGGGCCGTCCCTGGGCGACCTCCTGGGCGGGCTCGACCTGGTGGGCGTGGCGGTCCCGGCGGCCAGCGCGCTGGATCTCGACACCTGGGCCGACGTGGCCCGGGCCGGTTTCGGGAGGCCTCCCGAAACCACCCCAACAATGAAAGGATTATTCATGGACGAGTTGGCAGTGGTCGACCAGTGGCTGGAGGCTCTGCGCGCCCGCCTCGACCTGACGGGGCTGGAGACGCCGGACTGGGTCGACCTGCTGGCCGTGGTGCGTGAGACCTCCCACGGCGTGGCCCACGCCGCCGCCCCGGTGGCGGCCTTCGCCGCCGGCTACGCGGCCGCCCGCGCCGGGGGCGGCCGGGCGGCGGTGACGGCCGCCCTGACCGGCATCCGGGACGAGCTGGGAGCGCGCGCCGCCGGCCCGGCCGCATGAGCGAGCCCGGGGGCGTCGTCCGCATCCGCTATTTCGCCTCGGCCCGCGACGCCGCCGGCCGGTCGTCGCAGGCGGCCCCGGCGGGCCAGTCCCTGGCGGCGACGCTCGACCGGCTCGTCAAAGACCGGGGCGACGACTTCGCCCGCGCCCTGGCCACGGCGACCTTCCTGGTCGACGGCGCCCGGCGGCCCCTCTCGGACGACGGGCCGCTGCCCGCCGGCTCGACGGTCGACGTCTTGCCGCCCTTCGCGGGCGGCTGACGTCCGGCTGATCCCGGCCGCCAGAGCCGGACTCAGCCCAGCGGCCTTGGCCGCCGGGCGGTCATCGGGAAAGCCGAGGGCCCCGGGCGCGGACAGCGTTTTCGCAGCAGCGCCCCAGGGCGCCGCGCCGCCCTTTGTGATGTTGGAAACACAACGCCACCCTCACGCCCAAGCGGCCAATCGCGACCGACCACTAGGTGGTCGAGGATCGGTGGAACTGGGCTCAGGCGAGGGCGACCAGAGGGACGACGTCGCCGGCTCGCACCAGCGTGACGGCCTCATCGATCACCGCCCAAGCGTCCGCTCCGGCCAGCGAGGCCACCAGGTGCGAGCCCGATCCCCCGGGCGAGGCCGGCCGCGCCAGCCAACGGCCGTCGTCTCGGGGGCGCGTGGCCACCGGCATGAACTGTCTGCGCCCCGAGGGACTGGGCCAGCCCGTGCCGACGACCGCCCAGGACGGCGGCTGGGGGGCGCGCGCCAGCATCGCCGCCAAGACGGGACGGGCGAAGCAGGCGAAGGAGACGGCGGCGCCGACCGGGTTGCCGGGGAAGGCCAGCACGGGGACGCCGGCCCACTGGGCCGAGGCCTGCGGCTTGCCCGGCTGCATGGCCACCGTCACCGCCTGGCCGCCGGCGCCGACCAGCAGCTCGCGGACGATGTCCCGGTCGCCCACGGACACGCCGCCGGTGACCAAGACCAGGTCCGCGCCGGCCGCGGCCTCGTCCAGGGCGCGGGTCAAAGACCGCGCGGTGTCCCCGGCGCGCGACCGGCTGGTCACCCGGCCGCCCGCCTCGGCCACCGCGCCGGCCAGGTAAGGCCCGTTGGAGTCGTAGATCGAGGCCGGGCCGAGCTCGTCCCCGGGGGCGGTCAACTCGTCACCCGTGGTGACGAGGCCGACGCGCGGGCGGCGTGCCACCGTCACCCGGTCCACCCCGACGGCGGCGATGGCGGCCAGATGTCGCGCCCCCAGGAGTGTTCCGGCGGCCACCACGCGGGCGCCCGGCTCAACGTCCTCCCCGGCCAGCCGGACGTGCTGTCCCGCCCTGATCGGGCCGACGAAGCGCACCGTCCGCCCGTCCGCCAGGCAGTCCTCCAAAGGCACCACGGTGTCGACCCCCGGGGGGGTGGGGGCGCCTGTCATTATCCGCGCCGCCTGGCCGGGACCGACCGTCTGCGGCGTCAGACGCCCGGCGGGGATGTCGGCCACCACGGCGTGCTCCACCAGTGGGGCCCCGTCCCGATAGGCGATGCCGAAGCCGTCCATGGCGGCGTTCGGCCACCGGGGTATGGGGATGCCGGCGCGCGCCTCGGCCGCCAGCACGCGCCCCAGAGCCGCTTCGGTGGCGACGGTCTCACTTGCCGGCCAGGCCCCGAAGACCGCCGCCGCCAACACTCGTTCGCGGTATTGGTCGACGGTCAGACGCGGGCGGGCGGGGGTGCCGGATGGTGCCATGTCCGAGACAATACTCGCGCGGCCGGCTGGAGAGGACAGCCTTGAGCGGCCAGGCTGGAGAGGCGCTCCGGCCCCGGCCGGATGGTGGTTAGATTGAGTCGTTCGAGATCGTGGGGTTCGGCGGTGTCGGAGTCGGGAGCCTCGGGCGGTCCCGCCGGACCGCTTCCGGCGGGCCCGATCCAGGGAGGCGCAGCCCCATGAGACCCGATCGCGAGAGACCCGATAGTAGAGACTAGGTGGAGCGATGGAGCTGTTCGGGATCAACTCGGCCGAGTTCGTCGTCCTGCTGGTGCTGGCCGTGATCGTGATCGGGCCGAAGGGCCTGGTCCAAGCCTTCAAACTGTTCCGACGGGCCTTGGCCGCCTTCCGCGCCTGGAGCGCCAAGCTGCGCCAGGGTACCAACCTGGCCGGCATCGCCGCCGACCTCAAGCTCGACCCGGCCCAGCTCGACTGGCGCCAGTACGACCCGCGCGTCCTGGTGCGGCAGACCGTCCGCGAGGAGATGGACGCTTGGGCCAAGCAGGCCGTCGGTGTAGGTTCAGCCCCAACTAGTCCTGAGCCCGCCGCCGGCGAGGCGGCCGGGGAAGAAGGAGGCAACCGGTGAGACCCTCCCACATCATCATTTTGATCGTGGTCCTGGTCCTGATCTTCGGCGCCCGGAGACTGCCGGACGTGGCCCGGTCGATCGGCCAATCGCTCAAGGTTTTCAAGAAAGAGGTCAACGAGCTGCAGGAGCCGGCGCCGGCCGTCGGCCCGGCGGCCCCGGCGGTGACGGCCGAGCGGCCGGCCGCCTCGGACCCGCCGCCCCCGGCCTCCCCGCCGCCGGCCGGTCCGAACCCGCCAGCGGTATGAGCCGGGGCCGACTGGCTGATGGTCGGCCAGCTTCGGCCCGAAGCCACCGCTTCTCGACTGCCGGACGATCTCATCCGGGCGCGCCGACTCATCCGGGCGCGCCGACGCTTGACGGACGTCCAGTCCGTCTTCACGCCGACGCCACCGCCAGCACACCCGTCTGGCGCCGCTCGCCCCGCCGATCAGCGGTGGATCAGGGCTCAGGCGGGCGGCCCGGGGAGGCCGGGTGAGGCGACGTAAAGGCGGCCCCGAGGCCGTCATGAGTCTGGCCGACCACTTCCGGGAGTTGCGCCGCCGGCTGATCTGGGCCCTGGTCGGCTGGCTGATCGCCAGCATCGCCGGCTGGTTCTGCTACCAGCCGGCGATCGACTTCATCAGCCGTCCCCTGGCCGGGATTGAGAACAGTCAGACCCAGCTCAACTTCCAAACCATCAGCGCCGCCTTCGACCTCAAGCTCAAGGTGGCGGCCTGGATCGGGCTGGTCGGCTCCAGCCCCTGGTGGATCTTCCAACTGGCCGCCTTCATCGGGCCGGGGATGAGGCGGGGCGAGAAACGCCACGTCGTGGTCTTCGGGCTGATCGGCGTGGTCTTGTTCGCCGTCGGCGCCGTCGCCGGCGTGGTCGTGGCCCCCCGGGCGGTCCAACTGCTGGTGTCCTTCGTGCCGGACCAGGCCACCGCCCTGCTGGCGGCCAACAGCTACGTCGGCTTCTACATGTACCTGGTGATCGCTTTCGGCGTCTCTTTCCTGCTGCCGGAGATGCTGGTGGCGGCCAACTTCCTCGGCCTGGTCAAGGTCTCGACCCTGCTGCACGGCTGGCGGGTGGCGGTGCTGGTGGCCTTCACCCTGGCGGCCGTCATCAACCCCCTGCCCAGCCCGGCGCCGATGATCGTCCAGGCCCTGGTCATGGTCGGGCTCTACTACCTGGCTGTGCTGGTGGCCCACCGGCACGAGCGGCGGCTGGCCCGCCGCCGGGCGGCCGATGAGACGGGGCGGCTCGCCTGATCCGCTGAGGCGCCTCCACCCGGGGTCAGGAGGCCTCCACCACTAGGCCCAGGTCGGCGAAGGCCGCCAGGGAGGCGGCGGCCGACTCCGGGTCCAACAGTTCGACGGCGAAGCCGTGCTGGACCAAGACGTAATCGCCCACCGCCGCCTGGGGGAAGTAGGCCAGACAGCAGTCGACGCGGCGCGACCCTTGCTCCAGGGAGGCCATCGGCAGGGGGCCGGGCTTGAGGGCGACGATCCTAGCCGGCACGGCGACACACATCTTCAGTCTCCTTCCACTGGGGCCGGGACGGCCCGGTGATCGTCCGGACGACTGGTCGAGACGGCTCCGGGGCGGTCGGCCGGGCCGGCCTCGGCCCAGTCGGCCGGCCGGGCCTCAGCGGCCGCCGGGTCGTCGATGATCAGGCCCATGGCCCCGGGGGGAGCGGCGGTGCAAGGCAGACAGGGGTCGGCCGCCCGGATGGCCTCCTCCAGTCCGGCGGCCAGCCGCTCGGGCTCGGTCCGCCGGGCCGCCCGGGTCAGCAGGTGGGCCAGCCAGGGCTCGTTCTGGGCCGTCGGGGTCAGGATCTGGGCCGCGACCAAGGCGCCGTTCCGGTCCACGGCGTAGCGATGGACCAGCAGGCCGCGGGCGCCGTCGGACCAGCCGACGCCAGACCGGGGGACGTCGGACGCCGTGGACTTCCGGGCGTCGGCGGCGCCGGACCTGGGGGTGATGGGCGTCGTGGCGGTCCGGTGGGCGTCGGCGGCGCCGTCGGCACTCCCGGACGGGGCCGGTCGGCGGTCGGGAAACGATGGAGCTGAGCCTGGGGCGGGCGGGGTCGGCAGTTGGTCCGACAGCAGTTGGTCCGACATCAGGTCGGGCTGGTCTAGGACCTGGGCGATGACCTCCAGACAGTGCAGGGCCATGACGGCCCGGGCCGCCAGCGCGCCGTGGGGGCGGCCCAACCAGTCGGCTTGGAGCTGGGCCGCCAAGGGCGTGGTCAGGCGGCCGACGCTCAGCTGGGCCACCGGGCCGACCCGGTAGGCCCCCCGCTGAGGCCCCAGAGACAACAGATAAGGTCGCGGCGCCGGGTCGCCCGGCCGAGCCTCGGCCACCAGGGCGTCCCAGCCCTGGGGCTCGGCCGCCGCCACCAGCACGGCGCCGTCGGCCGCCACCGCCCGCAGGCGGTCGCCGTCCAGGCGGGGGAGGCCGGCGCCGTCGCAGGCGGCCACGGCGGCGCCGGGCCAGTCATCCGCCTCGGTTGGTCCGGCCGCCTCGGCCAAGACAGCCCGGGCCAACTCCAGGCCGACCGCCAAGGCGGCGCCGACCTGTTGGCGGCAGCGGTCGCGAGCCTCGGCCGCGACCGGGGCGGCCACGCCGCCGACCACCGCCGTGACCGGGAAATGCCCCGGCGAGCCGGCCGCCGCCATAGCCAGCTTGGCGAAGTGGCGCAACTGCCGGGCGCTGTCCGGGCGCTGGAACAAGAAACGGCCGGCCTGCATCTCCAACACGGCACCGTGGTGCAACAGCCGGCGGACCAGCCGGGCGCCGACGGGTAGGTCGGTGATCCCGGCCAGCGCCTCCAAGGCTCGGACGCCGGCCAGGTGGTGGGCCGTCGGGCAGACGCCGCACAGCCGCTCCACCAGCGGTGGCACCTGGGCCACCGGCCGGCCCAGCAACAGCCCCTCCACCCGGGGCAGGCCGTCCAGGTCGAAGCGGGCCGCCAGCGGCCGGCCGGCCGGGTCGCGCCGCAGCCGCACCCGGGCCTGGGCCGGGTCGAGGATCTGGTCCAAGACCAGCCGGGTGGTCATCGTCGCGCCTTAGCCCAGATCCACCGATGATTGGGGTCGCTCGGTGGTCGAGAATCGGTGGAGCTGGGCTTAGTCCGGCCGGGGAGCGCTGGCCGTGACACCATAAGACGGTGCATGAGTTGGGCCTGCTGTCGGCCGTGGTGAAGGCCGTCGAGCGGGCGGCCGAGCGGGCCGGGGCGACCGGTGTCGAGGCGGTCGGCCTGAGGGTCGGCGGTCTCAGCGGGGCCGAGCCCGAGGCCCTGCGCGGGGCCTGGCCGATAGCCGTGGCCGGCAGCCGGCTGCGGGGCGCCCGGCTGGAGTTGGAGTTGGTGGCCGCCGCCGTCTGGTGCCCGGCCTGCCGGGCCGAGCGGGAGATCGACCAGTTCTACGCCTTGACCTGCCCGGTCTGCGGCGCCCCGGCCGGACAACTGGTCCACGGGCGTGAGTTCGAGGTCCTGTACGCCGACCTGGAGACCGGCGCCGACTTGGACGCCGGAGCCGAGCGGGGCGCCGACATCGACCGGGGCGCCGACATCGACCGGGGCGACGGCGCCGGGCAGGGAGCCGAAACCGACTGGGGCGGCTGACCGCCGCCCCGACGCCTCAGGCCGGGCGCCAAGGCGGCGTCGGTCGTGGGGTGGAGCGGCCGTGACAGCGGCAGAATCCCGCTGCTGGTCGTGGTCATGGGTTGGCGCGGCTAAAACGGCCGGCGGGTGGCGGCGTCGGCCGTGGGTCGGACTGGTCGGGGCGTCTGAGACCAGCCCGTCGGCCCCGATCCTCAAGCCAGCCATCGGTCCACCACGGCGGCGGCCCGGGCGACGGCCGCCGGGACGGCGGCGGCCACGACCGGGCTCAGGCCCAAACGCAGCTCGACCGACTGCGGCGCCACCCCGACCACCGCCAGGGCCTCGGGCTCTTGGCGCAACAGTCGGGCGGCGCTCAGGACGTCGAGCAGCCCGACCTGGTGGGGCGACAATTTAGATTGTAGTAGGCGGGGCACCTGGTCGCCCTCCAACTGGCGCACCGTCCCGGGCTCGCCCCCGGTCACGGCGTCCAGGATCAACAGCCGGCGGCAGTCCTGCACCACCGGCAACAGTTCCAAGCCGCCGACGCCGCCCTCGACGTAGTCGATCCTCGGGTCGGGCCGAGCCACCCGCAAGGCGGCCAGCAACTCCAGGCCGACGCCGTCGTCGCCCATGATGGAGTTGCCCACCGCCAGCACCGTCAGCGCCGGCGGCTCCGACCGGTCGGTCATCCGACCTCGGGGGCGTCCACCGGCCGGGTGCCGCGGCGCAGCCAGACGCCGCCGTTGATCATGGACGAGACGCCGCCGTTGCGCTCCAGCGAGTCGGCCCGCAGCGCCAGGTAGACGTGCATCACCACGAAGGCCCACAGGGCGAACATCATGACCGTGTGGAACAAACGGATATTGGGGGCTCCGAACCAGTGGACCGGCGTCGACACCAGCCGCCAGATCGGGCTGTCCTGGTGGTAGAGGCCGAATAGGACGAAGCCGGACAGCATCTGCAGGCCGCAGGCGCAGTACAAGGCGGCGTAGGTCAACTGCTGCAAGGGGTTGTGGGCCACGAATATCGGCCCCTCCGGCTTGATCAAGGCGTAGTGCTGGACCACCTGGCCCAGGGCCCGCAGATCCCGTTTGTGTTTCAGCGGCCACCACTCGGTCCAGCGCAGATGGCGGTCGCGCGACACGAAGGCCGACGCCACCCGGGTCACCCCCAGCACCACCCAGCAGGCGGCGGCCCCGAAATGGGCCATCCGGACATAGCCCATCAAAAAGCCGGATTTGCGCTCGCCGGCGCCGTCGGCCGGCCCGTAGAAGGGGTGCATGATGAAATAGCCGGCCAGGCAGAGGGCGAAGATGGTGGCGACGTTGAGCCAGTGCTGCAGGCGCAGCGACAAGGACCAGACATCGACCCGGGACCAGTCGGAGGGGCTGGTGACGGGCACCCGGACTTTCCCCAGGCCGAGGTTGACGAAGCCCTGGAAACGGAAGTCCGCGACCGTCCCGGACTGGTCCACCGTGGCCATGGCCACGCCCAGGGGGCGGACGCCGCGGCGGGCGTACCAGACGGCGTTGCGCTCGACCTGGCCCCGGTCCGTGTGGGACAGCTTCTGACAGTGGGCCAGCACGGCGCCCAGCTCGCCCCGCAGCACCACCACGTCGGCGGGGCCGTCGGCCAGCGGGAAGCCGTTGGCCCGGGCGACCGAGTAATGGCGCTCGGCCGAGGCCGGGTCGGTGTCGGCCGGGTCGGACGTGGTCAGCGGCAGGTCGGGGTGCTGGACCGCCAAGGCCTGGGCCAGCGCCTGGTCCACCGGATCCGGGCTGTCGGGAGGGGCGACGGCGGCCAGCGCCAGCACCCGGCCCTCGGACAGGGCGCGCAGGCTGAAGGCCCCGGCCACCGACAGTTCGGGCGCGGCCGCCCGGGGAGGGGCGGTCATGACAACACCGCCTGTAATTCCAGGCCGTCGGCGTCCAAGACGTGGACGGCGCAGGACATGCAGGGGTCGAAGGAGTGGATGGTGCGCAGCGGCTCCAGCGGCTGGCTGGGGTCGACCAGGGGATGGCGGCCGTCGCCGGCCAGGGACTGCTCGTAGGGGCCGAGCTGGCCGGCGGCGTCGCGCCCGCCGGCCAGCCAGGTGGTCGGCACCACCGCCTGGTAGTGCGACACCTGGCCGTCTTCGATTGACACCCAATGGCTCAACATGCCCCGGGCGACCTCCACGAAGGAGCAGCCCGAGGCCTGCTGGGGCCAGCTGTCCGGCTCCCACTTGGTGGCGTCGAAAACCTCGATGTCGCCCTTCTTGATGTTCTCCACGAAGGCCGGGAAGGTTTTCTGGGCCAGGATCTCGACCGAGGTCAGGCATTCCACCGCCCGCGCCAGGGTGCGCCCGGCGGTCGAGTTGAGCTGGGCCACGCCGATGCCGTAGCGGGTCAGCGCCTGGTCGACGATCTCCTTGGTCCTGGGGTCGTCTTGCAGATAGGCCAGCAGGACGCGGGCCAGCGGGCCGACCTGGACCGGCTGGCCGTCGTAGCGCGGCGCCTTGCACCAGGTGTACTCCTGGTTGTCGCCCAGCCACTCGTAGGGCGGCTTGGGGCCGGTGTAGCGGACCTTCGTCTCACCCTTGTCCGGGGTCAGGCCGACATCGCCCTCGGCGTACTCGCACCAGGCCGAGGTGACCCATTCCTGGATCAGGGAGGGGTCGAAGTCGCGCAGGGCGCCGTTGACGATGACGCCCGGGACGAGGTCGTTGTGGGCCGAGTCGCGGGTGGAGCGGGTCGGGTCGCCGCCGTAGACGGCGCCGGAGCGGCCGACCGCCAGGAAGGCCGGCGACGAGGCCCCGATGTCGAAATAATCTTTGTAGACGTCGAGGATGGCCAGGGCGTCTGGCAGGTAGCAGGACTGGACGAAGTCGACGCTCTCGGCGATCCACTGGCCGATCTGGTCCAGCTGGACCTGGTTGATCGACTCGGAGCGTCGCTGGTCGATGGTGCAGGCCATGCCGCCGACCAGGAAGTTGGGGTGCGGGTTCTTGCCCCCGAAGACCGTGCCGACCCGGATCATGGAGCGTTGGAACTCCAGCGCGTCCAGGTAGTGGGCCACGGCCATCAGGTCGGCGGCGGCCGGCAGGCGGTAGTCGGGGTGGCCCCAGTAGCCGCCGGTGAAGACGCTCAACTGGCCGGAGTCGAGGATGGATTGGACGGTGTCGCGCACCGCCGTCATCCGCTCCACCGTGTTGCCCCTCCAAGTCGAGCCGATGGAGCGGGCGAAGGCCACCGCCTCGGCCGGGTCGCCGGCGGCGGCGTTGGCCACGTTGACGAAGTCCAGGGCGTGCAGGTGGTAGAAGTGGATGACGTGGTCTTGAACCTCCTGGGAGGCCAGCACCATGTCTCGGATGAGCCGGGCCTGGGGCGGCGGGTTGGAGTCGATGGCGTCCTCCACCGCCGTGACCGAGGCGATGGCGTGGACCGAGGTGCAGACCCCGCAGATGCGCTGGACGAAGGCCCAGACGTCACGCGGGTCGCGGCCCTGGACGATCTCCTCGATGCCGCGGAACTGGGTGGTCTCGCTCCAGGCTTGGACGATCCGCTGGTCGGCGGTCTCCAACTCGATGCGCAGATGGCCCTCGATGCGGGTGATCGGGTCGATGACAACACGTTCGGCCATGGCTCAGCGCTCCTCAACGGTAACGGTCGGATCGGTGGTGGTCTGGGCGGCGGCCGGAGCGTCCCCGGCCGCTGGTTTGCGGGTCGGATTGGGCAGCGGCACGGGGCCGTCGCCGAAGGCTTGGAGCGGCTCGGCGGCGGCGGTCCGGCGGGCGGCGGCCGAGCGGATGGCGGTGGCCCCGGCGTGCAGGCCGACGCCGGCCACGGTCGCCCCCAGCAGACCCCAGCCGACCTTCTCGGCCGTGGCCTCAACCCCCAGCCCGGGGACCGACGGCAGGACGCGGTAGAAGGGGGTGAAGCGGTCGAAGAATTGTTTCTCGGTGCAGCCGATGCAGGGGTGGCCGGCGCCGATGGGCCAGCTGGTGTGGAGGTTCCACTGGATGATCGGGCAGGCCGAGAAGGTGCTCGGGCCCTTGCAGCCGACCTGGTAGAGGCACCAGCCGTTGCGCGCCCCCCGGTCGTCGAAGGAACGGACGAACTGGCCGGCGTCGAAGTGGGCGCGGCGGGGGCAGGAGTCGTGGATGCGCTGGTCGTAGGCGAATAGCGGCCGGCCCTCGGCGTCGGTGTTGGGCGGGGCGCCGTGGGTTAAGATGTAGGCCACGGTGGCGGTGATGACCTCGCCGATGGGCGGGCAGCCGGAGACGTTGATGACCGGCTTGTCGGTGATGATCTGGTCCACGCCGACCGCCCCGGTCGGATTCGGCTTGGAGGCCTGGACCGAGCCCCAGACGGCGCAGGCCCCGACGGCCAGGATGACGCTGGCGTGCTCGGCCGACTGGCGCAGCACCTGTTCGGCGGACTGGCCGCCGATGGTGCAGTAGATGCCGTCGTCCTTGGTCGGGATGGAGCCGTTGACCACCAGGATGTGGTCGGAGGCGTTGGTCTCGTCCAAAGCCTTGTTGGCGGCCTCGCCGGCCGCCGCCATGACCAGCTCGTTGTAGTTGACCGACAGCAGGCTCAACACCACCTCCTCCACGGTGGTGCCGCCGGAGCGCAGGGTCGACTCCATGCAGCCGGTGCATTCCTGCAGTTGCAGCCAGACCACGTTCGGCTTGGTGACGGCGGTCAGGGCGTCGGCCACCTCGTCGCCGGTCACCGGGTCGCCCCAGGCGTTCTTGGTGCCGCCGAGGGCGAAGATCCCGGCCAGGGCGCCGCAGAAGGCCAGGAAGTCGCGCCGCTTGACCCCGGCCCGGACCAGGTTCTGGCCCAGGGTCGGCTCCCGCCAACCGTCCAATTGGTAAGACATAATCACCTTTCGTCTGGAACCGGCCCCCCCGACGGGCTCGGGCGGGCCTGGGGCCGGCGGCGCCTGAGAGGCTGTCCGCCCGGCGGCCGGGGCCGCCGATCAGGCCTGGGAGACGCCTGCCGGCGGTCGTCGTGACCGTCGGCGCTGCCGCTGCCGTGTCTCCCCGAGTTGCGGCCATTGCGACTCAAGTAGCGAAATCGGGGTCATAGTACACGCGTCGACCACCCGTCGAGGCCATTTCGCCATACGCCCGGCGACTGAGACGAACCTTGTCAGAAACGGCCTGGGGCGGTGCTCCGGTCCGACCAGTCTGGGGGTCGGCGGTCGGGCTCGGCCGGTCAGATGGTTAATTCCAAGGACTGGGCGTGAGGACGAGTCCATGGCTTGGAATCAACCATCTAGCCACCCCACGAAGTGTCCTCCCTCCGCTGCGCTCCGGTCCGGTACTTCGCGGGGACCCCGACCCGCCCCACGAAGTGTCCTCCCTGCGCTGCGCTCCGGTCCGGTACTTCGCGGGGACCCCGGGAGGTGATGAAAACTCGGCTCATTCGTCGGAGTTCTGATCACCAAGAGGCTCTAGGGGTCGGCGGCCGAGTGGGTCGGGGTTAGGCTGGCCCGGTGACGAGCGCCACCGGCTTGGGGTCTTGGCCTGGGAGTGACCCGGCGGTGGCGGCCGACCAGGTGATGGAGGCCTTCCCCCGATCCCCCTTCCTGCCGGAGTTGCCCGCCCGCGGCCTGGGGGCCGACATGGTGGGCCGGGCCCTGGGGCTGATCGAGGGCCTGGGCTTCGAGCCCACGACCACGGGCTGGGCCAGCACGGCCGCTCGCGGCCGGGCCCAGCGTCGGGCCGCCGCGCTGGCCCGGGACGACCTCGACATCGTGGCCGAACGCCTACAGGGCCATCGGGGTGACTTCCACCTCAGCCTGGCCGGCCCCTGGACTCTGGCCGCCGTGGTGGCCCGGGGGAGCGGCCAGGTCCTGCTGGCCGACCCCGGCGCCGGCCGCGACCTGGCCCAGGCCTGGGTGGAGGCGGCCGGGGCCTGGTGCGCCCGGGCGCGCGCCCTATTACCACAAGTTACATTGTCACTTCAGGTGGACGAGCCGATGTTGCCGGCCGTCATGGCCGGAGAGGTCAAGACCGTCTCCGGGCTGGGTCGTCACCGTCCGGTCCCGCCGGACCAGTTGGCGGCGGCCTACGCCGGGCTGGGCTCTGCGGCGGGGCCGCTGGCCGAGACCGTCCTGCACTGCTGCGCCCCGGGGCTGGACCTCGACCTGCTACCGGCCGCCGGTTTCACCAGCGTCAGCCTGGACGTGACCAAACTCGACCGGCCGGCCCGCGACCGCCTGGCCGCCTACCACCAAGACGGCGGGCGCCTCTGGCTGGGGGTGGCCGCCACCGACCGGCCGGCCGACCTCAGCCTCGACGCCCTACTGCCGGTGGTCCGCCGCTTGCTGGACGAGTTGGCGGTCGATCCGGCGGTAGGCCGTCTGACCCTGACCCCGGCCTGCGGCCTGGCCAGTTTCAGCCCTGCCGTCGCCATCGGCTTGGGTAAGACCTTGGCCCGGCTGGGTGCGGCCCTAGACGACGGATGAGCTGAGCCCAGATCCACCGATGATCCTCGTGGCAGGCGGCGTCAGACGGGTGTGATGGCGGTGTTGGCGGCGTCAAGACGGACTGGACGTCCGTTGATGTGTTTGCTTAGGCTGTCGGGGATTAACGTGTACATTTGCATACGTACGTATCCACCTGCTAGGTTCAGTCTCACCTCGTCAGGGATGGAGTTCAACATGACTAATGTTCTACGGCTGCGGCCGGCCGTCTGGTCTGACATCCCCTGCCATCGCCTCGAGCGGTCGGTGCCGGGCGTTGGCGGCGTGCCGCTGTCCGCCCGGCGTTCTTGTTGTTTCTGACGTCCAGGGGATCCAACCACGGGCGGCTCGCAGGCCGCCCACCCCGGTCCGCCTCGGGTCTCCCGCTCCTGGAGGCGTCCCCCTGGGCGTAGACCACATCGAACCGACGTTCGAACGAACTCGTCGCAGCGAGATTCGCGGGAGGCATCACCCATCCACACCATCAGTCAGTCGGCGTCCACGCCCAGGAGAACATCATGCAAACTACCACCCGGGGGCTGCCGCTGCCCGGCCGCCTTCGTCTCAAGACCATCGCCCTGACGACCGTCCTCGCCCTCGGGGCCGGCCTGACCGGCTGCGCCGACGACTCGTCCGATCAGCCCGCCGACGCCGCCGACGCCTACGACCCCATCTCCGTCTCGGCCAGCCCGCCCGACGGGCCGCTGATACCGACCGACACGGAGGAACAGGGTCGCAAGACGCTCGTCTTCGTCCTGTTCGAGGGCCTGGTCCGGGTCGACGAGACCACCGGCCAGGTGGTCAACGCCGTGGCCGAGTCGGTCGAGACCGACGACGCCGTCACCTGGACGGTCCAGGTCAAGCAGGGTCAGTTGTTCGCCGACGGTTCAGCCGTGACGGCCGCCAGCTTCGTCGACGCCTGGAACTGGGGGGCTCGGATCGAGAACGTCCAGAAGGCGGCCGGCGACCTGGCGGTCATCAAGGGCTACGACGCCGTCCATCCGACCGCGGCCGACGCCACGGCCAGCGCCCGCGAGCTGAGCGGCCTCAAGCTGGTCGACGAACTGACCTTCACCATCGAGTTGACCGAGGCCTGGTCCGGTTTCCGGGCCCACCTGACCTCGGTCGTCTTTTCCCCTCTGCCCCGGGCCTTCTTCGACGACGTCGAGGCTTGGAAGGAACATCCGTTCGGCAATGGGCCTTACCAGATACGGGGTGAGATCGACCAGTCGACCGGGACCTACGTCGAAGTCAATCCGAATTACACGGGCGTCCGCCAAGTCCACAACACAGGTCTCTACTACCGTTACTACACCGACCCCGACGCGGTCTACCAGGATGTTTTGGCTGATAATCTTGATGTCGGATCGGCCTCAGGGGCCGGGTTGCTGACCGCCCGGGCGGATTTCGGCGACCGTTTCGTGACCGGCCCCGGCGGGCCGACTCAGACGCTGACCTTCCCCCTTTACGATGAGTTCTGGGGTTCGGCCGACGGTCTGCTGGTCCGCCAAGCCATCTCCCACGCCATCGACCGTCAGGCCATCGTCGACACCATCTTCGCCGGTCTGGGCTCACCGGCCAAGGAATACACCCAGATCGGGCTCGACGGCTGGTCGGACTCGATCCCGGGCAACGAGGTCTTGGACTACGACGTCGAGTTGGCCAAGTGGCTCTTGGGGCAAGCCGGCGGCTACCCCTACGACGAGCTCAAGCTCTACTACAATGCCGATGGGGCCCACAAGGCCTGGATCGAGGCGGTCGCCAACCAGCTACGCGAGAACCTTGGCCTAAACGCCGTCCCGGGTCCCATCACGACCTTCCCCCAGTTTCTAGAGCAGCGTGACGCCCACGAGTTGACAGGCCCCTGGCGGGCCTCGGAGATTCCGTTCAACCCCAGCCTGGATGATATGTTGCGCAATGTATATTCCAAGACGGGCGGGGCTTCGAGCCAATCCGGTTGGAGCAGCGACGAGTACGAGTCCTTACTGGCCCAGGGCCGCTCGGCGCTGACGGCCGAACAAGCCGTGACCTATTTCAACCAGGCCCAGGAAATCCTCTTCCGCGACTTGCCGGCCATCCCGTTGTGGTACTCCTACTCGTCGACCATCCACTCGACTCGAGTGACCGGAGTCATCATCGGGCCGGCCGGGGCCACCACCAGTCACTTGTACGAGCGGGTCGTCGCATGACCGGCGCGCTGACGGCGGTGGGGGCGGCGTCGGCCGGCCCCACCGTGCCCGCAGCCACCGCGTCAGTCTCCGCGCCCGACCGGAACGCGGCCGAGCGGCTGGAACTGGCCGTCACCCATCACCGACTGCCGGGCGGCCTGGCCTACACGGCCGAGGCCGGCTACCTCGACCTGCTCGAGGACGCGCCCAGCGCCGGGGTCGCCCGTCCGCCCGAGGTCACGGCCCGCATCTTCCACACCGCCTATCTGGCCGAGGTGGCCGAGTCAGAGCGCCTGGCCCGGCCCGTCATCTTCGTCTTCAACGGCGGCCCCGGGGCCTCCTCCGCCTGGCTCCACTTGGGACTGGTCGGCCCGCGTCGAATCGACAACTCGTCCGGCGACCGGCCCTTCGCCCCGCCCTACCGCCTGCTCGACAACCTGGAGACGCCGCTCAGGTACGCCGACCTCGTCCTCATCGACCCGGTCGACACCGGCTACTCGCGGGCCGCCGAGGGGGTGCGGGCCGACCTCTACCATGGGGTCGACGAGGACGTTCAACAAGTCACCCACATCATCCGGCTCTGGACCAGCCGCCACGACCGCTGGGCCTCGCCCTTGTTCTTGGCCGGCGAGTCCTACGGCGTCTTGCGCGGCGCCAAGGTGGCCGCCGAATTAGCCCGCCAATGGGGTCTTTACCTACGCGGCCTGATTCTGATCTCGTCCACCTTGGGCGGGGGCGACTTCATGCGTTTCGGGCCCGGCGCCCTGCTGTCCACCCCGGCCTTCCTGCCCACCTACGCCGCCGTCGCCCATTACCACGGCTTCCACCTTGGCCGTAGCTTGGCCGAGGTCGTCCAGGAGGCGCAGGACTACGCCACCGGCGACCTGCTGGGCGTCCTGGCCGCCGGCCACCGGCTGCCCGGGGATCGGCGCCAGGCCGCCATCGTCCGGCTGGCCGCCTTGACCGGCCTCAGCCCGCAGTACCTCGACCGGGTCAACCTCAAGGTCGACAAGCGTCGCTTCTACGCCGAACTGTTGCGCGAGCGAGGTTTGACCGTGGGTGAGATCGACGGCCGTTTCACCGGTTGGAACCCCGACCAGGCCGGCGAGGTGGCCCAGCACGATCCAACCGATCAGGCCATCCGAGGGGCCTTCGGGGCGGGGATAAATCACTATCTCCGCCACCAGTTGGGCTACCGCAACGACCTGCCCTACGAACTGATCAGCCACCGGGTCCGCCCCTGGCGCGGCCCCAAGGACAGCTTCGCCGGCTTCAACTCGCTGGGGGCGCTGTCGGAGGTCCTGCGCGTCAACGCCCACCTGCGGGTGCAGTACCACCTCGGCTACTACGACGTCTGCACGCCCTACTGGGGGGCCGAGACCGACCTGGCCCAACTCGAGCTGCCCCCAGCCGAACTCGACCGCGTCGAGGTCGTCCACTACGAGTCGGGCCACATGATCTACCTGGACGAGGCCAGTCGCCGACAAGAGTTGGCCGACATCGAGCGTTTCGTCACCGGCTTGATCGCCTGAGCGGGGGAGGCCATGGCCCGCTACGCCCTCGCCCGCGCCGGGCAGGCGGTCATCGTCATGCTGGCGGCCACTTTGTTGCTCTATGCCATGGTCTACGCCATGCCCGGCGACCCGGTGGCCGCCCTGGTCGGCTCCAACTCGGCCAGCCAGTTGGACGAGGCCACGATCGCCCGCATCCGCCAGCAGTACAACCTGGACAGGCCCTTCATCGTCCAGTACCTGCTCTACCTCCAGGGCGTCTTCCAGGGCGACCTCGGCACGACCTTCGCCGGCCGGCCGGTGACGGAGATCATCGGCCGGGCCTTCCCCGTCACCTTCCGGCTGGCCGTCGTCAGCGTGGCCATCCAGTCCATCGTCGGCGTCGGCGTCGGACTGATCGCCGGCCGGCGCCGCGGCGGCCTTTTCGACGGGGCCGCCATGCTGGTGACTATGTTGCTGATCGGCCTGCCGACCTTCGTCTCCGGCTACGTCGTCCAGTACTTCCTGGGCGTCCGCTGGGGGATCGTCAAGCCGACCGTCTCGGCCCAGGCCGGCTGGTCGGAGCTGATCGTCCCGGCCGCCGTGTTGGCCCTCGGCTCGCTCGCCTTCCTGATCCGCTTCACCCGCTCGGGCGTCTCCGAGGTGATGCGGGCCGATCACGTCACGGCCGCCCGCGCCCGCGGCCTGCCCGAGTGGCGGATCACGCTCAGCCACGTCCTGCGCAACGCCCTCATCCCCATCGTGACCGTCATCGGCACCGAGTTCGGCTCCCTGTTGGGCGGGGCCATCATCACCGAGGCCGTCTTCAACATCCCCGGCTACGGCCAGCAGGTCTACCAGAACATCATCCGAGGCGAGTCGGCCCCGACCGTGTCCCTGGTCATCGTCCTGGTGGCCGTCTTCGTCGTGGTCAACCTGATCGTCGACCTCCTCTACGCCGTCCTCAACCCGAAGGTCCGCTATGGCGCCGCCTGACTCCGAACTGCTGATCGTGGAGCCCGACCTCGACCGGCTCGAACGCCGACGCCGCTTCGTCGCCCCCGAGGAGACCGGTCAGGCCGAGCCCGAAGCGGCCGGACGACTGCCCCGGACGCCGATGGGCGAGGCCTGGCGGCGGCTGAGGCGCAATCCCGTCTTTTGGTTCTCGGTCGCCTTGACGACTTTCATCTTCGTCGTGGCCGCCTGGCCCAGCCTCTTCACCGACAAAGATCCCTTACACTGCCTGTTGGCCGACTCGCAAGCCCCGATGAGCCCCGAGTTCCCCCTCGGGGCCGACTTCCAAGGTTGCGACATCTACACCGGTATTGTCTACGGCGCCCGGGCCTCCGTCTCGGTCGGCCTGTTGGCCGCCCTCGCCGTCACCGCCGTCGGCACGACCATGGGCGTCATGGCCGGCTTCTTCGGCGGCTGGGTCGACGCCGTCGTCTCTCGGATCACCGACATCTTTTTCGCCATCCCGCTCATTCTCGGCGCCATCGTCGCCATGCAGGTGGTGTCCCAGCGCAACGTCTTCTCCCTGACCGCTATCCTGGCCGTCTTCGGCTGGACCAGCACGGCCAGGATCGCCCGCGCCGCCACCATCGAAGTCATGACCAAGGACTTCATCGCCGCCACCAGGACGTTGGGGGCCTCGCGGCCGCGACTGGTCGTGGCCCACGTCCTGCCCAATATCCTGGCTCCCATCATCGTCGTCGTGACGATGGCCATCGGCGGGCTGATCGCGGCCGAGGCCACCTTGTCCTTCCTCAACATCGGCCTGCCCTTCGAGGTCCGTAGCTGGGGCAAGGCGATTGCCGACGGCCAGACCGTCCTCAAGGTCAACCCGGCCATCCTGTTATGGCCGGCCGGGGCGCTGACAATGACGGTGTTCAATTTCTTGTTGTTGGGCGATGTCGTGCGCGGCGCCTTCGGAGCCAAGGGCGACCTCAGATGAGACTGCTCCAGATCGAAGGACTACAGGTCGCCTACGCCACCTCGGGCGGCGGGCCGGCCCCCCAGGCCGTGCGCCGGGCCGACCTCGTCCTTCACAGCGAGGAGACTCTCGCCATCGTCGGCGAGTCCGGCTCGGGCAAGACGACCCTGGCCAACGCCGTCATGGGCCTGTTGCCGAACACGGCCGCCGTGGCGGGGACGATCCGCCTGGGCGAGACCGAGCTGACCGGGCTAAGCCCCCGGGCCTGGCGCCACATCCGGGGCGCCCGGGTCGGCTACATCCCCCAGGACCCCATGACCTCCCTCAACGAGGTTCAGTCGATCGGGCGCCATTTTCGGCAGACCATCCAGGCCCACGGCCTCGACCGGGACGTCTCCTGGCGCGAATTGGCCAGCCAGCGGCTGCACGAGGTCGGGCTGGCCGACGCCGAGCGGGTCCTGCGCCAGTACCCCCACCAACTGTCCGGCGGCATGCGCCAGCGAATCCTGATCGCCTTGGCCGTCTTGGCCCGGCCCCAGGTGATCGTGGCCGACGAGCCGACCTCCGCCCTCGACGTCGTGGTCCAAAAACACGTCCTCGACCTGCTGGCGTCGTTGACGAGCAGCCTTGGCGCCTCGCTCGTCCTCATCACTCACGACCTGGGTCTGGTGGCCGACCGCTCGGACCGGGTCGTCGTCATGCGCCACGGCCGGGTCGTCGACTCGGGGCCGACCGAGGATGTCGTCCAGTACGCCGGCCACTCGTACACCCGCCAATTGCTCCAGGCCGTGCCCAAGCTGTCCGCCGCCCAATACCGTCAGATCCCGCCGTTGGCCGATGAGGTCGTGCTCGAGACCGCCGGTCTGGTGAAGGATTTCCGGGTCCGTCACGCCCGCCACTCCCAGCGCCGTCTGCGGGCCGTCGGCGGCGTCGATCTGACGCTGCACCGGGGCGAGTGCCTGGCTTTGGTGGGGGAGTCCGGGTCGGGCAAGTCGACCGTGGCCAAGCTCATCCTGGGCCTGGAGAAGCCGACCTCCGGCACGATCCGGCTGGGCGACCGATCGGTCGACCGGTCCGGCGACCAGCCCAGCCCGCCGCCGAGGTTGGACCGGGCGGCCCGTCGGCGCCAAGACTGCCTGGGCCTCCAGGTCGTCTTCCAAGACCCCTACGCCTCGCTCGACCCCCAGTTCACGGTCGCCCGCACCTTGGCCGAACCGCTCATCATCCACGGCCTGGGCGACGCCGCCGCCCGCCGTCAGCGCGTCAAAGAGCTATTGGCCTGGGTCGACCTGCCCGAGTCGTTCGCCGGCCGCTACCCGGGTGAGCTGTCCGGCGGTCAGCGTCAGCGTGTCGCCATCGCCCGGGCCCTCGCCCTCGACCCGGCGGTCCTGATCTGCGACGAGGCCGTCTCGGCCCTCGACGTCATCGTCCAAGCCCAGATCCTCGACACCTTGGCCCAACTACGCCGACGGCTCGGCCTGTCCCTGCTCTTCATCACCCACGACCTGGCCGTGGTGGCCGAGATCGCCGACACGGTCGCCGTCATCAAGCGGGGCCGCATAGTGGAGGCGGGCCTGGTCACAACGGTCTTCGCCCACCCCCAAGACGCCTACACCAAAGACCTGCTGGCCGCCGTCCCCGGCCAATCCCTCTTCTGACCCAGACCGCCGAACCAGAACGGAAGCGCCATGACCGAGCCCCGCCCGTCCAGCCCCATCGACCGAGTGGCCGACGACCACGTCACCGCCCTGGCCGACCTCGACCCCGTCTTCGCCGTCCAGGCCGGCCTGTCCGGCGCGCCGGGTCTGCCGGACTACTCGCCCGACGGCTGGACCGCCCGGGAAGACCTGCGCCAGCGGACGCTGGCGGCCCTGCGCCGCCTCGAACCGGCCGACGCCACCGACCGGGTCACTTTGGCCGCCATCAAGGAGCGCTGCGCCGTCGAGTCGGCCCTGCAGGCGGCCGGCGAGTGGGCCGCCCAGCTCAACCCGATCACCTCGCCTTTGACTGGGCTGCGGGCCGTCTTCGATCTCGTGCCGACGGTCACGCTGGAGGACTGGGCCGCCATCGCCATCCGCTTGGCCGGCCTGCCCGACGCCCTGGCCGGCTACCGATCCAGCCTACGGGCGTCGGCCGAGCGGGGCTTGGCCCCGGCCTCGCGCCAGGTCGACGCGGCGCTGCGCCGGGCCGAAGGCCTGGCCGAACCGGATGGCTTCTTCGTCGCCTTCGTCGCCGCCGCCCGGCCGGATGGGGCTGCTCCGCCGCCGGCCCTGGCGGCCGACCTCGAGCGGGCGGCCGCGGCGGCCCGCCAGGCCTATGACGACATGGCCCGCTTCCTGGCCGACGAACTGGGACCCCGGGCGCGCTCGGACGACGCCTTCGGGCGGGAGCGCTACGCCCTCTGGCTGCCCTACTTCAGCGGGATCCAACTCGACCTCGACGAGACCTACGCCTGGGGCCTGGAGGAACTGGCCCAGACCACGGCCGAACAAGAGGCGGCCGCCTGGGCCATCGCCGGGCCAGGGGCGTCGGTCGACCAGGCCGTGGCCGTCCTCGACCGGGACCCGGCCCGTAAACTCCTCGGCCTTGACGCTCTGCGCGACTGGGTCCAGGAGACGGCCGACCAGGCCATCGCCGCCCTCGACGGGACCCACTTCGACATCCCCGCGCCCCTTTGTCGCCTAGAGGCCAGGATCGACCCCGACAGCTCCGGCGGCGTCCACTACTCGGCCCCCAGTGACGATTTCAGCCGACCGGGCCGGGTCTGGTGGTCGGTGCCGCCCGGCCTGACCGAGTTCAACACCTGGCGCGAGAAGACGACCGTCTACCACGAGGCCGTGCCCGGCCACCACCTCCAGAACGGCTTGGCCATCCACAACCGGGCCGAGCTCAACCTGTGGCGCCGCCACGGCGCTCGCACCTCCGCCCACGGCGAGGGCTGGGCCTTGTACGCCGAGCGGCTGATGCATGAGTTCGGCTTCGTCGACGACCCGGGCGACCTCCTCGGCCTGCTCGACGGCCAGCGCATGAGGGCGGCCCGGGTTGTGCTCGACATCGGTGTCCACCTCCGATTGCCGGCGCCGCGGCGCTGGGGCGGTGGCGTCTGGGAGGCCGTCAAGGCCTGGGACTTCCTGCGCGCCAACGTGCGCTGGGACGAGGCCTTCCTCCAAGCCGAACTCGACCGCTACCTGGGCTGGCCCGGCCAGGCCCCGAGCTACAAGATCGGCCAACGGCGGTGGATCGAACTGCTCCAGGAGGCCCGGCGACGGGCTCGGATCGAAGGCGAGGCGTTCGATCTCAAGCGCTTCCACAGCCAGGCTCTCCGGCTGGGCCCCCTGCCACTGTCCATTCTGGGCCAGGCCTTGGCCGACACCCCGACCGCCTGACGCCGCCCGGCGTCGAACCACAATCCAACGAAGGAGCATCATGTCCACCCGTCACACCCGGCGGCTAGTCGTCCTGGTCGCCAGCGGCCTGGCACTGGCTCTGGCCGCCTGCGGCTCGACCGACACCTCGAACGACCCCAGCGCGACCGCTGGCGCCGGCTTGGTCTCGATCGCCGGCACCGTGCCCGAAGGCCCGTTCTACCCGGCCGACATCACCGAGTCCAATCGCGAGGTCATCGCCCGTAACATCTTCGACGGCCTGGTCCGGGTCGACACCGACGGGGCGGTCGTCTTCGAGGTGGCGGAGTCGATCAAGACCGACGACGCCGTCCACTTCACCGTCACCATCAAACAGGGCCAACTGTTCGCCAACGGCGAGACCGTCACGGCGGCCAGCTTCGTCGACGCCTGGAATTGGGGCGCCTACGGGCCCAACGCCCAGAAATCAGCCTCCAATTACGCGCCGATCAAGGGCTACGACGCGGTTCACCCGGTCCAGGAGGGGGCCGAGCCGGCGGCTCAGACTCTGTCCGGTCTGGCCGTGGTCGACGAGCGCACCTTCACGATCGAGTTGACCGCGCCGACCATCTCCTTCATCGGCCAGCTGACCGACGGCGTTTTCGTGCCCTTGCCCCAGGCCTTCTTCGACGATCCGGCCAGCTTCGCCGACCGCCCGATCGGCAACGGGCCCTACCAGTTGCGAGACAAGATCGACATTTCCGACGGGGCCTACCTGGACCCCAACCCCAATTACACGGGCACGCGCCAGCCCCGCAATGACGGCCTCTACATCCGTTTCTACACCAGCCTGGACACGGTCTACCAGGATGTTCTGGGGGACAACCTCGACATCGGTTCGGCCTCGGGCGGCGGACTGTTGACGGCCGCCGCCGACTTCGGCGACCGTTTCGTGGTCGGGCCCGGTGGGCCGACCCAGACCCTGGCCTTCCCCCTGTGGGACGACTTCTGGGGCTCCGAGGCCGGCCTCAAGGTGCGCCAAGCCATCTCCCACAGCATCGACCGCCAAGCCATCATCGACACTATCTTCATCGGCCTGGCCGCGCCGGCCCGGGACTTCACCCAGCAGGGCCTGGACGGCTGGTCCGACGCCATTCCGGGGGTCGATGTGCTCGACTTCGACCCCGCCTTGGCCCGGCGGCTGCTGGCGGAAGCCGGTGGCTATCCCCGTGAGACCCTCACCATCTACTACAACGCCGACGGGTCCCACAGGAATGGGTCGAGGCGGTCGCCAACCAAATACGCCAGAACCTCGGCCTCAACGCCGTGCCCGGCCCCGTCACGACCTTCGCCGAGTTGCTGGGACTGATCCGAGACCACGACCTCGACGGGCCCTGGAGGGCCGCCAACATCCCGTTCAACCCAGGGCTGGACGATATGTTGGCTACCACCTACTCGGCCGCGGCCGGCTCGACCACGCAGGCTGGCTACTACTCGCCGGAATTCGAGGACCTCTTGGCCCAAGGGAGGGGCCAGACCACTCTGGACGCCGCCAATCAGTATTTCAATCAGGCCCAGTCGGTGCTGTTCCGCGACCTCCCGGCCATCCCGCTCTGGTACACCTACCAGACCACGATCCACGCCACCACTGTGACCGGTGTCGTGCTCGGGCCGATCGCCGGCACGCCCTACTACGCCATCACGAAGAGTTAGAATCCGTCATGCCTGATGTGGAACAAACGCCCGACCGCAGTCGGGCCGACAGCCCAGGGGTCGTGTTCCCCGCCCCACGGGCGGCCGACCGGTCGCGGGTAGCTGATTTCTCCGCCTACCCGCCCGCCGTGGCGGAGGCCTTGGCCCACTATCCCGTCTTCGACGGCCACAACGACCTGCCCTCCGTCCTGCGTAATGAGGCCGGCTACGGCGTCGAGGGCCTGGACCGGCCGACGCCGTACCACACGGATCTGGACCGGTTGGCGGCCGGCGGGGTTGGGGCCCAGTTCTGGTCGGCCTGGGTGCCGTCCGGGCTGTCCGAGCCCGAGGCCGTTGTGGCCACGCTGGAACAGATCGACGCCATTCACCGACTGGTGGCGGCCTACCCCGGACGGCTCCGCCTGGCTCGGACGGCGTCCGACGTCAGGGCGGCCTGGGCCAAGGGCGAAATCGCGTCGCTGATCGGCCTGGAGGGCGGCCACTCGCTGGCCGGCTCCCTGGGCGTCCTGCGCGGCCTGGCCCGGCTGGGCGTGCGCTACGTCACCCTGACCCACAACGACAACACGGCTTGGGCAGACTCGGCCACGGCCGCCCCGGCTCACGGCGGGTTGACCGACGAGGGGCGGGCCATCGTGGCCGAACTCAACCGGATCGGCCTCCTGGTCGACCTCTCCCACACTTCGGCCGACACCCAGCGGGCGGCCCTGTCCGTCAGCACGGCCCCGGTCGTGTTCTCCCATTCGTCGGCCCACGCCGTCAACCCGCACCCGCGCAACGTGACGGACGACGTGTTGGCGGCCGTGGCGGCCGGCGGCGGCGTCGTCCAGGTCACCTTCGTGCCCGACTTCGTCTCGGCGGCCGTGGCCGAATGGACGGCGGCGGCCCGAGCGGCGGCGTCGTCCGAGAGTCCGTCTGGTGAGGGCTCGTCCGGCGGGGGCTTCTGGAAGCCGGCTCCTCGGCCGGGCCAGACCTACCAGGAGACTGCCGCGCGCAACCGGGCCCAGGCCGGGGAGCCGGCTTTATTCGCCGCTCTGCGGGCCTACGAACGCGACCACCCGCGCCCCCGGGTGACGTTGGCCGACGTCGTGCCCCACCTCGAGCACATCCGCCAGGTGGCCGGGATCGACCATGTCGGTCTGGGCGGCGACTACGACGGCTACCTGTACTTCCCCGAGGGCCTGGAGGATGTCTCCGGCTACCCGCGCTTGCTGGCCGCCCTGGCCGAGCGGGGCTGGTCGGCGGGTGACCTGGCCCAGTTGACCGGGGGCAACGTCTTGCGAGTCCTCCAAGCGGCCGAGGAGGCCGCGACCGACCCGATCTGGTGAGGGCGCCCCGCCCTTTACCGGCTCGCGGCCACCGACCGTCGAAGGCCTTCCCCGTCCCAGATTTCCGAAGTTGGGCGTGGGGCGGTCGAGGCGGACCGGATGAACGTCGGCCACCAGTTGGGCGGCCGGACCGGTTGGCCGGTGCCGTGGTCAGACGGGGTGACTCTAGTCGTCGTCCTCGGTCATCAGCCGGAGGATGATCTGGGGGTCGGCCTCGGGGTGGCGTCCGGCGGGTCAGGCTCCGGCCACCAGCCGGGCCAGTCCTTGGCGCAGGGCGCGCAGGTCGGCCTCGGGGTAGGTCTGGGGCTGGGCGGCCTGGCGCTGGTCGCGGTGCAGGCCGCAGAAGAAATGGTTATAAGCCTCCCAGGCGTCGCGGCGGGCCAGCAGGCGGTCCAAGTCGTGGTCGACGCCCCGGGCGGCGGCGGCCCGGACGTAGCTGGTGACGAAAGCCACAATCTGAGTCTGGTCCATGGGCACGTACCAGGGGCCGGCGGCGGCCCGGCCGCCGACGTAGGCCAGGTCACGGGCCGGATCGCCGTACTCGGCCCACTCCCAGTCGATCAGGCGGGGCCAGTCATCGGCCGCGAAGACGACATTGGTGGCCTCCAGGTCGCCATGGATCAAACTGAACTGGCGCGGCCGTCCCCCGGCCTCGGCCCGGGCGGCGACGAAGCGCCGCGTCAGCTGGGCCAGGCGGGACCATTCCGGCTGGGCCAGGGCGGCCGGATGGTGGTCCCGCCACCAGGCCAGGCTGGCGTCGAAGTCGGCCACTAGGTCCGGCGCGGCCGGGACCGGTTGGTTCACTGGGTTCGGCGCGATCACGGTCGGTTGGTTTACCCGGTCCGGCGTGATCGGTTGGTCCACCAAGCCGGCCTGGGGGCGGCGGAGGGCGTGCAGGCGGGCCAGTTGGACGGCCAGACGCTCGAAGTCGGTCGCGCCCCAGCGCTCCACCGGTTTGACCCGACCCGGCGTCCAGGTGGTCAGCAGATAGCGCTGGCCGAAGGGGTTGTGGTCGTCGTCCGCCAGCGCCAGGCCGCGCGTCCCCACCTTCTCGGGCACCAGCCGCAGGGCGGCGAACTCCGCCGCCATGGGCCGTGGCATCTGCTCCGGGGGGCGGAAGGGCAACCGGGCTGACAGACTGACGCCGCCGGCCTCCAGCCGCCAGACGGCGTAGCTCTCGCCGCAGCCGACCCAGACGGCCCGAGCCTCGGTCTGAGGCGGTAGTCCCGGGGTGGGCAGCCGGCCCGCGGCCCGGGCCGCCACCAGCTGCGCGCCCATGGCCGGATCGCGCGGGTCCAACGTCACGAGCGGCCACTGTATCCCGGCTGTCCCAGGCGGGGCGGCCAGGCGCCGCCCTTGGCCCGGTCGGGGGCGGTGGGCCGAAGGTGGTCGAGCGGTTAGGGTGAGGGCGTGGTGAAGTTGGAGCTGGCGGCCGGGCTGGACGACTTGTTCCAGGCCTTGGTGGATGTCGAGTCGGTCTCTGGGCACGAGGCCGGGTTGGCCGACGCGGTTGAGGCCGCCTTGGCCGAGGCGCCCCATCTGGTCGTCTCCCGGTTGGGCGACACGGTGATGGCGCGGACCGAGCTGGGGCGGGGCCAGCGGGTGGTCTTGGCCGGCCACCTCGACACCGTGCCGGTGGCCGACAACCTGCCCTCGCGTTGGACGGACGAGGGCGGGCGGCCCACTTTGTGGGGGCGGGGGAGCGTGGATATGAAGGGCGGCCTGGCGGTGCAACTGTCCCTGGCCGCCAGTTTGGCCGAGCCCCGGTTCGATCTGACCTGGCTGTTCTACGACCAGGAGGAGGTCGAGGCCTCCCGCAATGGCCTAGGCCGGCTGGCCCGAGCCGACCCGACGGCCCTGCTGGGGGACATGGCGGTTTTGTTGGAGCCGACTGCCGCCCGGATCGAGGCCGGCTGCCAGGGCACCTTGCGGGTCGCCCTGCGGACCGCCGGAGCGGCCGCCCACACCGCCCGGAGTTGGCTGGGCCACAATGCCATCCACGACCTGGCCCGGGCGTTGGTCATCTTGCAGACCTTCCAGCCGCCCCGCATCAGCGTCGACGGGCTGGAGTACCGGGAGGGGCTGAACGCCGTCCGCGTGGCCGGCGGCAAGACGAATAACATCGTCCCCGACCAGGCCGAGCTAGTGGTCAACTACCGTTTCGCCCCCGACAAGACCGTGGCGCAGGCGACGGACGTGCTGGAGGCCCTGTTCGGCGGCTATGAACTGGTCGTGTTGGACGCCGCCGAGCCCGCCCCGCCCGGCCTGGACCAACCCCTGGCGGCCGAACTAGTGGCCGCCAGCGGGGCCGAGCCCGCCCCCAAGCTGGGCTGGACCGATGTGGCCCGCTTCGCCGCCCTGGGCCTGCCGGCGGTCAATTTCGGCCCGGGCGACCCCGAACTGGCCCACCGCCCGGACGAGCGCTGCCCGCTGGACGACCTGGTGGTCTGCCGCCGGGTGCTGGCCGACTGGCTGGCCTGAGCCTTGATGGGGAACGAACGCCCGATCACAGTCGGGCCGACAGCCCGTGGGGTAGTGTTCCCCGCCCCACGGGCGGCCGACCGGTCGCGGGTAGCTGATCCACATTGGCTGGCCTGAGGCCCATTGGCTGGGGATCTGATAGCCCAGGTGCTCTAGTCTTGACTTTCGTGACCGACGCCAGGTACCGCACCCGAGCCCAAGGGGCCGTCATCCGGCGCACCACGGAGGCCGACCTGGCCACCTTCGACGAACAACTGCTGTCCCGCCCGCCGGACCCCGACTGGCTGCAGGAGGACCCCTGGCGGGTGATGCGCATCCAATCGGAGTTCGTCCTCGGCTTCGAGACCCTGGCCGGACTGGGGCCGGCCGTCAGCGTCTTCGGCTCGGCCCGGACGCCGGCCGAGGCCCCGGAGTACGCCCTGGCCCGGCAACTGGGGCGGCGTCTGGCCGAGGCCGGCTACGCCGTCATCACCGGCGGCGGCCCGGGAGCCATGACGGCGGCCAACCAGGGGGCGCGCGACGCCGGCGGACAGTCGGTCGGCCTGGGCATCGACCTGCCCTTCGAGCAATCGATCAACGAATACGTCACCTTGGGCATCAATTTCCGTTACTTCTTCGTCCGCAAGACGATGTTCTTGAAGTACGCCCAGGGCTTCGTCGTCCTACCCGGCGGCTGGGGCACCTTCGACGAGCTGTTCGAGGCCCTCTGCCTGCGTCAGACCGGCAAGATCAAGGGCTTCCCCATTGTCTTGGTCGGCCGGTCCTACTGGGCCGGGCTGATCGAGTGGATGCGCCAGACGGTGCTGTCCCACGGCTACATCGTCCCGGCCGACCTGGAGCGGCTGATCGTGGTCGACGCCGTGGACGAGGTTGTGGCCGCCCTCGGCCCCCTGACCCACCCCGACAATGCGAAGGACAGATGATGGAATGGTTCATCGCCGCTGTGGCCGTGGTTGTGATCGGTATCGCGGCCATGGCCGCCTCCGGCCGGCTGGGCCAATTCGGCCCCGCCGCCTCCGACCGGCCCCAGCCCCAATGGCCCGAGGGCCCCTTGGCCGCCCAGGACATCGACAACCTCGGCTTCGCGGTCGTGCCCCGGGGGTACGCCATGGACCAGGTGGACGAGTTCATGGACCGGGTCAAGGCCCGGCTGGAGCAGTGGGAGGGCCAGACCGGCGCCGACCCGGCGACCCCCGACCCCACGGTCCCCGCTTCAACAGCCCCCGCTTCGACGGCTGCTGGTTTGACGGTCTCCGGGTCCGTGGCCGCCGGCTCGACGGACCTTGCCCCAGTGGTTCCCGGCTCCGGGCCGGCCGCCCAGGTTGGCGGGGCCGACGACGAGTCTGGGGAGTCGGCCGAGGCTGACGACCGGACGCCGCTGTCGGCCGTCGTCGCGGCCGATCCCGCAGTTCAGCCCTGATCCAGCGATGGGGTCGCTCGGTGGTCGAGCAGCGGTGGATCAGGGCTCAGCCCGCCCGTCAGTGGGACGGCCCGGCCGGCGGGTCCG
Source organism: Propionibacteriaceae bacterium (assembly GCA_031266665.1). Taxonomy (GTDB): domain Bacteria; phylum Actinomycetota; class Actinomycetes; order Propionibacteriales; family Propionibacteriaceae; genus WQYJ01. Next base: position 47,628 of record JAISAO010000031.1, on the reverse strand, counting down.
ATCCGACTCCGGCGTCTGCGGATTGAGCGGCCCGCCGAGGCTGAGATCCCCCCGTCGAGACCCCCTCTTAGGAGCGAATGACCAAACGATTGCGGCACGCGCCTTGGTCAAGCGGGCCTCCGACTGGAATAATGGGTGCCGTTCAAGTGCCCGACAAGTATTGAGGTGAAGGCGAGCCATGGCAGCGATGAAGCCCCGAACCGGTGACGGACCGATTGAGGTGACGAAGGAGGGTCGCGGCATCCTGCTCCGTCTGCCCGTTGACGGCGGCGGCCGTTTGGTGGTCGAGATGAACCAGGCCGAGGCCACCGGCCTCTACGACGCCCTCAAAGAGGTCGTCGCCCCCGGCTGAGACTCTATCCGCCGCGGCCCCAGCCCGCCGAGACCCCAGCCCGGCGACGGCGCCGCCCCATCTCCCCGTCCAACCACTGATACCGCCTGGGGAGGCTTCTGACGCCCTCCCCGGCGGTGTCGTCGGCCGTCTCCGCCCCGCCCCGGCGGCTCCCGCCCGGCCAGCCGTGGCTAGCGCGACTGGAAAGTTTCGATGGCTTGTTGATAGACGGCGACGGTCTGGCGGGCGATGGCCGCCCAGTCGAAATGGTCGATGCAGCGCTGACGGCCGGCCTGGCCCATGGCCTGGGCCCGTTCCGGCTGGCGGGTCAAGGTGTTGACGGCCTCGGCCAAACCGGTCTCGAAGGCTTGGACCTGGTCCGGGTCGTCGGCCCGGGCGGGGTCGTAGGGGACCAGCAGCCCCGTGGTCTGGTCCACCACCACCTCGGGGATGCCGCCGACGGCCGAGGCCACCACGGCGGTGGCGCAGGCCATGGCCTCCAGGTTGACGATGCCCAGGGGCTCGTAGACGGAGGGGCAGGCGAAGACCGTGGCCTGGGTCAAGGCTTGGCGGACCAGGCGGCGGGGGACCATCTCCGGCACCCAGACGACCGTCCGGCCGGCAGTTTTGAGATGGTCGAAGGCGGCGGCGAACTGGGCGCCGATCTCAGGGGTGTCGGGGGCGCCGGCCAGGAGCAGGAGTTGGGTCTCCCGGTCGAACTGCTCGGCCGCCCGGACCAGGTGGACCAGGCCCTTCTGGCGGGTGATCCGGCCGACGAAGACGACCAGCGGCCGGTCCGGGTCGAGGCCCCAGGCCAAGAGCTGGGAGTTGTCCGGGTCGGGCTGGAACTCGGTCGTGTCGACGCCGTTGTGGACCACCTGGACCTGTTCGGGGTCGAGGCCGGGGTAGGTCTGAAGGATGTCGCGGCGCATCCCGGCCGAGACCGCGATGACCGCCGCCGCGCCGGCGAAAGCGGTCCGCTCGGCCCACAGCGACAACTCGTAGCCGCCGCCCAACTGTTCGCGCTTCCACGGCCTCAGGGGCTCCAGCGAATGGGCGGTGACGATGTGGGGCAGGTGGCGGTAGAGGCCGGCCAGGTGCCCGGCCAGATTGGCGTACCAGGTGTGGGAGTGGATGACGTCGACCGGGGGCACGGCCGCGGCCATGGCCACGTCGGCCCCCAGGACGCGGAAGGCGGGGTTGGCGCCGGGGGGGAAGTCCTCAAGGTGGGCCGTGGCCCCCGGGCGCGGCTCACCCAGACATTGGACGTCGACCGCCGCCGTGATCGGCCGGAGCTGTGCGACTAGCTGGCCCACATGGACGCCGGCGCCGCCGTAGATCAGAGGTGGGTATTCCCGGGTCAAAATGGAGACGCGCAGAGCCATGACGGGATCGTATCCCGGGCTGGTCGGCCGGCCGAAGTCGGGTCCGGGCGGGCGGAACCGGGTTCGGCCGGTGTGGAGCGGGGCGGAGGATGGCGGAGCGGGCCGAAATCGGGTTCGGGCGGGGTGAACGGGGTGGGAAAGGGGGCCGGACGCCGGGCCGGCCCCCCGGTCGGACAGGCCCGGACCGGACTTGATCTTGAGACTGGGGCGGCCAGGCGTTGCCCCAGCCCCGGAATGGTCGTAGGTTTTACGCATGGTTGCGCGTCCCAACATCCTGGCGATCGTTTTGGCCGGCGGCGAGGGTAAACGCCTCATGCCGCTGACGGCCGACCGGGCCAAGCCCGCCGTGCCTTTCGGCGGCACCTACCGGCTGATCGACTTCGTCATGTCCAACTTGGTCAACTCCGGTTTCAGGAAGATCACCGTTTTGACCCAGTACAAGTCGCATTCCCTAGACCGGCACATCTCCCAGACCTGGCGCATGCCCTCGTTGTTGGGACAATATGTCATGACGGTGCCGGCCCAACAACGCACCGGCAAGATGTGGTACCAGGGGTCGGCCGACGCCATCTACCAGTCGCTCAACCTGGTGCGCGACGAGCAACCCGATTATGTGGTGGTCTTCGGGGCGGACAATATTTATCGGATGGACATCGACCAGATGCTCCAGGTCCACATCGACTGCGGCCGGGCGGCCACCATCGCCGGCATCCGGGTGCCTCGTTGGCAGGCCTCGGCCTTCGGCGTCATCGACGCCGACGCCGACGGGAGGATCGCCCGTTTCCTGGAGAAGCCGGCCGACCCGCCGGGGCTGCCCGACTCGCCGGACGAGTCCTACGCCTCCATGGGCAACTACATCTTCACCACCAAGGAGTTCGTCGAGCGTTTGACGGCCGACGCCGCCGACCCCCAGTCACAACACGACATGGGCGGGAACATGATCCCGGATTACGTCGGCGACGGCCAGGCCCAGGTCTACGACTTCTCGGCCAACATCGTCCCCGGGGCGACCGACAAGGACCGCAACTACTGGCGCGACGTCGGCACCATCGACGCCTACCACCTGGCCCAGATGGACCTGGTGTCGATCGACCCGGAGTTCAACCTCTACAACCGGCGTTGGCCCATTTTGACCCAGCAGGCTCAGTTTCCGGGGGCGAAGTTCGTCAACCGGGGGTCGGCCGAGGAGTCGATCGTCTCCCACGGCTGCATCATCTCCGGCGGCGACGTCTACCGCAGCGTCCTGAGCCCTGGGACGCGCGTCCACAGTTGGGCCCGGGTCGAGGAGTCGATGTTGTTCGACGGCGTCGACATCGGCCGGCGGGCCATGATCTACCGCGCCATCATCGACAAGAACAGTGTCATCGAGCCGGGCGTCGAGGTGGGCAAGGACCGGGGCCAGGACGAGGCCAGGGGGCTGTATGTCTCAGCCCAAGGCGTCACCGTGGTGCCGAAGAACCGGCGTGTCTTCTCGGATAGGACCGAGCCGATCTAAGACCGCGCCGATGGTTCGCGAACAGGTCCGAGTCGGCCCGCGTCGTCTAACTCGATCCGGGACTCGATTAACTCGATACGGGATCTGGGCAGGGGTCGGCTAGGCCGGGTCGGCCGGAGGGTCTTTGACCGTCACCAGCAGGCCGTCCCCGACCGGCAGTAGCAGACTGGTCAGGCCGGGCAGCTCACGCACCGCCTCCAGAGTCTCACGCACGATCAAGGTGTCGTCGTCCAGGTTCGACGGCTGGGCCACGCGGTCGTCCAGCAGGGCGTGGTAGAGGGTCAGGAGGCCGCCCGGGCGCAACACCCGCAGGGCCTGTTCGATGTGTTCGCCGGACTCCAGCGGATCGACGTCGAGGTGGACCAGGTCGTAGGCCGCGTCGGTCAGCTTGCCCAGGACCTCCAACGGCCGCCCGGCGATGAGGCGTTGGCGCTGGGCCTTGAGGTTGTTGCGCTTGGCGATGGCGCGGGCCACCTGGAGGCGGTCGTTCTCGGAGTCGATGCTGGTCAGCGTGCCATTGGCGTCCATCCCCCGGAGTAGGGCGAAGGAGGCCACGCCGACGCCGGCGCCGACCTCGACCACGACTTTGGCCCGGCTCAAGCGGGCCAGGAGCGTCAACGTCTGGGCGGCCCCGGGGCTGATGGGGACGAGGCCCAGTTCTTGGGCGGCGGCCCGGGCCTGGCGGGCGGCCTCGGACTCGGGGATGAACTGCTCGGCGTAGGACCACGAGGCGATGCGGGCGGCGGGTGTCACAGCCCCAACTGTACGCGAGACCGAGCCCAACTCCACCGCTGGTCGACCTGGCACCGCTGGTCGACGGGGCGGGCGACGCCAGACGGGTGTGACGGGGGTGGGGCGGCGCGCGAGTGGACCGGACAGCCGTTGAGCGTGGTCTTCGTCTCTGCCGCCACGCCCGGACGGGGAGTCGGGCAATGGTGGATCAGACCGGCGGTCGACGGACCTGGCGGGCCTCGGCCTGGCGGCGGGCCAGGTCGGCGGCGGCGGGGTAGCGGACCTCCTCCAGGGTCAGGCCCAGGGCCGGCATGACCGTCACCTCGCCCGCCCGCTGGCGGCGGTCCAACAGCCCGGCCAGCCAAGCGGCATCGCGGCGGCCCTGGCCGACGGCGCAGAGCGCCCCCACCAGGGAACGGACCATGGAGTGGCAGAAGGCGTCGGCGGCGACCGTGACATCGACCCGGCCGGGGCCGACCCGCCGCGGCTCGACCAGCAGCAGGCGGCGGACGGCGCTGGCCCCGGGGCGGGCGCGGCACAGGGCCGTGAAGTCGTGCAGGCCGACCAAGACCACAGCGGCCTGGGCCATGGCGGCCACGTCCAGGGCCGGCGTGGGGGCGACGTAGCGGCGCTCCAGGGGGTCGCGGGCCAGCGGCTGGTCCGCCAAGCGGTAGACGTAGCGCCGCCAGCGGGCGGCGAAGCGGGCGTCGAAGCCCGGCGGGGCGACCGTGACATCACGCAGGGCGATGTCGTCCGGCAGGCCGCGGGGCAGCCAGCGGCGCAGCGCCTCGGCGCTGTCCCAGGTCTGGCCCCGACTGGAGACGACCGTCTCCGGCAGATCGACGTGGCAGACCTGGCCCCGGGCGTGGACCCCGGCGTCGGTCCGCCCGGCGACGGTCAGGGCGACGGGCTCCGCCAGGCGCAGTAACCGGGTCAGGCGGGTTTCCAACTCGCCCTCGACCGTCCTCAGCCCGGGCTGCTTGGCCCAGCCGGCGAAATCCGTGCCGTCGTAGGCCAGGTCGAGGCGCAGCCGCCGCCGCCCCGGGGGTGGACCCCAGTCGGGGTCTGGGAGCGTCTGGCCCGGCGATGCGGCGGCGCTGGCCGGTGGGACGCCCCCGGGCGGGGCCGTCGGCTCGGACACCGCCCCGGTCGGCCGGGCGGAGGAGTCGTCCCCCGGGCGCCCCTGGCCGGTCGGCTCGGGGTCGGTTGTCATGGGGTTGGTCGGCTCGGGGTCGGTCGTCATGGGGTCAGTCGGCTGGATCGTGTCGGACGAAGGTCAGGTCCGTGATCAGGCGGCCCTGGCGCAGGCCTCGGGCCTCATACTTGGTCGTCGGGCGGTCGGCGAAGCGGCCTTGGTCGAGCCGGCGGAAGCGCTGGTCACAGTCCAGCAGGGCGGTCATGGCGGCGGCGTAGTCGGTCCAGTCGGTGGCCAAGCGGAGGACGCCGCCCAGCCGCAGGCGGCTGGCCGCCAAGTCGATCAGCGGCGGCGCCACCAGACGGCGTTTGCGCTGCCGCGCCTTGGGCCAGGGGTCGGGGAAGAAGACCCAGATCTCCTGACAGGAGGCCTCCCCCAACAGGTGGCGCAGCCCCTGCAGCCCGTCGCCGGCCACCAGCCGGACGTGGTCCGCCCCGGCGGCCGCCAAGCGGCCCACGGTCATGGCCAGGGCGGCGGCGAAGACCTCGAAGCCGAGGTAGTTGACCTCCGGGTGTCGGGCGGCGGCCTGGGCCAAGGCCTCGCCCTGGCCCGAGCCCAACTCCACCACCAGGTCGGCCTGCCGGCCGAAGACCGCCGTCTGGTCGAGCGGGGGCTGGGGCGCTATGACGGTGGAGCGGGGCCAGTTTGAGACCGGCAGGAGATAGCGCGCTCCCGACTGTTCCAGCCAACGCCGCTGGGCGGATGTCATCCGCCCGCCCCGGCGCACGAAGCTGGCCGGCGCGCGGGGCCAGTCGACCGGCCCCGCCTCGGTCAGCTCCGTCGTCAACTCCGTCACGCCGGTCAGCCTAAGCCCTGATCTCAGGCATGGGACGAGATCCCGGATCGAGTCCGGGATGACGATGAGTCTGGGGGCGGGGAGGCGCCCTGCGGCGCTACTTCTCCTTGCTGGCGGCGACGACGGCTTCGGCCAGTTGGGGCGGCAGTAGCTCGTAGCCGTGGAAGGTCCGGGCGAAGGAGCCCGAGCCCTGGGCCAGGCCGCGCAGGTCGATGGCGTACTTCGACAACTCGGATTGGGGTATGAGGGCGCGGATGACGGCCCGGTGCTCGCCGTCCGAGTCCGAGCCCAGCATCTGGCCCCGGCGCCCCGAGATGTCGGTCATGACCGCGCCCAAGTACTGCTCGCCCACCACGATGGTGACCAGATCGATCGGCTCCAGCAGGGCCACCAAGCCGGGTTTGGCGGCGGCCCGAAGGGCCATCGAGCCGGCCAGTTGGAAGGCCATGTCGGAGGAGTCGACCGGGTGGTGCTTGCCGTCCACCAGCGACACCTTGAGGTCGACCACCGGGTAGCCGGCGATGATCCCCTTGTCCAATTGGGCTCGCACCCCCTTCTCGACCGAGGGGATGAACTGGCGCGGGACGGACCCGCCGACCACCCGGTCCGCGAAGACGAAGCCCTCGCCCCGAGGCTGCGGCTCGATCTCCAAGGAGACCCGGCCGTACTGGCCGTGGCCGCCGGATTGTTTCTTGTGGGTGTACTCGGCCGCCGCCGGGGCGACGAAGGTCTCGCGGTAGGCCACCTTGATCGGCTGCTGGGCGACGTTGACGCCGTAACGCTGGCGCAAGCGGTTGAGCAACAGGTCGGCGTGGGCCTGGCCCATGGTCCAGAGCACCGTCTGATCGGTCTCGGTCCGCTCGATCCTAACGGCGGAGTCCTCCAGGGCCAACCGGGCCAGGGCCGCCGGCAGCTTGTCCTCGTCGTTGCGGCTGGCCGCCACCACCGCCACCGGCAGCAAGGGCTCGGGCAGGTTCCAGGGCCGGATCAGGGACGGTTTGTCACGGGGGGCCAAGGTGTCCGAGGTCTCGGCCCGGGCCAGCTTGCCCACGAAGGCGATCTGGCCGGCCTCGACCTGGGCCACGGGCCTAGTCTCCAGGCCGTCCGGCAGCGACAGCGGGCCGACTTTCTCGTTGTCGTCGTGGTCGGGGTGGGCCGGGTCGGCCTGGCCGCCGAAGAGGCCGCGGTGGCCCGAGACGGTGATGACGTCGTCGGTTTTGAGGACGCCGGAGTAGACCCGTACCAAGGAGAGGCGGCCGGCGAACTGGTCCGAGGTGGAGCGGATGACCTGGGCCAGCAGCGGCCCGGCCGGGTCCCCGGTTTCGACCGTGACCTCGTCCACCACGCCGCGATTGACTGTGGCGACGGTCAAACGGCGCCGGCTGGGCACGGGGAAGGAGTTCTTGACCACCGTCAACAACTCCTCCAAGCCGACGTCGTCCAAGGAGTTGATCGGCACCACCGGGTAGAAATGGCCCTTGTAGACGGCCCGCGTCAGGTCGGCCACCAGCTCGTCCGCCTTGAGGTTGTCGCCCTCCAGATAGCGGTCCATCAGCTCGTCGTCCTCGGACTCCTGGATGATGCCCTCGATCAAGGAGCTGCGGTAATCGGCGATGGTGGCCAGCTCGTCGGCTCGGGCCTCGCGCCGCCGCCGCTGGCCGGAGGCGTAGTCGTGGACCGCCTGGGAGACCAGTGACAGGTTGCCCCGGATGGTCTCGCCCTCGATGATGGGGACGTAGGCCGGCTGCACCGCCTGGCCCCAGGCCTGTTGCAGGCCGTCCAGGGCCTCGGCGAAGCTGGTGCGGCCGTCGTCCAGCTTGGACAAGGCGATGGCCCGGGGCATCCCCACCTGTTCGCACTCCCGCCACAGGGTCTCGGTCACGGCGTCGACGCCGTCCGAGGCCGAGACCACGAAGACGGCCCCGTCCGCCGCCCGCAGGCCGGCCCGCAGCTCGCCCACGAAGTCGGGGTGGCCGGGGGCGTCGAGCAGGGTCACCGTGGTCGAGCCGACTGAGATCGAGGCCACGGCCAGGGCCGCCATTCGCTCCGGGTCGGCCTTCTCGCCCCGGTAGCCCGCCAGGCGCGACTTGAGCAGATGCTCGAACAAGGTGGTTTTGCCCGAGCCGCTGGAGCCGACCAGGACGACATTGCGGATCGGGGACAGGTCTGATGCGTTCGCCAGTGAAGCCATGGACGGAACGATGCCATCTCAGCCGCCCGGAATCAACCGGCCCGGCCGTTCGAGCTCCAGCGGCGCCCGCCGGCCCGGGCCGACGGGCGCGCGATCTTAGTGGGTTGTCAGATCTGTTCGGTACAATGGGTAACCGCTGTGAAGGAGGTGTGGTCGTTGGACCGCGATGACGTTCAGGCGGCCGGCGTCGAGCCAGCCGAGGCTGTGCCTGACGACTATAGCCGGACCGGGTCTTTCCCGGTCGGCGGCCACCCCGCGACCCCGCTCCCCCCGGTCGCGGCCGGCCGATCCGGGTCGGCGCCCATCTTCTCGGCCCATCTCCCCGCGGCCGGCGATTCGGCCCCCCAGAGCGACGGTCAGACCGGCGGCTCGGCCCCCCAGAGCGACGGCTCGGCTCACGCGACCGCTGGGGCGACCGCTCCTGAGAGCTTCGGGGCCGCCCTCCCCGCCCAGTCGAGAGTGCCGGTGTGGGCCAGGCCGCCGGCCGATCAGGCCGCCAGGCCGTCTCCCGGCCAGACTGTTGTCCCGTCCGCTGTGGTCCCGCCCGCGCCGTCTTTCGATCAGGCCGTGTCGCCGCCGCCGCTCGACCACTTCGGCCAGGCCGCGCCGTCGTTCTTAGACCAAGCCTCGGCTGCGGCCGCCCCGCTGTCCGCTCCGGCCGTGGTCCCGCCCGCCCCGCCGCACCCCGAGCCAGCCGTGCCACCATTCCCCGCTCCGGCTGTGGCGCCGGCCGCTCCGCCCGCGGCCGATCCGGCCGCGCCGTTGCCGTCGTCCGACCAGACCGTTGTCCCGACGGCTGAGACGCCGCCGGGTGGGGCTGAGGCAGCGGCCGAGGAGTCCGGGCCGTCCGGGGAGGCGCCAGCCGTCGGAGTCCCGGAGCCGCCGGCCGGAGAGAGTCTTCCCTGGGACTCGGAGGCCCCACAAGCCGCCGGGTCGGCCGTTCCCGAGGTGATCGGGGGAGAGGGGCCGACGAGCGTCGTCGGCCCGCCCGCGCCGGGCGACCCGCTCTCTCAAAGCGACCCGTCTTCCCAGGGCGACCCGTCTTCCCAGGGCGACTCGCCCGCGCCGGGCGACTCGTCTCCCCAGGATGGCCAGCTCTTTCAGGACGACTTGTCTTCGCAGGATGGCCAGTTCCCTCAGGACGGCCAGTCCTCTCAAAACGACCAGTTCCCTCAGGACGGACAGTCCCCTCAGGACAGTCAGCCCTCCCCAAACGACTCGCCCTCAGCGGACGGCCCGCCCCCGCCGACAGGCCCGACGCCGGGTCGGCGGGGCGTTCCCCGCCGCTCCCGGGGGAAAGACCCCGGGCGGCGGCCCAAGCGGCGGCGCGTCATCGGGTTGACGGCGCTGGCCGTGGTCCTGGTGGTCTTGGTCGGCTCCACCGCCTTCGGCCTGAACTACTTCGGCACCCGGGCCAAACCGGGTGTGACCGTGCTGGGCCAAGATGTCAGCGGCCAGGACGCCAGCCAGCTGACCCAAACGCTGGCCTCCCTCCAGTCTGGGCTGAGTCTGATCCTGACCCACGACGGCCGTCGGGTCGAGGCCACGGCCGACGACCTCGGCGTCCAGATCGACTTCCCGGCGACGGTCGCGGCCGTCTTGGCCCAAGGCAATGATGACCGTCCCTGGGTGGCCTTCAACCCCTGGGAGGTCAAGCCCGCCCCAGCCAGCCTGATCGTCGGCCAGGACGATTTGGAGCGTTACCTCGACCAGCAATTCGTCAATCCGGACGAGGAGACGGTCGAGCCCAGCGTGGTCTACCAGGCCGAGGCCGGCCAATTCGTGGTCTCCCCGGGGAAGACCGGGCAACGGGCCGACGCCACCGCGGTGGTGGACGAGTTGGAACGTCAGGCCGCCGGACAGCCGGAGACGGAGTCGATCGAGGTCGAGACCCTGGACGCGCCGCCGGTCCACAGCGAGGCTGCCGCCGCCCAGGCCGCCGCCGCCGCCAACGCCCGCCTGGCGGTCAAAGTCAGCCTCACCAACGGGCTGAGCGGCTGGGCCGAGCGCCACTACGACCTGACCCCGGCCGAGATCGCCCGCTGGACCACCGTCACCCCCACCGCCGAGGGCTATGACGTCGGCTTTGACGCCGCCACCGCCCAGGCGGAGCTGGAAGCGACCCTGAACCAACATGTCGGCACCCCGATGGAGCCGACGGTCAACGTCCTCGACCCGAACAATCCGGACACAGTGCTGGGCATCGAATGGGGCCGGGAGGGCTACGTCGTGTCCGACATGACGGGGGTGATGGCCGAGCTGGGCCAGGCGCTGGCCGAGGGCCGGGAGTTGGTCTACACGGTGCCGCTGGTCGAGCAGCCGGCCGGCGAGGAGACCCGCCTGCCGCCGACCAACTTCGACCAGCCGGGCGGCGCCAAGTGGATCGACGTCAACAAGTCTACTTTCAGAGTGACGGCCTACGAGGGCACCACCGAGGTCAACTCCTTCACCGTCTCGATCGGCCGGGGCGGCCAGTACGAGACCACCGACGGCACCTTCTACATCTGGTTCAAACTTGACAAGCAGACCATGCGCGGCGGCACAGGCCAGGTCGAGGGTCGCTATGAGTACGCCACCCCCGTGACCTGGGTGAGCTATTTCAACGCCGACATCGCCTTCCACGAGGCCGATTGGAACACCTGGCAGGGGACCTGGGGGATGCGAGTGTCGCACGGCTGCGTCAACATGCCCGGCTACGCCGCCAAATGGATCTACGACTGGGCCCCCATCGGCACCAAAGTGGTGGTCCACGACTGAGCCCCGGTCCACCGCTGCTCGATCATTGAGCGACCCCATCCGGGCGCGCTGACGGCGGCTCTGGGCTGATCCCAGGTTCACTCCCGCTGGCGGTCGTGGCCCGATCCCGTTATGACACCGCCAACCAGGCTCTGGTCTTGGCCGGACGGGCGCCGTTCGGCCACCGACGGTGGCCTAGTGTCGTGTTAGGGAAGTTACTGACGCGGAGACGCCCGACGAGGTGTGGGGCGGCGTTGTCCGGTGCCGCGAGTCCGACATTTTAGGTGCGACAGACCACTAGGGCTGAGGGCTCGGGGCTGGGTTAGAGTGGCGGCGTGACTGAGCCTAGACCCGCCGCCGCGACCGAACGGGCCTTGGTCTGGGCGGGCACCATGGCGGGCCACCGGGACGGCGCGGTGGTGCGGGCCCACGCCGACAGCCGGGCCGCCATTGAGGCGGGCCACCCGGTGACACGGCTGGAGCGGGAGCGCCAGGAACGGGCCACCTTGACCCCGGGGGCGATGCTGGCCCAGGGGGCCGGCCGGCGGGCGATCCCGGAGGAGCCCGACTCGGAGCGGACCTGTTTCGAGCGCGACCGCGACCGGATCGTCCACTCGTCGGCCTTCCGCCGACTGGCCGGCAAGACTCAGGTGGTGGTCTACCCGACCGACCACCAGCGCACCCGGCTGACCCACGCCTTGGAGGTGGCCCAGGTGGCGGTGGCCGTGGCCCGGGGCATCGGCGCCAACGCCGCTCTGGCCGAGGCCATCGGGCTGGGGCACGACTGCGGCCACGGTCCGGGCGGTCACGCCGCCGAGGACGCCTTCGCCCCCTATGTGCCGGGGGGCTACGAGCACGGCCCCTGGGGGGCGGACGTGGTGCTGACCGGACTCAACCTGTGCTCCGAGACGCTGGACGGCATCCGCAACCACTCCTGGTCCAGGCCGGCTCCGGCGACGGTCGAGGGCGAGATCGTCAGTTGGGCCGACCGCATCGCCTATTGCGCCCACGACCTGGAGGACGCCGTTCGGGCCGGCATCTTGACCCCGGACGACATCCCCGAACAGGTGGCGGCGGTCTGCGGGCGGACCCGGCGGGACCAGATCAGGACTTTCGTCCAAGGGCTCATCGCCACCACCACGACCACCGGCCAGCTCGGCCTGGACCAGACCACGGCCCAGGCCTTGGCCCGGCTGCGGGCCTTCAACTACCAGCGGATCTACACCCGGCCCGAGTCGGTGGCCCAGTCCGAGGCCGTCATCGAGGTCTTGCGCTCCCTGGTCGACCACTACGCCGCCCGCCCCGAGCGGCTGCCGCCGGAGCTGCGCCCCGGCCCCGACGACAGCCCGGAGTTGGCGGCCGTGACCTACGTCGCCGGCATGACCGACCGCTTCGCCTTCGACCAGGCGGCCAACCTGGTCGGCTGGGACCCCGGGCGGCTGCCGCCCGGCCTGGGCCGCCTGGGGTGACGGCCGGCCGGCCGGCGTCGTCGCGCCGCCGCGTTAGGGTTGGTGGAGCGTGGCCGACGCCGGCCGGCGGGGATGATCGAGGCCAGAGCGCAGCGAGGGGGTGCGGCATGGAGGCCGATCTAGTGGTGGTGGGTTCGGGCCTGTTCGGGCTGACCGTGGCTGAGCGGGTGGCCCAGTGGGGCCGCCGTGTCGTCGTAGTCGAGCGCCGGCCCCACCTCGGCGGCAACGCTTATTCTGAGATCGACCCCGACAGCGGGATCGAGATCCACACCTACGGGGCCCACCTGTTCCACACCTCGAACGAGCGCGTCTGGGATTACGTCAACCGCTTCACCAGCTTCACCGGCTACGTCCACCGCGTCTACACCACCCACCGCGGCGAGGTCTATCCGCTGCCGATCAACCTGGGCACCATCAACCAGTTCTTCCGCTCCGCCCTGGGGCCCCAGGCGGCCCGCGACCTGATCGCCCAGCAGGCCCAGGAGTTGGGCGGCAAGGAGCCGGCCAACCTGGACGAGAAGGGCGTCTCCTTGATCGGCCGGCCGCTGTACGAGGCCTTCATCCGCCAATACACCGCCAAGCAGTGGCAGACCGACCCCACCCTGCTGCCCGCCGCCGTCGTCTCCCGCCTGCCGGTGCGCTACACCTACGACAACCGTTACTTCAACGACAGCCACGAGGGCCTGCCGACCGACGGCTACACCGCCTGGCTGGAGCGGATGGCCGACCACCCTCGGATCGAGGTCCGCTTGAACAGCGACTTCTTCGACCCGGGACAGCCCTGCCACCGCCAAGCCGTCGTCGGCCAGATCCCGGTGGTCTACTCCGGGGCACTGGATCGCTACTTCGACCACGCCCTGGGCGAACTGGCCTGGCGCACCATCGACCTGGAGCGCCAGACGCTGGCGGTGGGCGACTTCCAGGGCACGGCGGTGATGAACTACGCCGACGCCGACGTCCCCTTCACCCGGATCATCGAGTTCCGCCACTTCCACCCCGAGCGCCACCACCCGGGTGACCGGACGGTTATCGCCCGCGAGTTCTCCCGGGTGGCCGGCCGCGACGACGAGCCCTACTACCCGGTGGGCCGGCCCCAGGACCAGGAGCGGCTACGGCGCTACCAGGAGTTGGCGGCCGAGCAGCCGGAGGTCTATTTCGGCGGCCGGCTGGGCGGCTACCAGTACCTCGACATGCACCAGGCCATCGCCGCCGCCCTGACCCTGACGGACGAGAGGCTGGCCCCCCAGCTGGGTGGGCGCTGAACTAGATGGTTAATTCCAAGCCATGGGCTCATCCTCACGCCCAGACGACGCGCCGGCGGCGTCCTCGTCGGTCGGCGATGCGACACATCGCCTCTCTCCTCTTCCTGGCCGGCCCGCCGTCTGAGCGCGAATCCATCGCCCAGCCCTTGGAATTAACCATCTAGCGGCGCCGGTGGACGGTCTGGTTGTAGACCAGGGTCTCCCAGGAGCGCCAGCCGGCGGCGGCGCGCACCTGTAGGCGCTGGCGCCGGGTCAGGGCGGCCAGGGCCTGGCGGCAGCGCTGGCGGTAGTCCCGGGCCAGGTCGCGTTCGGCGGCGCTGCTGGCGGCGGGGGCGATCAGGTCCTGCTCGAAGACCAATTGGCAGTGGGAGCGGAGGGTGAAAAGGCCGGCCGCCCGGCCCACGGCGATATTGTGGAAGGCGCAGTCCAGGGTCTCCCGGTGGTAGCTGAAGCTGCGGCTGCGGGCCGAGCTGTGGGTTTGGCTGGCGGCGTGTTGCAGCCAGTAATACAAGACGTCGTCCCGGGCGGCGGCGCGGTCCATTCGGAGATAAAGCTCCGTGGCCACATAGACGTCTTGGGCGACCACACCCTCGGGGAAACGCAGGCCGTCCCACAGCCCACTGCGGTAGAGCTTCCCCCAGTTGGCCTCGTTGAAATACTGGAACTCGCCGTCGCGGCGGCGCAGCCGACTGGCCTTGGAGAAAATGGTCTGGTATTTCACGGCCGGCTGGCCGAAGGCCACCACCCGGCCGGGCGGCGCCGGGCTGGCGGCCTCGCGGCGGTAACGCTCCCAGGCCTGGGAGGCGCCGATATTGGCCCAGCGGCATTGGCTCATATCGGCCCGCGAGTCCACCAATCCGGCCAGCAGTCGCTCCACCAGTCGGGGGCTCATCAAGTCGTCGTCGTCGCAGAAGGTGACGTAGTCGCCGGTCATGGCGTCGAGGCCGGCGTTCTGGGCCCGGCCGATGCCGCCGTTGGCCTGGTGGCGGACGCGCACCCGCCGGTCGCGGTCGGCGAACTGATCGCAGACCGCGCCCGAGCCGTCGGTCGAGCCGTCGTCGATCAGCAACAGCTCGATGGCGGCGTGGGTCTGGGCCAAGATCGTGGTCAGGCAGCGCGCCAACTGGGCGCCGCCGTTGTAGACCGGCACGATGATGGAGACCAGCGGGTCGGTCACGGGCGGCCGCCGGCCCTCTCTTCGGGCTCGGCCGCCGGGCTCGAACCGTCTGCGGCCCCCGCCTGGGAAGCGGTCGCGGGAGCCGGCGGGGCGGGTTGGGGCGCCACCAGTTCGAGGGTGGCCTCGGAATAGACCGGGCCGCGTGATAGATCGGCCCGGCGGATGGCGAACATGGCCGCCCGGGAGCGGACGTCCAAACGGACGCCGGCCTGGTCGCGGACCGCCAGGTTGACCACGTAATCGCCCTCGCCCAGCCTCAGGTCGGGCAGTCGCCAGACCAGCCCCTGGCGGCCGGCCGCCGCCGGCAGGTCCATCTTCAGGCAGTCGCGCGAGTCGGTCAGCAAACGGGGGTCGCCCAGCGTGGTCTCGATCGACAGGTCGGCCGACCAGCCGGGGACGGGCTGGTCGAAGTCGATCTCGCAACGCGCCTCCAAGGTCAGCCCGGGGCGGCCGACGACGTCGAAACCGGCGTAGTCGTAGGACCCGGGGCTGGACAGGCGGACCGAGGCGATGGTGGCGCGGCCGTCGCCCGATCCGGCGTCGGCCTGGCGGGTGGCCTCGATCTGGCCCTGATAGGCCTGGCGCAACCGGCCCAGGGCGATCAGCGGGGTGTCGTCCTCGACAATCCGGCCGTGCTCCAAGACGATGGCCCGGTCGCAGACGGCCGTCACCTGGGCGGTGGAGTGGCTGACGAAGACAATGGTCCGCCCCTCCTGCTTGAACTGGCGAATCTTGTCCATGCACTTGGCCTGGAAGGGCTCGTCGCCGACGGCCAGAACCTCGTCCACCAGCAAAATGTCGGGGTCGACGTGGACCGCCACGGCGAAGGCCAGCCGGACGTACATGCCGGAGGAGTAGAACTTGACCTGGGTGTCGATGAAGTCCGGGATGCCGGAGAAGTCGACGATGTCGGCGAAATAACGCTCGGTCTCGGCCCGCGACAGGCCCAACAGGGAGGCGTTGAGGTAAATATTGTCCCGCCCCGACAGGTCGGGGTGGAAGCCGGCCCCCAACTCCAGCAGGGCCGCCAGCCGGCCGCGAACCTGGACCCGGCCCTGGTTCGGCGCCAGGATGCCGCCGACGATCTTGAGCAGGGTCGACTTGCCCGAGCCGTTGGGTCCCACCAGCCCGACCGACTCGCCCGCCGTGATCTGGAAGGAGATGTCGTCCAGGGCGCGGAAACGCTCGGCGAAGGCCCGCCCCCGGCGGGCGTTGACGATGTTCTCCTTGAGCGACTTCTGTTTGCGGATGGTGAAACTCTTGACCAGGTTCTGGGCCACCACCGCTGTGAGAGCCATCACAGCTCCTGGGCGAAGTCGCGCTGTAGGCGGTCGAACACCCGCTGGGCCAAGAACAGGGCCACCAGGCCGACCGCCAGAACGATCAGCAGCCGGGCCGCCAGGTGGCTGGGGCAGGGCATGTCGACCCCGCCCGACCACAGCGCCCGCTGCAGGCCGAAGACGGCCAGGGTGACCGGGTTGGAGGCGTAGACCTCGGCCACCCAGGGATGGTTGACCAGGGACTCGGCCACCTGCTTCCAGGAGTAGACGATGGGCGAGGCCCAGAAGCCGACCATCAAGGCGACCTCGACCAAGAACTGGACATCGCGCAAATAGACATTCAAGGCTGAGAGCAATATGGCCAAGGCCGTGCCCCAGACCAGGACGACCAGCACGCCGAGCGGCACATAGCCCAGGCCGGAGGGGTTGACGCCGCCCCCCAGGACGAAGACGGCGGCCAGCAGGATGACGCACTGGACGCCGAAGTTGAACAGGGCCGAACCGACGCTGGCCAGCGGGAAGACCTCGCGCGGCAGGTGGATCTTCTTGATGATGCCGGCGTTGGCCACCACGGAGGCGGTGCCGAAGGTGACGGACTCGTTGAACAGCCCCCACAAGGTCAAACCGATGTAGACGTAGACCGCGAAATCGGGGATGGCGCGGCGGGCGCCGATGAACGCGCCGATCACCAGGTAGTAGACCAGCAAGGTGACGATGGGCCGGATCAGGCTCCAGACGACGCCCAGGGCGGAGTCCTTGTAACGCGACCGGATCTCGCGCTGGAAGAGGAAGCGGACCAGCTCGCGACGGCGCCAGATCTCGACCAGGTTGCGGCCGGCGCCGCTCCAGAAGCCGGAGGCCGGGTTGATGTCGCGCAGAGGCTCGTCGGCCAGACGGGCCAAGCGATCCGCCGCCGGACTGGCCAAGTTCCACTCTCCTGCTCGCTGTGCTGGCCACATCTTAGACCGGCCGTCCCAGGCGGCGGGCGGGGAACAACCGGCGCCCAGAAAGCGACCGTCTAGGGTGAGGGGCCATGGAACGGATAGCCGGCCGCCCGAACGGACCGGGGGGCGGGTCGCGCGGCCGGTGGCGGCCCGGCCGCTGGCGGGCTGGGGGACTGGCCTTGATGGTCGTGGTCGGGCTGGCCCTGACGGCCTTCGCCTGGATCGTGGCCTCGCCCACCGGCGGCTCGCCCGACGATGACTTCCATCTGGCCAGCGTTTGGTGTCTGGGGCCCGAGGCCGGGGTCTGCCCGACGGTTGACGTCGATGGCGAGATTGAGGTCGAGGCCCCCGGCGGCACGCCCGCCCATCACTGTTACGCCTTCCAGCCCGAGCAGTCCGCCGCCTGTTCCGCCGCCGCCTTGGACCAGGCCGTTTACACCACCGACCGGCTCAACCAGGGTGAGTATCCCGGGCTGTACTACCGGGTGATGCACCTGTTGGCCGGAGACGATCTGAGCTGGTCGGTCTTGGTGATGCGCTGGGCCAACATCGCCTTGATTCTGGGGTTGTTGGGGGCTTTGTTCGCCCTCTCGCCCCCGGAACAACGCCGACTCCAGATTTACACCGTCCTGGGAAGCGCTGTGCCGTTGGTGTGGTACTACTGGACCTCGATCAACCCCAGCGCCTGGGGCATCGCCGGCCTGGTGGTGTCCTGGCTGGCCCTGACCGCTTGGGCCCAGGCCGACTGGCAGCGGTCCCGATGGCGGTGGCTCGGCCTGGCCGCCATCGGCCTGGTCGGGGCTGTTATGGCCGCCGGGGCCAGGGCGGACTGCGGGGCCTATCTGGTCTTGGTGGCGGGATCGGTCGGCTTCCTCAACTGGTCCCGCTGGCGGCGGCGGCCCCAGGCCTGGGCGGTGCTGGCCCTGACGGCCGTCATCGGCCTGGTCGGCTTCCTCAGCGGCGCCCAGAGCGGCTCTCTGGGCGGCTTGGGCGAGGCCATGGAGCGGTCGCCCGGGGCGGTGCTGGCCAGCAATGTGATCAACTTCCCCCTCTTCTTGGGCGGCTTCTGGGGGATGACGCCGAGCCTGGGCTGGCTCGACGTGCCGCTGGAGCCGCTGGCTTATTTCCCCGCCCTGGTCGTGACCGTGGCCCTGGTCCTGGTGGGGCTGGGGAGCAGCGGTTGGCGGAAGAATCTGATGCTGGCCGGTTTCGCCGCCGCCATCATGGTCCTGCCGCTGTGGATCTGGCAGCAATCGCTCAACCTGGTGGGAGAGAACGTCCAAACCCGTTATCTGGCCCCGTTGATGGCGGTGTTCGTGGGGGTGGCCCTGTTGCGGCCGGACGGCCGGGGGGCCGATTCGCTCAGTCCGACCCAGACCTGGCTGATGTGGGCCGGGGTGGTGGTGGCCCAGGCCGTCGCCCTGCACGACCTCATCCGGCGTTATGTCACCGGCGTCGATGTCTTCGCCATCGATCTGAACCAGAACGTCGAGTGGTGGCGAGCGGGCGGCCCCTCGCCCATGCTGACCTGGGTCTTGGGCTCGGTCGGCTTCGCCCTGGCGGCCTCGCTCTGGTTCATCGCCCGCCGCCAGTCGGCCGACCGGCCCCTTGACCCGACTGCGGGACTCCGGCCGGCCGGACCGGAGGGGTCGGAACCGGACGAGTCGGAACTGGACGGGTCGGGCGCGCCCGCTGATGGGCTGGACCGGTAGGCGGCGATAATCGACGTCATGATTCTTTTCCAGGGCGATCCTGACCGGCTCGTCTGGGCGGTTCGTTACCTCATCGGGCGGACCGCGTCATGACGCTGACCGCCAGCCTCGTCCCGTCCCGCCGCCAGGCGATCTGGCCCGGTGTGCCGTTCAATCCGAGGGCCAACAGCTTGAACCTCATGCGACTCATCCTGGCCGCCCTCGTCATCGTCTGCCACGCCTGGTATCTGGCCGGCGCCGGCGAGGGTCCCCATCCGGCGGGCGAGAACCTCGGCGGCTGGGCCGTCATCGGCTTCTTCATCGTCTCTGGCTACCTCATCACGGGATCGCGGATGGCCAAGGGCTTCGGCCAGTACCTGACCAATCGGATCGCCCGCCTCTACCCCGGTTTCGCCGTCAACCTCCTGGTCACGGTCGGGCTGTTCGCCCCCTTGGCCTATGTCTTGGCCCACCACACGCTGGACGGCTACTTCCACACGCCGACCACGCCCCTGGCCTACCTGGCCAATAACTTCACCCTCCGCATCGGCACTTACGACGTGGCCGGCACGCTGGCCGGCGTGCCCTATCCGGGGGCCTGGAACGGCTCGCTGTGGACCCTCTACTACGAGTTCCTTTGTTATCTCGCGGTCGGCGTGGTCTTCTCCTTGGCCTGGCTCAGGCGCCGTCCCCGGGTCGTCGCCCCGGTCTTGTTCCTCGGCTCCGTCTTGGTCTACTCCCAAGTGGACCGGGTCATGGCCCTGGCCCAGGACAACTTCGATCTGCGCTTCTTCCTCAAACTCCTGCCCAGCTTCTTGGCCGGCGCCGTCTTGTGGGCCTTCCGCGATCGACTGGTCTACAACCTCGTCGGAGCGGTCCTCAGCGCCGGTGCCTCGGCCGGCCTGATCGCCGTCTCGACCCGATGGGGCATCCAGGCCGCCTCGCCCTTCCTGGGCTACATCATCTTGTGGCTGGCCATGGCCGTGCCGGCCCCCCGGCTGATCCTCCGGGAGGACATCTCCTACGGCGTCTACATCTACGGCTGGATCACGGAGCAACTGCTGGCCCTGGCCGGCGCCTATCGGCTCGGCCTCGTCCCCTACATGATCCTCGCCCTCATCGGCACGGTGCCCTTCGCCGTGGCCAGTTGGCTACTGGTGGAGAAACCGGCCATGCGCCGGGCGCGCGGCCAGACGGCCTATCCGTGGCTGCGCCGCCGCCGCCCGATCACGGCCCCGGGCGCGGTCCCATGATCGACGTCATGATCCCCTTCTGGGGCGACCCCGACCGGCTGATGGCGGCGATCGACAGTGTGCGCGCCCAAACCGACCCCAACTGGCGGCTGACGGTGGTGGACGACTGCTATCCCATCCCCGTGGGGGAGCGGGTCGCCGCCCTGGGCGACGAGCGTGTCCGCTATCTGCGCAACGAGACCAACCTCGGGATCACAGACAACTATCGGCGTTGTTTTAGCCTGTCCCAGGCCGACCACATCGTCTTCTTCGGCTGCGACGACATCATGTTGCCCGGCTTCTTGGCCACCGTCCGGGCCGCCGCGGCCGCCCACCCCCAAGCGGACATCATCGAGACCCAAGCCGATGTCATCGACCAGACCGACCGGGTCGTGACGACCTTGCGGGACACGGTCAAGGCCCGTCTGGTCCGGCCCCGGGCCACGGCCCCGCTGCTGATGGCCGGCGAGGCGGCGGCGGCCAATCTGCTGCGCGGCAACTGGCTCTACTGGCCCAGCCTGGTCTTCCACCGCCGCGTCCTGGAGAACCACGATTTCCGCGACGACTTCCCCATCGTCCAAGACCTGGCCCTGGTGGTCGACATCATCGCCGACGGCGGCAGCCTGCTCTACCTGCCCGAGGTCCAGTTCCGCTATCGCCGCCATTCCGCCAGCGCCTCCTCGACCAGCCTGATCGACGGGCGGCGCTTCTCGGGCGACCGGCGCTATTTCGCGCTGGCCGAAGGTCTCATGCGGGCCAAGGGCTGGCCCCGGGCGGCCCGAGCCGCCCGCTGGCGCGTTCTCTCCCGCCTGGACGCCGCCGCCCAACTCCCTGCCGCCCTCAAGACCCGCCAAGGGGCGGGCCTCAAGGTAGTCCTGCGCCACATCTTCGGCCCCACCGCCGAGTGACGCTAGATGGTTGATTCCAAGGGCTGGGCGTGAAGACGAGCCCATGGCTTGGAACCAACCATCTAGACGCTAGGGGGCGTCACTCGGCGTCGGCCAGGCGCGTGCCGGCGTCGTTGCGAGACAGCCAGAGGTGTTGCACCGCCCGGTGGATGGGCAGATAGAGGGACCGGGGGAGGGCTTTGTAGAGCGCCCGTTGGATCCGGAACAGGGCCGACAGACGGGGTGTCGACTTGGGCGTCGCGGCCCAGGGGGTCAGGGCCTTGTAATGGTCGAACAAGTCGTTCCAAGGGTGGGCGTTGCCCTTCTCCCAGGGCCGTCCGGTCATGGCGCCCATGCAGTGGTAGACCACCGGTTGGGCCAGTTCGGCCTTGACCTCGGCGGCCGAGTTGTAGGCCGGCGGACTCAGGCGGTACAGCTTCAACGTGTTCTCGACCCCGTAGATCTCGAAGCTGGGATTGATGTCGTAGCGCAGGTCGAGGTAGTGGAACTGGTCGTGGAACAACACGTTCATGATGTCCTGGTCGACGATGTGGTAGCGCTGGCGCACAGCGGTCAGGTGGTTCAGGACGCGCTCCTCGTAGCCCTGGCGGCGCCACTCGGCCCGGTCGATCAGAATGACGCCGCAGTTGTAGTAGTGGTCGTTCGGGGCCAGCCCGATCATCGTCTTGTAGTCGTTCAGCAGACAGTCGTAGGTGGCGGAGCAGGCCGCCTGGTCCAGGGCCAGTTCGCCCAGCCGGGCGAGCGAGCCGACGATGATCGTGTCGCAGTCCAGGTAGAGGACCCGGTCCGCGCCGGCCGGCAGTGTGTTGACGGCCAGGAGTTTGAAGTAAGTCGTGTAAGTCCCCTTGTGGGGCTCCACGCCCAGCTCGATCAAGCGGGCCTTGAACCCGGCCGTGTCGATGAAAACGACGTCGCGCCCATACTTGGCGCCGACCGCCCGCAGGCGGTCCTGGTTCGGCTGGCCGATCTCATCGTCCAGCACGAAGACGGTCAGACGGTCGATGGCCTGATTGTTGGCGCAGAGCGATTCGACCGACACGCCCAGGGTCATGGCGTAGTTGTCGCGGCAGGCGTAGAGGACGTCGAGGGCGACGCCGGGGCGGCTCATGGGCTGGCCTTTCGTCAGCGGAAGAGGATCGGCTCGATCCTACGTCCCTACGTCGCCGTCGCCGGGCGCCCGGCGCGCAGCAGGCGGAAGAGGTGGACGGCGGCCCCCAGCAAGGGGCCGACGACGAGGCCGACGACGGCCCGGGCGGCGACCGGTCCGGGGAGGACCAGGACGATGACGGTGGCGACGACGGCTGTCAGCCAGCCGGTCAGATAGGCCCCGTAGGAGGCGGCCGATTGGCAGAGCACACCGGTCAGCGTCAGCAGGGCCACGCTGGTGGCGCCCAGGGTCAAGCCGGCCAAGACCAACCCGGACAGCTCGTAGCCGCCGGAGATGACACGCAGCAGCCAAGGGCCGACCAACCAGGCCAGGCCGGCGCCGACGACCCCGATCAGGGCCACCAGTCCGAGCAGGCGCCGGGCTGGGCGGCTCCGGTGGGCGCTCCGTGTGAAGTAGGCCACCGCCACACCCTGGAAGACGTTGAGCGGCACCATCAGCGGCGTGCGGGTCAAGATGAGGGAGTAGAGCAGGGCTCCCGAGGCGGCCATGACGGCGGTCGGCGTGGTCAGGCTCAGGAGCAGGGGGAAGCCGACCACCAGCAGGGCGCTGGCGCCCTGGCCGCCGAGGGCGCCCAGCAGTCGCCGCCAGACGACGCCGCCGTGGGCGTCCAGGCGGAGCCGGAGGGTCTGGCGGGCCGGGGGGGACAGGGCCAGGATGACCAGGCAGGCGAATTCGGCCCCGGCGACGGCCCAGGCGAAGTCGACCAGGCCCCGCCCGGACAGGGCGCAGGCGGCGACGAGGCCGAGGCGCAGGGTCGACTCCGTGCCGCTGAACAGGAAGTAGAGGCCCCAGCGTCGCGCCCCCATCATGGCGCCGGTGACGGTGGCGTGGACGGCGAAGCCGGCGGCGCCGGCCACCACCGCCCCGGCGAAGGCCCACCCGTTGGGGGTCGGCGGCGGGTTCAGGAGAGGGTGCCAGGCGGGCAGGGTGGCGGCGCCGACCACGGCGACCAGCAGGCAGGCGGACCCGGCGATGGGGCCGACCCGGCCGAACCGGCCCGGGGGCGTCCGGTCGTCCGGGTGGGCCGCCGACACGGCCCGCACCATCTCCAGGCTGAGGCCGTTGAGGACGCCGAAGGCGGCGAACAGGGCGGCCCAGAAGAACTGGAAGCTGACCCCCTCGGCTTGGGGTAGAAGCCGGACCGCCCAGGTGACGCAGATGAAGCCGACCAGCGCCGACCAGCCGCCGAAGACCGCCACCAGCAAACTGGTGCGCCGTCCGATGGCCGGTCGGGCGGTGTTGTCGGACGTGGTCATGTCGGGTCGAACTTACCGTCCGTCCGCTGCCGTCACGGCGTTGCCGAGCCGGTGGCGGCGGGCCGCCCGGGGACGGCGGGGAGGTCGGGAGCGGTGGGGAGGTCGGGAGCGGCCGGCTCGCTAGCGTCTGGGCGGTTGGATCGGTTGGCGGCGTCGGGTTGATCGGGGCCGATGGGATCGTCGTCCCGGTCGCCGGCCGACTGGTCGGCCGTCCGGGCGCCCAGCAGGGCGATCTCCTCGGTCAGGATTCGGGTGCGCTCCTCCAACTGGGACACGGCCACCGATAACTGGAGGCAGACCACCAGCAGGACGAAGATGGCCAGCACAATCACCAGGTTGGACGGCACCTCGACGCCGACCAGTCGGGCCAGGGCGACCGCCACCTGGGGGAAGGCCGCCACCACGGCCACGCCCAGGCCGACCACGATCCACAAGACGGCGTACTTCTCGCGCACCCGGCGATGGCGTAACAACTGGATCAGAACCACCAGCAGCAAGACGCCCAGGGCGACGGCGAACCAATAACCGGTCATGCCGCCGTCCGATCCCAGCCCCGGGGGACCGGCCGGGACAAGCCGATGGCCAAGGCGATGACGGCCCGGGCCAAGAAGACGGCCGACTTGAGGGGGCCGTGCGAGGGGACGCCGCCGGCCCGGGGCCGCATCGCCACCGGCACCTGGGCCACCCTCAGGCCGGCCCGCCCGGCGATGGCCAGGGCCTCGACGGTGTCGCCCAGATACTCCGCCGGGTAGTCGAGCGAGAACAACTTGATGGCCCGGCGGCGGCACAGTTTGAAGCCGGAGGTGGCGTCGGTCAGCCGGACGCCGACCACCCGGCTCAAAACGGCCGACAAGAACTTCATCGACCACTGCCTAGGCCCCCGCGCCCGGTAATCGCCCTTGCCGGCGAAACGGGCCCCGATGACGATGTCGGCCCCGTCCAGGGCGGACCGCCACAGGGCCGGGATCTCGCTCGGGTCGTGTTGGCCGTCGGCGTCTAGTTGGACGGCGTAGTCGTAGCCCTGGCGCCAGGCGTATTTGTAGCCCGTCCGCATGGCCCCGCCGACACCCAGGTTGACCGGCAGGTCGGCCACCGCCACACCGGCCTGGCGGGCCACCGCCCCGGTATGGTCATCAGAACAGTCATTGACAACTAAAATATCAGCGTGGGGTAGCGCCCGGCGGGTCTCGGCGATGACGGTGGCCAAGGTGGCCTCCTCATTCCAGGCCGGGATGACGACCAGGAGCCTGTCCTGGGACTGATCCGACACGGGGGCAGTCTAGATGGTTGATTCCAGGCCATGGGCTCGCCTCACGCCCAGACGACGCGCCGGACGGCGTCCTCGTCGGGCGGGGGAGTCCCGGGCGGCGCTCGGGACTGGTGTTAGGTTGGGCGCGGTCGCCGTCGCGGCGGCCGGGGGTGACGGGGAGGGGGGACGTCATGGTGGTCCTGTTGACGGGCGGCACCGGTTTCATCGGCAGTCACACGGCGGTCGAATTGGTCCAGGCCGGCCACGAGGTCGTTCTGATCGACAACTATGTCAACTCCCACCCCGATGTGGCCGACCGGGTGGGCCACATCGTCGGTCGCCCGGTGACATCGCTCCAGATCGACCTACTGGACCGAGCGGGGCTGGAGGCGGTCTTCGCCCAGCACCGGATCGACGGCGTGATCCACTTCGCCGGGCTCAAGGCCGTGGGCGAGTCGGTCGCCCGGCCGCTGGCCTACTATCACAACAACCTTACTGCCACCATTAACTTGTTGGAGGCCATGACGGCGGCCGGGGTGAAGAAACTGGTCTTCAGTTCTTCGGCCACGGTCTACCGGGCCGACAACCCCGTGCCCTATCGCGAGGATTATCCGGTCGGGGCGACCAACCCCTACGGCTGGACCAAGGTCATGATCGAACAAATCTTGCGCGATCTGGTGGCGGCCGAGCCCGACTGGTCGGTCATGTTGTTGCGCTACTTCAACCCCATCGGGGCCCATCCCTCGGGGGTGATCGGGGAGGACCCGAACGGCATCCCCAACAACCTGGTGCCCTTCGTGGCCCAGGTGGCGGCCGGCCGGCTGCCCAGGGTGCGAGTTTTCGGCGACGACTACGACACCCCGGACGGCACCGGGGTGCGCGACTACATCCACGTCATGGACCTGGCCCTGGGCCACCGCTTGGCCCTGGAGCGGCTGGACCGCCCCGGGGTCGAGACCTACAACCTGGGCACCGGCGCCGGCTCCAGCGTGCGCCAGGTGGTGGCGGCCTACCAACGGGCCTGCGGGCGGGAACTGCCCACCGTGGTGGCGCCCCGGCGGGCCGGCGACCTGCCCAGCGTTTACGCCGACCCCTCCAAGGCCGCCGCCGGGCTCGGCTTCCGGGCCAGGCGCGGCCTGGACGAGATGTGCGCCGACTCCTGGCGCTGGCAGTGCCGGGCGGACGGCTGGACGGTCGACTGACGGCTTGACGGTCGACTGATCCACCCCGACGGCCGGCGGATCTGGGCTCAGAACCGTCCGGGGTGTCGGCCGAAGCAGTCGAAATTGGGGTTGAGCCAGCCGTCGGCCGCCGGCAGCGGCCGTTGGACGAAGCGTTGGTGGCCCCACATGACCGCCCGACGGCCGTCCGAGGGCGGCTCGGTCAGCCAGCGGCCGACCAGTCCCAAGTCGTCCGGCCGGGTCACCACCACGGCCGCGCTGAGGGCGTCGACATCGCGCACCGTGTCGACCGGCCCCATGGCCGTGCCGCCGGTGTGGGGCCGGCCGCGGCCGGGGGAGACCAATTGGCCGTCATGGCGCAGCAGTCCGGCGCTGACCACCCGCCCGTCGGCCCGGGTCAGGAGCGGCCCAACCAGGGCCACGCCGGGCAGGGCCAAGACCCCCGCCAACTCGTCCAGCCAATGAGGGTCGGCCGGTCGCTGATCGCCCCGCACCAGGGCCACCGCCACGGCCTCCGCCGCCGGCCGCCAGTCGGCCAAGGCGCGACGATGGGGCAAGGCGATGAACTCGGGTTGGACGAATTGACAGTCGGTGTGGCGGCGGATGGCCTCGGCCGGGTCATCGTCCAAGGGCTTGGCCGAGGTCTCCGGCGGGAGCACCACGACTTGGGCCAGACCGCTGAGGCGGGGCCGCGGGTTGTACCAGCCGGGCCGGCCGGTCACGCCCTCCACCCCGGCCGTGGCCAGGCCGAGCCGTTCCAGGTGCTCGGTCAGGGCGCGGCGGCCGGCCTCCAGGGCGTAGGGCTTGGCGGCGAAGCGGCGGGCGGTCGAGGTCCGGGTCTGGCGCCAGTGGTACAAGATCTTGGGCACATGGGCGACCTTGAGTTGGCGGCGGCCCTGGTTGACGGCGGCCAGACGGTCGCCAGGCAGGGAGTGGAGGCGCAGCAGCAGGTCGTAGTCCTGGGCGCCGTCGAACTCGGGCCGCAAGCCGCCGACGGCCTCCACCAAGTGGCGCCGGATGGCCGAGAGGTGGTTGGTGTAGTTGACCTCCAAGAACATCTCCGGCGACCAGGCCGGCTTGAAGAAGGGCGAGCGGCGCGTCCGACCGTCGTCGGACACCAAGTCCTCGTCGCTGTAGAGGATGTCGGTCTCGGGGTCGGCGGCGATCCGACTGGCCAACTCGTTCAAGGCCTGGGGGCTCAGCAGGTCGTCGTGGTCGACGAAGACGACATGGCGCCCGCGCGCCACCGCCAAAGCGGCGTTGCTGTTGGCCGAGATGCCGCCGTTGTCTGTCAACTCCAGGTGGATCAGACGGGGGTCGCGCCGGCTGGCGGCCGCCAAAGCGGCCCGCCGCTCGGGCTCGGTCGAGGCGTCGGCCAAGACCGCCTCCCAAGCGCCGAAACTCTGGGCCAGCAGACAGTCGATCAGCGGCTCCAGATAGCGGTCGGCGGTGTTGAAACAGGGTATGACGAGGCTGAACCAGGGCTCCCCGGGATCGGGCGCGACCGTCAGCGGGGGGGCGAACAGGCCGGGCTCGACCTGGCGGGCGTAACGGGCCAGGTCGCGCGTCCGGGTCTCGTCCGGGATCAGGCTGAGGCCGGCGGCCAGCCGTCGGGCCGCCCGCCCCCGTCCGGTCTCACGCGGCAGCAGTCGGCCGAGCGGATTCATCACCCGACAGACCCTACCCGCCTCAGACCCCGGCTGGGCGGCTCGCCGACGGTCCACCGCCTAGATGGTTAATTCCAAGGGCTGGGCGATGGATTCGCGCTCAGACGGCGGGCCGGCAAGGAAGAGGAGAGAGGCGATGTGTCGCATCGCCGACCGACGAGGACGCCGCCAGCGCGTCGTCTGAGCGCGAGGACGAGCCCATGGCTTGGAATTAACCATCTAGGGGCGGCGGCAGTCTAGACTGCCGCCGTGTTGACATTGGGTGGAAGCCGGTCGGCGTGAGCGGGCCGGTGCTGGTGACCGGGGCCGGCGGCTATATCGGCCGCCCGGTCGTGGCCGAGTTGTTGGCCCTAGGCCACGAGGTGGTGGCGACCGACTTGAGGAGCGACGGCCTGGACCCCGGGGCGCGGCCGATCCCGGCCGACATCCTGGCCGACGACCCGGACGTCTTCGAGCGGCTGGGCCGTCCGGAGGTCTTGGTCCACCTGGCCTGGAGCGACGGTTTCGTCCACGACTCGCCGGCCCACATGGGCCATCTGTCGGCCCACAGCCGCTTCCTGGGGCGGATGGCCGCCGCCGGCTGTCGCCGTGTCGCCGTCATGGGCTCGATGCACGAGGTCGGTTATCACGAGGGCGTCATCGACCAGGCGACCCCCTGCGCGCCGCTGTCCCAGTACGGCGTGGCCAAGAACGCCCTACGCCAATCAATGTTGTTGAAGGCCGCCGCCGGCGGTTTCGACCTGTTCTGGTTGCGGGCCTTCTACATCGTGGGCGACGACGCCAGGGGTAGCTCGATCTTCGCCAAGCTGCTCCAGGCCGCCGCCCGGGGGGACCAGACCTTCCCCTTCAACTCGGGCCGGAACCAATACGACTTCATCGGCTTGGACCAGTTGGCCCGCCAGATCGCGGCCGCCGCCAGCCAGACCGCCGTCAGCGGCGTCATCAACACCTGCTCCGGGCGCCCGGAGGCCCTGGGCGCCCGGGTGGAACGGTTCATCGCCGACCACGGCCTCAAGCTGCGGCTCGATTACGGCGCCTTTCCCGACCGGCCTTACGACTCGCCCCTGGTCTACGGCGACGCCAGCAAGATCGAGGCCATCATGGCCGCCCAGCCACCCCGGGGCTGAGCGTCGCCTATGGGCTGGTCGTGGCTGGGGGAGCGGTCGCCGCCTGGGGACTGGCCGCCGGCGAGAGCGGGCGGTCCGGGTCGCGCAGGCCGCCCCGGCGGACGCGGCTCAAGATCGGTTTCTCCACCAGGAACCAACTGGCCAGGGCGGCCGGCAGGGTCAGATAGGCCGCGACGACGAAGAAGACCAGCGGGCCGGCGGCGGCGAAACCGGCGGTCACCAGCAACTGCTGGAAGGGGAAGGCGTAGATGTAGACGCCGTAGGAGATGTCGTTGCCGAGGTTGAGCCAGGGCTGGCGCAGCAGGCTGCCGGCCGCCAGCAGGGCGTAGGCCAGGAAGACAGAGGCCGCCAAACGGTAGCTGGGCGAGTAGACCGCCGCCAGCCAGACCACCACCAGGCAGATCCCGACCAGGCTCCAGGAGGCCCGCAGACGGTGGCCGTAACGGTGGATCAGGGCGCCGGAGAGGAAGGTCAAACTGAAACGGGCGACCTGTTGGGCGTCGTAGTTCGCCACCTGGGCCAGGTGGACGTAGAGGTTGCCCAGCCAAGAAACGACGAACAAGATGGCGATGGCGTGGCGGCGGCGCAGGATCGTGGTCACCCCCAAGACCAGGACCAACAGGTAGCAGCCGAACTCGTAGTAGAGCGTCCAGAGCGAGCCGTTGACCACCCCGGGGAAGGGCGCCGTCTCCCAGACGCCCGGCATGCCCAAGGCATTGATCTTGAGGGTGAAATTGCTCCAGATGTAGTGCCAGGGGGCGCCCGACTTGAGGAAGGCGGCCCAGGGGGCGCCGCTGGCGGCCAGCGACAGGGGGCACGATCAGGCAGGCGGTGACCACCAGGCAGACCCAGTAAGCCGGGAAGATGCGGGCCAACCGGGCTTTGAGGAAGGGCCAGACTTTGGGCCGGCGCAGCCAACTGCTGACGATCAGGAAGCCGGAGATGGCGAAGAAGCCGTCCACGAAACTGTTGCCGATCAGGACGGCCAGCCAAGGGGTCGGGAAGCTGTGGCCGGAGAGGGCGTAGGCGTGTTGCAAGATGACCCCGGTGGCCAGGGCCAGGCGCAAGGCGTTGAGGGCGTTGGCCTTGGGCTGGAAGGTCCCGCGCAAGGAGCTGGTCTGGTCGCCTCGGACCAGCGGGTTGGGCGACCACACCGGGGCGAGGCTCACATCAACTCCCTTCACCCTAGATTCACCGGGTCACGGCGTCACGGCCCGACCGGCGGCCGCGCCGTCCCAGGATGTCACAGGCCGGCCGGCCCGTCGTCGACCCACGCCTCTAACACGACACTAGCCCGGCACGATCTCGGCCGAGGCCACCTGGGACAGGCACAACGGCGCCGTCGCGGTGATGGTCACGGCCACCACCTGCTCCGGGTGGCGCAATCGGAGCAACAGGCTGTGCTGGCCCAAGGCGATGGCCGGGCCGCCCGGCAAACCGTCGGCCTCCTCGACTGTGCCCGAGGCCAACTCCGCCTGGGTCGCCAGCTCGCCGGCCTGGTCGGCCGTGTAGTCGAAGACCAACTGGTCGGCGGTCGGGGACAGATCCAGTCGCAGCGGCCTCCCCGGGGCGAGGCATAGGGCCAGGTCCTGGGGCTGGCGGCGCTCCAGCGCCACCGGGGCGGCCCGACCGGTCTCGTCCACGAAGTAGGCCCCGGCCGGGTCTGTCGTCCAGGTCAGCCAGGGGCGCAGCGTCCCCAATATGGCGCTGGACAGGTTGTACGGGTACCAGGCGTCCGCCGCGCTGACGAACCAGCCCTGGTGGTAGCGGACGTCGACCCAGGCGACGTCGTCGCCCGGCCAGGTCTGGTCCAGCTGTTCGATCCACTTGCGGGCGTTGAGCGAGCCGGAGTACTTGTCCCGGGGTGCCCCGATCTCTGGCTCAGGATTGGCCAGTTGAGGCACAAGTGAGCAGCCCAGGGCGCTGGCCCAGGCCAGGCAGCCCAGAACGACGACCAGTCCGACCGCTCGTCGCCCGGTCGGCGGCCAGGAGAACTGGCGCCACAGGCCGAGCAGGCCGAGCAGTCCCAAGGTTGTCGCGACCAACAGGTAGCGCTGGTTCTGAGCCGCCGCCAGACCCATGACGCCGGCCCGGCCCAGGGCCACCGGCGCCAGTTCCAGCAGCAGCGTCAGCCCCAGGAAGGCCCATAAGCCGCGGGCCGCCCGGCGGCCGCCCGGCACACGTCCGGCCGATCCCGTCCGCCCGGCCCCGGGGCTCCGCCCGGCCGGGCCGTCCCCGGGCGCCTCCCGGCCCCCGTCGGCCCGGGAGGCCTGTCGGACCTGGCCGCCGTTCACGAGGGTAGGCCGGTCCCGGTCGGCCTGTCGGAACCGGCCGCCGCTCTCGCCTTGAGGCGTCCGACAGGTCAGCCAGGCCAGCGCCGCCAGCGCCACGGTGATGGCCCCGCCGACCACCCATCCGGCCCAGGCCGACCAGGGCGGCAGGTCCAGGGTCAGACCGAACCAGGAGGGCAGCGCCCCCAAGACGATCCCGTGGAGCAGGAACTGGGCGGTGCCGCCCAGGTCTAGCCCGGCGGCCTCGGCCCCGAACTCCCCGCCCAGGTAGAAGTAGAGGTGAATCAGCGACAGCCCCGCCAGCATCGCCCACAGCGGCCAGCGGCCCCAGAAGGAGCGCCAGCGCCGCCGCCAGTCCAGGTCGCGGTCCAACACCAGGACCGACCAGAGGACGGCCAGGGGGGCGAACAGCAGCGAGGTCTCGACGAAGTTCAGGGCCACGGCGTAGGCCCCGGCAGCCCCCAGCAGCCAGCCGGGGGCTCGGCTCTGAGCCCGGATGGGTTCGCGCGGTGGTCGAGAAGCGGTGGATCTGGGCTGAGCCCAACGGCTGGCGCAGGCCAACATCCACAGGCCGGCCATCACCGGGATGACGGGGTTGAGGGTGGCCTGGAACCACAACGACTGGGACAGCACCGGGAAGCTCAACGCCCCCGCCACCCCGACCGCCACACTGGCCCGGCCACGGCCGAAAGCCGTGTCCGCCAACGTGATCATGGCCCCGGCCAGGGCCGTGGCGGCCAAGGCCATGACGACCATGACGGCCGGCCAGGCCAGCCCGAACAGGCGGTAGAGCAGCCAGGTCGACACCACCATGCCCGGCATCAGGTGATCCCACCAGGGCCGCAGCAACAACTCGCCGGGGAAGGGGCGGCGATAGACCAAATCGATCACCACCCAGTCGTCGAAGGCGAAGAAGGCCTGGCCGGACAACAACAGCGAGGCCGCGGCGACCACTCCCAGGCCGGCCGGCAGCAGCCACCAGGGGCGGCCGGTCCCGCCAACGGCGCCCGTCCTTGTCACGCCCCCATTATGGCGACCCCGCCGCCGGGTTCGGGCTCTGACGACTTCCCGGGCGGGGGCCGGCGGCCATCCGAGGGGGCGGCCGAGGGGCGGTCCGCTCCGGACGAGGGGGCGGCTCGCTCCGGACGGCCGAGCCGCCGACCGCCGCCGAGACGAGACTATGGGGACAGGGCCATCGGGCCATCGGGCTAGCGGGACAGAGCCATTGAGACTCATTGGGACAAGTTGACTTGGGTTCGGCCGGTCCAGGCAAGCCGCGTGATAAAGTCGGCTGATGTTACCCGACGGAGGCTGGCTGTGACTGGCGAGACGGTGCTTGGGCCCCCCTTTCAGGCCCTGCTTTGCGTCGGCGGCCAGCCGGAGCGCTGGACCGCCTCGGTCAAGGCCCTATGCGACAACGATGTGGCCGTCGTCGCTCTGATCGGCCCGGGCACGGTGCTGGACTGGCCCGAGCCCTACAAGGTGGCGACCACGACGGCCCCGCTGGCCCAAGCGGTCGACCAACTGGTGGCCGACGGGGCCGAGGCCGTGCTGGTGGCCTGGAGCCCGGTGGTGGCGCCGCTGGACCCCTTCGGGCCGGCCCTGGCGGCAGTGGGGGACGACCGGCGGGTGGCCACGGTGTCGTTCCTGTCCAACAGCGCCTCCTACCTGAGCTTCCCCGACCGCAACGCCCCCGTCCCCCTGGCCCCCAACGGCCACAACGAGATCACCCTCACCCGGGCCCTGCGCGCCCTGCCGCCCCAGCCGGCGGTGCCGCTGCCGGCGCCGGCCGGCGGCGCGGTGCTGGTGGCGGGCGTCGCCCTGCGGGCGGTGGGCGGGCTGGACCCGACGGTGGCGGACCCGGCGCTGGCCGTGACCGATTTCGCCCTGCGGGCCAGACGCCGCGGCTTCGCCAACCTGCTCGACCCGACGACCTATCTGACCCGCCCGGCCCAGCCCGGCGACCGGCCGGACCCGATCGACGTCGAGGCCCCCCGGGCCTGGCTGGAGGCCCGGCACGCCCCGGAGTTCCCCGGCCTCTACGACCAGGAACACGTTTCCGAGACCGCCCCCGTGGGCCAGGTGCTGGCTTTCCTGCGGGCGGGCGTCGAGGGTTTGACGGTGGCCTTCGACGGCTCGGCGCTGGGCCGCTACCAGATGGGCACCCAGGTGGCGACGCTGGGCCAACTCCAAGCCCTGGCGGACGACCCCAGGATCAGCCGGCTCTACGTCGGCACCACCGAGGGCCGGATCCCGGATTACGCCCGGCCGGTTTTGGGCCACCCCAAGATCACGGTGATCGACGAGCGGGGCGGCCAATTCCCCTCCCTGACCGCCGTCGACATCGTCCACCGGCCCTTCCAGCCCTCCGGCCGCCTGCCGCTGGAGCGCTGGCGACAACTGGGGCGGAGGGTTTTCATCACCATTCAAGACCTCATCGCCTACGACAATGGTCATTACTTCGGCCAGCCGGCGGAATATCTCGGCTACCGCCGCCATCTGCGCCAGGCGGTGGGCCAGGTCGACGCCGTGGTGGCCATCTCCCACGACACCGCCGCCATGATCCGCCGCGCCCGGCTGCCGATAGCCGATCAGGCTGTCTACGTGATCGAGAATGGGGCCGACCACCTCCGGCCGACCGCCGACCCGACCCCCCCGCCCGACCTGCTGGCCGCCGGCTGGGCGGCCCGCCCCTTCATCGTGGTGCTGGGGGCGGACTACGCCCACAAGAACCGCGATCTGGCGATCCGGGCCTGGCAGGAGCTGCGCCGCCGGGGATCGGACCTCGAACTGGTCCTGGCCGGGGCCATCGTGCCCCTCGGGTCGAGCCGCCAGTCGGAGGCCCGGGCGGCCATGACCGGTCCGGGGCCGCTGACGCTGGCCGACGTCACGGAGGCGGAGCGCGACTGGCTGCTGAGCCACGCCCAGGTCGTCTGCTATCCGACCTCGGCCGAGGGCTTCGGACTGGTGCCCTTCGAGGCGGCCGTCTTCGACACCCCGACCGTCTTCGTCGGCTTCGGTCCCCTGGCCGAACTGCTGGGCGACATCCCGGTGACGGCGGCCGACTGGACGCCCGCCGCCCTGGCCGACGCCATCACGGCCCTGTCCCAACCGGAGCTGGCCCGCCGCCAGGTGGAGGCGGTCCGGGCCGCCGCGGCGCGTCTGACCTGGCGGCGCTACGCCGACCGTTTGATCGCGGCCTATCTCGACTCGTTGTCGCGCCCATCGCTGCGGCCAGACCCGAGCGACAACCGAACAGGAGGACGCCATGTCACCGACTAAGCCGACTAAGACGAAACCCCCAGCCACCCAGGCCCAACCGACCCCGCTGGAGCCGGTGGAGCCGGTGGAGCCGGTGGCCGATCCGGCTGCGGCCCCGCCGGCGGCGGACCGGTCAGACGTGGCCGAGCCGGGGCCGAGCCTGGACCAGCTCAGCTTGGAACAGGCCCTGATCGATTTGGAGATCGCCAACGCCCGGGTGATCGACTTGACCGCCCGGCTGAACCAGAGCGGGGACGAGTTGTTGCGCCTGCGGGCCGAACTGGCCCAGGCCAAGGGCCTACGGGGCCAGTTCGACGGCCTGGGGGACTCGGCCGTCCGGGCGCTGCGACTGGTCCGGCGTCGCGGCCGGGCCTTGGCCCGACGGGTGCTGGGCCGATGACCCGGACGACCCGGGCGCTGTTGTGCCTGACGGCTTATAACGGCCGGGACTTCTTCACCCGCACGCTGGACTCGGCCGCCCGGCTGGACCGCGACGGGCTGGAGCTCGACGTCATCGTTTTGGACGACTGCTCGCCCGAGCCGGGCTGGAGCCAAGAGTTGGCCGCGCTGTGCCGGGAGCGGGGTATCGACTACTACCGCAGCCCGCGCAACCTGGGCATCCCGCGCAATGTCAACCTGGGTCTGAAAACGGCTCTGGCCCGCGACTACGACTGCGCCATCGTCTCCAACTCCGACGTGATCTACCCCCGTAACGCCGTCACCGCCCTGGTCCAGGCCTGGCGGGCCGGCGGTGATCGGGTGGGCTCGGTCACGGCCCTGTCTTGTAACGCCTCGATCTACTCCTTGCCCAACCGCGACCCGGACCACTTCTTGACCGACCAGGCGACGGTCGACTGGGTGTCGCAGACCCTGGCCGACACTCTGGGACCCGTCCTGGTCGACATCCCGACCGGTATCTCTTTCTTCATGCTGATCCCGGCCGAGGCCATCCGCCTGGTCGGGCTGATGGACCCGATCTTCGGCCGGGGCTACTGCGAGGAGGTCGACTGGAGCTGCCGCAGCCGGGCCCTGGGCCAGCGCGCCTGTCTGGCCCCGGGCGGCTTCGTCTACCACGCCGGCGGCGGCTCCAACCGGGCGGCCGGGCTGTTGGCCGATGGTATGACGACGGTGCCGGCCAACGAGGCCGTCATCGACCAGCGCCACCCCGGCTTCCGCCAGGAGGTGGCGGCCTTCGAGGCCACTGGGATCAGCCGCCGGCTGTGGGACCAGGCCCGCCAGGCCCTCCTGGCCGAGGCCGGCCTCCGCCTGGGCTACAGCCTGGAGGTGTCCTGGCTGCCCCGCCCGGCCTCGCTCGTCAGGCCCCATTGCCGGGTCGCCCCCCAAGGCTGCGACCGGGTCCAGATCGACTATCTGGGCTTCGAGCTGGACTGGCCCCTGGCGGCCGGCGAACCGGTCCTGGCCGGGCTGGCCCGACTGTTCGACCGGGGCCCGGAGACGGTCGACATCTTCGACCGGGGGGACACGGCCGACCAGTTGGCCCAGGTCCCCAACCGGCGGGACCGTTACGTCTACCCCACCCGGGCGGCCTAGATGACCTCGGCGGCGCCCGCCGCCGTCCCCAGCGGGGCCGGCCGGGCGATCGAGGTCCAGGGCCGGACGATCGCCGCCGGGGCGCCGCTATTCGTGGTGGGCGAGCTGTCGGGCAACCACGGCGGCTCGCTGGAGCGCGCCCTGGGCATCGTCGAGGCCGTGGCCGTCGCCGGGGCGTCGGCGGTCAAACTCCAGACCTACACCGCCGACACCATCACCATCGACTGCTCGGCTCCCGCCTTCCGGCTGCGCGACGACCACGAGCTGTGGGGCGGGCGCAACCTGCACGATCTCTATTCCGAGGCCCAGACGCCCTGGGAATGGCATCGACCGTTGTTCCAGCGGGCCCATCAGCTCGGCCTGGTGGCCTTCTCCAGCCCCTTCGACCCCAGCGCCGTGGCCTTCCTGGAGGAGTTGGACTGCCCGCTGTACAAGGTCGCCTCGGCCGAGCTGGTTGATCGGCCGCTGCTGCGCGAGATCGCCCGCACCGGCAAGCCGGTCATGGTGTCGACCGGGATGGCCTCCCTGGCCGAGATCGACCAGGCGGTGACGGCCCTGCGCCAAGCCGGCACGGCTGAATTGGTCTTGCTGGTCTGCCAGGCCGCCTACCCGGCCCGGCCGCAGGATGTCCGCCTGGCCAACCTGGAGCTGTTGTCCCGGGCCTTCGACTGCCCGGTCGGACTGTCGGACCACAGCTTGGGCATCGGTGTGGCGGTGGCGGCGGCCGCCCTGGGGGCGGTCTGCGTCGAGAAACACGTCACCTTGGACCGTCACGACGGCGCCGTCGACTCGGCCTTCTCGGCCTCGCCAGCGGAGTTGGCCCAGTTGGTGGAGGCGGTCGAGCAAGCCCGCCTGTCCAGCCGGGCGCCGGCCGGTTTCGGCCCCTCCGAGGCCGAGGCGGCCGTCTGGGGACTGCGCCGCTCCTTGTTCGTGACCACGGCTGTGGCCGCCGGGGACGAGGTCACGGCCGACAATGTGCGTTCAATTCGTCCGTCCGGCGGGCTGGACCCGGACCAACTCGGCCTGGTGTTGGGGCGGCGTTTCCGCCGCGCCGTCGCCGCCGGCACGCCGCTGACCTGGGACCTGGTCTGAGCCCAGTTCCACCGCTGGGCGGCCCCACCCGGGCGCGCTGGCGGCGTCGACGACGCTCAACGAAGGTTCACTCCGTCCTCGAGTCACCACGCCATCCACTAGGGCCACTCGTCACGGAGATCATTGCTGGATCTGGCCTGAGCGAGTGTCGCGCGCCTCGACCCCAAAACTCGTCCGATGTGTCACCGGTCAGGCCGATCAGCCCGGATCTCAGTCCAGGCGGCGCCAGGCGACGGCGCTGGTGAGACCGGCGGCGTCCGCCGGCCGGAAGGGCAGATAGCCGGCCTTGGCGAAGGTCTTTTGTGAAGCTATATTGTCGTGACGGATGACGGCCTCAAGCCGGGTCAGGCCCTGGCGGGGCAGCGCCGCCTGGCCGGCCAGCAGGACCGCCGCCCCCAGGCCCTGGCCGCGACACGGCGGGGCGACGGTCAAGGAGACCTCCCAGTGGCGGGCGCCCAGGCGCCGCCAGCGGACCGTGCCGACCGCCTGGGGGCCGCGTTGGACTATTACCAGGCGGTGTTGTTCCGGGTCCGCTAAAACTGCCTCCAGCCACTCCCGGTGCTGGGACCAGGGGATCACCCCGGTCGAGCGCGAGGCCAGCCGGGTGGCCGGGTGATTGCGCCAGGCCAACAACAACTCGGCGTCCTGGTGGCCGACCGGCCGGACCGTCAGCCCGGCCTCCGGTCCACCGCTCACCCCGGTTCGGACCAGTTGTTCCCAGGCCGAAACCACCCGCCAGGCCCCCAGCCCGTCGACCAGTTCCCGCCCCCGGGCGCCCAATCGGGCCAGACGCTCCGGCTGGGTCAGGGCCGCGACCGCCTGGTCCAGGCCGGCCGACAGGTCCGGTGGCTCGCCCCGGTGGTCGGGTGGCGCTGGATCGAGGCTTAGGCCCAGGGCCAGCCCCGCCCGGACGGCCGCCCGATAGCCCGCCAGTTGGTTGTCGGCCGTCGCCACCAGGGCCAGCGGCGTGCCCAGGGCGGCCAGGTCCCAGACGGTGGTGCCGGCGGCCGTCACCACCAGGGCGGCCCGTTGGGACCAGGCCGCCAGGTCGTCCACGAAGGGCAATAGCCGTAGCCGGGGGTGGTCGGCGGCCAGGTCCCGCAACGGACCCGCCCCCGCCCCCGAGGCCACCACGGTCAGGGCCAGTTCCGGCGCCAGCCGCAGCAGGCCGGCGGCCAGCCTGGGGGCCAGCCCCTGGGGATCGGTCCCGCCGACGACCACCAGGACGCCCTCCCGCTCCACCGTCGGCGATTGGCGGCGGTCCAAGATCTGGCGGCGGACAAGGGCGTAGTCGACGCCGAACAACTCGACCCCGCCTAGCGGCGGGCCGGCCGCCGTCTCCGCCCCCAGGGTGGGATGGATCGTCAGGTCGCCGGGCGTCCCCCAGGGGTCGTCGCGCAGGCCGGAGACCAAGGGTCCACCCCGGGGTCGGTCGTCGGGGCGCAGCCAGTAACTGTCGAGGTGGAGGACGTCGGCCCCGGCCGCCGCCAGCCAGGGGCCGATGGCCCCGGCGGCCACCGTCTCGACCTCGGCCGCCGGGCACAGGGCGGCCACCGACTGGACCGCCCGGGGGCTGAGGTCGCCCCCCAGCCGCACCCGCCAGCCCCGGGCCGAGGCCTCCTGGGCCAGGGCGACGCAACGCATGACGTGGCCCAGCCCGTAACGGCCGCCGCCGTTGCAGTGCAGCCGGACGTTCAAAGCCGTCATCTCGCCTCCCGGTGGACCATGACCAACCGTAGCGGTCGTCGGGCGCCCCGGCCGGGCGCGGCCCGCGGGCGGGCCGGCGGTCGGCGTTAGAATGCCCCAGTCGGGCTTGGCCCGGCCCCGGGCTTGGCCCCGGGACGGTTTGGTCGATCCCAGGAGGTATCAGTGTCGGGGGTGTCGGTGCTCAGCGGGTCGAATGTGCTCATCACCGGCGGCACCGGCTCTTTCGGCAAGGCTTTCTTGCGTTACGTCTTGGACCAGGTGGGGCCGAGGCGGCTGGCGGTCTACTCGCGCGACGAGTTAAAGCAATATGAATTGCGCCAGGCCTTCGACGACGACCCCCGGCTGCGCTGGTTCATCGGCGACGTCCGGGACGAGCGGCGACTGACCCGGGCCATGCGCGGCATCGACTACGTGGTCCACGCCGCCGCCTTGAAACAGGTCGACACGGCCGAGTACAACCCCTTCGAGTTCGTCAAAACTAATGTCCTGGGATCGCAGAACGTGGTCGAGTCGGCCATTGAGGCCGGGGTCGGGAAAGTGGTGGCCCTGTCGACGGACAAGGCCTCCAGCCCGATCAACCTCTATGGCGCCACCAAGCTGACGGCCGACAAGTTGTTCATCAACGGCAACCACTATGCCGCCGCCTACCCCACCCGCTTCGCCGTCGTGCGCTACGGCAACGTCATCGACTCGCGCGGCTCCGTCATCCCCTTCTTCCGCCGCCGGGCGGCCGCCGGCCTGCCGCTGCCGATCACCGACCTGCGCTGCACCCGTTTCCTCATCACGCTGGCCCAGGCCGTGCGCATGGTGGTCGACATGTTCGACCTGATGCAGGGCGGTGAGTTGCTGGTGCCGCGCATCCCGTCGGTCAAGATTGTCGACCTGGCCCAGGCCGTGGCCCCTCAGGCCGAGTTGGAGGACATCGGGCTGCGGCCGGGCGAGAAGCTGCACGAGGAGATGATCTCCCCCGAGGAGGGCCGCCGGGCGCTGATGCTGGCCGGCGGCGACTACTACGTCATCCAGCCGGACCTGGGCACCTGGGGCTACCGCCCCCCGGCCGGGGCGACGCCGACGCCCGCTGGCTTCGCCTACCGCTCCGACAGCAACGACCAGTGGTACTCGGTCGAAGCTCTGGCCGCCTTGTTGGAACAGGCCTAGTGATGTTGTCCTACGGCCGCCAGTCGATCTCGGCTGAGGATGTCGCCGCCGTGGCGGCGGTGCTGGCCGGCGACTGGCTGACCACCGGCCCGGCGGTGGACCAGTTCGAGGCCGCCCTGTCCCAGTTGGCGGGCGGGCTGCCCGTGGTCACGACCACTTCGGGCACGGCCGCCCTCCACGTCGCCTACGCCGCCATCGGACTGGGGCCGGGCGACGAGGTTGTGACCACGCCGATGACCTTCGTGGCCACAGCCTCGGCCGCCTCCCTGTTCGGGGCCAAGATCGTCTTCGCCGACATCGAGCCCGACTCGGGCCTGATCGACCCGGCGGCCGTCGCCGCCTCGGTGACCGGTCGCACCAAGGCGATCACGGCGGTTGATTACGCCGGTCAGCCGGCCGACTACGAGGCCTTGCGGCCGGTGGCCCAGTCGGTCGGGGCGGTCCTGCTGGCCGACGCCGCCCACGCCATCGGCGGCTCGGACCGGGGCCGCCCGGTCGGCGGCTTGGCCGACGTCACGGCCTTCTCCTTCTTCCCCACCAAGAACATCACCTCCGGCGAGGGCGGGGCGGTGGTATGTCGCGACCCGGCCTTGGCCCGGCGGGCGCGCGAGTTCCACAACATCGGCCTGGTGCGCGACCCGGAACGTTTCCGCCTGGCCGACCAGGGCCCGTGGCACCAAGAGGTCCAGGCCTTCGGGCTGAACTACCGTCTGTCCGACATCGCCTGCGCCCTGGGCCTGTCCCAGTTGAACCGGCTGGCGGCCTTCAAACGCCGTCGCGGCCAAATCGTCGCCCGCTACAACGCCGCTTTGGGCGAGCTGCCCTCGGTGGCGACGCCGCCGCTGCGCCCCGGCGTCGACCCGGTGTGGCATCTCTACCCCCTGCGCGTCTTGGAGGGGCGCCGCCGCCAGGTCTACGAGCGGCTGCGGGCCGACGGCATCGGCGTCCAGGTCAACTACCTGCCGGTTTACTGGCACCCGGTCTACGCCGACCAGGGCTACCGCCGTGGCCTGTGCCCCCAGGCCGAGGCCTTCTACGCCCAGGAGTTGTCCCTGCCGCTGCACCCCGGCCTGAGCGACGACCAGGTCGACCAGGTGGTGGAGGCCGTGGCCGAGGCCCTGCGGTGACCCGCGTCGGGGTCATCACCCAGGCGCGGACGACCTCGACCCGCCTGCCGGGGAAGATCCTGCTGCCGGCCGGCGGACGCAGCCTGTTGGAGCATCACGTCGACCGCCTGGCGGCCGGCGGGCTGGCGGTCTATCTGGCCACCACGGCCAACACCGCCGACGACCCGGTGGCCGAGTTGGCCGACCAGCGCGGCTGGCCCTGTTTCCGGGGCGACGAGTACGACGTCTTGGGGCGTTTCGCCGCCTGCGCCGCCGCCTTCGACCTCGACCTGGTGGTCCGAGCGACCTCGGACTGCCCCCTGATCGACGGCGCCCTGGTGGCCGGCGGGGTGGACCGTTTCGTTAGCCGGGACGACCCCTGGCTCTACCTCTCCAACACCGTCCGGCGGACCTATCCCCGGGGCTTCGACTTCGAGGTTTTCAGCGCCCAGGCCTTGGCGGCGGCGGCCGAGTTGGCGACCGAGCCCTGGCAACGGGAACACGTCACCCCTTACCTGTGGTCCGGAGCCGATCCCAGGGTGACCGTCGAACAGGTCGTCCGTGGGGCCGACGCCTCGGCCTACCGCCTGACGGTCGACACGGCCGCCGACTATCGTCTGCTGCGCCGCTTGATCGAGGACCACGGGGCCGCCGGCCTCGACGCCGAGGCCATCATCGCCCTGCTCGACCGCCACCCGGAACTGGCGGCCATCAACGCCGCAGTGGCGCAGAAGCCGGTCCACCAGGTGGCCGCCCCGGCCGCCGGCCGGCCGGCCGAGAGGCCCGGCTGAGTCCTGATCCAGCGCTGGTCGGCAGTCGAGAAGCGGTGGATCAGGACTGATGGCTCAGCGCGAGCGGCGCAGACGGTCGGAGACAACCCGCAGCGGCTTGGTCACCCGCCAGGAATTCGACCGCCAGACGGCCTCCAACTGCTCCTCGGCCTGGGCCTGGCGTTCGTCGGCCTGGGCCGCCCGTTGCTCCAGGGTCGCCTTGTCCGTCCGCAGCCGGGCCAACTCTTGGACCGCCTGGCGGCGGGACGGGCCGATGACGGCGGCGGCGGAGCCGAAGCCGCGGGGGGCTAGGAAGGCCGCCATCCGGTCTTGGCCGGTCAGCTCTAAGGCGGCGCTCGGAACCGACCAGCGGTCGAGGTAATACTCCAGGTGGCGGCGGTAGATCGCCGTCTCCGAGGGTTGCGACAGCCGCCAGTCGAGGTAGTCCTGGTCGCCGATCAGGTCGTAGGGGGCGAAGAAGCCGAAGCTGATCCAGTTCAGCCGCTCCAAGTCGACCACGCTCTCGTCCAACCGCTCGGCCGTCATCACCCCGGCCGAGGCGAAGGGCATCGGGCCCCAGATATAGGCCGTCTTGCCGTACAACATGGTCTCGTAGGCCAGGTTCGAGACCGACGACACCAC
This sequence comes from Propionibacteriaceae bacterium, assembly GCA_031266665.1. GTDB lineage: Bacteria > Actinomycetota > Actinomycetes > Propionibacteriales > Propionibacteriaceae > WQYJ01. Next base: position 5,578 of record JAISAO010000031.1, on the reverse strand, counting down.
CCGGCGGCAGCTCAGGACGAACTCGGCGGCGTCGATCGAGTGGTCCACCTGGAGACGGTCGAACTGGGGCCGCTCGGGGTAGTAGGGGCGGACCAGGACGGTCTCGGCCGGGGCCAGGGCTTGGACCCGGCGCAACAACTCGGGCCGCAGCGGGGAGTCGGTCGAGCGGGCCTCGACGTCGCCCGCCGGGGCCAGGGCCAGCCCGACCTCGAAGGGCTCGTAGTCGTCCATGGTGCTCAGGCGGCGCAGGTCGCGGTCGCGCAGGAACAGGGCCAGGATCTCCTTGCGCGTCAGCAGCGGGCAGGGCGCCGTGGCTGTCTCGGCCTGGAAGCGGGCCAGACGGCGCTCATACTCCGCCGGGTCGAACTTGGGGCCGAACTGGAAGTAGGCCATGGTGTCGCGGTACAACGGCCGTCGGATGGAGCCCAACTCCAGGTCCACCACCGGGACGCCCAGCCGGTCGGCGGCCTGACGCACGCTGGGCAGGGAGCGCCACATCAAGACCGCCTTGATGCCGCCGTACTGGGCCACGATGGCCTGGAGGCAATCGTGGACGGCGGCCTCCAACTGGGGGAAGACGACTTTCCCCAAGGCGACCCAGGCCTCGGCTGTGCCGCCGGTCTGTTCCAAGATCTGGGCCTCGACCTGGTCCGAGATGACTCGCCGGTCGAGGCCGTCCAATTGCTCCGCCGTGCGCGGCAGCGGGTCCTGGGCGGCCCACGACACCGGCGGCGCGGTCGTCAAGTGGTCGAACAGCCGGGCCTGGGCGACGACGGGCCAACCGTGGGCCAGGGCGCCGGAGACCAACTCGTTGAAGTGGCGTAAGAATTTGGGCTCGGCGCGGCCGTCCAAGTCGACCTCGTAGCTCAGCGGCACGTAGACGCCGCCTTGGGCCTGGTCCGTCACTGCCTGGTCCTCCACTGCCTGGTCCTCCACTGATCGCGCCGCTCTCATCATTGAGCCCCCTCCTCGGCCGCCCGCCGGATCGGACCAAGGGTACAGCCCGCCCGAACCGTTCCCGACTTGGGTGATCAGTCATTCCGCCGCGGGAGGCGGCGGGGTCGACAGACTCAACTGTGGACGACAACCTTGGTGCCTATGGGGGCCCAGTCCCACACCAGCTTGGCCTCGGCCACGCGCATGTTGATGCAGCCATGTGACATCGTGTGGCCGAAATTATTGTGCCAATAGGCCCCGTGGACGGCCTCGCCGCCGTTGTAATAAGACACCCAGGGGACGTCGGGCTGGACGTAGCCGGGTCCGCTCATCGTTTGCAGGGCGTATTTGAGGTAAATGCGGAAGACGCCTTGGTCGGACGGCGTGCCCGGTTTGCCGGAACTGATCGCGGTCGGCCCCCAGACCCGGGTGGAGCCTTGATAAAGCGACAGGGTCTGGGCGGACAGGTTGATATCTATCCATTTCTCCCCCGAGGCTGCCGTGATCGTCGACGCGGTGGTGGGTGTGTAGGTTAGTTTGAGGGCTTTGTCGGGGTTGTTGGTGGTGGTGAGGGTTTGTCCGGTGGTGGTTTGGGCGATGTAGGGGCCGAGGGCGGATTGGAGGGTGAGCCAGCCGTCGGTGGTGGGTGTGAGGCGCCATTGTTGGGCTTTGGTTTGGTTGGCGTAGTATTGTTGGATTTTGGTGCCGTCGGTGGTTTGTGATTGGTTGATGTCGATGGCTTGGCCGGTTTGGGCGGAGACGATGGCAAGCCAGCCGTTGTTTTGGGTGATGGCCCATTTTTGGTTGTTGCCGGTGTTGGGGTTGGCTAGTTGTATGGGTGTGCCGGGTTGGGGGGCGGCGTTTTTGAGGTCGATGTTTTGGCCGGTGTTGGTGGTGAGGGTGTGGAGGCCGGGGTCGATGATGTAGGCGGGTTGGATGTTGAAGATTTGGGTGGGTTGGTGGTTGGGGGGCTGGACGGCGAGGTCGTGGCCGTCCATGCCGCCGGTGGTGAGGGTGAGGAGGCGGCCGGTGGCTTGGTTGGTGAGGGTGACGCCGCCGATGGTTTGGGCGGCGGTCCATAGTTGGTTGGGCCGGGGGGTGGTGGTGTTGGTTTGTTGGACGGCGTCGCCGTCGAGGTCGGCCAGTAGTTGGCCGGTGGCGAGGCCGCGGATGGTGAAGGCGTCGCCTTGGGGTTGGATTTGGAAGCGTTGGGCCAGGCTGGTGTTGGCTTTGTAGGCCTGGAGGGGGGCGTTGTTCTGGCGGGTGGACATGGGGATGTCGATGTGTTTGTCGGTGGCGGCGGCGGGGGTGATTTGGTTGTAGCCGGGGTTGACGGCGAGGTTGGTGGTGAGGGTGAAGTGTTGGGCGGTGGTGTTGTTGGGGGTCCAGAGTTGGGTTCGGGTTCCGGGGGTGGTGTTGCTGGCGGGTAGGTCGAGGACGAGTCCGGTTTGGCGGGCGGCGATGGTGTGGGTGTGGTCGGGGTTGTCGGTGATGGCCCATTGTTGGGCGACGGTGTTTTGGTAGGGGGTGAGGGTGGTGGGGGCGCCGGCGGTGATGTTGGCGGCGGTGAGGGCTTGTCCGGTGGCGGCGGAGCGGATGGTGTAGTAGCCGGTGTCGGGGCGCCAGGTGATTTGGAAGGTTTGGGCGAGGGTGTGGTTGGGGGTCCAGATTTGGGTTCGGGCGGCGTTTGTGGGGGCGTCGAGGCTGGGGGCGCCGGGGAGGGCGGAGTTGATGGTGTAGTAGCCGTCGGGGATGGTTTGGTTGGAGGGGGTTTGGTGGTCGAGGTTGATGAGGTGAAATTTTTGGGCGGGGGTGTTGTTGGCGGTCCAGGTTTGGACGGGGGCTCCGTTGGCGGGGTTGCTGTTGGGGATGTCGAGGACGAGGTTGGGGCGTAGGCGGGAGACGAGGGTGTGGGTGCCGTCGGTGTTGGGTCGGGGTTGCCATTGTTGGGCGGGGGAGCCGTTGGGGGTCCATTGTTGGACTCGGGCGCCGGGGGTGGTGGTGCTGTTGGGGATGTCGAGGACGAGTCCGGTGGCGAGGTTTTTGATGACGCACCAGTTGTCGGTGTCGCAGGTCAGGCGGAATTGTTGGGCTTTGGTCAGGTTGGAGCCCCAGAGTTGGATTCGGGTTCCGGGTTTGGTGTTGCTGTTGGGGATGTCGAGGACTTGGGTCGAGGAGAGGCTGGTGCGGATGACGATGGTGCGGCCGTCGAGGTTGGGCGTGGCGGCCCGGTTGGCCGCCAAGGGCGGCACGACCACGGCGTCGGTGTTCTGGCCGTCGGCGTCTTGGCCGGCGGCGTCGGTCCGGTCGGCGTCGGTCTGGTCGTCTGCGTCTGTCTGGTCGGGGTCGGTGTCGGTGGTGTCGGGCGCGGCGCTCGTGGTCGGGACGGCGGCGTTCGGGGCGGGGGTGTCGGTTTGGGCTGTGGTCGGGTCGGCGGCCGTGGCGGCGGTGGTGTCGGTGTTCTGGTCGGCGGCGGCGCTGTTCGCCGCCGGGCCGGCGGTCGTCGGACTCGTCGGGCTCGGCTCGGCCCAGGCGGGTTGGCCCCAGGCCAGTCCGACGGCCAACGCGACCAAGGCCAAAGCCGTCGAACGGACCAGACGACGGACGAACTGGGACATGGTGACGCCTTTCCCGGTGCTGGAGAGCAGATCGAGGACAAGTTATCACCGCTTGAGAAGCTTTCTCCAGGGGGCTCGTCCGCCGTCCTGGGGTCGGCGCCGGCCCTTACACTGAGGCCCATGACAGCACTGGCCGGCCCGACCCCATGACGCCGCCGTCGCCGGCCAAGGTGGCTTTCTTGGTCGTCACCTGGAACAACCATGACATTGTGGCCGATTGTCTGGAGTCGCTGCTGGCCCAGACCGGAGTCGTGCCCGTGGTCCACGTCTGGGACAACGCCTCAGCCGACGCCACCCCGGCCGTGGTGCGGCGTTATCCGGCCGTCCGCCTGACCGTCTCCAAAACCAACGACGGTTTTGCCAGGGGCAATAACGAGTTGATCCGGCAGGCCCTCTTGGACCCGGCGGTGGAATACCTCGCCCTGGTCAACAGCGACGCCCGCCTCGACCCGGCCTGGGCCTCGACCCTGGTCGATTTCGCCCGGACCCGCTCCGGGGTCGGCGCCCTCCAGGGGCTGACCCTGGACTATTACGACCACCGGGTGGTGGACTCGCACCACATCTGCCTCAACCTTCGTCTCCAAGGCGTCCAATACGGCTATGGCCAACTGCTGGTAGACCTGCCCCGGGCGCCGCTCGATCTGGCCCGGGCGCCGGTCAAGGTGTTCGGCGTCAACGCGGCGGCCGGCCTCTACAGTCGTTCCTTGGCCGAGGGCCTGCCGGATCGGGCCCACGGCTTCTTCGACCAACGTTTCTTCATGTACTACGAGGACGTCGATGTCAGCTATCGGGCGCTGACAGCCGGGTTCGAGTCTTATTGCGTGCCGGCCGCCCGGGCTTACCACATGGGCTCGGCCAGCACCAAGCGGCGCGGCTCGGCCTACTCCCAGCGCATGGTGGCGCGCAACCAGGCGGCGATGATCATCAAGAGCACGCCGCTCGACGTCTTGGTCCACTGCGCCCCCCAGTACGCCCGGGGCCTGGCCCGCTTCATGCGTGACATCGACCGCCAGCAGGGCCGCCGGGCGATGCTGGGGGTCCTGGGGCAGTGGTTGTTCGGCCTGGTCACGGCCCCGCGCTACCTGGGCTCGCGCTGGCGGGTGCGGCGGGCGGCGCGGCTGTCGTCCGATGGCCTGATGGCCTACCTGGGCCACGACGGCATGATCCCGGCCGACGCCTGAGCCGCCAAGATCGACCGCCGTGCCCAGGTGGGCCCGCACCAGGGCCAGCAGGGCGGGCGGGTAGATGACGCCGCCGCTGGTCGAATAGAGGTCGCCCTGGAAGCCGAGGTTGGGGTTGGAGTTGCGGGGCATCTCGGCCGTCACCTGCTGTTTGGAGACGGCCGGCCCGACGTAGGACAGCATCATGGCCACGGCTGTCGGCTCGCAACCGGTCGGCGACCACCATCTCGTCACCAAGACCACGAAAACCCGCCTACAACCACCCCAGAAACCCATCCCACAACAAACCATCGTCAACCAGCCTGATGGCAAGATCCTCAATCAGCGCGACGTATAACAGTCTTGTCCAGTCCAATGATCGTTGTCATCGTGTAGACAACCGAGTCGACCCCCTCGGAGTCTCTGATGTCGATGCAGGAGAAACCCTCGCCGTACCTGTCATAGAGCAAACCTATTATGGTTTCGGCGGCGGCGTCGCTGGCGGGGGCCGTCGGGCGGGGGATGTCGCTGGGGGATCGGGTGCAGCCGCCCAGGCAGAGGGCGACCACAGCCACCAGGGCGACCACGACGGTGCGGGCGGCCGGGGCTGGAAGGGTCATGTTGGCGGCTCCGTGTGCGGGTCGATGTCGAACCGGCGTAGGCCGTCAGTTATGGCCTTAGACGACGGGCGGCGTCGGAATGATCGCGGAAAGTCCCGCCGGCCAACCTCGTTTCGAGGCGGGGTCGGCCGGCGGAACCAGGTGTCGGCCGGACGGGGTGTCAGCCGAGGGTGACGGTCAGGGACTGGTCGGTCTCCTGCAGGCGCTGGGCGGCGGTGCGCAGATAGTTGGCCATGCTGGTCAA
>JAISAO010000025.1 GCA_031266665.1 Propionibacteriaceae bacterium | reverse complement strand
CCACCGCCGAAGAAGGCCTCTGGGCCAGACACGGCTGGGCCGGCCGAAGCCAATAAACATCACTCATTGCCGAGACACGCCCAAGAGCAGACACACATTTTTGCCGATAACCCCGATTTTAATCTCAAGGGGCGGTAAGCTTACCGTCCAGGTGGCTAATTCTGACATTATTGTTGAGAGTATTCCGCGCGTGTCCCGGATCGCGCCCGGCAAGTGGGATTACATGTTCGGAAAGGTGACCTCGAGCGAGCATAATACCCGCCGTTCACTCGACAGCCTGAAGGCGCTTAACAGCGTAGGAATATATGACGATGCCGCAGGCAGGTCGATTCTCCAACAGTACTACGCCTCCGTCGTCAAGGATAAGACGGCTATAGTATCGAGCAAGGTAGAGCCGTATGGTGTGCGAGTGATAACTTCCTCCGTCCTTCACGGGCCGACGGGAGATCTCATCGCGAATGTCGTGTGGGATGTGACCGATGATGGTTTCCGTCTCATCACTCCCATTTTTAAAACGCCAAAACCATAGAAAGGCTAGATATGCTGGAGTCACGGGAGACAATTCTTCCAACAGACGAACAACTAGCGGCTTTACCGATCATCGTCGAACGCGGCGACGAGGTTTGGGTGCGCAACATCACGGCGAACGTGGGCGACCACGATAAGGTCCTAATCTGGCTCGAGCCGGTGGGACAAATGGTGGACGTCCAATGGCTGAGCGGGGGGCGACCGGTGGTCGTCTTGTCGTTGCTGGAAGTCGTCGAAGTCACGGTATCCCAGGAAGAAGCCGACATCGTGTGGCTGATAAAAAGTGACGACGGCCCGAACATCATGACTCAGGCAACCGTTCGCCATGGCAACAGTGTGACCGTCGACCTGATCCACACCGCAGTCTACTGACCTGCGCCCTTACACCGGTAGGATGACGATCAATTAGGAGATCTCATGAAATTCGCAGACGTAGTCTTTCAGGGAAACGTTGATGATGCCAAAACATGGATTGCCGCGAATCCAAACCTCATAAATGAGGCTGACTCGAATGGCTCAACGCCGCTTAGCCTGGCCATCGAGGCAGAAAGTCCCGACATTGTTCGATTGCTTCTGGAATGCGGGGCAAGCCCAAACGAGCGCGGTTCGGCAATTATGCCGTCCCTTCATCAAGCCATTGACTACGCGACTGAGGCATTTAAAGATGGTCCCCCGGGGGCGGATGGTCTCGCAACGCAGACGGTAAAGCTACTGCTTGATTTTGGCGCTGACATTCATACGGTTGACCAATGGGGACGAACTGCTCTTGAGGTCGCAGAAGGGCGACATCTCGCATCGTACAATTTATTGCAGGAGAGGCTCATTCAACATTAATCAAACGGTAGGCCTACAGATGTCGAAGTGACAGAATGGTTAAATATGCATGAGTCGCGGGAGACGATTCTTCCTACAGACGAACAACTAGCGGCTCTGCCGATCATCGTCGAGCGCGGCGACGAGGTTTGGGTGCGCAACATCACGGCGAACGTGGGCGACCACGATAAGGTCCTAATCTGGCTCGAGCCGGTGGGATAAATGGTGGACGTCCAATGGCTGAGCGGGGGGCGACCGGTGGTCGTCTTGTCGTTGCTGGAAGTAGTCGAAGTCACGGTATCCCAAGAAGGAGCCGACATCGTGTGGCTGATCAAGAGCGTCGACGGTCCGACCAGGAGTCAGATAACCATTCGCCATGGTGACAGTGTGACCACCGACCTGATCCACACCGCAGTTGCCTGGACCACGCCCGGGGGTCAGTAAGACGATCAATGACAACGACGACTAAGCCCTATGCCGCAGTGGAGGCCATCTACTACTGGTTCCACCGCGTGGTCAAAACGACGACCAGGCCTCAGGCCGCTGTGGAGGCCCTTCACTACTGGTTCCAAGACGTGGTCAACCCGCATGACATCAATGAAACGCTCAATGGTCTCATCGCTGGCAGGGGACAAGGCAGCCATGACAACATCACCATCTCCTTCCACTCAAATTGGGAAGACTGGGAGCCGGAGCATAAACTCTTCCAGCCGGGCCAGGTCCTGCTGAGCGCGCAATGGCCGCAGGTCGATCTCCCCGACCACGCGGATCTCGATTACCCTATCACCTACGAGGAGTTCTGCTACCAGTTCCGCGCCTACCTGGAGACGAACTACTTCCCGAATCACTTACTGGAGCGGGGCGAAATTATGAGACTGCTCAAGGAATTACGACGAACCCTCGGCCTGGAGGATTCGCGAAACTGGCCCCCAGAGACCCGCCCCCGACGCCGTCCAGCCGAAAGCAAGCGCTTCGCCCGTCCGGTCTTGATTAAAACCGCGCGACGCGAGGGCTGGTCCCACGGTATCAAGTTCCGAGGTTGGTACCGCGACGGCAAGCTCGTCAGAGTCTATCCCGTGCCACCATGGAGCTAGGGAACTGACGCCGAATAACAACGCCTAGGCCACAAACCTCGACACGAAATCCTTGAACCGGATAAATCCCTAGGCCAGCGTCTCCAAGATGAGTTGTCGCACCTGGGCGGCATCGCCTTGGCCGCCCAACTCTCGCATGGCGGCGCCGATGATGGCGCCGACGGCTTGGGCCTTGCCCTGGCGGACACTCTCGGCCGCCTGGGGGCAGGCCGCCACGGCCCGCTCGACCGCCGCCTGGAGTTGCGCCGTGTCGCTCACCAGGGCCAAGCCCCGGCGGGCCACGATCTGATCCGGCTCGCCCTCCCCCGCCAACACCGCCTCGGTCACCTGGCGGGCCAGTTTGTCGTTCAGCCGGCCGGAATCGACCAGCGCTTGGACGGCGGCCACCTGGGCCGGGGTCATGGGCACGGCCGCCAACTCGAGGCCGGCGGCGTTGGCGAAGCGCAACAGTTCGGTCAACCACCATTTGCGGGCCGCCGCCGGGCTGACGCCGGCCGCCACCGTGGCCTCGACCACGTCCAGGGCCTCGGCCCCGAGGACGTCGCGCATCTCCAAATCGGTCAGGCCCCACTCGGCCTGGAGGCGGGCGACTCGCGCCCGGGGGTCCTCCGGCAGTCGGCGGCGCAAACTCTCGACCCACTCGGGGTCCGGCCGCAGCTGGGGCAGGTCGGGCTCGGGGAAGTAGCGGTAGTCCTCGGCCTGCTCCTTCGACCGTCCCGGACTGGTCGTCCCCTCCTCGTGCCAGTGGCGGGTCTCCTGGACCACCCGGCCGCCGTCCGCCAAGATGGCCGCCTGGCGGCGGATCTCGTAGCCCAGGGCGCGCTCGATGGAGCGCAGGGAGTTGACGTTCTTGGTCTCGGTCCTGGTGCCCAAGACGCCCGACCCCTTGGGGCTCAGAGACAGATTGGCGTCACACCGCAATGATCCTTGTTCCATGCGGACGTCGGACACGCCCAGGGCGCGCAACTGGTCGCGCAGCCAGGCGACGTAGGCCCGGGCCACCTGGGGCGCCTGGGCCCCCGTGCCGGTGATCGGCCGGGTGACGATCTCGACCAGCGGCGTGCCGGCCCGGTTGTAGTCCACCAGGGAATAGTCGGCCCCCTGGATGCGGCCTGTCGCCCCCTGGTGGAGCAGTTGGCCGGCGTCCTCCTCCAGGTGGGCGCGCTCAATCTCGACGTCGAAGACCTGGCCCGCCAGCTCGACCGCCACCCGGCCGTCGAAACAGATCGGCTCGTCGTACTGGGAGGTCTGGAAGTCCTTGGTCATATCCGGGTAGAAATAATTCTTGCGGGCGAAACAGCACTGGCGGGCGATCTGGCAGTTCAGGGCCAGGCCGATCCGGATGGCCGACTCGACGGCCCGGGCGTTGACCACCGGCAGGGACCCAGGCAGGCCCAGGCAGACCGGGCAAGTACGAGAGTTGGGCGGGCCGGAGAAGCGGTTGGCGCAGCCGCAGAACAGCTTGCTGGCGGTGTTCAGCTCGACGTGGACCTCCAGCCCCAGCGCCGGGTCGAATAGCTCCACCGCTTGGTCGTAGTCCATCAACTGGTCGTTCACCGCTCGGCCCCCGTCCGCCCGACCCCGGTTTGATCGTCCCCCGGAGCATCGGCGCTCGGACCGGCCACATCGGGGGCGGCGGCCTGGCCGGCCGCTTGGTCGGCGGCGTCCAGGCGGCTGGCGGCCGGGTGCACGCCGACAGCGGCCGGGGCAGCCGTGGTCCGACCGGATGCCGCCGGGCCAACGCCGGCAGCAGTCAGGGCCACAGCGACCGTCGGAGCCACATCAGGGGCGGCCGGGGACGGCCCCAGCGCCCGCTCCAGCGCCGCCCCCACCCGGTAGAGCAAGTCGTCGCGCCCCGCCGGCGCCATCACCTGGAGGCCGACCGGCAGGCCGTCGTCCGGCGACAGCCCGGCCGGGAAGCTGGCGGCGCAGTTGCCGGCCAGGTTGACCGGGACGGTGCAGAGGTCGGCCTGGTACATCGCCCAGGGGTCGTCCGTCCGTTCGCCCAGCCGCCAGGCCGTGGTCGGGCAGGCCGGCGACACCAAGACGTCGACCTGCTCGAAGGCGGCCGCGAAATCCCGCCGCACCAGGTCCCGGACCTTCTGGGCCGAGCCGTAGTAGGCCTCGTAGTAGCCGGCGCTCAAGGCGTAGGTGCCCAGGATGACGCGCCGCTTGACCTCGTCCCCGAAGCCCAGGCCCCGGGTCAGCCGCATCACCTGTTCGACCGAGTTGGCCCCGTCGTCGCCCACCCTCAGGCCGTAGCGGACGGCGTCGAAGCGGGCCAGGTTGGAGCTGGCCTCGCTGGGCATGATCAGGTAGTAGGCCGCCAGGGCCAGCGGGAAGTGGGGGCAGCTCAGCCGCCGGACCTCGGCCCCGGCCCGCTCCAAGGCGTTGACCCCCTGCTGGAAGCGCTCCTCCACCCCGGGGGCGTAGCCCTGGCCGCCCAGCTGCTGGACCACGCCCAGCCGGAGCCCGTCCACCCGGCCGTCGCGGGCGGCCCGGACGACCGGCGGCGTCGGGGCGTCGAGCGAGGTCGAGTCGCGGGGGTCGTGGCCGGCGATGACGGTGTGCAGCAAGGCGGCGTCGAGCGCCGTCCTAGCACAGGGGCCGGGCTGGTCGAGCGAGCTGGCCATGGCCACCAGGCCGTAGCGCGAGACGCCGCCGTAGGTCGGCTTGACGCCGACCGTGCCGGTGACGGCGGCCGGCTGGCGGATCGACCCGCCGGTGTCGGAGCCGATGGCCAGGGGGGCCTGGCGGGCCGCCAGGCAGGCGGCCGAGCCGCCGCCCGAGCCGCCCGGCACCCGCTCTCGGTCCCAGGGGTTGCGGGTCGGCCCGTAGGCCGAGTTCTCGGTCGACGAGCCCATGGCGAACTCGTCCATGTTGGTCTTGCCCAAGATGACCAGCCCGGCGGCCCGCAGCCGGCTGACGACAGTGGCGTCGTAGGGCGGCCGCCAGCCCTCCAGAATGCGCGAGCCGCAGGTCGTCGGGGCGCCTTGGAGGACGAAGGCGTCTTTCACCGCCACCGGCACCCCGGCCAGCGGCGCCAGCGCCTCCCCGGCCGCCCGGCGGGCGTCGACCGCCCGGGCGGCGGCCAGGGCGCGCTCGGCGTCGACGTGGAGGAAGGCGTTGAGGTCGCCGTCCGTGGCCGCGATCCGCTCCAGGCAGGCCGTCGTCGCCTCCTGGCTGGAGGCCTCGCCTTGGGCCAGGGCCAGGGCCAGCTCGGCGGCCGTGAGGTCAGTCAGGGACATCAGTCGTCCTCCAAGATGTGGGGCACCTTGAAACGGCCGTCCTCCTGGTCGGGGGCGGCGGCCAAGACGGCTGCCGCCGGCAGCGAGACGGTCACCCGGTCCGCCCGTAAAACGTTGACCAGGGCGGGGGGCGAGGGGTCGGCCGCGACCTCAGCGACGGCCGCCTGGACCACGGCCACCGACTCCAAGATGGCGTCGAGTTGGCCGGTCAGCCGGTCCAACTCGGCGGCGCTCAACTCGATCCGGGCCAGCTCGGCCAACCTGGCCACATCGGCGCTGGTCAAAGACAACGTCCCCTCCCCCACTGCAAGCGATACCGGGCCATCCTACGACAGGGCTGGGACACCGGTCCGGGAACGGCCCATCCCGCCCGCCACCCTCCGGCCGGCCGGGCGACCCCTCGCCCCGCTCCCCCACCCCCAGAAACCGCCGGGTTCGACCAGCCCGGGATCGGCCCGGCCGCCGGCCGGACGCCACCCAGGTTCGCCCGTGGAGCGGCGATAGTCCAGACTAGGGGCATGTTTCTGTTGCGGGTGCAATTGCCCGACACGCCCGGCACCCTGGGCCGCCTGGCCGTGGCCATCGGCGATATCGGCGGCAATATCCTCTCGCTCGAGATCGTCGACCACACCGGTGACAGCGCCATCGACGATTTCATGGTCGAACTGCCGGCCGGTGCCCTGCCGGACTCGCTGGTGTCCGCCTGCCAGGCCATCCCCGGAGTGCGCGTCTTATGGGTCTCACGCCACCACAACTCGTGGCGGGTGGAGTCCGACGTCGCCCTGCTGGGCCGGATGTCGGACTCCCCGGGCCAGGGCGACCGTATCTTGACCGAGGAGGCCCCGAACGCCTTCAACTCGACCTGGGCGGCGCTGCTGGACCACTCGGGCCAGCCGGTCAAGGTGGCCCACGCCACCGACCTGGCCCCCGACTTCGCCCAGGACGGAGTCGGCGCCCTGGGTGACCTGACGACTGTGCGGACCTTCGAGTTGCCGGCCGAGTGGCTGCCGCAGTGGGGCGAGACCATCGTCGCCCTGGCCCCGCTGACCAACCACCGCGTCATCGTCATCGGCCGCCAAGGCGGGCCGGCCTACCTCAACTACGAGCTGACCCGGCTCAAACACCTGGCCGCCCTGGCCGACTGACGACCCCGCCGCCGGCCGGCCGCGACCGATAGCCGACCGCCGTCCCAACGCGGAGTTGGGGCCAAGCGGGCTCGTCGCCAAGCTAGTGTCGTCGCGGCTCTCAGATCCCTGACACAAGGCGAGCGCGTGGAGGTTCCGGCGCTCGTCTCGCTCGCCGGAGTCTATAAGTCGACAGAATCGGTTCCGGTCACGCCGCCTGACCGGAGCCTTCCCGCGATGACCACCGCCCCGCAACTAGAATGGTGGCTTCGAGAAGGGGGGCAACGTGACAGCCGCAATGACTGAGGAACAGATCGACCAGGCGTTGCTGTTCGCCGACGCGGTGCTGGCCGCCGCCGGGCACTCCTACCACGACTCCGAGCACGAAGCGGACCTCCGCGAGGCAGGACGCGGTCACATGACGATAGACGAGGTGGTGCGCCGAGGCATCGAGCGCATACTCGACCGTGGCTGACAGAGGTGACTGGAACAGTTACTTCTGGCCCGGCACGCAGGTGCTCCAGAACCTTCCAGACGTGCGCGACCAGGATCGCCTCAACGCCTTGGAGTCGATGGCGGCCAAGTCGAGGATGTTCGAATTGGCCCAGGACCTCCTCGGCGACAGCTTCGACCTGGATCACATGAAGCGTATCCACCGGCACCTGTTCCAGGACGTGTACGAATGGGCGGGCAAACTCCGCACAGCGCCTCCGTTCCCGACTGCAATGGTCAAAGGCGGCCCGTCTCCGGAGTCCATCGCAGCAGGCGATTACACCGCTGATGACCAGCACCCCTACCGCTATTTCCCCGCCGGAGAGGGAATGGTCTCGCATCTGCGCACTTGGTTCTCCCGGCTGAACGAGTCGACGGATTATGCGGCGCTGGCGCCTGCGACGTTCGCCGCGGCCATCGCGGAGCCCTGGGGAGAGATCAACGCCGCCCATCCGTTCCGGGAGGGCAACACCCGCGCCCAGGTCGCGTTCTTCGCGCAGTTCGCAGCCGCGCACGGCCACTTCCTCGACTACGAGTGCTTTGCCAGCGACGATTGGTTCCGCGCGAAGTTCAACGCCGGGCGGTTCCTCGTCCAACACAACACCAACACCTCGCTCCTGACTGAGGCGCTGGCCCAAGTGATCGACCGACGGATGACGGGCCAGCCCCGAAGACCGGTCGGCGCCCTGCCCGCCTACGAGCCCCATTACGTCTCCGCCGAGTAAACCACCCCGCACCCCAGGTGAATCGACCCCGGTTTCGTGGCGGGTTCGACACGGCTCAAGCTCACAGGCCGACGGCTTGGGCGATCACCTGGAAGACCCAGTGCCCCAGAAAGAAGATGGCCGTGGCCACCGCCAGGCCGAGTAGTGGGACTATCACCCGGACGGTCTTCTTGCCCGCCGTGGTGGGCACATGGCGCGGCCCCCACTCCCCGATCCTGGGGCGCAGGCGCACCGGCACCGACTGGTGCAACTCGAGATCGCTGAACAAGTGTGGGGACACGGGTCGATTCTAACGGGAAAGACGGTCCTGACCGCTGGGGCCGGTTCACACCGCCATCGCGGGTCGGGCTCGCCGGGGGTCGCCAGCCGTCAGCCCGGACTTGGGCCGGGATCTCGCCCAGACCGCGAAGAAGCCTCTTTGGCGTTGTCGGCCGACCATCGGGCCGGGAGGCTGGTTGAATGGCCCCGTGACTGTCCCCACCTCGCCCGACGGCGTGCCGCCAGAGGCCCGGGCCGCCCACCAGGCGCTGGCCCAGGCCATCGAGGAGCACCGTTTCGCCTACTACGTGCTCGACGCCCCGACCATCCCGGACGCCGACTTCGACCGCCTGCTGCGCCAGCTCGAGGACTGGGAGCGGCGCCACCCCGAGTTGGTCACCCCGCAGTCCCCCAGCCAACAGGTCGGCCCGCCTGGCGGGGCCAGCTTCGCCCCGGTGGACCACCCCTCCAAGATGGAGTCATTGGACAACGCCTTCGACCGCGACGAGCTCCAGGCCTGGTACCGCCGGACCATCGCCGGCCTGGCCAGCGGGGACGACGCCGAGGCCGCCAGCGCCGTGGCCTGCCTGGGCGAGGCCAAGATCGACGGCTTGGCGGTCGACCTGATCTACCGCGACGGGCGGCTGGTCCTGGCCGCCACCCGGGGGGACGGCCTGACGGGCGAGGACGTGACGGCCAATATCCGCACCATCGGCGTCATCCCGGCCCGCCTGGACGGCCCCGCCCCGGAGTTGGTCGAGGTTCGGGGCGAGGTCTTCCTGCCGCTGGACGACTTCCAGCGCCTGAACCGGGAGCTGACGGCCGCCGGCAAATCGCCTTTCGCCAATCCGCGCAACGCCGCCGCCGGCTCGCTGCGGCTGAAGGACCCCAAGGCCACGGCCGCGCGCCCTCTGTCCTTCCTCTGCCACGGTTTGGGCCTGGGCCGGGAGGCCTTCGCCAGCCTGTCCCAGGCCTACCGCCGGCTGGCCGCCTGGGGGCTGCCGACCTCGCCGGCGACCGCCCCGGTGGCCGACTGGGACCAGCTCTGGGCCTACGTCGAGGACCTGGGCCGCCGCCGCCACAGCCTGGGCCACGAGATCGACGGGGCCGTGCTTAAGGTCGACGCTTTCGCCGCGCAGGACCGGCTGGGCTCGACCTCCCGGGCGCCGCGCTGGGCCATCGCCTTCAAGTTCCCGCCGGTCGAGGTCACGACCAAGCTGCTGGACATCCGGGTCAACGTCGGCCGCACCGGCCGGGTCACCCCCTACGCCGTCATGACCCCGGTCCAGGTGGCCGGCTCGACCGTCGAGATGGCCACCTTGCACAATGAGGACGAGGTCAAGCGCAAGGGCGTGCTGATCGGCGACACCGTTATTCTGCGCAAGGCCGGCGACGTCATCCCCGAGATCCTGGGGCCGGTGGCGGCCCAGCGGACGGGGGCCGAGCGGGCCTTCGTCATGCCCCAGGTCTGCCCCAGCTGCGGCACGGCCCTGAGCCGCCAGAAACAGGGCGAGGTCGATCTGCGCTGCCCCAACCAGCGCGGCTGCCCGGCCCAGGTGGTGGAGCGTCTGATCCACGTCGGCTCGCGCGCCGCCCTCGACATCGAGGGTCTGGGCGACAAGGCTGCGGCCGCCCTGCTGGCCGACTCCGTGGTGGTCAACGAGGGCGACCTATTCGACCTGACGGCGGCCGACTTGATGGGGTCTGCTTTCTTCCGCAAAAAGGCCCCCAAGAAGCAGGCGGTCGAGACCGGGGAGCTTGAGGTCTTGTCCGAGACCGGCAAGAAGCTGCTGGACCAGCTCGAACTGGCCAAGTCGCGCCCCTTCGAGCGTTTCCTGATCGCCTTGTCCATCCGCCACCTGGGCAAGGGGGTGGCCCCCCAGGTGGCGGCCGCCATGGGCGACATCGACCACCTGGCCCGGGCCTCGGCCGAGGAACTGGCCCAGATCGAGGATGTCGGACCGGTCATCGCCGAGGCCGTCCAACAGTGGTTCGCCGTCGATTGGCGCCGCGCCATCGTGCGGCGCTGGCGGGCCGCCGGGGCCATGTCCGCCCTCCCGGCCCCAACCGCCGGGGATGGGGCGGACCAGGGTGGAGCAGCCGCAGCCGGGACGACTGCCAGCGGGTCGGTCGGAACGGTCGACCAGAGTCTGGCCGGGATCAGCGTCGTCATCACCGGCGCCCTGCCCCACCACAGCCGCGACCAGGCCGCCGCCGCCGTCGTCGCCCGGGGCGGCAAGGCCACCTCCGCCGTCTCCAAGAGCACCGGCTTCGTGGTGGCGGGCGACAAGCCCGGCTCCAAGTACACCAAGGCCCAGGCTCTTGGTCTGCCCATCCTGGACGCGGCCGGCTTCGCCGTCCTGCTGGCGGATGGCCCCGAGGCGGCCCGGGCGGTCGCCAGCGTCGGCCCCTGACGTGGGGACGCGATTCAAGTCTCAACCCGGGGAGCGGTAGCCATGAGGGGAAGCCACGACGGCTGGTGGATAGCGGCCATAGTCGTCGCGTCCGCCCTCGGCCTAGCGGCTTGCGCCGGGCCGACGGGGACCGCCGACCGTGATGAGGTGGTGACGGCCGAGGCGTCGATCTATGAGAGCCCATCGCCGGCGGCGTCGGTGGAGCGGCCAAAAATAACTTGCGGCGACATGGTCAACATCCTTAATGCCACCCCGGGCGACGGCGGGGGCGGACCTATCGCCATTGGTTTCGACCAAGACGGCAACCCCATGCCCGACGGTCTCGACCCCTGCCAAACGGTCGGCGCCGAGGCGCTCGACTACCAGCTGATCATGAACGCGAGCGACGGCAGCACCATCGAGTTGACCGTCACAGATGGTGGTATCACCGCCGTCCTACCCTATCTGGGCGCGGGCAACACCACGGATGACACAGACCAGCCGCCGGAGGATGGGGCAACGGATTCCCCGCCCGACGTGACACCGCCAACGGGCGCAGCCAGCCAGGAAACGTTCCCATTTATATTGACGTAGATTCATGAGACTTGTTGAGGAAGTCTCACACCACGGTCACCGCATCGGCTTAATATGGTGTTGATAAAACAAAACCTAACCGTATGCGGCGGCCGAAGCGCGGGAGCGGCCCCATTAGCCGTCAGCTTTTGTTTTATTAGGACCATAACGTTAGAGGCTCGCCAGACGGCAAGGCACAGATAAACAGCTCCAAAGAGGCTTATTCACGGCCACTCCGGGACCTGGCCGAACCCGGCATGGCAAGGGGTGTCGTCTGGTCGGCCGAGGCCCGCCGCCGTGCCGCGAATAAGCCTCAAAGAACGACAGCAGACAGGGATCATCAGCGAATCTCATTATCGAAATAGGACGTGAGAAAGTTAGATCCGGTAGTTGAGTTTGCGGCCGGCGATGTGGGTCTCGAAAGCGGTCAGAGCCTGGTCGAAGTCGTCGCTCTGGAAGTTGGACACGGCGGCCTTGGCGTCTTTCCAGACACGCTCGATGGGATTGTGGTCGGGGGCGTACGGCGGGAAGGCGACGAGGTGGACTTTCTGGAGCACGCCGCCGACGGCCAGCTCTTTCCTCAGGATTTTGCTCTTGTGCCAGGCGGCGTTGTCCCAGACGATAACGATCGGGCGTGTCGCGGAGGTTTCATGACTGGATTATGATCGGCCCTCTGCCGCCATCCCATTTTGTTTTATCAGAGCCATACTTTGTAGCTTACCGTCAGTTCCTCAGACACGCGCAAGCCATCAGTCGAAGTCGCGCCGGGAACGCCGGGGCACTCGACGGCGAGCGAAGCACTGATCCGTGACGGGGGCTCGGCGGCCGGCGAGGCGGAACCCGGTCCGACGTCGCCCGGGTCAGGCGGTCAACCAGGCCGGGGCGTTACCCTCCTCGACCAGGCGGATCAACCACGGGAACCGCTTCGACGGACCCCAGGCGTTGAGTTCGGCGTAACCTTCGGCCAGACGCCGCTTGAGCCACTCGGGCTGCTTATCCTCGTCAATCGGATAGACATGCTGATCGTCCACGTAGCTGGACGGAGAAACCGGGGAGAAGAAATCGGGCTCGTTGGTGTAGTCGAACTCAGATGTGATCTTGCCGTCGGCTGTGACGGTCACACGGACCGCGAACCAAGTGCCGAGGCCAGGCTTGTACATCACCTTGCGCAACCCCCTCGCCCCATCTGTGACTTCATCCGGAGCGGGAGCGGAATCTTTATTACCCGACGCGTCGAAAAACGGCATCTTTTCCATCGATGTGGACACCAAAAAACTCCCCTTGTACTCGATGCGGACTAACCCCGGCGGAAGAGCGGCCAAAAGGGTGGCCCCCAAGGCGTTGAGGGCCGCTTGCTCGGCGTAAAAACCTGTCGGCCCTTCATCATAATGAGACATTAATAAACTCCTTTTTCGTCCATTCGCCGTCGTTTATTTTAAACTTTACTATGAGCTTTTCGGGCACGAGCAGGCTGTCGGTCAGGGTCCCGCCGGGGACGTCGGGGCACTTGATGTCAATTCTGACCTTGATCTGAGGCGGTGATTCGCCGGCCAGCAGTGATCGCAGCTTAACTCTCCAAGGCGTAAAAGTTGTCGGCCCGACCGGCTCGGTTGAGGGAGTTGAGCATGGGGATGATGTTGATCTCCTCGGGTATGCCGCCGTAACGGTTGCCGAGCAGGTGCCCGTCGTCGGCCATCCGCCCCGGCTCGGCCCATCAACCAGTTCGCCACCAAGCGCCTCAACCAGTCCCCAGAACGCCGCCTGGCGCCCATCCCGCCAGCATCACCAGCGGCCACTATAACCACCGCCATATCACAGTGAATCCGGCGACGACTCGGGGAAGATCTGGCCGACCATCTCCGTGACGGACTCGCGGGTCAAACCATCCTCGCCAACACGAGCCAGAGCCAACACGAACTCACCCTTCTTCGAGGCCGCAACAGGCACGGCCTGGTCGAAGCTTTCGTTGAAATATCCCAGCACATCAACCGCCGGGACGTTCTCGATGGACTGGGGACCGTAACGAATCTTGCGAGTCTCGCAATAGTAATAGCCGACGTACCCGACCATGAGCATGAGCGCCATCCAGGCACCTTTTTCCGCAGGTTCATCCGAGTCATAATTAGCCGAGGCCATACCTTCGTCATACTCGTCGTATATAATTGTGTCGAACCTCATGTAGTCGACGTCTT
>JAISAO010000019.1 GCA_031266665.1 Propionibacteriaceae bacterium | reverse complement strand
CCGCCGCCACCGCCATCACACCCGTCTAGGGCCGCTCGCCACGCCGATCATCGGTGGATCTGGGCTGAGCCCAGATCCACGCCGCCGATGCCACAAGCATCAGACGTCCTAGTGGGCTGTCGCACCTAAAACGTCGGACTGGCGGTGTCGGACGACGCCGCTCACCACCCAACTTCTAGAGGCGACAGCCCACTAGTATCATCAGGTGACTGATCCGGGCGCCCCGCGACCAAACGCCGTGGTCGTGCCCGTCTCCAGAGCGACTCGATTCCGCGTCGCTGGCCTGATCTAAGGAGATTTTCAATGACCTATACTCCGCAAACGGTTTCGGCCCCGGCCGGTTTCGACATCCCGCAGGCGGTGTTGTCGTGGGTGGCCGAGGTGGCCGAACTGACCCAGCCCGACGACGTCTACTGGTGCGACGGGTCGGTCGAGGAGCGAGACCGGCTATACGACCAGATGGTCGCCTCCGGCATGTTCATCGCCCTCAACCCAAAGCTGCGGCCGGGCTGCTACCTGGCCCGCTCGGCCCCCTCCGACGTGGCCCGGGTGGAGGCTCGGACCTTCATCTGCTCGGCCAAGCCCGAGGACGCCGGGCCGACCAACAACTGGGCCGACCCGAAAGAGATGCGGGCCACCTTGGACAAGGTCTTCGCCGGCTCGATGCGGGGGCGGACGATGTACGTCCTGCCCTTCTCGATGGGGCCTTTGGGCGGCAATATCTCGCGCCTGGGGATCGAGATCACCGACTCGCCCTACGTGGTGGTCAACATGCGCATCATGACCCGCATCGGCCGGCCCGCCCTGGAGGGCATCTGCCAGGGCCAGGACTGGGTGCCGGCGGTCCATTCGGTGGGCTACCCGCTGGTCGACGCCGAGGGCGTGTCGCGCCCGGACACGACCTGGCCCTGCAATGACGAGAAGTACATCACCCACTTCCCGGAGACGCGCCAGATCTGGTCCTACGGCTCGGGCTACGGCGGCAACGCCCTGCTGGGCAAGAAGTGCTACGCCCTGCGCATCGCCTCGGTCCTGGCGAGGGACGAGGGCTGGCTGGCCGAGCACATGCTGATACTCAGGATCACCAGCCCCGAGGGCCGGGTGTTCTGCCTGACGGCGGCCTTCCCCAGCGCCTGCGGCAAGACCAACCTGGCCATGCTGCGCCCCACCATCCCGGGCTGGAAGGTCGAGACGGTGGGCGACGACATCGCTTGGATGCGTCCCGGCCCGGACGGCCGGCTGCACGCCATCAACCCGGAGGCCGGTTTCTTCGGCGTTGCCCCCGGCACCTCGGAGAAGACCAACCCGACCTGTCTGCACGCCCTGGACCACGACACCATCTTCACCAATGTGGCCCTGACCGACGACGGCGACATCTGGTGGGAGGGGCTGACCGATGAGCCGCCGGCCCACCTGATCGACTGGACCGGCTTGGATTGGACGCCGGAGTCCGGCCGGCCGGCCGCCCACCCCAACTCCCGCTTCACCGTCAAAGCCGACCAGGCCGAGTCGATCGCCCCCAACTGGGAGGACCCGGCCGGGGTGCCGGTCGACGTCATCTTGTTCGGCGGTCGCCGGGCCACCAACGTGCCGCTGATCTCGGAGTCCTACTCCTGGGAGCACGGCGTCTTCGTCGGGGCCACGGTGTCGTCGGAGCAGACGGCGGCGGCCGAGGGGGCGGTCGGCGCGCTGCGCCGCGACCCCTTCGCGATGTTGCCTTTCTGCGGCTACAACATGGCCGACTACTGGGGCCACTGGCTCAAGATGGGCCGCCAGTTGGGCGACCAGGCGCCTCGGATCTTCCAGGTCAACTGGTTCCGCAAGTCGGCCGACGGCAAGTTCTTGTGGCCCGGCTTCGGCGACAACTCCCGTCCGATCGAGTGGGCGCTGCGCCGGGTGGCCGGGCAGGCCGAGGCGGTGGACGCCATCTCCGGGCGTATCCCGGCGACCGGCCAGTTGAACCTGGACGGCCTGGACATGACCCCCGAGAAAGTGGACGAGTTGTTCGCCCTCGACCCCGACGCCTGGGCGGCGGAGGCCGACCTGACCGAAGAGTATTTCGCCCAGTTCGGCGACAAGACCCCGGCCGAGCTGATCAACCAGTTGGCCGAGTTGCGGACCCGCATCGCCGACGCCCGCTAGGCAGCGCAGTTGGACAAACCGATGGCCGGCCCCGGAAGCACTCGGGGCCGGCCATCGGCGTCTTCAAGCCCGCTCCCCGCGTCGTCCGGCGCCCGTCGGCGTCGCCCCACGTCCTGCCGCACTTGATCCGGGGGCCGGGCCAGTCCACCAGTGAGCCTCAACCGGCCGGCCGACGGCTGGGGGCTGATGATTTGTGGTCCAGGCCGAGGCACCCGAGCTGTGTCGGCCAACGCCGGGGGGACCGTGACGTGTCGGGCTGACACGCCGGAATCGGCCGCCCGGTGTCTAGACCGGGACGATGGACACCAGCTTGGGCGCCCGGACGAAGGTCCGGGCGACGGCCCGGCCGGACAGCGCCCGGACCACCGCCGGGTCTCCCAGAGCCAAGGCCTCGGCCTGGTCGGCCGTGATGTCGGCCGGCACCGTCAGCCGGGCCCGGACCTTGCCCTGGACCTGGACCACCAGCGTGACCGTCTGGGGAGCGGCCAATAGGGGGTCGATCTGGGGCCAGTCGGCCTGGGCGACCGACGGCGGCCGGCCCAGCGCCTGCCACATCTCCTCGGCCAGGTAGGGGGCGAACAGGGACAGGGCCACGGACAAGAACTCGACCGCCTCGCGCACCGCCGGGTCGCCGGCCCCGGGGCCGGTGTCGATGGCCTTGCGGGTGGCGTTGACCAACTCCATCAGCCGCGCCACCACGACGTTGAAACGCCGCCCCTCCAATAGTTGGGCGATCTCGTCCAGCAGGCGGTGCGACAGCCGCCGGACGGCCTGGTCGCCGGCCGCCGGGTCGGCGCCGACCGGCGCGGCCACGTCCTGGGCCAAGCGGTGGGCCCGCTGCAGGAAACGCACGGTGGCGGCCGGCGAGACGTCGGCCCAGTCGATGTCGTCCTCCGGCGGGCCGGCGAAGACCACGGTGGTGCGGATGGCGTCGACGCCGTAGAGGTCGATCTGGGCGCCCAGGTCGACGCCGTTGCCGAGCGACTTGGACATCGCCTTGCCCTGGTTGAGGACCTGGCCCTGGTTGAGCAGGCGGGCGAAGGGCTCGTCGAAGTCGATCAGGCCGATGTCGTGCAACACCTTGGTGAAGAAGCGGGAGTAGAGCAGGTGCAAGATGGCGTGCTCGACCCCGCCGACGTACTGCGCCACCGGCATCCAACGCCGCACCGCCGCCGGGTCGAAGGCCTGAGCCTCGTCGTGGGGCGAGCAGTAGCGGAAGAAGTACCACGACGAGTCGACAAAAGTGTCCATGGTGTCGGGGTCGCGGGTGGCCGGACCGCCGCAGCGCGGGCAGACGGTCTGGCTCCAGTCGGTGGCCGAGGCCAGGGGCGATGTGCCCTTGGGGGCCAGCGCCGCCCCCCGCAGATCCGGCAGCACGACCGGCAGTTGGTCCTCCGGCAGGGCCACCTCGCCGTCGGTCGGGCAATGGACGATCGGGATGGGACAGCCCCAGAAACGCTGACGCGACAGCAGCCAGTCGCGCAGGCGATAGGTGACACTGGCCCGGCCGAGGCCGTCGGCCTCCAATTGGGCGTTGATACGGGCTATGCCCTCGGCTTTGTTGGCCAGACCGTCCAACGGCCCGGAGTTGACGTAGACGCCGTCGCCGTCGGTGGCCTGGCCGGTGGCGGCCGGGTCGCCCTGGCCGGTGTCGATCACCATCCGCACCGGCAGGTCGAAGGCGCGGGCGAAGTCGAGGTCGCGCTGGTCGTGGGCCGGCACCGCCATGATGGCGCCGGTGCCGTACTCGGCCAGCACGTAGTCGGCCGCCCAGATCGGGATCAACTCCCCGTTGACCGGGTTGACGGCTTGGCGGCCCAACGGGACGCCGGTCTTGGGCCGCTCGCTGGACTGGCGCTCGATCTCGGTGACACGCTTGGTCTGCTCCAGGTAGGCCTCGAACTGGGGCCGTTGCTCAGCGCTGACCAACTCCTGGGCCAGCTCGCAGTCGGGGGCCACGACCATGAAGGTGGCCCCGTACAAGGTGTCGGGCCGAGTCGTGAAGACGCTGATGGGCTGGTCCCGCCCGGGCACGGCGAAACGGACCTCGGCCCCCTCGGAACGGCCGATCCAGTGGCGCTGCATGGTCAACACCCGCTCCGGCCACTGGCCCTCCAGACAGGCCATGTCGTCCAGCAGGCGTTGGGCGTAGTCGGTGATGCGGAAGTACCACTGGGTCAGCCGGCGTTTGGTCACCTGGGTGGAGCAGCGCTCGCAGGCCCCCTGGATGACCTGCTCGTTGGCCAGCACGGTCTGACAGCTGGGGCACCAGTTGACGTAGCTGGCCTTGCGGTAGGCCAGGCCCCGGCGGTGGAACTGCAAGAACAGCCACTGGGTCCAGCGGTAGTACTCCGGGTCGGAGGTGTGCAGACGGCGCGACCAGTCGAAGGACAGGCCGTAGCGGTGGAAGGAGCGGTCCTGGGTGGCGATGTTGGCGTAGGTCCAGTCGGCCGGGTGGGCGTTGTTGGCGATGGCGGCGTTCTCGGCCGGCAGGCCGAAGGAGTCCCAGCCAATCGGGTGCATCACGTCGTAGCCCTTAAGACGCCAGTAACGGGCGATGATGTCGCCCATGACGAAGGCCTCGGCGTGGCCCATGTGGAGGTCGCCGGAGGGGTAGGGGAACATGTCGAGGACGTAGCGCCGGGGCTTGGAGCCGTCGTCCAACGTCCGGAAGACATCGTGCTCGGCCCAATAGGCCTGCCACTTGGCTTGGGCGGCGGCGGCGTCGTAGCCCGGTCGTGCTGCCTCGGTCATGGCTCCCCTCTCCTGTGGCCCCTCGTCCGACTCGGGGCCGGGCGTGATTCTAATCGCCCACGCCCGACTCGGCCCCGACCCCGGCTGATCGGCCGCGCCGTTGAGACGGCAGCGCCCGTCTCGGCCCCGGCTCGATCCCGCCCGGCCGGGCCGCACAAGACGCGCCCGATCCTGTTACACCCGCCCAGGGCTATCCTGGTCGGCGCCATGACTGACTCACCCTGGCCGACCGGCCCGCCGCCCGACCCCGCCCAGCCCGCCATCGCCCGTTACGCCGCTCCCAAGCGCCCCAGCGGGCTGCTCATCTTGATCGTCGCCCTGCTGGTGGTGGTGGCCGTGGCCGTGGCTCTGACCGTCTGGAACTCCGACGACCCGGCGGCGACCGCCAGCCCCACGATCTCTACCAGCGCCGCCGCCCCCCAGCGCCAGGGCGGCAGCGTCATCGCCCAGGGCGGGGTGCAGGGCTATTGGCGCGTCACCCGAACCCAGTGGGGCCGCGACAGCGTCACCGTCCAAGTCCAGATCGAGGTCGACTCCGGCCTGTTGAGCTGCGAGTTCTACGCCTTCACCGACGCCGCCGACATCAACCTGAACCCCCGGGTGACGAGTGACGACGACTTCGCCTTCGGCGTGGTCTTCGTCAGCGCCGGCCAGTCCATCAACCTCGATCTGACCTTCGACACCACGCCGACCAATCTGACCATCATCATGTCGGACGGCCGGACCCAGCTCTCCGCCCTCCGCGTCGAGCCCTGACCCGACGACCTGACCCGACAACCTGACCCGACGGCCTGACCCGACGGCCTGACATGACGGCCTGGCCCGACGAGTTGTCCCCAACCGCCGGGCGGCGGGACGGGCTTGTCCCCAGGGCAGGACAGCGATGACGCTGGCGGTCGGCGGCGACCCATGGTCTCAATATGACCGTCTTGACCGCAGAGCCGTCCAGCCCCGTCTTCCACCTTCGTCGGCCCGAGGATCTGGTGGCCCTGGCACCCCATCTGCTCGGCTTCCAGCCCCGCGACTCGCTGGTGCTGGTGATCGTCTCCGGGCGGGCCATCGTCTTGACCGCCCGCTTCGACCTGGCGGCGGTGACGGCGGCCCGGCCCGGCGATTGGCTCGAACCGGTCCTCGAACTGGGCCTCAGCCGAGGCGGCGACCGGGTGCTGGGCCTGGTCTACGGCGGCGGTGAGCCGCTCCGCCAGACCTGGGACCGCCTAGGAGACTGGTGTCAAACCATGTCCCGCCGCCAGAGCCACGGATCGGGCGACAGAACAGCCTTTGATACCACCCTCCTCTCCCCGGGACTGGGGCATTGGCTCGACCTCTGCCTGGTGGTGGACCCCGAGACCGGCCAGTGGTGGGACGCCGCCGGCGGCGGCCCCGGCCGGCCGCCGCCGGACGACCGCGCCCGCTCCTGGGCCGCCGACTGCGGCTTGGAGCCGGTCCGACCCAGCCGGGAGGCGCTGGGCCACGACCTGGCCGGCCCCCAGGGCGACCTGGAGGACGCCATGGTGGCCCTGTGGTCTCAGGTCGTGACCGGCGCTGTCGGCCCGGCCGACCCGCTGGCCGCCGCTTGGGCCGACCCGGCCGGCCCCTGGTCCCCGGCCGATTATCTGGCCGCCGCCGTCGCCGTCCACGACCCCAAGCAACGCGACCGACTGTGGCGCGGCCTCACCCGGGCCAACGCCGGACGCCAAGTGGTCTTCTGGCGGGCCGTGGTGGGCCACGTCCCCCAGGCCTACCGGGTGGTGCCGTTGGCGGTGCTGGGACTGATCGCCTGGGTGGCGGGCGAGGGAGTCCTGTTGTCGCTCTGCCACCAGGAGTGCCGGCGGCTCAACCCCGAGGCCCCGGTGGTGCCCCTGCTGACCACCATCTGCCGCAGTCTGGCCCATCCCGACGCCTGGGAGGAGATCCTGGCCACCTTGGCCGGGCCGTCCCCCGACGACGAGCCGGACGGCGGCGGCGCCGAGACTGCTTGAGAGTGATTGACGCCATCTCTCGTCGGCGGCGCGAATGATCGCTTCTACCAGGTGGCGCCGCTTAAGCGGTTGCGGCCGGTAGACTGGCCCGATGGCGATCAGCATCAAGAATCCACGGGCGGTCGAGGCCGTGAAGCGCTTGTCGGCCCATTACGGGACCAGCTACGCGGAGGCGATCGAACGGGCGGCGGAGGCGGCGCTCGGCCTACCCGACGACGCCGCCCAGGCACGGGCCATGGAGCGTCTTGGGCGGATCGTCGCCGCCTACAACGCGGAGCTGCCCGTCGGCCAGACCCTCGACACGGACCAGCTTTACGACCGAGACGGGCTGCCCCGGTGATCGTGGACACCTCCGCCGTCGTGGCGATACTGCGGCGAGAGCCGGGCCACGAGTCGCTGGCCGGCGCCATCCTGGCCGATCCCGCCCCCAAGATGAGTGCTGCGACGGCGGTCGGGCTGTACGCGGTGGCGGACGTGCGGGGCGCTCCCGCCGAGGCCGCGCGCGTCGACGCGGTCTTGCGGACGTTGCGCGTCGAGATCGTGCCCTTCGACGAGCCACAGGCCCAACTCGCCAGACAGGCCTACCGGCGGTTCGGCAAGGGGTCCGGCAGCCGGGCGGGGCTGAACCTGGGCGATGTCTTCGCCTACGCGCTGGCCGCCCAGACGGTGGAGCCGCTGCTGTTCGTCGGCCACGATTTCAGCCACACCGACATTGAGCCGGCGGCGCCGCCCGTCCGCTAAGGCTGGCTGGCGACCGCCGTGGCCGCCCGGGAGGCGACCGCCGTGGCCACCAGCAGCCAGGCCAAAGAGACCGCCACCAAGACCGACTCCACCACCATGACGACCTGCGGGACCAGGCCGACGAAGCACATCATGACGACGGACAGCGGGGCCAAGACGATGGCGCAGTATTTGGCCAGGGGCAGGGCGGCGGCGTGTCCCGCCACCCAGGCCTCGTCCGACGCCTTGGTGGCGGGGAGGCGGATGCCGACCCCAGAGGTCCGGCGGGCGCCGGGCCGCGACTCGGACCAGCAGATGATCACGAAGGTGGCGCACAGGAAGATGACCCCGCCGAAGCTGCTCCAGGCCACGAACTGTTCCGTCCAACGATCCATCGCCTAATCCTTCCCGCTTTGAGCCGAGCCCTTTAGACGTGTAGACGTGCGAAAACCATATACCTGTTACCCCGGATCGGCGCCGGAGGCCGACAGCCAGCCGCCACCGCTTTCGGGGTCGACTCTCCGGCCGTCGCCGCCTGTCATCGTCACACCAAGGCGGCCTGGCGGCCACCGGCCCAGGAGCGGGTGGCGGGGCTGACGTAGACTGCCGCGACATGATGCGGTGCGTGTCCTGCGGCGAGGCTCTGATCGATCTGGTGCGGCAGTCGGGGGGAACCTCGGCGGCCTCGCCCTGGCTGGGGCTGTCGGCCGGGGGGCCGTTCAACACCGCCGTCGGGTTGGCCCGACTGGGGGTCGAGACGGCGCTGCTGACCCGCCTGGGATCAGACGGGTTGGCCGACCAATTGGCCGACCACCTGGCGGCCAACGGGGTCGACCTGTCGTTGTGCCCCCGAGTGGACCAGCCGACGCCGCTGGCGGTGGTGTCGCTGGACCGGCTGGGCCGGGCCAGTTACGCCTTCCACTTCGCCCAGACGGCGGCCTTCGGCTGGCACCCGCAGGAACTGCCCGCCCCCGATCCCCAGGCCTGGCTCCACCTGGCCTCCATCGCCTGGGTGGTGGAGCCGGGGGCGACGGCGCTGCGGGCCTGGCTGGAGGCCGGGGCCGAGGGCTGGGGCGGCTTGTCCTACGACCTCAACGTCCGCCCCACCGTCCTGGCCGACCCCAGGCGTTACTGGGCCACGGTCGAGCCCTTGTTGACGGCGGTCGGCCGGGCCGGCGGCGTCATCAAGGCCAGCGACGAGGACCTGTCGTTCTTGGCCCCGGCGACGGGGGCGACGGGCGATGTGGCCGCCGTGGCCGCACACTGGATGGACCGTTTCCGCCCGGCGGCCGTGATCGTCACCCTGGGGGCCGACGGTGCCCTGGCGGTGGACCGGTCGGGCGAGGTCGTCCGAGCGCCCGGACGCCGGGTGCCGGTGGTGGACACGGTCGGGGCCGGCGACAGCTTCATGGCCGGCTTCCTGGAGCGCCGGCTGCGCCAGCTAGACGCCTCGGGCGCCGCCGACCTCGGCCCAGAGACTCTGGCCGCCGCCCTGGCCCGGGGCACGGCCGCCGCCGCCCTGACCTGCCAGCGCCCGGGGGCCGACCCGCCGACCGCCGCCGAAATCGACGCCGCCGGCTGAGCCCAGATCCACCAACCCTCAGGCCGGGAACACCCCCGCCGTGATCGCTGATGTTCTCAGGGCGGGGCCGCGTCTCGGGCCACGTCTTTCCGTCGGCGTCTGGGGCGCCGACGAGGCACGCGCGCGGGTGCCTCGCTCCGCTTCACAGGTTGTGCTTGACACTACAGGTTGTACGCAGCACCATGGGGTCATGGAGGTTGTGTGGCACCCCGAGCCAGTCGCTCACATGGCGGCGTCGCACGGCGTCTCCCGCCGAGGCCGATGAGGCCCTGGCCGACCCGTTCGCCGTCGTCCGCGATCCCGACCCGGCCAGCGGTTCCGGCAAGTCGGGCCGTCACATCGGCTGGTGCGCCAGCCGTGGCGAGGTGCTCGTGGTCATCATCGTTCACGAGGCCGGCCTCGACTATGGCGCGAACGCCTGGCCCGCCAACCCCACACACCAGCGCATCTACGAAAAGGGGAAGCCATGATGAGCCAGGACGTCCCCGCCAGCGCGCTCGCGGCCATCCGCGCCGAGATCGCAGCCGACACCGACGACGAGGCCGGCGCCGCCTACCGCGACAACGTGCCCGCAGGTGGCGAGTGGACGCGACCCAACCGTGGCGGCCGCCCCTCGCTGTCGGGTCACGCGGTGCGGTCCCCGCAGATCGGTGTGCGTCTGCCTGTTGACCTGCGTGACCGCCTCACGGCCCGTGCCGCTCACGACGGCGTACGCGAGTCCGAGGTCGTGCGCGAAGCGCTCGAAGCGTTCCTGACCACCTGAAGCGCCACTATCGGCGGCGTTGACACCCCCACGAGCTTGACTCTCGTAGATCCTTGTTCCCGGAAGGACGAACTCACTGATCGTGACGCCGAATCGAACAAGGCCGATGACCACATCAAGACCGTCCGGCTGGCGCTTCAACAACTCAGCCTGCATCCCACCAAGAAGATCCTCATGCGCATGGACGGGGCCGGTGTCACCCACGATCTCGTGGACTGGCTGGAACACTCCCAACACGTCTCCTGCTTAATCGGATTCACCCTGCCCGCGATCTACCAGTTGATACCCTAGGACGTGTGGACCCCGGCCCACGACTCGGGCGAGGACTCGAGGAAGGGCGCGGACGTGGCCGAGATCACCACACTGAATCAACCTCAAAACGTGGCCCAAGGGCATGCGAGTGATCGCGCGCCAGTAACGGCCCCACCTCGGTGCCCAACTACGGTTCGACGACGTCGACGGCTACCGGCTGACCGGGTTCGCCACCAACACCCAGACAAGCCCCCCCCCCCCCAGACCTGGAACTGCGGCACCGACCGCGGGCCAGGTGCGAGGACCGCATCCGCGACGCCAAGGACATCGGCCTGCGGAACCTGCCGCTGCGGGGCTTAGAGCAGAACCAGGTCTGGCACCAACTCGTCACCATATCAGCGTTGGACTTGTTCGCTTGAGCGCAGATGATCGCCCTGCACGACTGTTCGGCCCGTCGTTGGGAGCCCAAGCGGCTCCGGTTCCGCCCGTTCTCCATACCCGTCGTCCTCATCACGACCGAACGGCGGCGAATACTGCGGTTCTCTGACCGTCACCCCCACGCCAGTCTTGCCGTCCGGGCCATCGCCCGGCTGCGACCCTTCGCCCTCGCACCCGGATGACAGGCGCGAGACCACCCGCCCACGACACGAGAGGACCCCGACCGGCCGGAACAACCGAAGCCACCCCGGCGACACGGGCCACCCGGCCACACCAACGAACGACAAGTGACAATGTTAATTCACACTTGCCGGGCTCCACGGGCCAGGACGCCCAGCCGACAAAAGATTGCGGCTAGGATAAGGTTATGCATGTGTCTTCGTCTCACTGGGACGTTTTCCTGTCTCACTCCTCGAAAGACAAGGATCGAGCCCGCCGCCTCAAGATCGCGCTCGAGAAGAGTGGCGTGACGGTTTGGTTCGATGAAGACCAGATTCAGCCCGGCGACTCGATCCCCTTGGCCGTAGAAGAGGGCATCGAGGCATCCACAGCTGTCATCGTCTGCCTGTCTCCAGACTTCTTGGCCTCAGACTGGACTACCGCTGAGCGAGCTGCCTTTACGTACACTGATCCTGCCAACAGGTCCCGGACCATGATTCCAGTCCTCCTGCGTGACTGCACGGTTCCCAAGGGCCTTGCACATTTGAAACGCGTCGACTACCGGACTGCCGACCGTGAGGCTTTGACCGCAATCGTCACTGCCCTCGACTTGGGCGTCGGAGAAATGACGCCTGATCCTATTCAAGAGCTGATGGATCAAGCTCACGATCAGCGAATGGCCGGTAACGACGAACAGGCATTGTTGCTATTGGGTGAAGCCGAGTGTCAACTGACAGACGAGGGACGGGAAGGTAGGCCAAACCCGACTCTCCTGTCTGATGTGCTCAAAGAAAAGGCGATGCTTCTAATTAGGAATGGTTCGCGTGGCGACGAAGAAGCATGGCTAGCCGCGTGCCAAGCGGTTGACGCAGCCCGGTCGGGCGATAATCCCGCCCATCTTGTGACTCCGCTGCTTGTCAAGGCGCAGGTCGCTAGCATTGCCGGTCTGAAAGATGAAGCCAAGGCTGCGCTCCGCGCAGCCCAGCGTCTTGACCCCGAAGACACGGAGGGGCGAGTGCTCTTCAGCCAAGGTTACATCGCTCGCGCTGAGCACAACCTTGAATCGGCTCTGCATTGCTTTTCGGAGGCCGCAGATCGCGCTACATCGGATTTGGAGACCGCCCATACTCCGCACCGAATAGCATCAAAGAAGAGCGTCCTGCTCCGTTGCCAATACATGGTTGCCCTTACTCAAGCCGAGCTTGGATTGAAGCCCGAAACCATAGCAACCCTGGAGCGAGCCGCGCGGAACGCTGACGGTAATGAAGAGATATCCCTTGCGCAGGAAGTATTCTTGCTTCAAGCTCGGAGTTACCTGGCAGAAGAGAGGTGGGATAGCGCCAGAACCGCTTTAGACAAGGCTCAAACACTTGCCAAAGCTCGAGGAGACCAGACTGGAGTATCTGAGTGTCTGGAGCTACATGGGCGCGCTCGATACATGGAGGGGGATCGAGTTGGCGCACGCCAGTTTATCGAACAGGCCCTGATGCAAAGTCAGTCAGACGGGGCACGCATCCATCGCCACCTACTACTGGCAACGATCGCGCATGAACTTGGCGACATTGATGGTTCTCGGGACCACCTCAACTATGCCGACCAGCTAGCGGAAGAAGGCGGAGACCGGGTGGCTCGTGCCGACATCGGAATGCAGCGGCGGCGTCTTGGCCTGATCGGACAAGACGAGGCGGTGGACGCCGAGATCGATGATTTAAAAACAACGAGAGACGGAGAGCGCGACCCCGCTCGTCGCATCAAACTCACTCTGGCAATTGCGGCGAGATTGCTCCGTCCCGGACTCCTTGACGATGCAATCACAGAGTATAAGGATGCCGAGTCCGCAGCACAAAGGCAAGGATTGACGGATCTTGTGGTTGCGGCGCTTATCGGACAACTTGCCGCAGAGGTCAATGCGGACAGCGATGTCGCCGATTCAACGGTCGCTCGCATCAGCACCGTCATCGATTCGGTTCCCAATGAGGAAGCGAAGGGTCTATTCATCTATCACACGGCGCGTCTTCGTCTGGCGCAACACCGCATTGTAGAGGCAGCGGGACTCTTTCACGAACTGCAGAGGCAATTCGCTAATCGCGAGGACTCTGATACTAAACGGATGCTCCGGGAGTTAGAGCATTCCATTGAGGCTACCTCGCGGCAGCTCACCCCTTCGGAGTTGACTCTAGAGGAACTCGCAGGGGAGTTCGAGTCGCTGCGTCATTGGTTTTCAGAGAACAGGGGGGCCGAGACGAGTCTCGGTGAGTATTCTCCGATTGACCAACTGTGGTACTACTGGCGCCGGGAAGATGTCTTGTCGCGGTTCAATACCGAACTCGGTGCTGTCGGAATCGTACTATCATCGGACTCGTCCGTTATATCCTCGATCCAGGCGGACCTTGGATGGATGTTCGATCTGCTTGGTTTCGTTCCGGATACGCTCCAGCACGGCGGTATAGAGCTATTCACCATTCCCGAATCTCTACCATTTCCTTACCTGAACGTGCGACTTGTGGTGGTTGGGTGAAAATGACTGAGGAGATTGATTAATATGCCATTCCCAGGTCGAGGCAGTTGGGGTCGAGGGGAATACGAGCTTCTGGCCGGAACCATGCTCGATAAGTCTGGGCAGAAGTGTGCATTCATTGCGCGTACGGCAGGTTACAGGCTTCCTGCTGCCATATTTGGAGTGCAGACAGTTGGACCTCGTGGCCCCTGGTTCATTGATGTTCTCAATCCCGAAGGAGAGAGCAAATCCATCATCAACGGCCTTCGAATGGCGAAGAAGGCTGGTTTTGTCCCGGTGATGGCGCGGCGCAGGCTTATGAACGAGCCAGAAGTGAGACTGTTGCGTTCGTCGCGAATTACCGTTCCGAGAGGAGGTAGCGATGGTCTATTTGACGAAGGACGCCATTTGCGACTGGCCCTTGCCCAGTTGGCTCGAGCCGAAGAAGGGCATCATGAGAAGGCTCTCGTGCGAGTGACCAACCGCCTCGCTAAGATGGTCGTTGAACCCACCGAGACCGTGATCCTCGAAATTGGCCTACTGCAGTTTTCACTTAGCAACGAGATAGACCGCGTCACAACGCACCCTGCCGTTCTTTTGCCAGCGGCCTATGCCGATCCACAACCACCGAGTGAATCTGAGTAATGGCCGAGTGGAACGCGAAGCCACAGTTCCCCATGCTGGCTCTGTCGCATTCGCTAGTGACGCCGGTGTCGGTAATACCGTGGCTAGCCTCAATACCGTCTAGTTAGTGGCTCGTAGGGCGATGGTCCAGCCGGCGGGCGGCTTGGGCACGGTGGCGTTTGACGGGGTGGTCGCCGCATTTTCGTTTGATGCGACAGGCCGGGCACGAGTTCTCCACTCCCAGCCAGGCCGTGCGACCAGAACCCCGACGAATGAGCCGAGTGTCGCCACCGTGGGGCTATCCCAAAGTGGGGTCGTAGGCGATGGTGACGTCCACCCCGGTGGCGCCGCCGGCGCCCAGGGGGGCGACGATCGAACCGGCCACATCGCCCACCTGGGGGACGAATAGGACGGCCCGCAGGCCCGGGCCTTGGACGACCAGTTCGACCGAGCCCGACTCGGCCGCCAGGGGCAGCGACAGGGTGCCGGGGGCGATCTGGACCTCGCTGCTTTCGACCAGGTTGCCGTCGGCGTCCCGGGTGGTCAGGACCAGGGCGACTGTCTCCGATCCCGGGTTGGTGACGATCAGCGAGGCGTCTTTGCGGGCCGGCAGGACCATGCCGCCGGTCAGGGCCGGCTGGGCCCCGACCGAGGCCATGTCCTGGCCGGTGACGACCAGGGCGGCCGTCACCGGTTGGGGCTCGTCGCCCTCCCGGTAGGCCACCGATTCGATCAGCACGCCGATGGTCTCCCCGGCCAGGGCCCGGCTCAGGTCCAGCACGGTCGTGGTCTGGGCCCGGACGATCAGCCCGCCGCCGGTCTCCGGGCCGCCCTCGACCTCGTTGTCGCCGGCCAGCGGCACCGCCGCCCCCGTGCCCTGGCCCGTGATCGTGACCCGGGCCGGGGAGTCGCCCCGGTTGGTGAGGAAAAGGAAACGGGTCGAACTCTCGCCCTCGCCCACGACCGTGGGCACTCCGGGGACGACCAGGCTGGTGGACGGGGCGACCGACGACTGGCGCCAGTCCTGCCCCAGCTCGCCCTGGCTGCGCAGGTAGCCGGCCACCCGGCCGGACTCGACCTTGAGGGCGATGGCCACCGGCTTGTCCGCCGTCACCTGGGCGTCGCGGAAGAAGGCGTTGAGGTCGATCACCCGGGTCTCGAACCGCCCGACCGGGATCTGGCGCAACCCCGGCAGCGACAGGGGTCCTGTCTCCGACGTCACCGTCAAGGTGACGGAGGCCGTGGTGGCGTCGGTGTTGGTCAGGATCAGAGCGCTCTGCTGGGTGTCGTTGACCCAAACACCGTCCCACCAGCCGGCCGCCGTCGGGGCGGCGCAGAAGACCCCCGTCAACCAGTCGCGCTGGATGGCCGTGGACAGCACCCCGATGGACTGGTCGCCGGTGGCCAACACCACCGCCGCCGGGTCCGTGGTCTCGAAACTGGTGGTCGGCTGGGAGGCCTCCCCGCCCAGGACCGACCAGCTCAAGTTCTGACCCACCCCGGAGACAGTGGTGGCCCCGAACACCGGGTCGCCCACCGGGCAGACCACCAGCCGGTCGCCCACCACGGTCACCACCGGGTCCGGCACCTCCCGGAAGGGGGCCAGCAGGGCCGTGGCCAAAACGGCGACGGCCACCACGCCGACCGCCAAGATGGCCCAGGGCCTGACCTGCGCCAGGCGGGGCAATTTGAGGCGGGGACGATCATGGCCCCGCCGGTTGGTGACGGCTGATCCGGCGGACTCGTCCGACGAGCCGGCCGCCCGGGCGCCGCGGGCCGGAGACGGGCTGGAGGGCGAGCCGCCGGCCGCGAATCGGCCGGCCAGGGCCTCTACCGCCACCGGTTGCCAGCCCTGGCGCCCCGGCTTGGCCGAGGGCTCGCCCGGGGTCGGGGAGGCCGCCGCCCTGGTCGGACTGGGGGTGGACGACGGGCCGAGACCGGTGGACGGGCCGAGACCGGTGGACGAACCAAGACCAGAAGACGAACCAAGACCAGAAGACGAACCGATAGCGGAAGCAGAACCAAGGCCCAAGGACGAGCCGAGGCCGGCAGACGGGCCGCTAGCGGAGTAAGGGCCGGCAGACGGGTCGGACCCGGCCGTCCCCAGCGGCGGCGGGGAGGTCCAGCCGGACGTGGACCCACCCGACGCCCCCTCTCGGCCGGCTCCGCCGGACCCACCAGCCCCGCCGGACCCACTAGTTCCGCCAGCCCCGCCGGACCCACCAATCAGGCCAGCCCCGCCGGATCGCGGCCCCACCGCCGGCGGCGTGGTGCCGAAGGTCCGCCAGCGGCCCGTTTGAACCGTCCCGGGGGCCGGTTCGAGCGGCGGGGTGCCGTTCAGCCGCCAGCCGCCCGGGCGCTCGCCCCCTCTGGTGGCGGCGCCACCAGCGGCCGAAGCGCCACCACCACCAGCCGAGGCAGCCACCCCTCTGGTCGTGGCACTCCCTCTAGTCGTGGCACCGCCACCGCCAGCCGGAGAAACACCACCACCAGCCGAAGAGCCGCCACCACCGGCCGAGCCGCCATCACCAGCCGGAGAGGCGTCAGCCCCGACGGGGCGCCACAACGGCGACCGCGGGGTGGCGGCGGTCGATGGAGCGGGTGGGGCGGCGCCGGCGGGCTGCCACGAGCCCGTCCCCACCGCCCCGGTCCCGGTCGATCCCAAGGTGCGCCACGACTGGGGCCTGAGGCGGGCCGAGGCGGCCGTCGGATCGGTCGTTGAGAGGTTGTCAACCGGTTGCCAGGCCCCCGACCGACTGCTTCCGGAAGTCCCGCCGGTCTGGGGTGAAGCGGAGGGAGCGGTCGCCGGAGGCCGGCCGTGAGGGGCGCCGGTCTGGGGCGAAGCGGAAGGCACACCGGCCTGAGACGAGCCCGAAGGCACACCGGCCTGGGACGAGCCGGAGGGGGCGGCCGGCGGCCGCCCGGGGTCGCGGCGGCCCGCCCCGGCGGGCGGGACGGGGGTGGGGGTGTCACCAGGCGCCATCAGTCCTCCTCGGCTCGACGGGGCGAGCGGGAACCGGAACGGGCGTGGACGCTGGGCAGGGCGAACAACACCATGATGAAGCCCAGGACCAACTGGAACAGCCGCCAACCGAGGTGGCCGATCTGGTGCTGGACCGCGATCAGGCCGCAATCCGCCGCCTCGGCCTCGCCCGGGGCGGCCGTATCGCAGAGGCCGGCCCCCTCCAGGTCGAAGGCCGCCCGCCAATCGGGCGAGGTCGCCCGCTCCAGGGCCACGCCGCCGACCGTCACCACCAGCCCCGGGTCGTCCGGCTGGCTGAGCACCAGGAGGGCGCCCGGTCCGATCTCGGCCAAGCGGCAGTCCGCCCGCTCCGACAAGCAGATCTGGCTCGACCCCGGCAAGACCGATTGGACCGTGTCGGCGCCGACCACCAGTTGGATGGCGGTCGGCTCGGACCGTAGCTGGTAGACCATGGTGGCCCCGTTGTCGCTGGTGCTGCCCCGGCCCAGCCCGGTCGAGGCCTCCAGGGCCCCGGTCGAGTCGGCCTGGGGGGCGATCAGGACGACGTAGCGCACCCCCAGCTCGGCCAGGAGCAGCGTCATGGCCTCGTCGTAGCGGCCGGCGGAGATCTGGGCCACGATCTGTTGGGCCTGTTGCCAGGCCTGGGGCGAGGCCAGCACCCCGGTCCTAGACTCGCCCTGGGCCCAGTGGGGCTGGCCGTCGGAGCGGATGGTCCAGCGGGCGCTGTCGCCCGACTGGTCGATGATCAAACTATTGGCCCCGAAGCTGACCTCGCCCTGGGCCACGAAGTAGGGCACGACCGTGTCGTCGCCCCGGCTGACCTCGGACGTCCCGGCCCAGGCCCACCAGGCCAGCGCCACCGCGGTGGCGCCCGTCAGCAGAATCGACAGCGCCCCGATCAGGGCCTGGGCCCAGCCGAAGTCGCGTCTGATCAACTGGGAGCCCTCGTCCAGGTAGGAGACGATGACGGACAGCCAGATGGCGAAGCCCAACAGCAGCCACGGCCCGGCGTCCGGCATCGACCGACTGGTGTCGACGGCGACGGTGAAGCGGGACAGGGCCACACCGATGGTCAACACCACCAGCGCCGCCACCCCGCGGGCGGCCAGGCGGGGCGCCCGGATGATAGCCACGATCCCGGCCAGCCAGATCGCCCCGAAGACCGTGGCGCTGACCCACAGCGGCGGCAGCCCGCCGGACTGGAGGCGGCCCAGCAACAACTGCCAGGCCGGCGTGGTGGTGGTGGCGCCCAGCAGGGGCGAGGGGGTGGTCAGCCAGCGGCCGGGGGTGTCGGTCAGGCTCAACAGCCAGTCGCCCCACAGCACCAGCGGCAGACCGGCGGCCAGCGCCGCCCTGAGCCAGGCCCACCACCCGTCGCCGGCCCGGACCACCGTCACCACCAGGGCCAGCGCGGCCGGCAGCCACAGGGCCGGCATGATGGGCAAGACCAGGGCCAGGGCCACGGCCATCCCGGCGGCCGGCTGCCAGGCCCTGACACCATCCGGCTGCTCCGCCCAGCGCGACAGCCAGGCGACGAAGAAGGGCAGGGCCAAAGCCAAGACCGTCATCCACAGGTCGCCCCGGTTGAGCCCGCCCAGCAGGACCGGCAGCAGGGCGTAGAGCAGGGCCAGGATCCAGCTCATGCGGCGGTGCTGGCCCAGGCGGCGACGCAGATACCAGGCGGCCACCAGCGTGGTCGCGGGCACAGCCAGGATCAACAGCCCGGCCACGAACCAGTTGGGCTCCCAGAACGGGATCGAGCCGATGGCCTCCAGCAGCAGCCAGGGGGCGGGTGGCCGGTCGGTCCCGGCGGGATTGGCCAGGGCCGCCTGGAAGGCGTCGGCCAAGGTCGAGGGCGCCCCCAGCAGGTGGGCCGCCCGAACGGTCCCGGAGGTCAGCAGGCTCCGCCCGGACACGACCGCCAGCCCGATCAGAACGACACCCCAGACCCAGCGCGGGACGTGTTGCGGCCGGTCGTTGACGCGGGACTCGAACTCGTCGCCCAGCAGGTCGTCCAGCATCAGGTCCTCGCGCCGGTCCAGCCCCAGGGTCCCCCGCAGGACGTCAGCCCCGTTGTGCAGGGCCGCCGCCCAGGCGGACCACCAGGGCGGGCGCAGGCGCTCGATCTGTTCCCGCCGGTCCCGGCTGACGGGCAGGCGCGACACTCGGCGGCGCAGGCGGCGGACGACGGCCCCGGAGCGGACGAAGTCGATCAGGGCCAAGACCTCGTCCTTGGCCTGGTCGGGAGCCTTGTCTAGCAGACAGCCCAGGCCGCGCACCAGACAGGACAGGACCAGTTTGAGCCAGGTGGTGATGGCTCTCAGGCCGACGGCGTGGCTGGCCACCAGGCGCATGCCCATCAGCCGGTCCCAGGCGATCTCGCTGCGGCCGGCCTCCCGGGCGATGGTGGCGGAGCGGCGTTCGGACAGGCCGGCCTGGTGGTGGATGAATTGGGCCTTGGGACAGGTCATGACGCCGAAGCCGGCCAGGTTGGCCCGCCAGCCCAAGTCGATGCCGTCGCGGTAGGAGGGGATGGTCGAGCTGAAGCCGTGCAGGCTGTCGAAGGCCTCTTGGCTGACCAGCAGGCCGCAAGTCGACCCGCCCAGGGTGGGGCCGGGCTCGTACTGGCCCTGGGCGGCCTCGCCCGGCTCGACGCCGAGGTGGCGGCGGCCGGTGCCGGCCACCGAGGCGCCCAGCTCCAGGGTCAACGGGGTGTGGCGGCGCCGGGTCGGCCGCACCAGCAGGGGGTAGGCCAGGCCCAGGTTGGGGGTGCGCAGGGCGAAGGTCAGCAGCTGGGCCAAGGCGTCGGGGTCGGGGCTGGCGTCGTCGTGCAACAGCCAGATCCAGTCGTTGTCGTCGTCGATGTCGGCCCGGGCCTGAGCCACGGCCTGGCCGAAGGAGGCCTCGGGAGTCCCCCGCAGCACCAGGTCGACCACGCCGGCCCGGCGGGCGGCCTCCAGCAGCTCCCCCGAGGCGTCGTCGGAGGCGTTGTCGACGGCGATGAGGCGGCCCGGGCGCAGCGTCAGCCGGTCCAGCGAGGTCAGGCTGTCGGGCAGCCAGGCGGCGCCGTTGCGCGCCACCAGGATGGCGGTCACCCGTTGACCGTGGAGGTCAACCGGGGCGGGCTGGGACTGGTCCAAGAACCAAGTCGCAGTCTCGCTCACACTCAAGTCCATTCACCTGCTCAGGAAAGGCCGGGGCGCGGCCCGGACGCTGGTCCGGCCGCCGCGATCTGAGGGGCCAGCTTATAGGTCCGACGGCGGAAACCCCAAAGAATCCTGAGAATCGCCTGAGAGACGGGGCCGCCGGCCGCCGACTCAGCCCCGCCGGCGGCGTCCGACGACGCCAGTCCGACGTTTCGCTATTAGGCGCCCATTAATCTCTGGCGCCGGCGCCGACCAAGCCCCTCAGGCGACGGCGCTCACGCTCGCTCTTGCCGCCCCAGATGCCGAAGCGCTCTTCGTTCAGCAGGGCGTACTCCAGGCACTCCTGTTGCACCGGGCAGACGGCGCAGACCTTCTTGGCCTCTTTGGTGGAGCCGCCCTTCTCGGGGAAGAAGGCCTCGGGATCGGCTTGGGCGCACAGGGCGCCGGATTGCCAGGGGGGAGGCGGGAACGGCACCAGCGACAGGGTCGAAGTCACTTGACCTCCCGAGGGTACACGAACATCAGTGTTGAGATTACATCATTGTCATAACCGCTTCGTCAAGACGGTCCCCTATAGCCGATGACGGACCGCCGGTCACGGCGACGTGCCGGGGTCCGGCCGAATCGAATCGCTCCCCCGGGGCTCAGGCCGGTCAGCGGGACGGGGCGCGGCCCTAGGACTCAGGCCCGTCCCCCCGAGATTCAGCCGGTGGCTCAAGCCGGAGCCGGGCTCAGGCCGGTCAGTGGGACGGGGCGCGGCCCGGCGGCGTCACCGGGGCGGCGGCGGGCACTCGGGCGGCGGGCCGGGCGTGGTCCGACGGCGGGGCGGCGGCCGGGGCCGAGGTGGCCGATGGGGCGA
>JAISAO010000095.1 GCA_031266665.1 Propionibacteriaceae bacterium | reverse complement strand
CCGGCCTCGTCGCCCATCATGAACGACATCAGGGCGAAGCAGAGGTACTGGAAGTCCTCCTTCGGCATATAAGCCTGGTAGAAGTCGAGCAGGCCCTCCACCTGTTTGATGGCGGCGGCCTGTGGGGCCTGGTCGCCTAGGGAGACGGTGCCGTCCAGATTCTCCTGGAACATCGAGTAGGGCGAGTGCCACTGGCGGAAGCCGGCCGGGCTGGTGGTCGCCGATTCGATGTAGATGGTCTGCCCGGCGATCTGGGTGAACAGGCCGTTGACGTAGTCGAGCTGGTTGGCCACGCTGGTGATCTTGCCGGCGTTGCGGGCGATCTGGTCGGCGTACTTGTGCAGGAAAGCGGCGTTGAACCCCTGCCCGTCGAACGAGGTCACCGACTG
This sequence comes from Propionibacteriaceae bacterium, assembly GCA_031266665.1. Lineage (GTDB taxonomy): Bacteria > Actinomycetota > Actinomycetes > Propionibacteriales > Propionibacteriaceae > WQYJ01. Next base: position 14,915 of record JAISAO010000095.1, on the reverse strand, counting down.
GATCCGGGGATCGTCGGCCACCACGGCGACGTACTGGGCCTTGTTGCCGCCCTTCGAATGGCCCGTGACATAAATGTCACCCTCATAGCCGGCGGTCGCCCGCTCGAAGAAGTCCAAGGCGGCCTGCTGCTGCGGCGTGTCGATGGTGTCGTAGTAGCCGCCCACGCCGTTGTCGCGCCACTCCATCGGCCCGCCCGTGCCCTTGTAAACCACAATCATCGCGGCGGCGCCCGCGTCCGGGTCCTTGTAGGAGAAAGCCACATTGGTGACCAGGCCCCCGTCCGGGTCGATCGACGCCGGCGTGTTCTCCACGTTGACCGGGACGATGTTTTGGTACACGTACGGGTTCGCCAGGATCTCGTCCACCAGATGCTGCTGATCCTCCGGCGACATTTCCGCGTACGTCTCATTCGTGGCGTAGTGCGACGCGCGATCAAGCGCCCAATCGTAGACGCTCTGATGTTCTTTCATCTTGCCAAAGTAGAGAATCGAGTTTAAGACAAGCAGCTGCTCGTCGGTCGGGGGCATTTATCGTTCCTCTCGGTGCTTAGTTAGGGTCTCCACGAGCCGTAATACGAGTGTGTGGAGCGTTGTGACGGGTAGTCATTGTGGTCGGCGAAATCGCGGGTCGCGTCTTCCACGATGTAAGTTTGAAAATCATCCGGAGTGTAGCCGTAGACGGCGATGCTCCCGCAGCCGGCCAACGCTTTTATGTCAGCCTCGAGTGCCTGGGCGATCGATTGAAATTCGGCGTCAGCCGTTAAATCATTCCACGGCACATGCACTCCGAAAATAACACTCCTGTCATCGTCCATGTATGCTCGGAATTGTTCGAAGGGCATGTCGGGGGTGAAATCGGCCGGGAAAGTGTCGACCTCTCCCGGGTTGCCCACCTGCAGTCTGAATTCTGTGAAGTGGGCCTCCACGACCGGTCGGGCAAGGGCCTCGTATTGGTCGCGCATGACGTAGCCGACGTAGCCGTCGGACATCACCGGGTCGAAGGTGTCGCCGTCGCGGTAGACCCGGAAGGTGTCGGCCGGGTTGCCGCCGGACGGGTAGGCCTCCATGATGTCGCGGTCTCTGGTGTCGAAGCCGCGGGTGTTCATGGACTGGACCTCGAACTCTCGGTCGTATTTGGCTGCCAGGTAGTCCAGCATCTGTTGGCGGACCTCGGGCGGGGTGGGCTTGGGCTTGATCATGGCGCATCCTCCCAACGCGGCCAGCAGGCCGACGATCAACAGCAGCGAGACTATCCGTCTCATGGGTTTAACCGGGCTCATCGTTGTCAGCCCCCGGCGGCTTGGATGGCCTCGACCGCCAATTCGGCGTCGGCCCGAGTGAACTCCACGATCACCCGGTCCAGGTAATAGGCCAGCCCGACGCCGACGTCGTGGAGGGCGTCGGCCTGCTCGCCCAACCGCCGCACCACCGCCTGGGCCGCCCCGGCCGACCACCCCCGGGACTGGGGGAAAAGGCCGTCCGCCGCGGCGGCGGCCGAGCCCAACTCGGCCAAATCGGCGGCGACCGCCGCCATTTGGTCGCGCAGACTGGCCAGCTCGGCCTCGTCGATATGGACGCTCATGGTTTTCTCCCGGGTTGACACACGTCAGTACACGAAGTCGTCCAGCTGGTCGACCCGGGCGATGAACCCCGCCGCCCGCCCGGCCGGGACCACGCCGTCCAACCCGGCGGCGATGACATGGAGACGGGCGACGGCCGACTCCAGCCCGGGCGTGGTGGCGCTCTGCCGGATGGCCCGCTCCAACACCCAGACCAGGATGTCGGCCAGGCGTTGGGCGGCCTCGCGCAACCGCTGGCGGTAGGCGATGGCGGCCTGCTCGGCGTAGAGGAACTCGGCGTCCGCGATGATGAGATCGCCGGGCGAGCCGCCATTGGAGCTGCTCATAATCACCGCCTCCCGGCGGCTTGGGCGGTCTCGTCGGCCTCGGCCAGGCGCAGCGCGAACCGCAGATCAAACAACTGTCCCTGACGGCGGATCAGCTCCCGTTGATAGTCCGACAGCTCGTCCTCCCTGGTTGAGCGGGCGTTGTAGATCGCCCGGGACTCGTCCTGACGCTCGTCCAAATACGCCTGGCTGCGGTTGATCAGCTGTCCCATGGCGTCGGCGTAACCGGCGAACATCCGCACCCGCGCCGGGTCGATCGAACTGCGCGACAGGCGCTCGCGGCGGGACGCCAAGTTGTGGCAGATGTTGTCGGTGACACTGGCCTGCCGGGACTGGAAGTCCTCCAGGTGACCGATGTCCGCCTTCGCCTGGGCGATCTCCTGCTCCAACTGGTCGACGCGCGCGACCGTCGTCGCCACTTGGGCGCGTAAACCCGCCGCCGTCTGGGCCATAGCCGTCCGCCGATCATCGAAGGTGAAACCAACCTAACATAACTCTGAGACCTCACGACACAAGCCCTACTGACAACTTTCAAACCAGCTACCCCGGCCGCCGGACGGCGGGGGAACCGCAAGCCCCGCTCTCGGACGGCGTTTCCACAGCGGATCATCTCACCGGGGCGCCCCGGGGTGGATCGGACTTTTGTCGGGCCGGGCACCGTCGCCGGGGCGGCCCCGGGGGTTCAACCGATTTCTGGGGACGTAAAGTGAGACCATGGTCTCAGACATTCTCGCCCAGATCGCGGCCGCCACCCGCCGCCGGGTGGAACGGGACAAGTCGACCGTCCCGCCGACCCAGATGCGCCACATCGCCGAGCAGACCGTGGCCGCCTACGGCGTCTTGGGCGCCGCCGACTTCCACTCCGCCCTGGCCCGGCCGGGCCTGAGCTTCATCTGCGAGGTCAAGCGGGCCTCGCCCTCCAAGGGCCTGATCGCCCCCGACTGCTCCCCCGTCCGGGTGGCCCGGGACTACCAGGCCGCCGGGGCGGCGGCCGTCTCGGTGCTGACCGAGCCGGACTTCTTCCTGGGCCACGACAGCGACCTGGCCGAGGTGGCGGCGGCCGTCGGCCTGCCGGTGTTGCGCAAGGATTTCGTGGTGGACCCCTACCAGCTCGACCAGGCCCGCGTCCTCGGGGCCTCGGCCGTGCTCTTGATCGCCGCCCTGCTGGAGGACCACCTGGCCAGTTTCGTCGCCCTGGCCGACCGACTCGGCCTGGCCGCCCTGGTCGAGGTCCACGACGAGGCCGAAGCCGCGACGGCGCTGGAGGCCGGCGCCCAGATCATCGGCGTCAACCACCGTGATCTCAAGACCTTCGACATCGATCTCGGCCTGTCCGAGCGGCTGCGCCCGCTGGTGCCGGCGGACCGGCTGTTCGTGGCCGAGTCCGGCATCACCGGCGCCGCCGACGTCCGGCGGCTGAAAGACCTCGGCGTCGACGCCATTCTGGTGGGCGAGCGGCTGATGCGGGCCGACGACCAGATGACCCTGCTGCGGGAGTGGGCCGAGGCCTGAACCGGCGGGGGCGGTTGAGTCCGAGGGGCGTGTCCACGGACCGACCCAGATCCCAGGTCATGTCCGGGACGACGAGGGTTGGTCCGGGTTAACGTCATCACGGGTCTTGCCCGCCGTCCTCCCCACCGGAAAGTCCGGGACGACGCGAGTCGGCGGGACGACGCGAGTCGGCGGGACGACGCTGAGCGCTGCGAAACCACGGCTCGGCCCGGGCCGGCGCCATCACCGGCGTCGTCATTGGACCAGCCCGCCGCCGGGCCCGCGGGCTCAGCGGCGGCGCGACGGGCTAGGCGGGCGGCGGCGCGGCCGGCGAGACCGTGAAATCGTGCTCCAGGTTGTGCAGCCCGTTCCAGGCCAGGTTGACCAGGTGGGAGGCCACCTCCTGCTTGGTCATCTCGGGGTTGTCCAACCACCACTGGGCCGTCATCGCCACCAGCCCGGTGAGGGCCTGGGCGAAGAGCGGGGCGGCTTTCTCGTCGATGTTCTTGGCGCTGAACACCGGGATGAGCAGGCCCTCGACCCGGGCGATGATGTCGTTCAAAATGCTGCCGAAGGAGCCGCCGTCTTGGGAGGCGTCGGAGTCGCGCATGACGATCTGGAAGCCCTCGGGACAATTCTCGATGTAGTCCAGCAGGGCCAAGGTGCCCAGCTCCAACAATCGCCGGGAGCCGGCCCTGGGGGTTTGGATGGCTTGGCGGATGGCGGTCAGCAGGGTGTGGACCTCGCGGTCGACCACGACCGCGTAGATCCCCTCCTTGCCGGCGAAGTGCTCGTACACCACCGGCTTCGACACCCCCGCCCGGGAGGCGATCTCCTCGATCGAGGTGCCGTCGAAGCCCTTCTCGGCGAAACAGGCCCGGGCCACGGTCACCAGTTGGTCGCGCCGGTCGGCCGCCGTCATCCGCACCCGGACGCGGCGTGATCGGGTCTCAAGGGACGATTCGGCCATCGCTTCCCAGTTTGGCGCACTCCGGCCCGAAGGCCAAACCTCAAGCCCCAAGCCTTCGGCAAAATACTAATATATAGACTTATTTGCCAAACCGTCGCGGGCCGGCCGCCATAATGCCGGACCCGACCACGGCCGGACCCGAGACCGCGACGAACCCGCCCGGCTCGTGGCCGGAGCCGCCCCGGTCATAGCTGGGACAGGGCCAGCCAGACCAGCGGCGCCAAGCGGTCGGCCCCGAAGTCGGCCAGCACGCGCCAGCGGGCCAGTTGGGCCGCCTGGCGCAGGCCGGTGGGCCAGTCGCCGGGCAAGGTTTGTGTCTCCGGCACGACGGCCGCCACGGCCACCGCCCGGGCCAGGCCGGTGCTGTTCGTCGCCACCTGGGCCACGTCGCCCGCCATCTGGCCGGGCAGACCGGCCCCCAGCAGCAGCATCAGCCGGCTCAGGGCCGCCGGCTCGGGCGCCCGGCCGGTGACCAGGTCCCACTCCAGCCGGGCCAACCAGTCGCCGGCCGGGCAGTGGCGCTCCACCTCCCCCATCAGTCGGCGCAACGGCCCCAGGTCGCCGCCGGCCCAACTGGTGGCCCGCCAGAGGTGGGCGCAAGCCAGCCCCAGGCCGGCCCGGGTCGAGCCGGCGGCCGCGACCACTCGGGGGCCGCCGCGACGGACGACGGCGCGACCGGCCAGGCCCAGCCCGGCCAGCAGCCAGCCGACCTCGCCCACCGCCGCCGGGACCGCCGACCGATCCGCCCCCGCCCGATCCGTCGCGCCCCGGACCCGCCCCGTCTGCTGGTCCGATCCCGCCTGGTCCACGCGCGCCGGAGTCACGGGCGCCTGGCCCGCCCCCACCCGTCCCACGCGCGCCGAAGCCACACCCGCCAGCCCAGCCCGCGCCGATCCCACGCGCGCCCGATCCGCCCCCGCCCGATCAACCATCACTGAATCAACCCCCGCCGAATCCACACCCGCCAGCCCCACGCGCCCCTGGTCCGCCCGCGCCGAGGCCGCCCCCGCCAGTTCGGCCAGCCGGGCCATCCCCCGGACGGCCAGCCGGCGGCGCGGCCCCGGCCAGGCGGTGCCTTCGAGCCCGGCGGCGGCCAACAACAGCCCCGCCGCCACGTCCGCGTCCGGCAGCTCGGCCGCCAGGCGACGGCCCAACTCGTCCTCCACCCGAGCCGGGTCGGCGGCGCAGGCCAGCGCCAGCTCCAGCCGCTTGACCCCCTGGGCGACGACAACCGTCACCGGGCCGTCGCCGCTCACCTCGATCCGCCCCAGCCGCTCGTCGGCCGCTTCGCCGCCGACCGCGACCGGGCCGTCGTCGCGCAGCTCGATCCGCTCCGGCCGCTCGTCGGCCGTCCCGCCCATGACCGTCACGGCGGCGTCGGGCTGGTCCAACTCGAGCACTTGGCCGGGGCCGAGGGCCAGCGGCGGCAACCAGGGTGGCAACAGCCCACCGATCTCGGCCCAGGAGCGGTAGAGCCGGCCGCTCAGGGCCAAGACGGTCCGTTCCCCGGGGGCCAGGCGGCGCCCGCCGGCCAGCCAGCGCCAGCCGGCGACCGGGCCGCGCTGGGCCGCGCTGGGCCGGGCCTCATCCGCGATCATCCGGGCCGGGTCGGGCCAAGCCTCTCTCACGACCGGTCTGACCGCGTCGGTCCACGGCTCGCCCCCGCTCGACCGGGCAGTGTCGGGCCGCGCGCCCGTGATCGGACGGAGGGCGCCGGGCCGGGCCTCACCCGCGACCGGCCAGGCGGGCGGGAACGCCGTCAACTCGCCCTGCCGGACGCGCAGCCCCAACACCGTGTCCTCCCAGGCCCAGCCGATCAAACCGTGGGCGGCGGCCGGCCAGACCCAGGCGACCGACTCCGCCTCCGGATCAGGGCCGTGATCGGTCGGGGACGACCGCCAAAGAGCCGTTCCGGCCGAGGACACCGGGGCGCGGGCCGCGCCAGCCGCCGACGGCCGCCCGGGGACTGCCCCAAACGATGGAGACGGCCGACGAATGGCGTCGGCCGAATCAGGGCGGCCAATGATCGACTCCACCCCCGGGCTGATGGGCGCCGGGCGGGGGAGGATCAGCAACTCGGCGTCGCCCAGCGTCACCGTGGCGTCACCCTGGTTGTCCAGCCACAGTCGCACCTCCCAGGTCTCCTCCGTCGCCTGGTGGCGCACGCCGAACCAGAGGTCGCCGGCCCGGAAGCGGCGGACGATCTCATCCGGGTCGGCCCGGCCCCCGGCCGGACGCCAGAACGGCTGATCGGCCCCAGTGTCGGTCAGCACCGTCCGAGGGGCCTGGGGCAGTATCAACGGACCCGCCCGCCCAGTCGGACGAACCCCTCCGGCCGGGTCGACCGTCAGCCCGACCAGCCAGTCCAAGGTCGCCTCGGCCTCGCCCCGCCGCCCCTCAGTCATCGGGTGCTCCCGTCCGGGCACCCGGACGGCGCCCGCTGACGCGCGCCGGGCATCCGATCCGCCCGCCGACGCCGCCATCACGGCCGCTGGAGGCCGCTCGCCCCGGGGACGACCCGGCGGATCCGGGCTCAGTCAAGCGAGCCGGTGGCCTCGTAGCTGGTCAACAGGTCGATCCGGCGCTGGTGGCGGGCCTCGCCCGTGAACTCGGCGGCCAGGAACTCCCGGGCCAGGTCGACGCACTCCTGGGGCGGGTGCATCCGGGCGCCGATGGAGGCCACGTTGGCGTCATTGTGCTCGCGGGCCAGCCGGGCGGTGTCGCGGTTGTGGATCAGGGCCGCCCGCACCCCCTTGACCTTGTTGGCGGCGATGGCCTCGCCGTTGCCGGAGCCGCCCAGCACGATGCCGAGCGACCCGGGGTCGGCCACCACCGCCTCGGCCGCCGGGATGATGAAATCGGGGTAGTCGTCACTGGCGTCCAGGGAGTGGGCGCCGTGGTCTTGGACCTCGTGGCCGTCCTGCCTCAGGGCCGCCACCAGGATTTGTTTGGTGTCGAAGGCCGCGTGGTCGGTGCCGATGTGTACGCGCATACCCCCATCCTGGCAAGCCGGCCGCCCGCCGTCCAGCGGACCGGGCGGGCGCGACGCGTTGCCGCCGACGGCGTGGGCCGCCCCACCGCGCGTAGCGCCCGATTAGAGCGGGGACCGGCGAACGCTGTCGGACAAGACTATACCGAAAATGGTATGATTTTGTCCGTGTCGATTCGGGGGGACCTGTGGGCCGTGGCCTTGGACCAGTATGGCTACGTCACGACCGCCGACGCCAGGCGGCTGGGCGTCCCCACCGTCGAACTGGTCAAGCTGAGCCACCGGGGCAAACTCTTCCGAGCCGCCCAGGGCGTATACCGCTTCCCCGAGCACCCCGTCTCGCCGCGCGGCCAACTGATGGAGGCCGTGCTGTGGACGAGGGACCCGCTGGCCGTCCTCAGCCACGACACGGCGCTGGACGTGTACGAGCTCTCCGACATCAACCCGAACGCCATCCACCTCACCGTGCCGAAACGCCAGAAGCCCATCCGACGCCAGGACGCCCCCGCCGAGTATGTGGTCCATTACCAAAACCTCCGCCCCGACCAGCGGTACTACTGGGAAGAGATCCCCTGCGTCACGGTCGAGACCGCCATCGACCAGGAGATCGCGGTCCGCGCCCGGCCCGACCTCATAGCCCGCGCCATCGACCAGGCGGAGGAGCAAGGCCTCATCGATCGGGCCACGGGGGCGCGGCAACGACACGAATTGAAAGAGGCCTTCTCATGATCCACGACCTACCCGAAACGCCACGGCCCACCCCGAGAGCGCGGCAGCTCAATCAATGAGTGCGCGACGAGCACCTCCGCATGAGCGGCCCAGCGCCCGTTCTTGTTGACGCTCTCAGGAGGCACTAGGCCAAGCTTCTTCAACTTGGGCGCCGTATACTCGATCAGCTTCTTAGTGAACCACATTAATGGTGTCACGTAAAACTATTTGCAAATCATCGCACTGGATGACTAACTTACCGCCAATCCAGCGACTTTCTTTCCTAATAACCCCGACTCGTGTGCCAGGCTGTGAGCGGCCAAGTCAAAGCGTAGACAGTGCATCGTTCGGTGTGACCTGGTTGTACCCATCACTTTATCGCCACTTCCCTTCACGGCAGGACAAATAAATGCTCCAACCGATGCTTCAAACGCGTCCATGAACGACAGTAACTCGTATCTATCACGATCATCTGGATTCAGTTTGTACTTGACGTCAATCACCACGGGAGCGCCCGCCTGTCTCCGCACAATGATGTCAGGATGAACCTCGTAGAATTTTACATCAGCGAAGAAAGTGTTAGTGTTATCTTTTTCATTACCGTCCAAAACGGTGAATCCGAGTGGTTCTAGTTGCGACCCCAGCTCCCTGCGGACGAATCCCTCAAACACCCGCGAAACGTCGATGATTAGCGAGTCCAATGGCGTAGTACCCCGTTTTTCTACGTTGGGCAATGCTCCTTGAAGAATGGCAAAGCTCAACCACTGCGCCCCTCGATCAAGCCGATACGAGCGGTTAGTCTCGCAGGAAAGCTCGTCAAATAAAAGTCTTGATAGCACTTCTTCATGTCCCTCCCAAGATGGGACTCCGCCTAACTCTCGCAGCACTTGGTTGGCACGCCGGACGACTTGGCTCTTGGGAGCGTTCTCTGCGTACCAGTCTCGGACCATGACGGTTGCGGCTTTAAGAGCCATGTTCTTCGTAGTGGCCACGCTCAATTCGATTTGATCAAAGACATGCTTGAAGCGAATGCCTTTTGCGTACCAGCGGGTGACGGTTTCGGACGCCCTGAACCGACCTCTCCACGGAGAAGGATCATCATTGCGAGAATACTCCTTCACTAAGCCACGCCTTACTATTCTCTCCATATCTGCCACCAGAGAAGGCCCATACACGCGAGCCGCATGTTCAGACGCCACGAAGTCCGGCAGATACCTCCCTGAGAACCCTTGAATAGCGGAGGGGACTTCACCAGATCTGGCCAGCATGAACGACAGACTCGTCAGCTTGGTTCTTGGTGTGACTAGAACGTACAGCTCATCGCTGACCGGAAAAGTGCCGACGAATCTGTCAGCCTGAAGCCTGACTGTCGAGCCTGTCACTTTGACCTTGATGTACTTCTGCGACCTCTCGTCAAGCATAAATCGTCCGTCACGCATCAATGCGCTGAGAGGAATCTCCTTATCCTCAAACTCCAGAAGCTCTATGAGTTTCAATGGTTTAGCCACGATCCAAGCGTCCCAGAAGTGCGTTGAAACTGGCGTCAACATCCGGACGCCCTCCGTCACGTAAGTCTAAGGCCACCTCGATAACCGGACGCATTCGATAGCGCCATACCATCTTCAGGTGCTCCAACCCTTGTAGATTCGCGAAAAACGCGTGCCCGACGCCGAAAGGTACCATTCGCTGGAGTTCATCAAACCATACCACAATCTGCTCGGTGTCATCGTCAGAAAATGATCTGTGCTTAAGCAGAAGATCGCGTGCCGTTTCAGCAGAAGGCTCAATTGAAATATGGTCGAAACGTCGTACAAACGCGGCGTCAGCCCGAGCAATACTCCTGTCTAGAGGGTTCATCGTTCCTATGATCAATAGATTCGCGGGTACGCTGAGTCTCGCGCCTGAATACGGCAAAACGAAGGGTTCTCCTCGATAGTCTGCTTCGATGTATGTCAGAGCCTCGCCAAACACTCGTGCGGGATCACCGCGATTGATTTCGCCGATGAGCAAAACGACGAGTTTGCTATTGGCTGAGACCTCGCCTGCACGCTCACAGGCTTGGACAAAAGTCTTGGGGAACACCCGAAAACCTGATTTACTTTCCTCGTCGGGCCTGTAACCCTCGATGAAATCCTCGTAGCCGTAGGAGGGATGGAACTGGACTCGAAATACATCCAGTAGCGAATCTTTTACCAGCGAAGCAGCCAGCCTTCGCGAATAGTACGACTTCCCCGTTCCCGGAATACCTTCGAGAATTATCCCGGAGGTTCCGAATGCCAGCAACCTCTGCGTCTCAGCAAGAATTGGGTCATCGAGAGGTAGCGGCTCCCACATCTCGATGTGTGGGGTTGGTATCACAGAAGCCGTCACCTCGTCCGGGAGCATAGCGCGGAGAATCTCCTCGTCGTAGTTACGCTGGATACCAGAATCCGAAAAGACACTGGACGCTTCTTCGTCCACTCGCTCAAAGAGCAATGAATAATCTGCTTCGCGTTGGGGGAAGGTCTTCTTGAACTGGTTCACTAGCGTGGATACATCGGCCGAGTCCGGGAACTCTTGTTCTCTGAGCAGGATAACCGCCAGGTCCACTACGGGAATTCTGCGGTACTTGCCACTCTTGCGAAGTACCTTGTCGCGAAAAATAGATGAGTAGTCTTCCGACAATGTCCAAAGGTCACCAGCATTCCCCGCGACCCTTTGGGCGGCATGCCATTTGAGTGCAAATGTATTCTTGCGTATCGTTGCAGCATTGCTGTGAGGAAATCCCTGCTCCACTAATCGTAGGGTCACAAGATTGAAGTACGGTTTATCGCTCACAGGAGGCACGGCGATTTTAAAGTATTTGTCCCAGAAGTCGAATTCGTCAGGCCTCTCGCTAAAGGAGACCTGTTTGCCTGGAGGGTCGCCAGCTCCTCGTTCGAGCAGAGCAAGCAGCGGCATAAGATGGGTAGCCGCCTGCGCCTGAACTCCAGCACGCCAATACGATAGGGCTTCAAGTGCGTTATAAACGCGGCGAGGAGATATGACTACACTCATTGTTCTGAGTTACCTTCTATCATAGCCGGTTGCTTCTCGAGAGAGCTGAGCAGTTCGAGGCCGACCGCCCGCCCCAACAGCGGAGGGACCGCATTACCGATTTGCTGAGAAATATGTGATCCGACGAACTGGTAGTCGTCTGGGAAACTCATCAGTCGCGCTGCTTCACGGTGCGACAGCGAGCGGTCTTCCCAAGGGTTCAAAAACGGCCCACTGGCGATGTTGCGGTAGTTGCAGGTGATTGTGTAAGCGGGTCTTGCGGGGTCCAGGCGATGATATAAAGTAGTGCAGTCCTGCCTCAATTGACCGTTTGAGATAGTCCGCATAATTTTGAACCGCTTAGGCAACAGTTCGCTGGGCACCGCCCGGATACCTTTTCCTTGCGGAATGTGGGAAGCGAGCTTCTGCGCTTGCAAAGAGAGGGGGCGACCTGAATGTAAAGTCACATAGGTGTTATCGGATCTACGACAATAGCGTTGGTAAAGGGTGCCAGGGTCTGAGGCATAGCGCCATCGCTCGCGGCCATAGCGGTCGCCGATAAGAGGCAAATCACTCAAGGCGTCCTTTACAGACACGTAGGGTATCAAGCCAAACCCATCCCCATGTGTAGGCTCAGGAAATCGGAGACGGACTGAATCGTCGCGCGTGCCGATGAACAGGACTCGGTTCCGGAGCTGTGGAACGCCAAAATCTGCTGCGAGCACTTGTGTGAAAGAGGTCCTGTAGCCAATCTCTTCGAAGGCTGCCTCGATAAGCCTGCGGAAAGTTCCCTTGCCGTACGTGAGCATTCCCTTGACATTTTCCATCAGAACTACGCTGGGTCGCAACTCATCGGTCAGTCTGACGAAGTGCTTGAAGAGGAAGTTACGAGAATCGTCCTGTATACGCTTACCGTGGGTGCTGAAACCTTGGCAACTCGGGCCGCCTGCGAGCAAATCAAGCTGCGTTATACCTGCAAGGTCTAGTAGCTGCTGACCTGTGACTCCAGTTACGTCCGCTTCCAAGACAACAGTACCCGGATGGTTGACTCGATACGTCTCGGCTGCATGGTGGTCGAAGTCCACTGCGGCGACCGGATTAAAGCCAGCCTGACTAAGGCCCTCACTCAGCCCACCTGCACCACAAAACAGGTCAACCACCGTGGGCCTTGGCGCGGTCGCTGCCATGAATGCCTCCCGTTCAACTGCCTCAGATCGCCTTGGGCAACCGTCTCTCCAAGCCTATCGGGAGGCACTGACGTTTTGGGAGAACCGCCGGCCCCGAGTCGCCTCCCAACGTCTACCAGACGAGCACAAAGTTTCCTTGCTCGAAAAGTTCGAAACACGCGGTTCACGAAGCGCGAGTCTCCCCCGTCATTACCGATCTGGGAGGGGCGCGATGGCCCCACTGACGGCGCGGAGACTGGACGAGAGGATGTAGCGGCCTGGGCACCTCGATGGCGGCGTAGGTCCGCGACATCCTCTACCAACTCTACCAAGAGGTCAAAACGCCGCTACTGGACCAACGCCAGCCTAGCCGACCTGTAAGGCGATGCGGCTGGCCACCCTTTGGTCGCGGACTCTCCCTCAGAGCACGGCCAGCCCTCCAGGGACCGAGGTTCGTTCCCCTCTGCTCCTTAGCAATCCCCCGTCACGGGCCGAGCGTCGCCAGTGGCACCACCTGGACGCCGTCGGAGCGGGTATAGGCCTGGCCCTGAGCGGTGATGATCCCCAGGCAGCTGGGCGGCCCGGCGCTCTGGACGTCCACTTTGGCGGCGAGGCGGAGCAGGTTCTTGGCGGCGGCGTCCGTCACCGGGCCGGAGCCCGACAGCTTGACCTCGAAGGCGGCCCAGCGTCGGTGGCCGGCGTCGATCACCAGGTCCACCTCGAGTCCGGTGTTGTCGCGGTAGTGGCCAACGCGCGCCTGCAGCGGCCCGGCGTAGACGCGCAGGTCGCGGGTGGCCAGCGACTCGAACAGCAGGCCGAAGGTCTTCAGGTCACGTCCCAGCTCGTCCGGGCCGGCGCCCAGCAGGGCCGCGGCCAGCGCCGGGTCGACCAGGTGATGCACGGGCTGGCGCCTCACCCTGGCCTTGTCCCTCAGAACCGGCGACCACGTCGGCAAGGGCTCGTAGACCATCAGCCGCTCGAGCGCGTCGAGGTAGGCGGCGGCCGTCTCCGGGCTCATCGGGGCGCCGGCCCGGCCGGCGTCGGCGGCCAAGGTGGTGACGGTGGCCTCGGTGGCGGTGTTGCGGGCCAGCGACTCGAGCAGGGAACGGACGCGCGCCGGGTCCCGCCTGACGACGTCGACCGTCTTGATGTCCCCCAGGCTGATCTCCGCCGCCAGGTCGGCCACGTTGCGACGGGCCGGCGCCACCGGGCGGCCGCGGTCGCGGGGCCAGCCGCCGTGGCAGGTCTCGGCGATCAAGTCGTCCAGCCCGGCCGCGGCCGTGCCGGCGACCGACCCCGCCCCCGCCAGCAGCCTGGCCAATGACACCTCGTCGGACGAGATCCCCGACTCCGCCAGGCTGAGCGGGCGCAGCCGCAGGCGTGAGAAGCGGCCGGCGCCGCTGTGTCGCGTCTGGTCGTCCGCCGGGGTGGCGGAGCCGGTCAGGATGAACTGCCCGTCCGCCCGCCTGGCGTCGACGGCGCGGCGCACCGCGTTCCACAGCTCCGGGACGAGCTGCCACTCGTCGACCAGGCGCGGCGCCGGACCGCCCAGGACCCGCCCCGGGTCGATCTGGGCCGTCTGGCGGGCGGTCGGGTCGGCGTCCAGGGCGACCTCGCTGGCGGCCCGTCGCCGCGCGGTCTCGGTCTTGCCGCAGCCCTTGACGCCCTCGATCAGCACCGCCCCGACCCGCTCCAGCCGCTCGTCCAGCTCGGCGTCCGCCACCCGTGGCAGGTAGTCAAGAGGCATCGCCGTGCCGCCTTCCGATCCCGCTCCGACTTGGCCGTTCCATGTTTCGCAAGCCAACCAGACGGAGTTTCGCAAGTCAATCGATCGAGGTTTTGCAAGTCAACCAGTCGTGGTTCTGCAAGTCGACCAACCGACGTCTGGCTAGTCGATCAGGCGTGATTCGACAATATTAGTGTTTGACGGAAGAGCGGAATCGGGGCTCAGTCGAAGAGCGGGCCGACGGTCCGGCTGCGCTTGAGCTCGAAGAAGCCGTCGTACTCGATCACCTGGGCCAGGCCGTCGAACAGGCGACCGGCCGCCTCGCCCTTGGGGGCGGGTGAGATCACCGGGCCGAATAGGCTGTGGCCGTCGATCCGCAGCACCGGGGTGCCGACGTCCAGCCCCACCGGGTCCATGCCCTGGTGGTGGGACTGGGCCAGGGCCTGGTCGTGGCGCGTGGTGGTGACCTCGTCGGCGATCGACTGGTCCAGCCCGACATCGGCCAGGGCGGCGCGCACCGTCTCGGGGCTGCGCGGCTGCTGGCGGACGTGGTAGCGCTGGCCGATGGCGGTGTAGAAGTCACGCAGCCGGTCGGGGCCGTAGCGCTGCTCCACGGCGATGGCCGCCCGGGCGCCGTACCAGGCCTCGGTCTCCATCATCCGCCGGTAGTCGGGGTCGAGGCCGTCGCGGCCGGCGTTGAGGATGGACAGGCTCATGCAGTGGAAGACCGTGCGGACATCGCGCACCCGCTCCACCTCCAGCATCCAGCGGGAGGTGATCCAGGCCCAGGGGCATTGGGGGTCGAACCAGAAGTCAACGATTTGGGGGTTATCGGCAAAAATGTGTGTCTCCCAGGGGGGTGTTTGGCCTAGTCGCTGAGCGGGGTGGGGGCGTCTGGTTATTGCCTTGGGGGCGTGACTGGCAGAGGTGTTGGACATCCGGGC
>JAISAO010000078.1 GCA_031266665.1 Propionibacteriaceae bacterium | reverse complement strand
TCGGGGTAGTCGTGTCGCTCGGCGTCGGCCTGGCCTACGCCATGCCCACGGCGCTCGGCCTGGGCACGGCCGGCCTCGGTGTGGCGGTCGGCCTCCTGGCCGGCGCCGCGGCCTCGGTCCTCCCCGCCCTGCACGCCTCCCGGCGCGACCCGGCGGCCATCCTGCGCCGCGCCTGAAACGGCCGGGCGGGTGCCAGGACTCCGCTTCAGGACACTGGGGCACCGCCCCACCAGGCGAGGAGGACCTATGCCACCGAACTCAAGGCAAGTTAACTTTTGTTATAGAATCGTTACTTTTAGGGGCTCGCGCTATCCGTTGCGGAGAGTTAAGCTATTATTAGAAGTGGAAGTTATTTTTCGCTTCTTCGACTTTGTCGGCGGCCTCAAGGGCGGCGGCGTGGTCGGTTACCCCCATCAAAACAGGAGAAATCATGATCAAGAACATCCGCAGGGTGGTGATGGCCTTGGCCGTCGCTCTCACCATGACGGTCAGCATGTTCGTCAGCGCCGCCCCGGCTCAGGCCGCGTCGTGCAGCGGGGCTGTCTGCATGTTCCCGGACATCAACAGCGGTGGCAGCGTCATCCTCAGGGGTGCGTGGAACGTCTGCGGCTACTACAACAACCTCACCGCGCAAAACTTCAACGACAAAATCTCGTCAATCGACAACTGGGCTGGGTACGGACAGTCTTTCTGGAAAGACGCCGATGCCAAAGGTGGCCTGTTAACAATCAAGTCTTACGAGTATATGCCGACCCTCGTTCCTCTCGGCTTCAACGACGTCATCAGCAGCGTGATCTGGACGGGTTAACAATCGCCATGGCCACGGGGCCGACGCGGCATGCCCGCCGGCCCCGTGGCCTCGCCCAGTCTCAACGATTCATCGTAGTTTTAAGGAAAGCGTCATGACATCCCGCATCCGGACCGTTCTTTGGCTTGCCATACTCTCGGCCTTGACCCTGACAGGTTGTGCCGACGCTTCTGGGCCGCCATCAGCGCCGCCGTCGATCACGGCCACGGCCACGTTGGATAGGGCCAACGCGGCCATTACTCTGCCGCTCGACGCCTATGGCATGACTGCTGATGAAGTGGCCACCGTGCAGGCAGCCCAGCAGATCGTCTTCGCCCGTTGTATCACCGGCTCAGACGCCTTGGAAGACGTGACGCGAGACGCCGCCCGGCAGGAGTTAGACCATAGGGCTGAGGCCAACCACTGGCTCTTGGGATACTGGGACGCGGATTACATGGCCCAACACGGGGCGGCCCCGGCAATCAGCCAGGTGACCCTGGGCGGCAACCTTGAAGTTGATAAAGTCAAGGGGCGGGAGTGCGTGTACAGCGATAATTTCGAGGCTTTGCATGTCATAGACAGGTCTACCGTGTCGAACGACGGCGCGGCCCAGAAACTGGTGCAGTACTCCAGTGAGGCTTGGGATAAGACAGTGGCCGACCCGCGTTTCCAGGAGTTGCAGGCAGAGCGCGACGCCTGCCTGACTGACGCAGGTTACACGCTGGATCAGAACTCTAAACTCAGCGGGGTGGAATTGCGCGACGATTGGTCCGCCGAGGAGAGGCTCAAAGCCCAACTGGCCGAGGCCCAGTGCGCCGACTCCTTGGATTTCACCCAGCGGGCGGCCAACATTGAGGCCACCTACGAGCAACAAGCGATAGACGCGCACGAGGCCGAATTGGTCACGCTCCGTCAAAAGGCTGCCGAACGAGTAGACCGGGCCACCGTTATCCTGATAGAAGCCGGTATTATTTAAACGATGAGCGGTAAAGGCCGGCGCCTGGCCCCCTGGATCATCGGGGCCTTGTTGGTGGGCGCGGCCGGCGGTGCCGCGGCCGTGGCGATAACCCATCCCGCGGTCGACACCTCGGCCATCGACAACGCCTCTCAGAATCTTTGGGTGACGGCCGAGGTGGTGGAGAAACCCGTCCGGGGGGCCTATGCGATCAGCGGCCAACTCTCCGAGCCGACCCTGGCGGCGGTCAGCCCATTGACCGGCTCGGGCTCCACCGGTGACAGCGCGTCCGAGACCGCGCCCACGACCGCCGCCCAGGGCAAGGAGACCGGCGACGAGGCGGGGGGCGCCGCCACGGGGTCGCTGCCCCAGGCCGTGCGCAGAGTGGTGTCGGCGACCGTTCTGACGGCGGGCGAGTCGGTCCACTGGGGCGATTGCCTGGGGGAGGTGTCGGGCCGGCCGGTCTTCGCCTTCCCGCCCTCCGCGCCGTTGTTCCGGGACCTGGTCTTCGGCTCCTCGGGCAGCGACGTGGCCGCTCTGCAAGCGGTCTTGGCCGAGGCCGGCCTGTTCGACCTGGCGCCCACCGGGCAGTTCGGCCCGGTCACCCTGGCGGCGGTCAAGGCCTTGTACCAGCGGCACGGCTACGACCTGCCGGAGCCGGTCGCCGGGCGCCCGGGGATGTTGTTGGGCGACACGGCGATTGTGCCCGTGGACGGCGCCAAGGTGGTCTCGACGGCGCCGCTGGGGGCGGAGATCACCGCCGAGCAGCCGCTCCTGACCGTCGAGACGGCGCCGGCCCGGGTGATGTTCCGGGCCGACGTCCTCCAGGCCGAAGCCTTCGCCGTCGGCGCCGCCGTCAGCGTCAAGTTCGGCTCGGGCGACCCCCTCCCCAGCGCGGTGACAGCCGTCAGCGCCTTCCAAGCGGCGGCGTCGTCCAACCCGGCGGGGTACGACGTGACGGTGGCCGTGCCCGAGGGCGTCGATGTGGCGGCGGTGGCGGGACTACCGGTGGTGGTGACGGAGGCCGCCGCCGCGCCGACCGGCCCGGCGGTGCCCCTGGCCGCCCTGCGGCGCGACGACCAGGGCGCCACCTATGTCTTGGTCCCGGCGGCCGGCGGGGCCACGGCCGGCCCGCCCAGCCGCGTGGACGTGGTAGTGGTGGGACAGGACGCGGGCTGGGCGGTGATCGTCGAGAACCCGGCCCTGCCGGTCGGCGGCGTCGTGGTGGTGTCGGGGCAGTGACCTGGTGGCCGGGGACGCTGTGACCGGGGACTCCTGGGCCGGGGACGCCGTGGCCAGTGACCGGGATCGGATGCCGGCGGGCTCGTGGCCCCTGATCGAATTGGTCGGTCTGGCCCGGTCCATCGGCGGCGGCCCCGAGTTGGCCCTGCGCGACGCCAGCGGTGTGATTGAGCGGGGCGAGTTCGTGGCCGTGGTCGGCCCGTCCGGCTCGGGCAAAACCACCTTGCTCAGCCTGCTCGGCCTGCTGGACCGGCCGACGGCGGGCTCCTACCGCTTCGACGGTGTGTTGGTGTCCGATCTGGACGAGCGGGCGCGCGACCGTTTCCGGGGCCGGCGCCTGGGCTTCGTCTTCCAGAACTCGTACCTGGTGGGCTCCGACACGGTTGGCCTGAACGTCTCGCTGGGCCTGCGGGTGCGGGGGTTGGCCCGCCGCCAGCGCGATCCCCTAATCCGGCGGGCGCTCGGCCGGGTCGGGCTGGCCGACGCCATCGACCGGCGGGCGGACGACCTGTCGGGGGGCGAGAAACAACGGGTGGCCGTGGCCCGCGCCCTGGTCACAGGGCCGCAAGTCATCTTGGCCGACGAGCCCACCGGGGCGCTGGACACAGCCTCAACCCGTCGGCTGGTCGGACTGCTGCAGGAGGTCAACGCGACCGGCACCACGGTGGTGGTGGTGACCCACGACCCCTTGGTGGCCGAGGCGGCGGACCGGGTGGTCGAAATCACGGACGGCGTGCTGCGGCCCGCACCCACGGGCGGCGGGGGACATCCCGGTCGTCACCGCCGGGCGGCCGGGATGTCCCGGCTAGATCCGGCCGACGCCGCCCCGGCCACCCCGGGCGGAGGCCGGCGCCGGACCAGGCTCGGCCAAGAACTGGTGGACGCCTTGGCGACCCCGTTGAGCCGTCCCCTCCATTCGCTCTTGGTCCTCCTGGCCTACGCCTTGGGCGTGGCCGCCCTGGTCGCGGCCACCGGATTGACCCAGACGACGACGGCCCAGATCGTGGCCCGACTGACCGATGCCGCCTCGACCGAACTCAGGGTCACCGACAACCAAGACACCGCCGCCGACTTCCCCACGGCCGCCGCCGCCCTCAACTCCTGGGCGGCGGCGCGAACCGTAGCAGACCGACTCGAGGGCTTGACGGGTGTGGCCGCCGCCGCGCCGGTCCGCACCTTCACCGTGGTCGGGAACACGGTCCTGAGGCTGGGCGGCCCGACCGTGGCGGCGGTGGAGCCGGCCGCCTACCAGGGACACCTGATGGTGACCGACGAGCGTTACTTAGCCCTCCAAGGGCTCCAGGCCGCCTCCGGGCGCCTGGACCCGCTGTCGCTGGAGTCGGCCGGGGCGGTCGTCGTCCTGGGGGCGACGGCGGCTGAGACCCTCGGCGTGGTCGCCGCCGACCCCAACGTCACCATCACCGTCAACGGCCGGAGCGTGGCGGCGGCGGCGGTGCTGCGGCCCAGCGGCCAGGTAGCGCTGGACGACACCTTGTACTTCTCGCCCGGCGTGCTGCCGCTGCTGACGGACCGATTCGAGAGCTACTGGCTGGTGCGGGCCGAGGCTGGCTACGCCGAACCTCTGGCCCGCGCCGTCCCACTGTTTCTGGCTCCCGCCGACAGTGGCCGGATCGTGGTGTCGACGGTCGCCCAACTGGCCCAGCTCCAAGCCGGCGTCAGCGCGGACCTGACCCGGCTGCTCGGCGTCATCGGCGCCGTCATCCTCGTCCTGTCGGGCCTGACGGCCGGAACCACCATGTTCTTGTCCGTCCACCACCGAGAGCCCGA
>JAISAO010000038.1 GCA_031266665.1 Propionibacteriaceae bacterium | reverse complement strand
ACGCCGGGCAGATGGGCCGCCCCGCCGGCCCCGGCGATGATGACCTTGAGGCCGCGACGATGTGCCTGACGGCCCCACGCCAGGGTCGCCTCCGGCATCCGGTGGGCCGAGATCACGTCGGCTGTCCAGGGCAGGCCGAAGTCGTCCAAAGCGGCGGCCGCCTGGGCCATCACCGGCCAGTCCGAGTCCGATCCCATGACAATGCCGACCAGCGGCTGATCCGCGCTCATGGCCGCCAGCCTAGCGGGCGGCGGGGCGACGGGTCGTGGGGCGGAGGGCCGTGGAGCGGAGGGTCATGTCGACGGGGCGGTCGAGTCGGCCGCCAGGTCGTGGGGCGTAGGGCCGTGAGGTGGAAGGTCATGAGGTGGAAGGTCGAGAAGCGGTCGAGCTGCTGTGAAAACGCTGTCCGCGGACGGAGTTTTCGGTCCCCACGCCGTCCGGCGGCCAGGACCGCTGGGCTCAGCGGTGGCGGAAGATGAGGTGGCGCTGGACCATGAAGTTGGTCGCCGTGGCCACTGCTTGGGCGACGACGAAAGCCGCCAGTTGGGCCAGCCATTGGTCCCACAGACCGACCAGCCATGAGTAGAGCCAGGCGAACAGGGCCACTTGGAGGCCGAAGGTCAAGCCGTAGAGGCCGATCACGGCCAGCAGCCGCCGGGCCGAGGGGTCGCCTTGGAAGGTCCAGCGGCGGTTGCCGATGTAGGCCGTGGCCGTCCCCGCCACCCAGGAGACGGCCTTGGCCGGGACGGGGCTCAGACCGGCCGCCACCAAGATCAGCATGGTCGTGAAGTCGACCCCGGCGGCGATCAGCCCTACCACCAGGAAACGTCCGGCCTGGTTCCAGAAGCCGCCTTGCCCACTCCGCCCGGGGTCGGGCGACGGGCCGACGGCCTCGCCCGGCCGCCCGAGGCTGGCGGGCGGCGGATCGTCCGCCGGAATGGGGGCGCTCGGACCGTGGTCGCCAGAGCCGTGGTCGCTCAGGCCGTGGGCGCCCGACGTGAGGGAGTCCGATTCGGGGGTGCCCAGAGTGAGGGAGTCAGAGTCGTGGGCACCCGACGTGAGGGGGTCAGATCCGGAGGCGCCCGGCCTGAGCGAGTCAGATTCGGAGGCGTCCGGCCTGAACGAGTCAGGTTCGGAGGCGCCCGGCCTGAGCGAGTCAGGGCCGCTGGCGCTCGGCGTCGGGGGGCGGGGCATCTCAACCGGCCGCCGGGGCGTCGACCTGGGCCGGCTGGTGGATGGTGGCCAGCAACAAGTCGTTGGCCAGGCGGTGGAGTTGGGTCGCCCGGGGGACGTCGGCCAGCCGCAGGGGCGGTCCGACGGCCGGGATCAACTCGACGGCCCCGGCGCCGACCAGGCGGTCGAATAGCCCCCGGGTCAGGCTGACGCGCTCCACCCGGGCCCAGGGCAGGTCCTGGTCGACCCGGCGGAGCAGACCGCGGCGGACGATCACCCGCTGGTCGGTGATGATGTAGACAGTGGCCAGCCAGCGCCACCAGGGCAGCAGGCAGCCGATCAGGACGAGCAACCCGGCCACCCCCCAAACCACCCAGACGCCCCCAGCGCCTGGCAGCAGGCCGCGCTCCGGCAACCAGGCCAGGGCCGCCCCCGTGGCCGGGGCCAGGACGAGGAAGGCCAGGGCGGGCCAGACCAGGGCCTTGGCGTGGGTGTGGCCGCGCCAGACGATCCGCTCGTCTCGTCCCGAGGGCGTTCGCGCCATGGGTCAAGTATTGCGCCCGCTCAGCCGGGACTGGTTGTGACCCCAAACGCCCGGGCAGTGGTGGCGCTGGTCCGACTGACCCGTGCCCTGGCCGCCCGGGTCTGGACGGCTTGTGGGGGTGGCGACACCGGCCAGCGAGACCGCCGCCACTCCCGTCGGGGTCAGCGGGTGGCGACGGCTGTCAGGACACAGGCCAGCCAGATCGTCGCCATGGCTAGGAAAACGGGGTCGCGGGCCAGGGCCCGTTCGGGGGCGTCGGCGCGGCCGGACTCGATCAGACGGGCGTAGCCCAAGATGGCGACGGTGAAGGGGGCGATCGACAAGGCGTCCCAAGGCAAGCCGGTCTCCGGGCGGCCCTGCTCGAAGGCCCAGAGGGAGTAGGAGACGATGACCAAGCTGGCGGCCATGACCCAGACCACGCGCAGGAAGCCGGGGGTGTAGGCCGCCAGGGCGGGACGGGTGCCGGCCTGGGAGCCGACCGTGACCAACTCGGAGTAGCGCTTACCGGCCACGATGAAGAGGGAGCCGAAACCGGCCACCAGCAAGAACCATTGTGATAGCGTGATGTCGCAGCTGACGCCCCCGGCGATGGCGCGGAGCAAGAAGCCGGACGAGACCAGGGCCAAGTCGATGACGGGCCGGTGTTTCAAGCCCAGGGAATAGGCCAGGTTGACCGCCAGGTAGGCCGCCAGCACCCAGCCCAGTGGGGGCGCCAGCCACCACCCCAGGGGCAATCCGGCGGCCAGGACGACCATCAGAGCGACGGCGGCCGGGAGGCCCAGTCGGCCGGAGGCGATCGGCCTCAGGCGCTTGGTCGGGTGGAGGCGGTCGGCGGCCGCGTCGCGCAGGTCGTTGAAGATGTAGACCGCCCCGGACACGGCGGTGAAGGCCGCCATGGCCAGTCCGGCCCGCCACCAGACCGTCGGCTCGAGCAGCCGCCCGGCCGCCACCGGCGCGGCCAGGACTAGCAGGTTTTTGGGCCACTGCCAGGGCCTGGTCACCTTGACCAGGGCCAGGGCCGTCGACCGGACCGACCGCCCGGCCGGCCGCGCCCCGGCGTCGGCCTCGATCTCCCCCGTCACCCGGGCAGCCTATCGCCTAGATGGTTGTCCCCACCCCGGTGCGCCCCTGGCCTGGGAGTCAATCCCCCCGCGCCGGGGCCGGGGTGGCGGGCGATGTCGCTGACCAGGATGAGCCCGCCCAGTGGCGACCAGGCCGTTGGCGGCGTTCGGCGAAGTCAGCCCGACGTGCTAGGGGCGACAGTCCACTAGGGTGGTGGGGTGAGAGCGCGTCGGTCCTGGGGGGCGGCTCTGGTGGTGGCGTTGCTAGTGACGCTGGCGGGCTGTTCGGCCGCCGTGTCCGATCCCCCGGCCATCCCCAGTGCCACGGGAACTCCGGTGGGACTGTGCCTGAACCGCTTGGGCCTCGAACACGGCCTGGCGGAGTTGATCTGTCTGCCCGCGGACACGACCCTGGAGACGACCTATGAGGCCGAGCGGACGATCCTGCTGCTGGGTCCGGCGGACCAGGGGCAGGCGGTGCTGGACTACTTGGCCGCCAACCTGCCGGACCTGGGCTGGTCCGTCGTCCGGGGCGACGGCGGGCTGCGCTTCGACCAGGGCGAATGGCAAGGCTCCTTCGTCATCGGCCAGACCTGGTGGGGGCTGACCGTCCGGGCCGAGTGACCCGGCGGGACCGCCGGGATCGTGCCGCCGGGGGCGGAACGGTCAGGAGTCGGTGGCCGCCGCCGGCCGGTCCAGGCGCCACAGCTCGCTCCAGGCCACCCCCAGATCGGCCAGCATCATGCGCAGCAGCGGCAGGGACAGGCCGACGACGTTGTGCGGGTCGCCCTCGATCCGGGTGATGAAGGGTCCGCCCAAACCATCGATGGTGAAACCACCGGCCACCTGGGCGGGCTCTCCCGTGGCCACATAGGCCTCGATCTCGGCCTCTGACAGATCGGCGAAATGGACCACCGTCCGTCCGACCCGATTGGCCCGCCTAAGGCCGCCGCCGCCAGCGCGCCCAGGCGGGGCCGCCCGGCGCTCGGGCGCCGACGCATCGAGGTTCGGCCCGTCGCCGTCGCGGACCACCACATGGTGGCCGCTGACCAGCAGCGCCGTCCGCCCCCGCACCCGTCGCCACAGCTCCACCGCCGCCGCCGGGCCGCCCGGCTTGCCGCAGGGCCGGCCCTCGAACACCAGCACGGAATCGCAGCCGATCACCACCAGCGGGTCGGTCTCCCCCGCCGGTCCCAGCCGCTCCAACACGGCCTCGGCCTTCAACTGGGCCAGCCGCGAGACCAAGACGATCGGGTCAGCCGCCTCGATCTGGGACTCGTCCACCCGGGAGACGATCACCTCGGGGTCGACCCCGGCCCGTCGCAAGGTGGCCAACCGCCCGGGGGAGGCTGAGGCCAGAACCACACGCACAACACCATCATAGGCGGCCCCGCCGACGCCGCCCCGAGCTGGGTTGCAGCCTCCCAGAGCCTCAGCAAAAACCCTACGTCTCTTGGTTCTCCCGCCTGACGACTCGTGGCGGCCAGCGCACAACCCTCACCACGCCAGGCGAACGACCTTCTCAGTTCTCTTGCTGAAGCCCCGCACGACCTCCCCCGCCGACACCGGCCCAAGCCCTGTCGAGCGGCGGCCGGCGGCGCGGTCGGGTATGGCGGCGGTCGGCGAGGTTGTCGGGGCCTGACTCCGGCGGAGCGGCGGTGGCTGGGATGACGGCGGTTAAAGTGTGAGCGTGACCGCGCCGCCCGACCCCGTGGCCCTGGACCCCGTGGCCCTGGACCCCGTGACCCTGGCCGCCCGGCTGGGCCGTAGCCGCTGGTCCCCCATCCGAGTGGTTCAGACCACCGGTTCGACCATCACCGATCTGGTGGCGGGCTGGCGGGCCGGGGAACTGGGGGCGGGCGCGGTCGAGTTGGCGGATCTGCAGACCGGCGGCCGGGGGCGGCTGGACCGGCGCTGGTCGGCCCCGGCCGGCAGTTCCCTGCTGCTGGCCGCCGTCGTCGTCCCGCCGGACGGGCGCCCCTGGACCATGCTGCCGCTGCTGACCGGCGTGGCGGTGGCCCGGGCGGTGGCCCGGATGGGGGGTGGGGCCAGGCTCAAATGGCCCAACGACGTCCTGCTGGACGGGCGCAAGTGTTGCGGCATCCTGGTCGAGACGACGACCTCCCCGGCCGGCCCGGCGGCGGTCGTCGGCCTGGGCCTCAACCTCAGCCAGAGCGCCGCCGAACTGCCTGGACCCCAGGCCACCTCCTTGGCCCTGGCCGGACTGGCGACCAGCCGTGAGGCCGCCGCCGAGGCCGTCCTGCGGGCCTTGGACGAGGTCCTGGGGCAGTGGGAGGCCGGGGCGGACCCGGTCGGGCTCTACCGCCCCTGGTGCGCCACCTTGGGTCGTATGGTCCGGCTCGAATTGGGACCGGGCCGCTCGGTCCAGGGCCTGGCCGGCGACATCGCCCCGGACGGCCGGCTGGGGCTGGATCTGGCCGGCGGCCGGCAGTGGTTCGCCGCCGGCGACGTCCACCACCTCCGCCCGACCGACTGACCCCGACGGCCCGAGGCCTCCACCCGCCCGTCGCCCACCGCCCCGACAGCCCGTGGCCCTCTCCCCCGGCCTCCACCCGGCGTCGTCGCCCGGGCCGGCCATCGCCGCCCCGAACAGTTCGGGCGACACGCCGGAAAGATTATGGAAGCGGTTCCACATCTGTCACAATCAAGACCCGTGCGGGCCTACCGAACTGTCTGGCGGACGCCCGGGGCGATGGCCTTCGTCGTCCCCGGGTTCGTGGCCCGCTTCCCCGGGGCGATGGTCGGGATCGCCATCACCTTGCTGATCTCCGGCTTCTACCACCAGTACACCCTGGCCGGGGTGGTGACGGCCGTCCACACCATCGCCTTCGGCCTGGCCGCGCCGGTCGTCGGCTCCCTGATCGACCGTTTCGGCCAGGCCCAGGTGGGCTACCCGCTGATCGCCGTCTTCAGCCTGGGGGCGACCGGGCTGACGCTGGCGGCCTGGCTGCAGGCCCCCTGGCCCTATCTGGTGGGCTGCGCCCTGCTGACCGGCTGCGCCAGCTTCCCCATCGGCTCGCTGACCCGCTCCCGTTGGAGCCACCTGTTGCGCGACCGGCCGGGCCTCCAGCCGGCCTTCTCGCTCGAGTCGGTGCTGGACGACGTGGCCTACATCGTCGCCCCCAGCCTGGCCACCGCCGCCGCCACCGTGGTCTGGCCCGGCCTAGGCGAGCTGCCGGCGGCCGGGGTCGTCATGGTGGTCGTCCTGCTGCTGGTGGCCGGCGGGGTGTTCTTGTCCCGGCGGGCCAGCCAGCCGCCGGCCACCCGCCGGCCACGCGGCGGCTCGGCCATCCGCGTGCCCGGGGTGGCCGTGGTGGCCGTGGTCTTCGTCGGCGTCGGCGTCCAATTCGGCAGCAACAACATCACCATGGTGGCGATGTGCCAGTCCCTGGGCCACAAGGTCATGGCCGGGCCGATCATGGCCTGCGGCTCCCTGGCCTCAATGACGGGGGCGCTGTGGTACGGCTCGCGGGCCTGGCGCAGTCCCCTGTGGCGGCGTTTCATCGTCGGCCTGCTGTGCCTGGCCGGCACCGCCCTGCTATTCCTGGTGGCGCGCGACTTCTGGTCCTTGGCCGTGGTCAGCTTCCTCTCCGGGCTGGCCATCTCCCCCAGCTTCATCAACGGCAACTCCTTGATCGAACGGATCGTGCCGGCGGCCAACCTGACCGAGGGGCTGACCTGGATCGGCACCGCCCTGGGCGTCGGCCTGGCCGTCGGCGCGACCGCCGCCGGGCGGATGATCGACCACTTCGACGCCCCGGCCGGCTACTGGGTGCTGTCCGGCGGCGCGGTCTTAGCCATGCTGGTGGCCCTGGCCAGCGGCCGGCGCCTCAGCCAGCAGCCGGCCTTGCGGGGCTGAGCCGCTTGCGGGGCTGAGCCGCTAGACGGCGGCCGGGGGAACTGCCATGTCCTGG
Source organism: Propionibacteriaceae bacterium (assembly GCA_031266665.1). Lineage (GTDB taxonomy): Bacteria > Actinomycetota > Actinomycetes > Propionibacteriales > Propionibacteriaceae > WQYJ01. Next base: position 92,082 of record JAISAO010000038.1, on the reverse strand, counting down.
GTTTACGACCTGCAATGTCCTGGGGTTATGGGCTGCAAATGACTGGGGTTTCCGTTAGGGGCCATCGTTCCGCTGGGCGGGCTCCGGCCCTGGCCACCAGCGGCGCCCGGACGGTGTGACCGGATCGGAACCGACGCTGACACCGCCGTTGGTCCCATTCCGGTGCGCGCCCTTGATCCCTCTCGGGCGACGAGCGGCTGGCCCGCCGCCGGGCCGGATGCCGGTTCCCCAGACCGACGGCGCGAGTCGGGGCCAAGACGTCAGGGGCGGACGTGCCCGGCGCCGATGACGATCCACTTGGTGGTGGTCAGCTCGGTCAGCCCCATGGGGCCGCGGGAGTGGAGCTTCTGGGTCGAGATGCCGATCTCGGCCCCCAGTCCGAGTTGACCGCCGTCGGTGAAACGGGTCGAGGCGTTGACCATCACGGCCGCCGCGTCCACCTGGGCGGTGAAACGTTGGGCGGCGGCCAGGTCGTTGGTGACGATGGCCTCGGTGTGGCCCGAGCCCCAGCGCCGGATGTGGTCCACAGCCTGGTCCAGCGAGTCGACCACCCGGACCGCCAACTCCAGGGCCAGGTACTCGGTGGCCCAGTCCTGATCGGTGGCCGGCCAGATGGTGACGCCGGGCGGCGCCCAGACGGCGGTCCGTTCGTCGCCGTGCAGCCGGACGCCGGCCTGGGCCAACTCCAACAGCGCCTGGGGCAGGAAGGCGGGGGCGGCCCCGGCGTGGACCAACAGGGTCTCGGCTGCGTTGCACACCCCCACCCGCTGGGTCTTGGCGTTCATCAGGATGGGCCGGGCCATGTCCGGGTCGGCGGCGGCGTCGACGTAGATGTGGACGTTGCCGACGCCGGTCTCGATGACGGGCACGGTGGCCTGTTGGACGACGGTGGCGATCAAGGCGGCCCCGCCCCGGGGTATGACGACATCGACCAGACCACGGGCCCGCATCAGGGCCACCGCCCCGGACCGGCCCCACTGGTCGACCGATTGCACCAGATCGGCCGGCAGGCCCTGTCGGACCAGGGTGTCACGCAACACCTGGAGTATGGCCTGATTGGTCCGCCCGGCGGCCGAGCCGCCCCGTAAGACACAAGCGTTGCCGGATTTGAGGGCCAGGCCGACGGCGTCGACGGTGACATTGGGCCGGGCCTCGTAGATCATCCCGACCACCCCCAGCGGCACCCGCGTTTGACGCACCAGCAAACCGTTGGGCAGGGTTTGGCCGCGCACCACCTGGCCCACCGGGTCGTCCAGCCCGGCCAGGGCGCGCAGGGCCTCGGCCGAGTCCGCCACCCGCTGATCGGTCAGCTCCAGCCGGTCGATCAGCCCCGGGGACAGCCCGGCCTGGCGTCCGGCCGCCAGATCGGCCGCGTTGGCCACCGTGATGGCCTCAGTGGCCGCCACCAAGGCGTCGGCCATGGCCCAGAGCGCCCGGTCCTTGACCTCACGGCTGGCCGGGGCCAAGACCTGGGCCGCCGCCCGGGCCTGTCGGGCCACCTGGAGGACGCCGGCCGTGACCTGATCGTCCACCGTCTTATCATCTGTGCTCATGGTCGGATCGTCTGCGCTCATGGCGCCAGCCTAGACCGGCCCCGGACTAGTGGGCTGTCGCATCTAAGAGTTGGGTGATGAGCGGTGTCGGGCGATGTCGACGACAACGCCGCCAGCGACGCCAGTCCGACGTTTTAGGTGCGACAGTCCACTAGCCGGGCCGGCGCAGGCGCTCGGGGCGTAGTGGCGGCGGGGCCAGGTAGGGGCCGTAGCGTCGGGCCGAGTAATCCCGGTACTGCTGGATATAGGACAAGATGGCGCCGGCGGCCTGCTCCGGGACGCCGCGCATCAGAGCCTCGGCGGCGACTCCTTGGATGTCGCTGTCGATGACGGAGCGAGTCTGCCGGCCGACGGCCTGGTTACCCCGGCTGATGAGGGTGAGCAGGTCGGTCAGGGCGGAGACGGCGCCCGACTTGGCCTTGATGGCCAGCGCCCCCAGCTCGGTCGGCCCCTCCCAGGCGGCCAGGGAGCGCAGCCCCCGGATGACTTCCTCGCCCGAGCCCCGGGACAGGTCGACCACCAGCTGGCCATAGATCGCCCGGCCCGAGAATTGGACCCGCTCCGCCGCCCGCTGGGCCGGGTCGCTGGCCGGCAGCCGGCCGTCCGTCCCGGCCGGGGTCACCGGTCCGGCCCAAGCCGAGTCCCCGGTCGGCCCCCGGCCGCCAGTCTCGGCCGGGGCCACCGGCCGGTGGGAGTCTGCCGGGGCCGGCGGACCGCTCCAGGACGGCCGGAGCGAGTACGGAGCCGAGGGCGGTCCAGAGGCCGGCCCCCGGGCGAGAGGCGCCGTCAGCGGCCGGGGTGGGACGCCGGGCGCCGGAGCGGCCAACGTCCGTGAAGGGTTCGCCGCCGCTGGCCGATGGGGGCCCGCCCCGGCTCGGGCGGGGTCTGACCCCGACGCCCGTGATGGGTCCGCCACCGCCCGTGCCAGACTGGCCGTTGGCCGGTGGTAGTTCACCACCGCCTGTGAGGGGTTCGCCGCCGGTCGGGCCGTCGGGGCGGCGCCCGAGTCCGGCTGGTCCAACCACTCTCCCACCGACTCGGGGAAGGCGGGCATCCCCTCCAGCCCGGGCAGGGAGGCCAGGGCGGCCGACAACTCGGCCAACTGGGCCTCGACCTGGCCGCCGGCGGTCCCGCCCCGGCCGTCGCGGGCCGCGATCGAGCCGGCCACATTGAGCACGGCCTTGACCTCGGGCCGCAGTTCGGGCGAGATCTCGGCCAATTGGAAGGCCGACAGGTCGGACAGGTCGATGCCCCGGGCCTCGCAATAGCGAACGGCCTGGCCGGCGATCTGGTGCGCCCGGGCGAAGGGGATGTGTTGGCGCACCAGCCAGTCGGCCAGGTCGGTGGCCAGGGCGAAGCCGGACCCGGCCATGGCCTCCAGCCGCTCCCGGTCGAAGCGCAGGGTCGAGACCAGCCCGGCCACGGCCGGCAGCAGCAGCTTGAGCTGGTCGATCGAGTCGAAGACCGGCTCCTTGTCCTCTTGCAGGTCGCGGTTGTAGGCCAGGGGCAGGCCTTTGAGCGTGGCCATCAGCCCGGTCAGGTTGCCGATCAGGCGTCCGGCCTTGCCCCGGGCCAGCTCGGCCACATCGGGATTCTTCTTCTGGGGCATGATGCTGGAGCCGGTGGACCACTCGTCGGCCAGTTGGACGAAGCCGAACTCGGCCGTCGCCCAGAGCGTGATCTCCTCCGACAAGCGGGACAGGTCGACCCCCAACTGGGCCAAGACGTAGGCCGCCTCGGCTACCATGTCGCGGGCCGAGGTGCCGTCGATGGAGTTGGGCACCGAACCGGCGAAACCCAGTTGGCGGGCCACCAGCTCGGGGTCTAGTCCCAGGGCGGTGCCGGCCAGGGCGGCCGAGCCGTAGGGCGACCAGGCCAGCCGCCGGTCCAGGTCGCGCAGCCGCTGGAGATCGCGCACCAGCGGCCAGGCGTGGGCCAGCAGATGGTGCGACAACAATACCGGTTGGGCGTGTTGGAGGTGGGTGCGGCCGGGCATGGCAACGCCCAAGTGGCGGGTGGCCTGGTCGCTCAAGGCCGTCACGACCCCCCGGATGTCTTTCGCCAAGGCGCCCAACTGGTCGCGCAGGTAGAGCCGGACCAAGGTGGCGATCTGGTCGTTGCGGCTGCGCCCGGCCCGCAGCCGCCCGGCCAGCTCGGCCCCCAGGACGTCGGTCAGACCGCGCTCCAGGGCGGAATGGACATCCTCGTCACCGGGCTGGGGCCGGAAGCTGCCGGCGTGGACCTGCCCGGCCAGTTGCTCCAAGCCGGCGATCAGGCCCTTGTACTCCGGCTCGGTCAGCAGGCCGGCCTTGAACAGGGCCAAGGCATGGGCGGTCGAGCCTTTGAGGTCGTAGGGCGCCAGGCGCCAGTCGAAGTCGGTCGAGCGCGACAGTTTGGACAAGGCCTCGGCCGGGCCTCCCGCGAAACGGCCACCCCACAAGACGCCTTGTGTCACCGGTCTCCTCCTGACATCGTTGGCATCATACTGTCCCCAAGTCGGCCGGCCCGACCCCCGCGCCCGCCGAGCTCAGACGAGCGGCATGGTGACCAGTCTGTCTAGGACGCAGGACACGGCGCCGCGCCCGCGCCGCCAGCGGGCGGGGAACCGCCAGGTGGAGCTGTCGTACGGAAAATTGGTCGCCGGTTGGGCCGGCTTTCGGCTCCTACGAGCCCGGTCGGCCCCCTGACAAGCCCGTGTAACATGGGCGGCGACCGACCCCTCCCGCGCCGTCGTAGAAGGGGCCGCCACGGGAGGTATCGTCATAGGAGAAGACCGTGTCCGCCGCCACTGCCGCTCGGCTCACCGCCACCGCCGGGCTCACTCCACAGATTCTCAAAAGTAATGAACAAGTCTTATTGGATCTCAAGCGGGCGATCCAAGACGACGAGGTCGTCCCGTTCGTCGGCGCTGGTATGTCCAAACCCATTTTCCCTTTGTGGACTGAATCGCTGCTGACTCTCATCGAGGGGCGTCGGCTATGGGATGAGGCGCAGAAAGCCGACGTCCGGCGGCTGGTCGAAACGGCTAAGTTCGAGGAGGCCGCCTCACAGTTGGCGGATGATAACCCAAGATTCACCAGCGGAATCTACACCGAATTCGGAAACGCCAGGATCGACCCGGCGAAGCTCGCGCGCATGGCCGTGCGCCTCCTGCCTGAGATATTCCCCGGCCCAGTCGTGACCACGAACTTCGACCGGGTGCTCGAAAGGGTTTATCACGGACGTCTCGAACCCGTGATCCCGCCGTTCGGCGAGCTCAGGCCGGCTCAGGCCAGGGCGGTCACGCGCCGAGGGAGCGAACACCTGGTGAAGATCCACGGCTGTGTTTCGCGCGAATGTAATCTAGTCTTCACCAAGGAGAATTACGACGAGGCCTACGGCGAGAAATTTGACGGCGCTGGCGCGAAGTACCTCAGACGCCTGTTGGAGGGGCGGCGCATGGTTTTTCTAGGCTGTGGCCTACGCCAGGACCGGACGCTCAGCCTGGTGGAATCCATCGCCCTCGGATTCGACGGCGACCATTTTGCCGTGGTCGAGGCGCCAAAAGATTTGGCCGCAGACGATTTCAACGCCCGGTGGAAGCGGTTGGAAGACGCCGGAATCGACTGTTACTGGTATCCCCACGGCGCTCACAGCGAGGTTGAGGCGGTCCTGAACTATCTTTTGGGAAGCTCTTCTCCCGGCGGCGACGGATCTGCCTCAACTGGTGGTGGGGGTCCCGCCCGAACCGCCGCCACACCACTTGTCGGCGGCTCGCCCGGTCCGGGTTCTCCTGCCCCGGCGTCCGGGACGGTCGCTCCGGGTGTAACCGCTGCCTTCGAGGCGGTGACGCCGGCGGTGGAGGCGCCGCCGAGTGTCATATTGCCTCCAGCGGCCACCACGCTGATCCGTCTCGATCAACCCTTGGCCGATTTGGAGCAGGCGTTGGCCGGCTCGCTGGGGGCGGTATTGGTCGGTCCCGGAGGCAGCGGGAAGACAACTCTGGCCCAGGAGTATGTCCGCGCCAAGGCCGGTGACTATGCCTGGGTTTGGTGGCTCGACGCCTCATCCCAAGAGACATTGTCTAATAGTCTCGCCGGGGAGGGCCGTAAGGCTCTGACGGCCAGCGGCGCCGCTGGCGTCGACTTGATGACCGACGCCGATGCGGCCGATCACGCCCGCCGCCTGTTACACGGAGGCGCCGGGTGGTTGATAGTGCTCGACGGTGCGACAGAGATGGCTGAGATCCAAGGCGCTATGACTGCGACACCATCCGGCAAGTTCCTCGTCACCACGCGGGAGGAGCGAGATTGGCAGAGTATCGGCCTGACGCCCGTCGCCGTCGAACCACTGAGCCTTGAGGACGCCGTGCGTCTGCTGGTGGCCCGGGCCAGGCCGGCCTCGCCGGACGGCTGGGAGACCACCGGTCCGGCCGGCGAGTTAGTCCGCAAATTAGGTTGTTTACCGTTGGCGGTCGCGCAAGTCGGGGCGTTGCTCCACCTCGACGGGGCGCGGGACCCATCGGCGATGTTGGCCCAGTGGCGGTGGAACCCGGCGGCACGTTTGGGCGAGGCGGTTCCGGGCACGCCGCAGGAACGGACGATGGCGCATGTCTGGGATCTGTCGATCACACGTTTGGAAGAACGCGACACCTCGGCCGTGCGACTCCTGGCGATACTCGGTTGGCTGGGACCGCCGGAGAGAATCCCCCGGTCGCTGCTCGACGCCCTGCCGGCGGATACCTTCCCCGCCGACCCGGGCAGGCCTCTGCGGGAGGCGGCGGCGGCCGGTCTTCTTTCCTTGAACGGTGATGTCATCGCTATTCATCCGGTGTTGCATCTGGTGTTGCGGACCCCGGATGAGACGGTGCCGCAACGTGTCACCGCCCGGGTGGGGAGGGCGCGCGCCACGGCTGTCACGTTACTGCGCGCCACCCTCGGCGACGACGATCCGAACGATCCCGCAGTTTGGCCGGTCATTCGTTCCGTGGCCGGGTCGGCCGAGGTGTTGGCCTCCCAGCCAGCCTGGGGGCGAGACGGGGATGCCACCGATGTCGTTAGGAAAGTTGCCTGGTTCTTGTCCGGTCATGGGTCGCACCAGCAGGCGGTTACGCTCAGCAGATGGGACAGGGAACGAGCTGAACAAGCGCTCACCCCCGACCATCCCGACCTTCTTGACGCTCGGGGCCGTCTCGCCAGCGCGCTTCGACTACGGGGCGGGCCGGGAGATTTGGAGGAGGCCATCGCCTTGCACAAGCGGGTCGCCGCCGACAGAGAGCGTGTCCTCGGACCCGACCACCCCGACACCCTCACGTCCCGCAACAATCTCGCACTCACGCTTTGGGACCGTGGCGGACCGGGGGATTTGAAGGAGGCCATCGCCTTGCACAAGCGGGTCGCCGCCGACAGTGAGCGTGTCCTCGGACCCGACCACCCCAACACCCTCACGTACCGCAACAATCTCGCCATAACTTTGGCGAGGCTTGGTGATCGGCACAACCTGAGCCGAGCGGTCGAGATCTTCGAAGGTGTGGTCGACGGCCGGACACGGGTGCTGGGTCCCGATCACCCCGACACCGAGGCGTCAAAGTCTGGACTCGCATGGACGCGCCGTCAGTTGGCAGAACTCGACCAGTGAAGTTTGTTCGGTGACACTTTGTTCGGTGACATGTTTCCGTCAGTATAGTCTGGTGTCCGGAGGTGTTGGCTGGCGACGGGAGCCAGTTCGCCGCAGAAACGGCGGCGGGGGCGCGGCGACATGTGCGTTGGGCTGGTCTGATGTACCATGGAGGTACGACGGTTCGGAGCGATCCGGACGTTGCCAGCCGGGACCCTTCGGGGTCCCGAGCTTTTGCTTCAGGCAGTCTCGCCCAAGTCCCCCTCAGCCTTCTCGCCCGAATCTCCCTCCGTTTCCTCGCTCGACTCGCCGTCCTCCTTTGGGGCCGCGCGCCCGCCCCTTCAGGTGCGGGTGAAGACGGGGTACGGGTCGTCGGTCACGGGGTCCGAACTGACCGTGATGCGGGCTGTGTTGGGCTGACGCAGATTCACCTGGCGGGTTCTTGCGGCGGCTGCTGGGCGTGGGTCTCGAAGTGCTGCCGTGTCTTGGCCAACTCGGCTTCGAGCAGGGCGGCGTCGGGGAGGGCGAGTCGATACTCGGCGGCGAGGACAGCGTTGCCGAGACTCTCCAACGAGTAGCGAACCTCGTCCGCGCCCTTGTCCGAGCACAGAATAATCCCGGCGGGCGGGTTCTCTCCCGGCTTCACCCAGTTCTGTTTGGCGTAGTTCAAGTACATGGTCATCTGACCCGCGTCTTGGTAAGAGAACTTGCCGATCTTCAAGTCGATCAGCACCAGGCACCGCAAACGCCGGTTGAACAAGACGAGATCCACCCTGAACCAGTTGTCGTCCAGACGCAACCTCCGTTGGCGGGCGACGAACGCGAAGTCGTCGCCCAGTTCGAGGAGGAACTCGGCCAGGTGCGTGATCAGCGCGTCCTCCAGGTCGGTCTCGGAGTACTCGTCCTTCAGGCCGAGGAACTCCAGCACGAGCGGGTCCTTGATGGCTTCGGCTGGCGAGACGACGTCTGCTTCGACGGCCTCGCCAGCGTGCCCCAGCATCGCGGCCTGGTCGCGGGACATGGCGGTGCGCTCGTAGAAGAGGGAGTTGATCTGCCGGTCGAGTTGCCTGACTGTCCAGCCGTTGCGCAGCGCCTCAGTCTCATAGAACCGGCGGGCCTCGGGCGTCTTGGCCGACAGCAGTTTGACGTAGGCCGACCATGGCAGCGGGAACGCCTGGGCGATGACCGCGAGGTCGCTGGTCTTGACGGGTGCCAGGACGCCCGCGTCGGATTCTCCAGACGCTGTCTGGAGAATCTGGGGCCTGGGGGTTTCTCCAGACGGCGTCTGAAGGATCGTCTCGGGGGGGGGCCAGCCGAGCCTGAACTGCCGCATCTGGTACAGGTTCGCCTTGCCGAACCCGCGTCCGAACCGCTGGGTCAAATCGACCGACAGCCGAGCGATCAACTCTTCGCCGTACCCGGCTCTCGCCCGACCGCCTTGCTCTTGTTCCACGATGATGTGGCCGATATGCCAGTAAGTGGCGGTCATGATCGCGTTGACGCTGCGAGCCGCAGCCGACCGGGCCTGGGAGAGCACACCAACGATGACTCCGCGCACCTGGTCGTATCCGCCCAGTGGTGACACAGCTCCCATGGAAACCTACCTTCAGATGCTCAAGCCCAGCCAACAAGCCTAGCCGGTCAGCTCCGCCCCAACCGTCACTCGGCAGTCATCACGCACCTCGACGATGCCTTGTCCGCTGCCACATCCAGGAGGCCAGTCGTGTCCTTCATGCCGATCACTGATTCCGTTCGCCCTGCCGTCGACACCGACCGGCTGATGCTGGTCGTCGGCGATGCAGTCAGAATCCTGCCGCTTCTGGCGCTGGACAGCGTGGACGCGGTGGCGCGCTCAGCATCGACGTCCTCACCCGCAAACAGAAGACGCTCGAAGAACGGCTCGCCGTCATCGACCACGACATCGCCGCGTGCCGACAAGACTACAAGCCAGCCAGAGCCAACATGGACGCCTACCTGTTCCTGGCCTCCGACCCCCAAGCCATGTACCTGCGGGCCAACAACGCTACCAGACGGCTCACCAACCAAACCTTCTTCACCAAGATACTCATCACCGAGAACACCCGCCGACCCGGCCACGACCGCCACAACGTCACCACCACACTCGCCCAGCCGTTCGCCGCGATCCACGACCACGCCGCCACCATGGACGCCAGCCACACCGACTCCACGCGCCCACCGACGCGAAAAAAGAAAGGCGGGCGGATCAAAGGTTGAGGCTGGCCAAGGTTTGAACCAGACCTCAAAGGTGCCCAAGAGAGGAGTCGAACCTCCATGTCCTTTCGGACAGCCGGGTTTGAGCCGACCGCGTATGCCATTCCGCCACTTGGGCCTGGGGACCGACGGTCATTCTGCCATCCCGGGACCGTTCCGTCACATCGCCGGTCCGGCCCGAGGCCACGACGGGACTCGGGCGAGGTGATGGGGGCGGGGCATCGGCCCCGCTGCGGCGACCGTGGCCAACCGGCCTCGGCCCGGCGGGCGGGGACGGGACGACCACCCCTGACCCAACCACCCGGTCAGCGACCGGAGGGTGGGAACGGCGACGGCCCGTCCCCCGCAAGTAGGGACGGGCCGTCGGGTCTATGGGTTTATTTCTCGATCACGGGGATCAGGCTGAGCTTGCCCCGGTCGTCGACCTCGTTGATCTCGACCTGGATCTTCTGGCCCACGCTGAGGACGTCATCGACGTTCTCGACCCGGCTGCCGCCCGCCAGGGGGCGCAGCTTGGAGATGTGCAGCAAGCCGTCCTTGCCCGGCAGGAGGGAGACGAAGGCCCCGAAGGTGGTCGTCTTGACGACCGTGCCCAGGTAGCGCTCGCCCTTCTCCGGCAGGTGCGGGTTGGCGATGGCGTTGACCATGTCACGGGCCGCCTCGGCCGCCTCGCCGTTGTCGGCCCCGATGTAGACCGTGCCGTCGTCCTCGATCGTCAGGTTGGCCCCGGTGTCGTCTTGGATCTGGTTGATGACCTTGCCCTTGGGGCCGATGACCTCGCCGATCTTGTCCACCGGGACGTGGACGGTGATGATGCGGGGCGCGTAGACGCTCATCTCGGCCGGCCGGCCGATGGCCTGGGCCATGACGTCGAGCAGGGTGAAGCGGGCCTCGCGGGCCTGCAGCAGGGCGGCTGCCAAGACCTGGGCCGGGATGCCGTTGAGCTTGGTGTCGAGCTGCAGGGCGGTGACGAAGTCGCGCGTCCCGGCGACCTTGAAGTCCATGTCGCCCAAGGCGTCCTCGGCCCCCAGGATGTCGGTCAAGGTGACGAAGGCGGTGCGGCCGTCGATCTGCTCCGACATCAGGCCCATGGCGATGCCGGCCACCGGGGCGCGCAGCGGCACGCCGGCCTGCAGCAGGGCCAGGGTCGAGGCGCAGACCGAGCCCATCGAGGTCGAGCCGTTGGAGCCCAGGGCCTCGGACACCTGCCGGATGGCGTAGGGGAACTCGGCCCGAGTCGGCAGCACCGGCAACAGGGCCCGCTCGGCCAGGGCGCCGTGGCCGATCTCGCGCCGCTTGGGCGAGCCCACCCGGCCGGTCTCGCCGGTCGAGTAGGGCGGGAAGTTGTAGTTGTGCATGTAGCGCTTGGAGGTCTCCGGGGCCAAGGTGTCGAGCTTCTGCTCCATGTCCAGCATGTTGAGCGTGGTGACGCCCAGGATCTGGGTCTCGCCGCGCTGGAACAAGGCCGAGCCGTGGACCCGGGGCAGGACGCCGACCTGGCAGGTCAGCTCCCGGATGTCCTTGGTGCCGCGACCGTCCAAACGGACCTTCTCGGTCAGCGTGCGATGGCGCACGATCCGCTTGGTCAGGGCGCGGTAGGCGCCGGTGATCTCCTTCTCCCGCTCCGGGAAGTCGGGGCCCAGCTCGGCCTGCAACTCGGCCAGCAGCTCCTCGGTGGCGACCTCGCGCTGATGCTTCGGGGCGATCGAGTTGACCTTCAGGATGCGCCCCGCCTCGACCCGCTCGACGGCCGCGTAGACGTCGTCTTGGTAGTCCAGGAAGACCGGGAACTGACGGGCCGTGGAGGGCAGGCGGGCGGCCATCTCGGCCTGGGCGTCGCACAGCGCCTTGATGAACACCTTGGCCGCCTCCAGGCCTTGGCCGACGATCTCCTCGGTCGGGGCCGGACGGCCCGAGCGCACCAGCTCCCAGGTGGCCTCGGTCGACTCGGCCTCGACCATCATGATGGCGACGTCGCCGTCGGGCAGCACCCGCCCGGCCACCACCATGTCGAAGACGGCCTCGTTGTCCAGCTGTTCGACGCTGGGGAAGGCCACCCACTGGTCTTTGATCAGGGCCACCCGAACGCCGCCGATGGGGCCGCTGAAGGGCAGCCCGGCCAGCTGGGTCGACATCGAGGCGGCGTTGATGGCGACGGCGTCGTAGAGCACCTGGGGGTTGAGGGCCATGACCGTGACCACCACCTGGACCTCGTTGCGCAGCCCCTTGACGAAGCTGGGGCGCAGCGGCCGGTCGATCAGGCGGGCGGCCAGGATGGCCCCCTCGGAGGGCCGGCCCTCACGCCGGAAGAAGGAGCCGGGGATGCGCCCGGCGGCGTACATCCGCTCCTCGACGTCGACCGTCAAGGGGAAGAAGTCGATGGCGTCGCGGGGATGGTTGGCGGCCGTGGTGGCCGATAGCAACATGGTGTCGTCGTCCAGGTAGACGGCGGCCGAGCCGGCGGCCTGCTGAGCCAGCAGGCCGCACTCGAAGCGGACGATCCGCTGGCCATAGCGGCCGTTGTCGAGGACTGCGGAAACAGATTGTAAGGCGGGGCTCTCGAAGCCCATGGGATGTCCTTTCATCAGACACGAACCATGGCCGGCCGCTGGCCGACCGCCCGAGGCGCCATCCCGGTCTTCGATCGAGGCCCGCGGGGCCGCCCGGCGGGCCGACCCGAAAGCCACTACCAAAGACCGCGATCCCTTGGACCCGGTTCGTTGCTTGGGTATTGATATTTAGTTGTGCTCGACCCGGGGGTCCGGGCGGAGAATTTGGGGCCGACGGGCTGTGGGCCTGTGGGCTTGTGGCGGGACTGGGCCGGTGGGCGTGGGGCCGGTGAGGGACCGGCGTCAGCGCCGCAGGCCGAGGCGCCCGATCAGCTGGCGGTAGTGCTCAATGTCTTGGCGGGCGACGTAGTTGAGCAGGCGGCGGCGTTTGCCCACCATCAGCATCAAACCGCGGCGCGAGTGGTGATCGCCCTTGTGGACCTTGAGGTGTTCGGTCAGATGGGCGATGCGCTTGGTCAGGAGCGCGATCTGGACGTCGGACGAGCCGGTGTCGCCCTCCACGATGGCGTAGTCCGTGATGATCTTCTGCTTCGTGGCGGCGTCCATTCAGACACGCTCCCTCTCTGTCTTGGCTGCGCGATGCCCCCGGGGCGGGATTGCGGTGGGAGCGCTTGTTTATTCGCGGCCGGTCAAACGGCAGAGGGCAGACTACCAGGTGGCAGCGTGGGGACACGAATCCAGGCCGTGCCTACCGTCCGCCGCCCGATCCCCGACCCGGCCAGCCCCACCGCCGGCCAGCCGTGACCAGTCGCGGTCGGCCCGCCGGGCGGCATCAACCCTGATCTACCGCTGATCGGCGTTATGAGCGGTAGTCGAGCAGCGGTGGATCTGGGCTCAGTCCATGTGGGGATAGCCGATGGCGGTGGGGATGGCCAGGGCCTCCTTGATCGAGCGGGGCGAGGTCCAGCGCATCAGGTTCCAGACCGATCCGGCCTTGTCGTTGGTGCCCGAGGCCCGGGCGCCGCCGAAGGGCTGCTGGCCGACGACCGCGCCGGTCGGCTTGTCGTTGATGTAGAAGTTGCCGGCGGCCTGGCGCAGCCGGTCCGTGGCCGAGGCGATGGCCGCCCGGTCGGTCGCCAAGACCGCGCCGGTCAGGCCGTAGGCGCTGGTCGAGTCGACCAGGTCGATGACCGAGTCCCATTCCGTGTCGGGGTAGACGTAGACCGTGATCAGGGGGCCGAAGTACTCGGCCGTGAAGCCGTCCGAGTTGGGGTCGGAGGATTTGACGATGGTCGGCCGGACGAACCAGCCGTCGGCGTCGTCGTGGCTGCCGCCGACCACGATCTCGGCCGTGGGCGAGGCCTTGGCCCGCTCGATGGCCGCCGCCAGCCGGGCGTGGGCCCGCTGGTCGATGACGGCGGAGGTGAAATTGCCGAGGTCGCGGACGTCGCCCACGGCCAAGGCGGCGGTGACGTCGTGCAGGTCGTCCACGATCCGCTGCCACAAGGACCTAGGGAGGTAGGCGCGCGAGGCGGCCGAGCATTTCTGGCCGGAGTACTCGAAGGCCCCCCGGACGATGGCCGCGACCGTCCCCGCCGGGTCGGCCGAGGGGTGGGCCAAGATGAAGTCCTTGCCGCCGGTCTCGCCCACGATCCTGGGGTAGGAGCGGTAGCGGGCGATGTTCTGGCCGACCTGGGACCACAGCCCCTGGAAGACCCGGGTCGAGCCGGTGAAATGGATGCCGGCCAGGCGCGGGTCGGCCAGGGCCACGTCGGAGACGGCCGAGCCGTGGCCGGTGGCCAGCGTGATGACGCCCTCGGGCAGGCCGGCCTCCAACAAGATGTCCAAGAACAGACGGGCCGCCAGCGTCTGGGAGACGGCCGGCTTCCATAGGGCGACATTGCCCATGACGGCCGGGGCGGTCGGCAGGTTGCCGGCGATGGAGGTGAAGTTGAAGGGCGTGACGGCGTAGACGAAGCCCTCCAGCGGCCGGTAGTCGGCCCGGTTCCAGACCCCGGGGACCGACTCCGGCTGGACGGCGTGGATCTGACGGGCGTAGGCCACATTGTGGCGCAGGAAGTCGGCCAACTCGCAGACGGCGTCGATCTCGGACTGTTGGATGGTCTTGCCCTGGCCCAACATGGTGGCGGCGTTGAACCGGGCGCGGTAGGGGCCGGCGATCAGCTCGGCGGCGCGCAGGAAGACGGCCGCCCGGGAGTCGAAGTCCAGCTCGGCCCACTGTGGCTGGGCGGCGCAGGCCCGGTCGACCGCCGCCTGGGCGTCGGCCCGGGTGGTCTGGCCGACCCAGCCCAGGAGGTGGCGGTGGTCCGACGGCATGCGCAGCTCCAGCCGTTCGCCGGCGCCGAGGCGGCTGGTTTTGTAGAAGCCGGGCAGCTCGACCGGGCCGGCCTCGACCTGGGCCGTCAGGGCCGCCTCCAACTCCGCCCGCTCGGGCGAGCCGGGGGCATACCCCAAGACCGGCTCGTTGCGGGGGTGGGGCACGCTGGTGTGGGAGTCCATGGCTGTCATGGTAGCCATGTGGTCAATCCACCAGGAGTGGGACAATCGGCCCGTGTTGGTCTTCATCCCCTTGGATCCGGCCGGGCTGGCCCGGTTGCGCCAAGGCTACGACCTCGGCGCCGTCTTGGCCTGGGCGGCGGAGGACGAGTCCGAGGAGGCTGAGCAAGACGCCTTGCTGGTTGCCTCGTTGGACGGCCTGGCCCGTCACGGTCTGCGCCTGGTGCTGGTCGCCCAGGCCCTGTTCGAGGCGCCGCCGGACGACGGCCCGGGCCGGGTCGTGGGCCTGGCCTGGCGCCAGGCGACGGCCCTGTTCGCCGACGACCCGGCGGACCTGGGCCTGGTGCGGGCGGCCGGGGCGGCCGTGGCCGGCCGGGACTGGCGGGCCGCCCTGCAAGACCCGACGGCGGTCCGGTTGGCCCGGGAGCGGCCGCTACTGTGGCACGACGCCAGCGAGGTGGGGCGCGGCCCGATCGAGCTGCCCACGACCGCCGGTCTGGCCCGGATCTGAACCCGTCCCGAGTCTGAACCCGGCAGGGCTCTGAACCCGGCAGGGCTCTGAGACTGGCCCGAGCGGCGCGGTTGATCGAACCCTGAGCCGGACTAAGGCCGGCGCGACCGGCGCGGCGCCCCGGTCGAGGAGCGGCGGATCAACTCGGTGTCGAACACCACCTTGGCCGGGACATCACGGCCCTCCAGGGCCTGCAACAGCCAGGCGGCGGCCTTGGCCCCCTGATCGTAGGCCGGCTGGGCGACCGTGGTCAGGCCCATGACATCGGCCAGGTTGTGGCCGTCCAGGCCGACAATGGAGACATCCTCCCCGACGCTCAGACCCCGCTCCCGGACCGCCTTGACAGCCCCCATGGCCATCTCGTCCGAGGCGGCGAAGATAGCCGTCACCTCGGGCTGGCGGTCGAGCAGGGCGAGGGCGCAGCGATGGCCGCTGGCGGCGCTGAAGTCGCCCTCGACGTCGAGGCCGTCGCTGGCCAGACCGGCCGCCGCCACGGTCTCGGCCCAGCCTTGGCGCCGCCGCCGGGTGGGCGAGAAGGCCTGGCGGTCGGTCCGCAGGCCACCGATGTGGCCGATGACGCGGTGGCCCAGGTCGATCAGGTGGCGGGTGGCGGTGACGGCGGCGGCCTGGTCGTCGATACCGACGAAGGCGAAGCCGGGTTGCTCGACCGAGACGAAGACGACCGGCAGGGCCAGGGCGCGCAGGCGCTCGACCTCGCCCGCCGCCAGCGACATACTGGCCACCAGGACGGCGTCCGCCCGGCCGCGCAGACCGTCGGCGTCGAAGCGTTGCCTGGGGGCGGGGTCGTCCGGGACCGAGTACAGCAGGGCGTCGAAGCCATTGGCCCGCAGGGTGTGCTCGGCCCCCTCGCAGGCGTTGGCGAAGAACCAGCGGGAGATCGCCGGGGCCACCAGCCCGATGGCCCGGGTCTGGCCGCTGGCCAGGGCGGAGGCGCTGCGCGAGGGCACATAGTCGAGGGCGGCGGCCATCCGCGTGACCGCCTGCCGGGTGTCCTCGGTGACATGGGGCAGACCGCGCAGAGCCCGCGACACGGTGGCGGTGGAGACCCCGGCCGCCCGGGCCACATCTTCGATCCTGGTAGCCATCGGCCCAAGTCTGCCCCAGCCGGACAACGGTCGGCGGCGCCGGGCCTGAAAGCCGGCTCAGACCCTAGGCCCGGCGGCCTTGGAGCCTGAGCCCAGTCGGATGTCGGCCGGGTCTGACCCCTCCCTCGACCCGGCGGCCTTGGAGCCTGAGGCCGGTCGGATGTCGGCCGGGTCTGACCCCTCCCCCGGCCTGGCGGCCCCACGCCCGGTCAGACCAGTTTGCGGGCGTTGGCCCACTGGGCCAACTGGTGCCGGTTAGACAATTGTAATTTGCGCAACACGCTCGACACATGGGTCTCGACGGTCTTGACCGAGATGAACAGCTCACGGGCGATCTCGCGGTAGGAGTAGCCCCGGGCGATCAGCCGCAGGACCTCGCGCTCGCGGGCCGACAGCCGGTCCAACTCCTCGTCCACGCTGGCCAGGTCGATGGCCCCGGAGAAGGCGTCCAGCACGAAGCCGGCCAGCCGGGGCGAGAACACGGCGTCGCCGGTCGCCACCCGGTCGATGGCCTCGACCAGCTCCGGCCCCGAGATCGACTTGGTGACGTAGCCCCGGGCCCCGGCCCGGATGACGCCGATGACGTCCTCGGCCACGTCGGAGACCGACAGGGCCAAGAACTTGGTATCCGGCTGACGCGCCTGGACCCGCTTGATGACCTCGGTGCCGCCGCCGCCCGGCAGATGGACGTCGAGCAGCACCAGGTCCGGGCGGGTCTGTTTGATGGCGGCCACGGCCGAGTCGACATCACCGGCCTCGGCCACTATTTCCACGGCCGGGCCGATCTCGTGTCTGACCCCGGCCCGGAACATCTCATGGTCGTCGACGATGACCACCCTGGGCCGGTTGACACTCTGGCTCGGTCCCACTTGGGTCATGACGTCCCTCCCCTCCGGTTCTCGCCCCTCCGACTGTTGGCCACCGACGGTGGCCGGCCCGCTCATCGTGCCATCTCCAGGCGGACCTCGGTGCCCTCGCCCAGACTGGAGCGCAGTCCGACGACACCGCCGTGGCGGTGCATCCGGTCCAAGATCGAGCCCCTGATCCCCATCCGATCCTCCCCCACGGCGGCGGCGTCGAAGCCACGCCCCCGGTCGCGCACGAAAACCTCGGTGGTCTCGTCCCCGACCTCGGCGTAAACGTCGATCCTCGGCGCCCCGGAGTGTTTGGCGGCGTTCAGAATGGCCTCACGGGCGGCCCGCACCAAGGCGTCCAGGGGCGGGGTCAGGGCGGCGTCGCCGACGGTCACGATATCGATCGGCACGCCGTAGGCGTCCTCGATCTCGGCCGCCGTGGCTTTGAGCTGGGCTGTCAGGGAGGCCTCGTCGGCGACATCGCCGTAGAGCCACTGGCGCAACTCGCGCTCCTGGTGGCGAGCCAGGGCGGCGACGGCCTTGGGGTCGGCCGCCTGGCGCTGGATCATGGCCAGGGTTTGGAGCACGGAGTCGTGCAGGTGGGCGGCCATGTCGGCCCTGGTCTGGCCGATGGCCCGCTCCTCGCGCTCGGCCCCCCAGACATCGGGGTGGAGCAGCCAAGGACCGGCCAGCAGCAGGGCCAGGACCAAGGTGGCGGCGCCGACGCCGAGCACTTTGGAGGCCGTCGTCCAACCGTCGTCCAGCCAGATCGTGCCCACCATCGGGCCGACCGCCAGCAGGGCCCCCAGGCCGGCCCGGCCCAACGTCACCCAGCCGGCCGCCGCCCGGGGCTGACGGCCCCGCTGGTCCCAGCGGCGCCAGATCAAGGCCCCGCCCAAACAGATGCCGAGCAGGGCGAAGGAATGGCGGGGGATCCAGCCCAGCGCCTCCCAGCCGGCCCAGCGCTCGCCGTACCAGCGCATCAGAAAGGCCGCGCCCAAGCCGTAGACCGTCAAGCTGGCGCCGACCGCCAGCGACGGCGGCCCTTTGGCCCGTTGGACGGGGCGGTAACCGGCGCGTGAGGCCGCCGCCAGACCAATGGCCGGCTCGGCCTTGGCCTGGGGCCAGACCAGCCACAGGACGCCGTAGATCGCCACCCCGGCGAAGAGCCACAAACTGAGGACCAAGAAGATCAGACGAGTGACGACCGTCGGCCAGCCCAAGCGGTCGTCCAAGGCCTGGCAGACCCCGCCCAACCAGGCCCCCTCGGTCGGACGCGCCACCGGCCCCGACGGCTTGACCGCCTCGGCCGCCGCTAGATCCGACGGATCTGGCTCCAGGGAGGCGGCGATGTCGACCAGGGGGACCGCCTGGGCCGACACCTCCCCCGCCGGGGTGTGGGGCCGAGGCATGGCGGCGGGCGAATGGTCCATCGAGACAAGACTGTCACAGCCACGACGCCACCGCCGCCGCCACCCCGCCCGTCTCCGGGGCCTTGCGCCAGGGTCTTGGGGCCAGTCCCTCCGGGCTGGCGAAGGGGGATCGGGGGGACGGCTCAGGGTCAACCCCAATAGCGGCGCCGACCCGGTGGGGCCAATCTTGAGACTATGAAACCGAGCCAGCCTTTCCGCCGCAGCACCAAGGACCGCGTGGTGGCCGGTTTATGCGGGGCTTTGGCCGAACGGCTCGGCCTCAGCACCGGTCTCGTCCGGCTCATCGCTGTGGCCCTGTGCCTATTCAGCAACGGCGCCGCCATTGTGGCCTACTGCTTGGGCTGGGCCTTGATTCCCCAGGGGTCCGACCCCGACTCCCCCCTGCGCCACCTCATCGGCCGGTCCGGCGTCTCCCTCAAGGACCGCCCCCAGCAGCCGATAGTCCTGGCCGTCATCATCGCCGTCGTCGTGGTCATCGTCGCGGCGATGGGCGGCTGGTGGAATCTCGGCTTCATCTTGGCCTTCTGGTGCCTGATCTGGTGTCTGGTGGCGGCGGCCCGTCGCCGCCGTCGCGCCGGCCCCTCGGCGGCCTCCAGCCAGTTCGACCGTCGCTTGGCGGACTGGCAACACCGGCTGGACGAGGTCCGACACTCCGCCATCGAGGCCTCCCCGACGACCCCCCTACCCGATTCCCTGGCCCAGGCCTTCAGCCTCAACCCGGACCGCGACCCCTTGGCGGCCGACCTGGACCTGGGCCGGCTGGACCAGACTCATTCAACGGCCTCGGGCGACGCCGCCGTGCTGCCCCTTCGGGGCGACGCCCGAGGCCTATCCCCCCGCCTCTCAGACATCGCCGGCAGACCCTCGGGCGTCCCCGGCGATGTCGCGACGAACGCCTGGGACCGCTTCTCGGGCGGTTTGTCCCCCTCGGGCGGTTCCAGCGCTTCAGCCCCCCTGAGCGCTTCAGCCTCTCTGAGCGGTCCGGCTCCTCTGAGCGCTTCGGCCCCCCCGGGCGGACCAGTCGCCTTGGGCGTTCAGGCCTGGCCCGATCCCGACCCCTCGCCCATCCCGTTGACCGCCTTCCTGCCGCTGGCCCCGGAGCGCCCGCCGGCCGCCTCGACCACGTCGCTTGAGCCCCGCCCGGCCCCGGCCGGGCTCAAGCGACGGCCGGCCCTGATGGGCTGGCTGGTCGTGATCGGGCTGGCGGGCGTGATCGGGCTGGCGGGCGCGGCCGGGCTGACCGGTTGGCTGGGGCTGGGACGGTTGAACGATCTGGTCACACTGGCCGGCGCCGTCAGCGCCGTCCTCGGCCTCGCCCTGGTGGTCTCACCTTGGCTCGGCCGGCCCAAGTGGCTGGCCCCGGCGACCGGCCTGTGGCTGACGGCCGGCGCCCTCCTACTACTGATCTTCTACTACCACTACTACTACGGTTAAGGATCAACCATGAAACTGCCTTATTCGCTCAAGTCCTACCTGGCCCAGGCGGTGGCGGTGGCCGTGGCCGTCAAGGTCGTCCAACAGGTCGCCGCGATGCTGGCCCGGAGGCGGTCCGGCACGGTCCAGGCCCGGCCGTGAGAACCCGTCGCCGGCCCCGCGATCTGGTCGCCTTCCTGCTCGGCCTGCTCTGCTTGGCCGTGACCGCCGGGGCGATCATCCACCTCGTCGTCGGCCTGACCGTCTCCCTCATCCCCATTATCGTCCCCATCGCTCTGATCGCCTTGGCCGTCCTAGCCCTCATGGGGCTGCGCCGCTGAGCCGGCCCGGCATATCTCGAAATATCTGGCACCGAAAACCCCAAACCCTGGAAAGGAAACTCTCATGTCAAATGGTTCACTCACCCGCTCCCGCAATAACAAGGTCTTAGCCGGGGTCTGCGGCGGCCTGGCCGAATTCACCGGCTGGGACGCCGGCCTGCTGCGGGCCATCGCGGCCGTGGCCGCCCTCTTCACCTTCGGCACGGTCCTGCTGGTCTACGTCGTCTTGTGGATAGTGTTGCCTGAGGCCGGCTCGTCCAACAGCGGCCTCGACCACATCATCTCCAGCTTCAACCGCCAAGAGCCCGATCAGCGCTGACGCGCCCCGACTGTCCACTGCGACGCCGCCCCGGTGAACCGCCAGGGCGGCGTCGGCCATTCCAGGGGTCCGGCGAGGGGTCGTCCCTCCGCCGCGCTCCGGTCCGGCGCTTCGAGAGACCCCGGACAATGAAAACCAGGCTTAGAGGTTAAGGTTCTGACCGCCCGGTTGTGACGGCCCACTAGGCTGTGCCCGTGACAGACCGACCTCGTACTTCGGCTGGTGATGAGCCGGATCGCCCGACCTCATCGCCCGACGACGCACCAAGGCGCCCGACCTCCCGTCCGCCTGTCCGCCCAGCCGTGGCCCCGAAAAATCCCGCTCCACCACCGACCGCCGACCAGGCGCCCAGCGCCTCCGGCCCGGCCACGGGGCGCCCCGCCGGACCGCCGACCGCCGGGGCTTCGGCCTCCCGCCCGCCATCCGGCCAGGGCCTCCCGCCCGGCGCCGCCCCGCCAGGCTCGGTCGGCAGTCGGCCGAGCCCGTCCCGCGGCCCGGCCACCCGGCCCCCGGTCGGCGACTCCCGTCCCGTCCCACCCGCCACCCGCCCCGCCGGGGCCGCCGGCCCGCCTCGACCCGGAAGCGCCAGCCGCAGTGCCGCCAGCGAGACAACCGGACAACCCCGACCGACCCAATCGGCCGGACCGGGCCAGCCCGGCGGAACGGCCCCAGTAGGCGGACCGGGCCCAGTAGGCGGACCAACTCGGTCCGGTGCCGGTCGCCCCCCGGTCAACAGCCCCAGCGGTATAACTCGACCGACCCAACCCGTCGGACCGGCCTCAGCCGGCGGCCCCAACCGCCCCCCGGCCACCGGGCCGGCCGGTACAGCCAGACCAGCCCAATCCGGCGGACCGGCGATGACAGCTAGACCGACCCAAATCACCGGACCGTCCCAACCCGGCGGACCAACTGGAACCGCCGGACCTGTCCAACCCGGTGGACCGTCCCCAGTCGGCGGCCCCAATCGCCCCCCGGCCAATAGCCCCACCGGGCCGAACCGACCGGGCGGGCGGAGCCTGACTGGCCCCGCCGGCAGCGCCGGACAGACCAGTCCGACCCGGCCCGGCACCCCAGGCCCGGACGGCTCGCCCCGGACGGTCAGACCAAGCGGGCCGACTCGGCCCGACGGCGCCAGCCAGAACGGCGGCGCGGCACGGCCCAACGACGCAGCCCAACCCACTGGCCCAACCCGGCCCACCGGCCCAACCCGGCCCACTGGCCCAACCCGGCCCACCGGCGCAGTCCGTCCCAACGGCCCAACCCGGCCCACCGGTGCGATCCCGCCAGGCACTGCGACCCGGCCCGACGCCGCCGGCCAGACAACGGCTTACAGACCGGCAGGAACGGCCGGCCCGGCCGGCGCCAGCGGCGGGCGGACCGCGACCGGTCCCAACGGCCGAACCGGTCCGACAACTGCCGCCTCGCGCCCGGCCGCCGGCGCCGCCAGCCACCGCCTGGGCGCCCGGGACGCCGGGGCGGCCGATCAGTCGCCGGCCGTCGGCCGGCCGGCCGAGACCGACGCCACCCGGATACTCGACCCCGCCGCCACCCGGACCCTGCCCCGCCCAGCCGGCGGCGGGCCGTCCCGGCCGGGCGGAGGTCCCCCCTCCATCCCTCTGCGCCAGACCTCCCGGTCCCGTAGCGCGGTCCCCGGCCGCCCCTCCGGCGCCGCCTCGGCCGGCCCAACCGCCTCGACCAGTTCGACCGCCCGACCGGCGGCGAGCGGACCACCCCGCCAGCCCACCCGAAAGACTTTGTGGGTGACGCTGGCCGTGGTGGGCCTAGTGGTGGTGGGCCTAGTGGTGGGCCTGATCGTCTGGTTGGGCGGCGACCGGGACAATCCGGCCCCCGGCCCGAGTTCCGACGTCTCCACCTCCGCCAGCCCCAGCCCGCGGTCGTCCGCCTCGACCTCCGCCTCCGCCTCCGCCAGCCCCAGTCCGGGGGCGTCCGCCTCGACCCCGGTCGAGACCGAGGTCTCGGCCAGCCTGCCCCAAACCATCACCACCATCGACACCAATAACAACAACCAGCCGGCCGGCCAATACGCCAGCTACTGCGACACCTTCAACCGCCTGGGCCGTCAAATCGAGGAGGCCGGCTACGGCATCAAGGGTTACCAGCCGCCGGACGACTTCAATTTCGAGGATCTAGACGCGGTCAACAACATGGTCAACACCATCTTGAACAATATGCGGCCGATCGTGACCAAGATTGTCGAGGTCCAGGGGGCCGGCCCGCCGCCCGACGTTTCGCCCCACCTGGAGGTCGTGCGGCAGAAGTTCCAGACGCTGATCGACGCCTTCGCCGCCGTCAGGCCTTACGAGGGGGGCTATATGGGCCGCCTGATGACGGCCGGCAATATGGCGATGGAGTCCGGCATCCAGGACGAGATTCAGGCCGAGATGGAGACGGTCAAGGCCATCTCTTTGGCGGTCTGCTCTTGAGTTCTGACCCACCGCTTCTCGACTGCCGAGCGACCCCACCCGGGTGTGATGCCGCTCGCCACGCCGACCATCGGTGAACCAGAACTGAGGGCCGCCCCCACCCTTCAACATGGTCCCCCATGTGGGAGCGGATAGAACGCCTCTTGAGGTCGCCTCGGGCCGCTCAGCCGGCAATCGGGGCCTAATGGGCGCGGCGGCGCGGGGGCGCGCGCCTGGAGGGCGTATACTTTCCGGCGGGTTCGGCGTTAGGCGTCGGACCCGCCGCCAGCGACGATGGACTTGGGTTCCGGAGCGCGGCGGGGCCTGATGGCCCGCCTAAGTTTGAGGAGTCCACTTGACCGAGCCGATCAGTTCTGGGCCTGCGCCCGTCAGCCCCGTCAGCGGCGGCGAACAACTCGTCTCCCACGTCGACGCCGGCAACTACGGGGCCGACGCCATCACCGTGTTGGAGGGCCTGGAGGCGGTTCGGGTCCGCCCCGGCATGTACATCGGCTCGACCGGCGAGCGCGGCCTGCACCACCTGGTCTACGAGGTGGTGGACAACTCGGTGGACGAGGCCCTGGCCGGCTACGCCACCCACGTCGACGTCCGCCTGCTGGCCGACGGCGGCGTCAAGGTGACCGACAACGGCCGTGGCATCCCGGTGGCCGAGCATCCGACCGAGCGGATTTCGGCCCTGACCGTGGCTCTGACCAAGCTCCACGCCGGTGGCAAGTTCTCCGGCACCGGCTACAAGGTCTCCGGCGGCCTGCACGGCGTCGGCGTGTCCGTGGTCAACGCCTTGTCCGCCCGACTGGTGGCCACGGTCAAGCGCGAGGGCCAGGTGTGGCGCCAGACCTTCTCCCTGGGCGAGCCGGACGGCCCCCTGGAGGCCATCGGCGCCACCGACGAGACCGGCACCGTGATCGAATTCTGGGCCTCACCCGACATCTTCGAAACCACGGCCTACTCCTTCGAGACCCTGGCCACCCGCTTCCGCGAGATGGCCTTCTTGAACAAGGGCCTGACCATCGAGATCACCGACCAGCGGCCCGACCGGGTGGACGAGGCGGGCGAGCCGGTCCACCTGTCCTTCCGCTACGACCGGGGGCTGATCGACTATGTCCGCTACCTGGTCGGCAACAAGGACGTCATCAACCCGGGCGTGATCGACGTCGAGGCCCAGAACGACGAGAACACCATGTCGCTGGAGTTGGCCCTGCAGTGGTCGAACGGCTTCTCCGAGTCCGTCCACACCTTCGCCAACACCATCAACACCCAGGAGGGCGGCACCCACGAGGAGGGCTTCCGGTCGGCCCTGACCAACACCGTCAACAAGTGGGGCCTGGCCTGGGGCCTGATCCGCAAGCCCGAGGACCGGGTGTCCGGCGACGACATCCGCGAGGGCCTGACGGCCATCGTCTCGCTCAAGATCGCCGAGCCCCAGTTCGAGGGCCAGACCAAGACCAAGCTGGGCAACACCGAGGCCCGCTCCTTCGTCCAGAAGGTCGTCAACGACAAGCTGGGCGACTGGTTCGAGCAGAACCCGAACCAGGGCAAGGACATCGTGCGCAAGGCCCAGGCCGCCGCCACGGCCCGGATCGCGGCCCGCAAGGCGCGCGACCTGGCGCGTTCGCGCAAGGGCCTGCTGGGCTCGGGCTCGCTGCCGGGGAAGCTGGCCGACTGCTCGTCCAACCGCCCGGAGGAGTGCGAGGTCTTCATCGTCGAGGGCGACTCGGCCGGCGGCTCGGCCAAGGGCGGACGCGACCCCAGGATTCAGGCCATCCTGCCCCTGCGGGGCAAGATCTTGAACGTCGAGAAGGCCCGTTTGGACAAGATCCTGCAGAACAAAGAGGTCGAGGCCATCATCAACGCCCTGGGCACGGGCGTGCAGGAGGAGTTCGACATCGCCCGGCTGCGCTATCACAAGATCGTTTTGATGGCCGACGCCGACGTCGACGGGGCCCACATCCAAACCTTGCTGTTGACACTGCTGTTCCGCTTCATGCGGCCGCTGATCGACGCCGGCCACATCTATCTGGCCCAACCGCCCTTGTTCCGGATCCGCTGGACCAATTCCCCCCACGAGCTGGCCTACTCCGACGCCGAGCGCGACCGGCTGCGGGACGAGGGCCTGGCCCTGGGCAAGAAACTGCCCCAGGTGAACTCCATCCAGCGCTACAAAGGTTTGGGCGAGATGGACGCCGCCGACCTCTGGAACACCACCATGGACCCCCAGGGCCGCATCCTGCTCCAGGTCACGCTGGACGACGCGGCGGCGGCCTCCGACACCTTCTCCGTCCTGATGGGCGAGGAGGTCGAGCCCCGGCGGCGCTTCATCCAGCGCAACGCCAAGGACGTCCGCTTCCTGGACGTCTGACGCCGAGAGGCCCGGAGTCCCACCCCGGGCGGCCCCCCGACGCCGGCCGCCCCGCCAATCCAGACCGCTGAAGAAACGAGAGAGACAAGATGGCTGACGATCTCCTGGACCAGGACGACACCCCCCCGGTCGAGGGCGCCGACAACAACGAGTTGGCCGGCAACGCCGAGTCCCGGGTGGAGGCGGTCGACCTCGACGCCTCGGTTCGTCACGCCTACCTCGACTACGCCATGTCCGTCATCGTCGGGCGGGCCCTGCCGGATGTGCGCGACGGCCTCAAACCGGTCCACCGCCGGGTCATCTACGCCATGTACGACGGCGGCTACCGGCCCGACCGGGGCTGGAACAAGTGTTCCCGCATTGTGGGCGACGTCATGGGGCTCTACCACCCCCACGGCGACACCGCCATCTACGACACCTTGGTCCGGCTGGCCCAGCCCTGGGTGATGCGGGCGCCGCTGGTCTCCGGCCAGGGCAACTTCGGCTCGGCCGGCAACGACCGGGCCGCCGCCATGCGCTACACCGAGTGCAAGATGGCGCCGCTGGCTTTGGAGATGGTGCGCGACATCACCGAGGACACGGTCGACTTCCAGCCCAACTACGACAACAAGAACACCGAGCCGATGGTCTTGCCGGCCCGTTTCCCCAACCTGTTGGTCAACGGCTCGACCGGTATCGCCGTGGGCATGGCGACCAATATCCCGACCCACAACCTGCGCGAGGTCGGGGCCGCCGTGCAGTGGTATCTGGAGCACCCCGAGGCCACCAAACAGGAGGTGCTGGAGGCGGCCATGGCCCGGATCAAGGGCCCCGACTTCCCCGGCGGCGGCCTGATCGTGGGACGCAAGGGGATCGAGGACGCCTACCGCACTGGTCGCGGCTCGGTCATCATGCGGGCCGTCATCGCGGTCGAGGAGGACTCCCGGGGGCGGACCTCGCTGGTCGTGACCGAGCTGCCCTATATGTGCAATCCGGACAATCTGGCGCTGAAGATCGCGGAGTTGGTCAACGCCGGCAAGCTGACCGGTATCGCCGACATCCGCGACGACTCCTCGGCTCGGACCGGCCAGCGGCTGGTGATCGTGTTGAAGCGCGACGCCCAGCCCAAGGTGGTGATGAACAACCTCTACCGCCACACCGCCTTGCAGGACACCTTCGGCTGCAACATGCTGGCCCTGGTCGACGCCGTCCCCCGCACCCTGCGCCTGGACCAGTTCATCCGCTACTGGGTCGACCACCAGATCGACGTCATCGTCCGCCGCACCCAGTTCCGCATCGCCCAGGCCGAGAAGAACGCCCACATCTGGCGCGGCTACGTGGCGGCGCTGGACCAGTTGGACGCCGTCATCGCCTTGATCCGGGGGTCTCGCGACGCCGAGACGGCCAAGACCGGGCTGATGGGGCTGTTGGCGGTGGACGAGGACCAAGCCACCGCCATCCTCGACCTGCAGTGGCGCCGCCTGGCGGCGATGGAGCGCGAGCGCATCGTCCAACGCCTGGCCGAGTTGGAGAAGGTCATCGCCGACCTGAAAGACATCTTGGCCTCGCCGGAACGTCAGCGCCGCATCATCAGCCAGGAGCTGGGCGAGATCGTGGACAAGTACGGCGACGACCGCCGCACCCGGATCGTGGCGGCCGACTCCGACCTGTCGGACGAGGACCTGATCCCGCAGGAGGATGTCGTCGTCACCATCACCCACGGCGGCTACGCCAAGCGCACCCGGGCCGACCAGTACCGCCTGCAGCGCCGCGGCGGCAAGGGGGTGCGCGGGGCGACGCTGCGGGCCGACGACGAGGTGGCGCACCTCTTCGCCACCAACTCGCACGAGTGGTTGTTGTTCTTCACCACTAAGGGGCGGGTCTACCGGAGCAAGGTCTGGCAGCTGCCCGAGGGCGGCCGGGACGCCAAGGGCGGCCACGTCGCCGGGCTGTTGAGCTTCCAGCCGGATGAGCGCATCGCCCAGGTCTTGACCCTCAAGAGTTACACCGACGCCCAATATTTATTGTTGGCGACCAAACAGGGCCTGGTCAAGAAGACCGCTCTGACGGCCTTCGACTCGCCCCGCCAGGCGGGCCTGATCGCCATCAGTTTCCGCGATCCGGCGGACGAGTTGATCGGGGCCGCGCTGGCCGACCCGAGCGACGATGTCTTGTTGATCTCACGGCGGGGCCAAGCCATCCGCTTCGCCGCCGACGACGACCAGTTGCGGCCGATGGGCCGGGCCACCTCGGGCGTCATCGGCATGCGCTTCCGCGCCGACGACGCTTTGTTGTCGTTGTCGGTGGTGGGGCGGCTGCCGGAGGTCCCCCGAGACGGGGCCGACGCTGTGGCAGGCCCGGACGATAAGGCCGCCGCCGACGGAAGCGGCGGCCAAGGCCGCACGACCGCTGCCACCTCTGACGGCCCGGACGGGTCGCACGGGGCCGAGGCCGCCGGACGCCCGGGCGAGCCGACGCCCGACGGCCCGGACGAGACGGCCGCCGACGACGGTTCGACCCCGGCCGACGGCCCGGCGGCGGACGCCGAGCGTTTCGTCTTCACGGTGACCGACGGCGGCTACGCCAAGCGCACGGCCGTGGCCGACTACCGCCAACAGAGCCGGGGCGGCCTGGGGGTCAAGGCCATGAAATTGGTCGAGGATCGCGGCTCCCTGGTGGGCGGCCTGGTGGTGACGCCGGCGGATCAGGTCATCGCCATCAAGACCAGCGGCCAAATCCTGCGCAGCTCGGTGTCCGAGGTGCCGGTGCAGGGGCGCGACACCATGGGCGTGAAATACGTCGGCCTCAAGGGCGACGACAAAGTGGCCCAGATCGCCTTGTACCCGGAGGCCTTCGAGGACGATCCGACCGGCCCGGCCAGCGTCACCACGCCCGACTCCCCCGGGTCCGGCCTGACGCCCAGCTCTCCGGGGTTGGACCCGACGGCCGACTCCCCGAGTTCGGACCCGACAGCCGGAGTGTCGGTTGGGATCGCATCGGCCGCAGCCGACGGCCAGCCCGACCAGTCCGGCCAATCCGGATTGGCCGACGGTCAGCCCGACCCAGGCCCAGCCGGTGGGCTAGGCCGGTTCCACTAGGCTGAGCTAAGCTCGGTAGGCCGCGAGCCGCACGGAGGAGGCAAGATAGTGAGCAGTCTTGAGACTGCGCCGGGAACCCTGGGGACCACCTCGGACGATCCGGCGCCGCCAGCCCCAGGAGGGGTCGAAGGCGGCGGCCAACGGGTCGGCATGAGCCGGATCTCCCAGTCCATCGCCGCCTCCCTGGCCAACCGCGACCGACGGCTACTGAGCGGGGCCGGCGACGAGGACACCATCCGGGTCCGGCCCCAGGATTTGCCCACTGTCACCGCCACCAGCCTGGATCCGGCCCCGAGTCCAGCGACAGCGCCCACCTCGATGGCGGCGCCCAGTCAGGCTAAGCCCAATCCGGCGACACCCAGTCTGGCTAAACCCAGTCCAACGACACCCAGTCTGGCAACGCCCAGTCCAGCAACGCCTGGTCCGGCGGCGCCTAGCCTGGCAACGCTCAGCCAGGCGAAGCCCAGTCCGGCAACATCGTCCGCATCGACTAGTCCCTCCGTCTGGGGCGCCCGACCGACCCAGTCCGCCAGCCCGACAACGGCGGCACCCTTCTTCTCGACCCCGCCGGCGGCTGACGACGGCTCGGCGTCCGCCCGGCTAGCCTCGTCACGGCCGAAGACTTCGCCCACCACGCCCCACCGCCTGGCCGACACCGCGCCCGCGACCAATACCTGGGGCCAGCCCGCGACCCAAGCCTGGGCCCAACCCGCCGCTCCAGTCGCCCAACCGGCTTGGGGCCTGCCCGAGGCCGCGCCCTCCCCCGCCGCGACGTCACCCGCCCCGGCGCCAACGGCGAACATCTCAGCCTCGACAGCCCCGGCGTCAGTGCCCGGAACGGCCGACGCCGACGCCCGGAGCGACCGACGACGGCGCTTCTGGGAGCGCCAGCCAGACGAGGCGCCGGCCCCCCCGACGCCGCCGGCCCCGGATTTGGGAGCGACCCAGTACATGCCGCCCGTCGTCGAGGCGCCGGCCCCGCGACGGACGACCAACGCTTTGGCGCCCAGCGGCCACCTCGGCACCCTGCCCCGCACCCAGACGCCGCCGCCGGTTCCCGACGAGACCACGCCCCAGCCGCCGCCGTCCCCGGCGGTCTCCCGCAGCGTCACCCCGACCTCGATCCGCCCGGCCAGCCGCCAACAGGACCGTCCGCCCCGCAAAGCCCGCCTGCGCCTGGCCCGGATCGACCCTTGGTCGGTCATGAAGACGACCCTGCTGTTCGGCGTGGCCGCCGCCATCATGATGGTCGTGGCCACCGGGGTGGTCTTCTACGTCCTCGACCGGAGCGGCCTCTACGGGGCGGTCAACGACATGGTGTCTGTGGTCTTCTCCTCCGACAGCGTCCAGTTCGACATCAGAAGCTACGTCAACATCCGCCGGGCGATCGGCGTGGCCGCCCTGATCGGCACCCTGGACGTGGTCATCATCACGGCCCTGTCGACCATCGCCGCCGGCCTGTACAACCTGGCTGCCAACGTCATGGGCGGCGTCGAGATCACCCTGGCCGAAGACTGAGCCCTGGGTCGAGTCGAGAGTCTGGTCGAGCGCCGAGTTGAGCGGAGCGAGCCCGGTCCGCTACCCTTGACCCTCGTCCCCGGGCCCATAGCTCAGACGGTTAGAGCGCTGCCCTGATAAGGCAGAGGTCGCTGGTTCAAGTCCAGCTGGGCCCACCAGCGATTGAGTTGAGTGGAGCCGAAGCTTGCTTCGGCCTCCGAGCCGATTGAAGCCTGTGCTAGGACACGAAGCGTCCGAACACCAGAGTTCGCTTATCCGAATGGGTCTTCGGGGCGCGTTGTCCGTCAATGACGGCTTGACACGCGGCCCGCTCTAGCTCCCGCCGTTCCCGGCGGCTCAACCGCGCGGGCTGAACCGGCAGCGCGGCCTGAACATGCTCTCTAGTCTCCACGTTCTACAGGTGCGCTGGCCTGCCCTCCGGGTCCGCTTGAGCGAAGAAGTCAGACCCCTGCCCTATCGTTGAAGACAACCAATTCGTCGAGAGGATGGCCGTGGAGTACATGATCATGCTGGCCGCTGTTTGCGGCTTGGTCGGATGGCTTGCCTACTACTTCAACCCAACTGTCTCCGCAAAGCGAGAGAGCGAGAAACGGCTGGAGGCGTGGGCCCGAGACCTACTTGGTGCACGGGCCTGGATCAGGCTGTGTGACGCAGAGAGCAGTGACCCAACTCTTCACGTTGCGCAGGTGACCGAGTGCTATGGCGTCTACACGCGGCGCGGAACCAAAGCATGGATCACTTGGCGAGAACTGCAATACGTCAAAGGGGGCTCCTATTTGGACACGGCAGTTGTGCCGATGTACCGCCAGGACACTTGGTTTGAAAAGTTGTTCCCCGCCCAAGGGTCATGGGTGTTACTTAGAGGAAGATCGGGATACGGGCCTCACAACAACAACCCGAGGGTGTTTTTCGTGAACGCTTGGCTCGACGTGGCACCGCCAGACGCTCCGAACGCCTGGGCGCGTTGCCAAGCCGCGAACTGGACCCCGCCTGCCGTGCTTTCCTAGACCGTCCGGCATAGTGACAGGGCGGCAGCGGTGAAGGATTGGGCCTGCTGACCGACCAAGGTTCGGGTATCGCAACTGGCTTGGATGGCGGCTTGCCCGATGGCGACGAGGGCGGCTTGGAGTTTGCCCGGGGTGTCGGCGCTGATGGCGATGAGACCGACGTAGCGGATGATGCCGTGACCGCTGGTGAAGTCGGCTCCTGCTTGAACACGTCGCCGTACTCCGCTGTCGTGGCCGCGTTCTTGATGTGAAACTAGTTCTGAGCCCCCGTGCGGCAGGCGCCGAGACTCTGACAGAAGCATCGCTAAACAGCGCTATCATCGGCATGTGGCGATGTATCATTAAACGGCCTTTGTCAGCGCTCTAGGGCGTGTCTACACTAATTTTTGGTGTTCTCGTGTTGGGATTAGGACATGGAGATCACCAGGGAACAGTTCACGCGGATCGAGCGGCTTCTGCCGGTCCAGCGCGGGAACGTGAGGATAGACAATTACACGTTCGTGAACGCGGTGCTGTGGATCGTGCGCACGGGGTGCCCTTGGCGCGACCTGCCGAAGGAGTTCGGGAACTGGTACTCGGTGTATCAGAGGTTCTCCCGCTGGGCCCGCTCGGGAGTGGTGGAACGGTTGTTCATGGCGTTGCAGGCGGAGAGGATCATCGCGGTCAGGGTGGAGGTCTTGGCTTTGGACCCGACCTCGGTGAAGGTCCACCCCCACGGGCACGGGGCCTTGAAAAAAAGGGGCGCCAGTCCATCGGGAAGTCCTGCGGGGGATGGAACACCAAAATTCATGTGGTATCCGTCGACGACCGCACTGTCGCGGAGATCCACCTCGGCCCCGGGAACGCCCACGACTCCATCGACGGACGAGCCTCGATAGCCGCGCCGACCGGCTTCACGGGCACGCCCCTCCTGATGGACCGTGCCCACGAGGGCAACGCCACCCGGGAAGCGTCCCGCCGGGCCGGCCTCGTCCCGGTCGTGCCCCCGAAGGCCAACCGCCGTGACCCGTGGGAACACGACAAACAGTTGTACAAACGCCGCAACGAGGTCGAACGGGTCTTCCGCCGGATCAAGCATTACCGGAAGGTCTTCACCCGATACGACAAACTCGACGTGACCTACCTCGCGGTCGTCATGCTCGCCTTCGTCGCCATACATCTCAAATAGTGTAGACAGACCCTAGTGTCGTTGTTCCATTCCCTGGCCGACCCGACCCGGTTGCGCATCGTGCGACACCTCGTGAACGGGGAGCACCGGGTCAGCGACTTGATGAATAAGGTCGACCTGGCCCAGTCCACCGTGTCGGAGCATGTGGCTTGTCTGCGTGACTGCGGGCTGGTCCAGGGCAGACCGGAGGGGCGTCAGGTGTTCTACTCGTTGACTTGCCCGGAATTGGCCGACTTGCTCCATTCGGCGGACTTGCTCCTGGTCGCCACTGGCAGCGCGGTGGACCACTGTTCCCGCTATGGCGGCCAAGGGGCGACCGGTGACAGATGAAGTGATCCGGCAGCGTGCCCAGACGCTGAACCAACGCGCGTACCGTCTGGCGCAGGCGACTATTGGCTACAACGTCGTCGAGGGCGTGGTGATGATCGCCTCCGGGATCGCCGCCGGACTGGTGTCAGTGCTCGGCTTCGGCGTGGATTCTGGCATCGAGTCGATCTCGGCTGTGCTGGTGCTGCTGCGTGTGCGCGCCAGGCTCCACGACGGCGACACCAATGACACGAGGAAAAGTCGTGACTTTCTGGGACCTCTGCGCCCTGTTCTACGACCGGGCTGAACAGACGAACCAGACGGCCTACGAAGTGATGCTCCACTTGGTGCGAGAGTTGATCCCGCCCGGCTCATCCGTGTTCGAGGCCGCCGCTGAAAAAGGCGCGATCAGCCTCGCCGCCGCCGACAAGGCCGCTAGCGTCGCATGCACCGACCTGTCCAAGCGCATGCTGCGAGTGGCCCGCCGAAAGGCCGACCGCCAACACTTGACTAACATCACGTTCGGCATCAGAAGCATCTTCGACATCGGCGGGCCGGACGGCGCCTACGACGTCGTGATCGCCGCGCAGGTCTTGCACCTCATTGACACTCCGGAGAAGGCCGCCGCCGAACTGAGACGCATCTGTCGCGGCGTGGTCATCGCCCCAGTATGCCTGCTCAAGGATCTTCAAGGATTCTTTATGTGACCGAACGTGGGCCTATGGAAACTGCTGGGTTTCGCGCCCAAGCGCGAGTTCGACGCGACGGACTACCGAGGATTTCTGACCGAGATCGGACTGCCCGCCGGCACGGTTCGAAATCGTCGACGGCAACATGCCGCTCGCAGTGCCAGTGCGGACAGCGCCCCGGGCAGGCTGAATCGGGAGGTCCCGCTCCGGGATGCGAGCGGGGATCAGACCGCCCGACACAAGGGCGACGGTCAGGTGCTGGCGGACGACGCCCTCCAACGCCCCAGGACCAGCCCAATCCTCCGCTCAGACCCATCAGACCCACACCATCAAACAGTCAACCCACTCTCATCTGTGATGAGCCCCGATACGCCAACTGGTGCTGGAGGACCAGATCCGCCGCAACGACAAGTGCGGGGGCCTGTTCCAGCCCTAGATGGTTAATTCCAAGCCATGGAATCAACCATCTATTCGGTCGCCGCGCCGGCCTCAGGCCAGCCGCCTCCGGATCGTCTGGGCGACGGTCTTCAGGTCGGGATCGGACAAGACGGGGATCAAGGCTTGGATATCCGCCACGGGCAGATCCCACCAGCGGAGCTTTTCCAACAACTCGATCAACTCGTCGTCGAAGCGTTGGCGGACGACCCGGGCGGGGTTGCCCGCGACGACGCGGTAGGGGGCGACGTCGGAGCCGACCACCGCTGACAGACCGATGATCGCGCCGTCGCCGATGTGGACACCCGGCAAGATGGTGGCGTTCTGGCCGATCCAGACGTCGTGGCCGACGACCGTGTCGCCTTTCAGCGGCAGCCGGTCGAGAGCCGGCGACGATTGCTCCCAATTCTTGAGAATGTGGAAGGGGAAGGTGGAGGCGGCGTTCATCTGGTGATTGGCGCCGTTCATGACGAATTCAACCCCGGCGGCGATCTGGCAGAACTTCCCGATGACCAGCCGGTCGCCGTAGATATCCGGGTAATGGTGGGTCACTTGGGCCTCGAAGTCCACCCCCGAGTAATAGGTGAAATCGCCGACCGCGATATTCCGGCGGGTGATGGTGGGCTTGACGTAGGTGACGTCGAACCCTGGAACCGGGAAAGGCTCGTTCGGGTCGGGCAACGGCATGGCCGAACCCTACCAAGCCGGGCCTCCGCTCCCGGACCCGGAGATGGTGTCATCGCTGCTGACACCATCGAGTTGGACCCGCCTCATCGTCGCGGCCCATCAGATCCGAGGACGCGCCTCTCTGATGCCGCGCCGGCCGTCAGAGCCGGCGCAAGCCGTCCGGCGCCGGAATGGGCAGCACGATCTCGGCGAAGGGCGCGTCGATGGCGCTGTAGTTGTCGGTGATGAGCCGGGCCTGGGTCGGGGTCACCTCCTGGAAGCGGACACGTTGGGGGCCGTCGGCGGTGTCGAGCAGCCAGACCCCGGCCAGGTAGCCGATGCCCGCGTCCTCCAGGCGCCGCTCGGCCTCGTCCCAGGACACCGGCTGCGACAGCGGTCGGCCCAACAGCGACAGCGGTACGAAGCCGTCGCCGGACGGCGCGATCCAGCCCAGCCGCTCGCCGTCCGAGCCGCGCCGGAACTCCATCCAACTGTCGTCCATAATCCGAGTCTAGATGGTTAATTCCAAGGGCTGGGCGATGGATTCGCGCTCAGACGGCGGACCGGCAAGGAAGAGGAGAGAGGCGATGTGTCGCATCGCCGACCGACGATGACGCCGCCGGCGCGTCGTCTGAGCGTGAGGACGAGCCCATGGCTTGGAATTAACCATCTAGACATCGGCCGTAGACGGCGGCCGCTCAATCGCTGATGTCGAGGGGGCGGCCTTTGGCGTAGTACTGGCGGTCCTGGAGGCCGATTGGGCGGATCACTAGGCAGGGGACGCCGTGGGCCACGACGCTGGCTGGGATGTCGGCGGTGACGACGCTGCCCGCGCCGATGACCGAATCGTCGCCGATGGTAACGCCGGGCATGATCTGGACGCCGGAGCCGACCCAGACGTTCCGGCCCAGGCGCACCGGCAGGTTGTAGACGTAGTGATGCTCCCGCAAGATAGGCCAGATGGGGTGGGACGAGGTCGAGATGACGACGTTCGGGGCGATCAGGCAGTAATCCCCGATGAAGATGTCGGCGTCGTCCACCAGCGTCACATTCGAGTTCAGATAGACCCCTTTGCCCAGGTGGACGTGACGGCCGCCCCAATTGGCGTGCAGCGGCGTCTCCACATGGCAGTCCTCGCCCACCTCGGCGAACAATTCCCGCAATAGGCGACGCCTATCCTCGAGTTGGGTCGGCCGGGTCTGGTTGTACTCATACAGCTTGTCCTGGAACTGGAACTGGCCTCGGGTGATGGCCGGGTCGTCGTAGTGGTAGGGCAGGCCACGTTCCTTCCTGGCCTCGTTGTCCGCCATCGGTCTCCTTCGCTGTTACGGGCGGCGCGGCCGTCTGACGGGTCGGGCCTCAGACGACGGCGCGAGACTCACAACTAAACTGTACACCCGGTCTCTCCTGGGAGGGGGCGCCGCGGGTGATCGTCCCGGAACTCGTCCTGTCGGGCGGCGGCGTCCGCCGGGCCGCTCCCTTGTTGAGATGGTAGGTAGAACCCCGTTGAGATGGTAGATAGAAACCCGTCGAGGCGGATGACGCGAGTGGGCGGCGGGAGGGACCCACGATCAGGCCTGCGTGGCGCGGCGCGACCCGGTCTATTCGGGAGCGGCGTCGGCCAGGCTTTGGAGGCGGGCGTGGCGCTCGGCCCACCAGGTGGTCGTGGAATCGGGTTGACCGTCTTCGAATTGGCGTGAGCACCATAGAGGCATATCAGCACGTCAGTGATATGCTTCACTGTATGCGTACCACGCTATTACTGGCAGACGATGTCTACAAGCGGGCGAAACACCTGGCCGTGGACCAAGGGCGCACGTTGACCTCGGTGTTCGAGGAGGCTCTGCGGGACTACCTGTACAAACGCGCGTCAAGTCAGTCCTTCAGCATCCGGGAGGTGGCAGCTGGCGACGGGGGAATGCTGGTTGAGGCGGACCAGGTGAAGCGAGTCCTCGCCGATGAGGATGTCGAGCGCGACCTCGGTGGAGCGCCGTGATCCTCCCGGACGTGAGCGTCATGGTGGCGGCGCTGCGCTTAGACCACCCGCACCACGGCCTGGCGGCCGACTGGTATGACGCCACCTATGGCTCTGGGGATTTGGCCGTGACTTCGCTGGTGGTCGGGAGGACGTTGCGGGTGCTGACCAACCGTCGGGTGTTCGTGGCGCCCACGCCGATCAAGGCGGCTGTGGCGGCGATCAGCACGGTGTTGGCGCGGACACCGTTGGTGCATCCGGGCGAGAGGCATTGGGAGATCCTGGCGCGGCTGTGCCAACTATCGGGAGTCGTCGGCGGCGACATCTCGGACGCGCAGCACGCCGCGCTCGCCCTGGAGCTGGACGCCACTTGGGCGACCACAGATTCGGACTTCGGCCGCTTTCCCGGTCTGCGCTGGACCAACCTGCTGACGGGCGAGACCCAGCGCAACCCATGATCCCGCCGGAAGCCCACAATTGGGCGACGACCGTCCGCTCCCGCGTGGACATCTCGCGCGTCGGACCTCCCAACCCACCCGCCTCGCGTCCCGACCAGCCATTCCGGCGGCCGAGGCCTGTTTCGAGCAGCCTCAGGCCGCCTCCACCGGCAACGATTGTGGTGGGATAAGCCCGTTTCCCTGACGCCGCCTATGTCCTCGCTGGGCCGGCCGCTGTCGTAGGGCGAGGCCGAGCGGCACCTGGAGGACGGGGGTCGCGGCGGCCGTGGAAGATCATCGTCGCGGCCTTAATGATTGATGGCGGTGACGCCCTGGCTCTCCAGCTCGGCCAAGTTGTCGAGCATGGCTTGGAGGACGGCCGGCGGGTGGGGCTGCCAGTCGGCCACCCGGCCGACGACGCGCAGCGGCTGGCGGCTGCGGTAGGAGCGGGTGGGGTTGCCGGGGAACCTCTGGTCGGTCAAATTCGGGTCGTCCTCGAACGGACCGGTCGGCTCGACCAGGTAGATCCGGCCCGGCCCGTCGCCTCGGGCCAGTTCGGCCCCCCAGGTCGCCGCCTCCAGGGTGGCGCTCAAATAGACGAAATTGGCTTTGTCGCCCGGCCCGAAGTTGGACCGCCGGCCCGGCTCGATCAGCTCGCCCATCCGCAAGTCGGCTTTGGTGCCGTGGTAGAACGGGCCGTCGTCGGGTCCTAGGTCGCTCACGGCTCGCAGCCTACCGGCCGCTGCGATGAGACCGATCCACGAACCGATCCAGCTCCCGGGTCAAGCAGGAATGACGAGAAACGGGGCGGCGCGACCCGGCCTATTCGGGAGCGGCGTCGGCCAGGCTTTGGAGGCGGGCGTGGCGCTCGGCCCACCAGGCGGCGTCGTGCGGCGACAGGTTGGTGCGGTCGGGGTGGGTGCCGACCCGACCGTCCAACTGCTCCCGCAGAATGTCCATGTGACCGGCGTGGCGGGCGGTCTCGGCGATGACGTGGACCAGGATCCGGGCCAGGGTCGTGTTCCGACCGGCCGGCGGCCACCAAGGCACAACGGCGGGCGCGTCCAGCTCCAGGCCGGCGATGGTCTGGTCGGCCCAGGCGATGGCCCGGTTATAGAACCCCAGCACAGCCGCCACATCCTCCTCCGGCCGGGCCCACAGGTCGGCATCGTCGGCCCAGACCTCGGCGTCCATCCGCGCCATCGGCTCGTCGCTGGGACGGCCGAAGACATCCCCGAAATAGCCGAACTCCATCACCCCGAGGTGCTTGACCAGCCCCAGCAGGTTCGTCCCTGTCGGGGTCAGCGGACGGCGGGCGGCGCGCTCCCCCAGGCCCTCCAGCTTCCACACCACCGCCTGGCGCAAGTTTGTCAGATAACCGGTCAGAATCGGCTTCACCATGTCCATGGCCGACAGCCTACGGGCTGGGTCCGACAACGGTCCGCCGGGCGGCGCCTGCCCCGACCCTCCCACGACGCTCAGCTTGATCAGCCGGCTTTGGTCGCGATCAAGGAGAACTCCAGCGGGCAGCGGTCGCGCACGGCCCGGGGCAGCGCGTAGCGCCAGCCGTCGTCCGCCGGCTCCATCCACTCCAGACGCCTCCAGGGCAAGGACTGATACTCCTGGTAGTCGCGGATGATCAAGCCGGCCCGCAGCAGCGCGCCGATAGTCTCACCCAGGCTGTGCGCCCACTCCCAGGTCTTGGCGTTGACCAGCGGCGTGGCCGACGAGTAGTCGGCGGTCGACTCCTCCGAGATCGGCCCGACGTTGAAGTAGGGCCAGCCCAGGCGCAACTCGCCCGGCGGCGCCGTCTCGTCCAGGGCCGCCGCCATGGGATGGTCGTCGCGGACCAGGAATAGGCCGCCCGGCCGGAGGAGCTGGGCGATCAGCTTGGCCCAGCCGTCCAAATCGTCCAGCCAGCAGAGCACGCCGACCGAGGTGTAGACCAAGTCGAAGGAGCGCCCGGCCAAGGCCTCGCCCGCCCGGGCGATGGTCGACTGGACGAACTCGGCCGCGATGCCGGCCTGGGCGGCCAACTCCCGGGCGACGCGCAACGACTCGGCCGACATGTCCAGCCCCGTCACCCGCGCCCCCAGCCTGGCCCAGCCCAAGCTGTCGTGGCCGATGTGGCATTGCAGATGGATCAGGTCCAGGCCCGCCACCGAGCCGCCGGGCAACCAGGGGGCCAGCAACTCGGCGTCGGCGGCCACCTGCTCGCTGATCCGGTCGGGCTGGTCGATCAGAGCCTGGGTGTCGTAAGACAGGCGGTGCGACTCGGCCACCTCGTCCCAACGCGCCCGGTTCAACGCCAATTCGGTCTCGTCCATGGCACCACTCTATGACCGGCGGCCGACCGGTCCGAGCCGGCCGCCGCAGAGGCCAGCGGCGGAGTCGGGCTCAGGCGATGGTGGCGATCGGTTGGCCCTCCTTGACCGCCGTGCCCTCGGGCAGCAACTGGGCGAAGACGCCCGAGCGGTCGCTGATCAGCGGGTTCTCCATCTTCATGGCCTCCAGCGTGCCCAGGTTGGTGTGGGCCTCGACCTGGGCGCCGGTGGCGACGAACCAACGTCCCAGGACGCCGTTCATGGGAGCCAGCACCGCCCCCTCGGGCGGGGCCGCCGGGGCGGTCTCGGCGGCGGGCTGGGGCTTGGCCTGGCCGCCGGAGGCCAGCAGGCCGGCCGGGAAGCCCAACTTGATCCACTTGCCGTCGACCTCGAACCACTCCCGGGCCACCTTGGCCCGCTCCACGCCCTTGGGCAGGGGCTGGACCAGTTCGGGCAGCCAGTCGCAGTCGTTCTCGATCCAGCCGGTGTGGATGGTGAAGTCGTCCGCCGTCTGGGCGACGAAGCCGGGCTCCGACAAGATGCGGCGGTGGAAGGGGACCAGGGTCGGCACGCCGTCCACCTCGCACTCCTTCATGGCCTGGCGGGAGCGCGCCAGAGCCTCGTCCCGGCTGGTCCCCCAGACGATGATCTTGGCGATCATGGAGTCGAACTCCGGCGGCACCAGGCCGCCCGCCGTCACCCCGGCGTCGACCCGGACGAAGGGACCGCCCGGGACGTCGAACCGGCCCACCTGGCCGGCCTGGGGCAGGAAGCCCCGGCCCGGGTCCTCGGCGTTGATGCGGAACTCGAAGGCGTGGCCGATGGATTCGACCACGTCGGGCAGGTCGTCGATGCCGCGGCCCTCGGCGATCATGAACTGGCGGATGATCAGGTCGACGCCAGTGGTGCGCTCGGTGACGGCGTGCTCGACCTGGATACGGGTGTTGACCTCGAGGAAGGACAGGCGGCCGTCGGCCCCAAGCATGAACTCGACCGTGCCGACGCTGCGGTAGCGGACGGCGGCGCAGATGTCGCGGGCGGCCACGCAGACCCGGTCGTGCTGCTCCGGGGTCAGGAAGGGGGCCGGGGCCTCCTCCACCACCTTCTGGTGGCGGCGCTGGACCGAGCAGTCACGGGTGCCGACCACCACCACCCGGCCCCGGCCGTCGCCCAGCACCTGGGCCTCGACGTGGCGCGGCCGGTCGACGAAGCTCTCGACGTAGCACTCGCCCCGGCCGAAGGCCGAGACCGCCTCGGACACGGCCGACTCGAAACGGCGCTTGGCCTGCTCCGGCTGGCGCACCACCTTGAGGCCGCGGCCGCCGCCGCCGAAGGCCGCCTTGATGGCGATGGGGTAGCCGTGCTCGGCCGCGAAGGCCTTGACCTCATCAACCCCCGAGACCGGCTCCGAGGTCCCCGGCACCAGGGGCGCGCCCACCTGGGCGGCGATCCGGCGGGCCGCCACCTTGTCGCCCAGCAGCTCCATGTCGCGGGGCCTAGGCCCGATCCAGGTCAGGCCGGCGGCCTCGACGGCGGCGGCGAAATCGGCCCGCTCGGACAAGAAGCCGTAGCCCGGGTGGATGGCGTCAGCCCCGGAGGCCCGGGCGGCGGCCAAGATCTTGTCCGTGTCCAGATAGGTCTGGAGCGCCGTGGCGCCTTCCAGGGCGTAAGCCTGGTCGGCCAGCCGGACGTGGAGGGCGTTGGCGTCCGGGTCGGCGTAGACGGCCACGGACTCCAGGCCGTAAGACGAACAGGCCCGGATGATGCGGACGGCGATCTCGCCCCGGTTGGCGATTAGAACTCGTTTCATAAGAACCTCCCTTGTTCTTGACTCGGCGGCCCGGCTGACGGGTTAACGGTTTCCGAATAATTCAAAGACCCGTGACAGCCGGGCGGCGCCGATCACGGTCAGCATATAGTCTTGGCGCCATGGCACAGGCCAAGTCCGCTGTCGGCCCCCGCCGCCGCCGGCCGCTCTGGCTGGCTGTCGGCCTGGTTTGGCTGACCGTCGTCGTCTTGGCCGTCTTAGCCTGGCTCCTCGTCCCGCTGGTCGACCCCGTACCGGCCCCGACGCCGGATCAGCCGACCAGCGCTCCCCCGTCGCCGACCCCAGAGGCCACACCGTCGCCACTGTCCTACAGCGTCAGCCTCGATCCGGTCCGGGCGGGGGCCACCGTCAAGCCGGCGGTGATCAGCGCCGAGTTGGGCCAACCGGTGGCCCGCCTGCCCTACGCCCAACTGGAGGGCCAGCGTTTCCTGGGCTGGTTCACCGACCCGGACGACCCGGCGGCCCCACGCCTTGACAACGCCACCTTGGACCAGTTGCCGACGGACCGCTCCACCACCTTGTACGCCCGCTTCGAGCCCAAGCCGACCACCATCGACCGCCAGTCGGACGGGCTGCCGATCCTGATGTACCACTACTTCTACGACCCAGACCGGGGCGAGAGCGGGGCCGACGGCAACTGGTTGGACATCCGGCTGTTCCGCCAACAACTGACCTGGTTGCGTGACAATAATTATTATTACCCGACCTGGGACGAGGCCGACGCCTACCTGCGCGGCGACATCGTGTTACCGTCGCGGTCGATCATCCTGACCA
Organism: Propionibacteriaceae bacterium; assembly: GCA_031266665.1. Taxonomy (GTDB): domain Bacteria; phylum Actinomycetota; class Actinomycetes; order Propionibacteriales; family Propionibacteriaceae; genus WQYJ01. Next base: position 50,691 of record JAISAO010000038.1, on the reverse strand, counting down.
GCGACGACGCCCTGCCCAGCGTCTACGAGTTGGCCGTGCCGGCCGTGCTGGACTACGGCGCCAAACTGACGATCTTCCCGGTGGTCAAGTACTTCGACCCGGCCTGGCTGGGGCAATTCGACCCGGAGCGGATCTTCTTCCAGTCCCACAGTTACGACATGCATCCGGGCACGGCCGACGGCTCGGCCAAGCTGTTGACGGCCACCCCCCAGGAGATCGCCGCCGATGTGGCCGCCAGCGCGGCCGTCCTGGGCACAAAAGACATCTTGTGCTACCCCTACGGCGTCACCACCGAGGTGGCCGAGGCCGCCCTGGCCGCCAACGGGGTGCGCTTGGCACTGATCATCGGCAACCAGCGGGCCTACCCCCTGATGGACCCGATGGCGATCCCCCGCCTGCGTATGTCCGACGGGCTGGCCCTGGACGATTTCATCTACATCGTCCGCGATGCCTACTGAGCCCTGAGCCACCGCTTCTCGACCACCGCGCGACCATCGGTGGACCAAGCTGAGCCCGGCCACAGTCGTGAGGCCCGGCGGAACGATCAGGCCAGCCTCAGCCAGAGGGCGGCGGCGGCCTCGACCTCCTCGATGACGACGGCCGGGGCGTCGGCCTGCTGGGCCTCGCGCAGCAACTCGACCACCAGTTGGGCGGCCCGGCGGTACTCGCCCCGGAAGCCCATCAGGTCGGCCTGCACCCGGCGGGCGGTCAAGGTGGTGAAGTAGTGCTGGCCGTCGACCCGGCCGAAGTCCGCGATGACCGCCTCCAACTCCTCGACGGCCCGGTCTAAGTCGTCGCGCCCGCCGTGCAGACAGGCCAACTGGTAGCGCGACCGGATGGTCTGGCTGTGGTCCGGGCCCAAGCTGGCCTCCCGCCGCCGGGCCACCGACTGGGCCAGCTCCATGGCCTGGTCGGCTCGGCCCAGGTGGTAAAAATCCCAGGCCATCCGGTAGTGGGCCTGGAGGATGGCCGGGTCGTCCGACAGCCGTTCGGCCGCCGTGATGACGGGCTCGTCGGCCGGCCAGGTGGCCAAGACTTCGCGCCGGGCGTGCTCCCGGCTGATGGCCCGCAGCCGCTTGACCACCTCGCGCCGGGTCTGGCGCAATAACTCGTCCACGGCTTGGCCGGCCATCCGGGGGACCTGGTGGGCGATGTCGCGCCGGGTCAAAGAGTCGCGCCGGGCCGTCGCCCGCTGGGTGATGTCGTGCTCCGGCCCCAGCTCGGCCAGCGCCTGAGAGGCCACCTCCGCCAACAGGGCGGCGGGCTCGGCGAAGGCCGCCATCAGCCCGCGCTCGAAGCCGTCCAGGTCGATCAGACCGGTCCCCCGGCGCTCAATGTCACGTTTCAGCGCCACCATGGGGTCGCCGCCGGCCAGGCGGGCCTCGGCCCGCTCGACCAGCCACTGGGCCAGCTTGAGCCGGGCCGCCAGGGCTTGGGACCGGTCCGGCTCGGACTGGGTCCAGGCCGCCACCCGCCGCTGGTCGGCGATGGCCTGGTCCAGCCGGCCCAGGTCGTGGTGCTCCTCGGCCCGCTCCGCCAGGCGGGCCAACTTGGCCAGGGCCCGTCTGCTCTGAGGGTGGCGCGGCGCCATCGGATCGGACGAGGCCGTCGGATCGGATGAGGCCGTCGGATCGGATGAGGCCGTCTCCGGGGCGTCGAACCGCTGCCAGAGACTCATCTGCCTCGCCTTTCCGGCCCCGATGGCCGTCTGCCAGCCTAGTGGACCATCGCCTCCCGAGTATCGGGCTGGCGTCGTCGGACAACATCTCTGGCAAGACGACAGCGCTGACGGCGATGACGACCGTTGGCGGCGGGATGGGCGGGGGCCGCCGTCTCCAGTCTCCGGCGGCGCCGACCGGACGGCCCGGGGACGGGTCTAGCTTCCTTAGATTGCGGCTTCGCCGCAATCTAAGGAAGCTAGACCGGTTGGTCCACCATCTCCGCCTCCGACGGAGAGCCAATCGCCTCCGGGGGAGGGTCGGTGTGGCGGATGGCGAAGTGGCGGCTGAGGCGGTTCAGGCTCTTCGGGGCCCACCAGTTGGCCCGGCCCAGGATGGCCATCACGGCCGGCACCAGCCCCAGGCGGACCACGGTGGCGTCGATCAGCACCAAGATGGCCAGGATCAGCCCGGTCTGACGGATGGCCGCCATATCGCCCAGGGCGAAGCCCAGGAAGACCACGATGATGACGGAGGCGGCCGAGGTGATGATGCGCCCGGAGCGCTGCAGGCCCCGAGCCAGGGCGTCGGCGTTGTCAGCCCCCTGGTCGTGGATCTCTTTCACCCGGTCTAGCAGGAAGACCTCGTAGTCCATGGCCAGGCCGAAGCCGAAGGCCACCACCACGGCCACGATGTAAGCCTCCAGCCCGGTGTTGGGGAAGCCGTGGTCAGTGGTGAACAGCCAGGTGGCCAGGCCGAGCGAGGCCAGGATGGACAAGGCGTTGACCACCAGGGCCTCCAGCGGCACCACCACCGAGCCGGTCATCAAGAACAACAGCACGAAGACCGCCACCACCACCACCAGGCCGGCCAGGGGCAGGCCGTCGAGCAAGGCATTGCGGAAGTCCAACTGGTCGGCGGCGGTGCCGGCCAGGTAGAGCGGCAGGTCCAGGTCACGGATGGTTGTGACCACAGCCGAGGCCTCGGGGCCGCCGGGGTCCTCCAGGTCCAGGCTCAGGGCGTATAGCCGATAGCCGCTCGTGCCCAGCTCGCTGGGGCCGACGATGGTCTCCAGATGCTCCACCTGGCCCAATTGTTGGGCCAAGTCAGCGGCCTGGTAGTCGGACACGGCCTGGTCGGTGACGGCGTAGAGGTCGGGGGTGCGGAGATAGGGGTAATGGGCCTCGATCTGGTCCTGGTAGACGGCCTGGCCGCTGTCGGCCGGCAGGTTGTCGAAGCCGGAGGAGCGCAGCTGGATCCCGCCGATCATGGCGGCGGCCGCCGCCAGCAGCGCCACCAGGACGGGGCCGACGATCCAGCGCCGCCGCCCGACCCAGGCGGCCCAGCGGGCGAAGGCCCCGTGGTCGGTGGCGATGTCGCCCAGCAGGCCGATCAGAGAGCCCAGGACGGGGACGCGGCGCAGGGGCGAGGGCCGGGCGAAGTGGCGGCCGGCCAGCGTCAGCACGGCCGGCACCAAGGTGACGGCGGTCAGCATGGCCAAGATCACGGCCATGGCCCCGCCCAGGGCGATGCCGCGCAACAGGCTGGCCTTCATCAACACCAACCCGAGGATGCAGACCGTGATGGTCAGGGCCGAGAAGGTGACGGTCCGCCCGGCGGTGGCGTGGACCTGGCGCACGGCCTGGCGGATGAGCCGGTCGTGGCGCGACGGCCCGCCCCTCGGGCCCACCCCCAGCCGGCGCAGTTCCTCGCGGAAGCGGGACACGATCAGCAGGCCGTAGTCGATCGACAGGCCCATGCCGATGATGGTGATGACGTTGATGATGACGGAGTCGAGTTCGGTCACCCGGTTGAGCAGGATCATGCCGCCCAGGCCGGTGACGATGGCGACGACGGCCCCGATGGCCGGCATGACCGCCGCCAGCAGGCCGCCGAAGACCACGACCAACACCACCACCGCCGCCGGCAGGGCGATCAGCTCGCCCCGCAGCAGCTCCGACTCCATGAAGCCGTTGACCGCTTGGCGCAGCAGGTCGGGGCTGGAGATCGACCAGTCGCCGCCGACGTCGGCCGTGAGCTGGTCGCCCAGGGCCTGCAAACGCTCCACCACGGCGGCGCCGGCGGTTTTGGCGGCGGCGCGATCCAGGTCCGGGGACAGGCTGACGGACAAGACGAAGCCACGCCCATCGGTCGCCAACAGGTGGCCGTTGTAAGGCCCGGCCAGCGCCTCGGGCCAGTCGGCCGGCGGCGGGGCCAAGGGGTCGGCCACGGCGGCGACGTCCGCCATGGCGGCCAGCTCCGCCCGGGGGCCGACCAGTAGCCGGGCCAGGCTAGCGGCGGTGGCGGGGTCGGCCAAGTCGATATCGTCCAGCAGCAGGTTGACGCTGTCGGATCCAGCCTCGGCCATGATGGCGTAGGCCAGGTCCGAGTCCGACCCGGGCACAGTCGGCTGCTCGGTCTCGAGCTGGGAGAAGACGCCGCCGCCGCCGACGCCGAAGACGGCCACGGCGGCCGATCCCAGGGCGACCAACGACCAGATCAGGACGACGACGGCGGGGTGATTGATGATGAAGCGCCCCGACCGTTGGAACATACCCGAGAGTCTAGTCACGACCCCCCATTTCCAGCCTTGGCCGACCTCTCCGGCCTCGGCCAGTCCCCGTTTCCAGCCTTGGCCGTCCCTGCCAGCCTCGGCCTTCCCCCCCGGTCCGGGCGGCGTGGTCCAGAATGGCCCCATGAGATTGCAGTCCACCCTGATCTATCGGGCCGACCCCGAATTAATCTCGCGGATGCTGATCGACCCGGCCTTCCAAGAGATCCTGGGGCAGAGCCTGGACGCCCCGGAGTGCTCCACCGTCGTCGGCCCGGACGACATCACCACCACCTACGTCATCCCGACGCCGGCCAGCCTGCGGCCGGTGGCCGGGGCCCAGTCCAAGCTGATCGGCCGACTGGGCTGGACCGGGCCGCTGACGGCCGGCCGGCGGCTGGGCCGGCTGACACTGGAGGTCGAGCGCTTCCCGGCCACCTTCGAGGCCGTGGTCCGCCTAGAGGCCGATGGCGAACAAACCCAGGTGACCTATGAGGCCGACCTGCACGTCAATATACCCTTTCTAGGCCGTAAGCTGGAGCAACAGGTAGGGGATCTGACCCAGAAGATCCTCGACACCGGCCAGACGGCGGGCGAGCAGTGGCTGGAACGCTTCGGCCCCCAGGCGGGGTCGGCGGTCGCGGCCGAGCCCGGATCCCAGCCAGGTCCGGCTCGGCTCTGAGCCCAGATCCACCGATGATCGGCGTGACGAGCGGTGGATCTGGGCTGAGCCCCGGCCGAGCCCGCTGAGAGCCCTTACAGGACCAGCATCTAACCCAGTGGCGCGGGAGCACCGTCTCATATTAAAATCGACTACATGAGGGTATGGTGCACCCTGAGATTCGCCGCTCCCGCCCAGTTGGTGAGCGACATGCTGGTCGCGCCCGACTTCCAGCAGCGAATCGCCACCGCCATCGACGCCGTCGAGTGCTCCGTGGTGGGTGGCCCGGACCGGGTGACCTCGATCTTCGTCATGCCGACGGCCGCGCCCCTCTACGGAGTGTCCGGACCCCTGTCCAAACAGTTCGGCGAGTTGTTCTGGACCACTCCCCTGGTGGACGGCCAGCGCCAGGGCCGGGTCGGTATTCGGATCGATCGCTCCCCGGTCAGTCTGGGCGGCCCGGTCTACCTGCGCTCGGCCGATAGCGTCACCACAGTCGATTACGACACCGAGCTGGACTTGGACATGCCGATGCTGGAGGCCGGGGCCGAACGGGCCGTGGCCAACCGGGCGGCCACCGTCATCGGTTTCAACCAGTCGCTGGGCGAGGCCTGGCTCAAGGCCCACGGCGTCGAGCACCCCGAGGTCCCCCGGGGGACCGGCCGGTCCGGTCCGTCCCGACCCTCCCGGAACTAACCGTCGTCGGCCCCAGATGACGTATCGGAACCGCCGCCGGAGTGGGCAGGGTGATGGTTCCGCGCTAAGCTTTTGCACCGCCCCCGGCCTGCCGGCCGGACCCGGAAAAATCTACGACCGGCTCTGCGAAGTCGGCTTCAGGAGTGTCATAGCATGAGCACGTTTGACAGCGCGGACGCCGGGCTGAGCATCTTCGAAGACCTGTTCGAGGACAATGCCACCTCCGCCGGCACCTTCCCCACCCAGATGCGGGGTTATGACAAGGCTTCGGTCGACGCCACGGTGCGCAAGCTGGAGCATCAGCTAGTCGAGTTGCGCCACGCCTTGGAGGGGGCGCAGCACGAGGCGGCCGACGCCATCACTGCCGCCCAGGCCGCCGCCACCCAAGCCGCCGCCGCGCCGGCTGTCCCCCAAGGGGCCGATGTCGACAAGCTGAGCGGCCACGCCGCCCAGATCCTGCAAGCCTCCCAGGCCAAGGCCGACGAGATCGTCTCCGAGGCCTCGATGGAGGCCCAGCGCATCACCGACGAGGCCCGCGAGGTGGTGGCCGATCTGCGTTCCACCGGCCAGTCCGAGGTCGACGCCCTGAAGAAGACCACTCTGGCCCATCTGCGGGCCGAGCGCGAGAAGCAGACGGCCGAGCTGAAGGCCCTGTTGGAGCGGGCCCGGGCCGAGGCCGAGGCCGCCATCGTCTCGGCCACCCAGAACGCCGAAACCCGCCGGACAGCGGCCGGCGAGGAGGCCAAGAAGATCGTGGCCGAGGCCCAGCAGGAGGCCGAGCGAATCCGCCACGCCGCCGCCAAGGCCGCCACCGAGACCAAGCTGACGGCCCAGTCGGATCGCGACGCCATGGTGGCCGAGGCCCATAAGGCCATCGCCGAGGCCAATTCGACCAAGGCCGAGACCATGACCGAGATCGCCGCCCGGCAAGAGTCCGCCTCGGCCAAACTGCTGGAGGAGACCAACCACGCCGCCCGGGTGCGCAAGGAGGCCTTGGACGAGGCCGAGCGCATCCGCCTGGAGGGCCAGACCGAGGCCGAACACCTGCTCGGCTCCGCCCGCCGCGAGATCACCGACTTGCAGGAGAAGGTCAGCTCCGAGGCCACCCGGCGCAAGACTCGGCTGCAAGCCGACATCACGGCCCTGCAGCAGCGCAAGCGCGCCATCACCCAGCAGTTGGGCACCCTGTTCGGCATCGGCGCCGCCGCCGCCACCCAGTTCCCGGAGGAGAACTGGGGCGACCTGCCCGAGATCACCTTCAGCGCCCTGGACGGGGCCGAGCCCAGCGAGCGCCGCCCCCGCCCACGTCCCGCCGCCGGGGCCCGCGCTGTTCAGCCTCCGACCCAGGCCCATCGTTTGGCCGGCCCGCCCGAGCCCCTGCCGGCCCAGTCCGAGCCCGAGCCCGACCAGACGTCTGACTGAGGTTCAGAACAGACGTCCGGCTGAGGTTCAGAACAGACGTTCGTCCGGGTGGTCGAGGCCGCGCAACTCGTCATAGTCGACCGTGACGCAGGCGATCCCCCGGTCGGTCGCCACCACCTTGGCCTGGGGCTTGATCCGCTGGGCCACGAAGATCCCCTCGACCGCGCCCAACAGTTGGTCGCGCCGCAGCAGGTCGAGGTAGCGGGTCAACTGCTCCACCCCGTCGATCTCGCCCCGGCGTTTGATCTCGACCGCCACGTAGGCCCCGGCGGCATCGCGGCAGAGCAGATCGACCGGGCCGATGGCGGTGGGGTACTCGCGCCGCACCAGAGCGAGACCGGGGCGAATGGCCTGGGGATTGAGAGCCAACAACTCCTGTAGATGCTTCTCCACCCCGTCCTTGCTCAACCCCGGCTCGACCCCGAGGTCGTGGCTCAACTGGTCGACAATCTCGGCGATGGCGATGCGCAGGTTGTCGCCGGCGGCGTTGCGCACCCGCCAGACCTGGCTGATCTCGGCCGGCAGGCCGTCCTGGAGCGCCACCGGCTCGGTCGTCATGACACAGGGCGCGGCCATCCAGTTGAGCGGCTTGTAGGCCTTGTCGTCGGCGTGGATTTGGACCGAGCCGTCGGCCTTGACCAGGATCAGCCGGGTGGCCAGCGGCAGATGGGCCGTCAGCTTGCCGGTGTAGTCGACCTGGCAACGGGCGATGACCAAGCGCATACTGCCTCGCTCTGACTGGACCGCCGACGGGCGCCGCCGGGGGGAACGGCCGGTCGGCCGCCGGGGACAGAGTAGTCCAAGATTTAACCAGTGCCGTCTGGGCGTGAGAACAAGCCCTGGCCCCCAACCGTTAGCCACCCCGGGAGGCGACGCTCGGCCCCTTCACCGGAGTTCTGATCGCCCAGGCGCACTAGAATCGCCGTCATGTCCCGCCGCCAGTCCAAGCATCTGGCGGCCCCGCGCCCGTTGTCCCAGTCCAGCCTGGCCCGGGCCGACCTCAAGGCCGACGGCCGCTGGATCGTCCGCCCCATGTCCGGGGCGAGCGCGCTCAAGGCCTACCGCTGCCCCGGCTGCGCCCAACTCATCGCCGCCGGCACCCCCCACCTGGTGGTCTGGCCCGACACCCCGGCGCTGGGGGTGGAGCGGGCGGTCGATGACCGCCGCCACTGGCACACCGCCTGCTGGGAGCGCCGCCTGTGACAGCGGTCGGGCCGTTGCACACCACCGCCCTGGGCTCAGGGCCGACGCGCCACGTCTTCTGCCACGGCCTGTTCGGCCAGGGCCGCAACTGGCGTTCGGTGGCCCGGCGGCTGGAGCCAGCCGCCAGCTTATTGGTCGATCTGCCCAATCACGGCCGGTCGCCCTGGAGCGACCATTTCAGCCACTGCGACATGGCCCGGGCCGTGGCCGCCGAGTTGGCCGGCCTTGGCTCGGACGACATCACCTTGGTGGGCCACTCGATGGGCGGCAAAACGGCCATGCTGACGGCCCTGGCCCAGCCCACACTGGTCCGCCGCCTGGTGGTGGTAGACGCCGCCCCCTGGCCCACCCCGGACCCCGGCCTGGCCCGCCTGGCCCAAACCATGCTGCGCTTGGACCCGGCCGCCCTGTCCTCCCGCCAGCGGGCCGACCAGGCCTTGACGGCTGTGGCGCCGGACCCGCGCACGCGCCAATTCCTACTGGCCGGCTACCGCCAGAGGCCGACCGGCGGCGGCTGGCGCTTCAACCTGCCGGTCCTAGCCCGCGACCTGGACCAAATCATGGATTGGCCCGATCCCGGCCCGCTCCCGCCCTACCTCGGACCGGTCCTATGGCTGGCCGGCGGCGACTCGGACCACATCCCGCCCCAGTCCCACGCCCGCATGGGCCAACTCTTCCCCCGCCACCGCCTCCAAGTCATCCCCGCCGCCGGCCACTGGGTCCACACCGACCAACCGGAGGCCTTCCTGAAAGCGCTGACCGATTTTGTGGCGGCCGACCAGTAGTCCCCTCGGGCGGTCTGGTGCGGTGTCCCCAACGCGAACTGCCGACAGGTAGAATGATCTTATGATCGGTGACCACTTGAAACCAATCACACAGCGGGGCGGCGTGCGCCGATGACTGACCTCGCCATGCACAATGTGTCGCTCAACTCCGAGGATGGCGCATTACTGTTTGTCGCTGACACAGTTCAGGAAGCCGATGACTTTCTCTTCAGCCTCATCTCAACAATGTTCGCGCCGGGGGGCCGCCCGAACACAACACTCACCGTGGAGTCCAGCAACAACGGGTTCTTCTTTTACCAGGTCGACTCCGAAAACGGTTATGCGGAGCTCAACGTGGAGGGTGTTTCCCCTGAGACGGCTCAGTTCATACAGCGGTCCATTGAGAGAAGAGGGGCTCTTCTCATGCTCTTCGGCGGATATGAGGACGGCGAGTTAATCCTGCTCAACCCCAGAGAAAACAGCCTGTTCCGGGCGTACGGAGTCATTGATGGAGTCTCGGTGAGCGGTCAGGGGGACCCCATAATTGACGACATTTTGGACGCACTGGACCAGTTCCCCCACAGATCATCAACCCACAGCGACGACTTACCGTGACGATGCTAGTGGCCACACACGAGAGACCGAGCAATGCTCACATTAAAGAGCAAGCTCCGCTATCGCCGTCATCAGATCACGTCGTCCATCTGACTATCTCGGGGGATCTTGGCAGTGGCAAGAGCACAGTCGCACGCCTTATTTCCGCGAAGTTGAATATGAATATCCTAAACACTGGAGACATCCACCGCTCGATCGCGCGGTCGCTGAGCATGTCTGCGCTTGACGCCAATTATGTCGCAGAGTCGGATCCGACGATAGACGACAAAATCGACTCCACAACAGTCAAACTGGCCCGTGAGTCGAAAACGCCAGTGATTTTTGACTCACGCATGGCTTGGCATTTTGTGAAGAACGCGGTGCGCGTCCGATTGGTCGTGGATCCGTCGGTGGCGGCCCAAAGGGTGCTGCTACGAGCGGCGACAGACGTTGAATCATACGACTCACTCGATGAGGTGGCCTCGGGGCTGAGGAAGAGATCTGAGAGTGAAATTCGTCGGTTCATCGACACCTATGGCGTCGATATATCCGACCTTCGACACTACCAGCTTGTGATAGACACGTCCGACGCCTCGCCCGCCGAGGTGGCCAGCGAAATAGTCACGGTGTTCCGTCAGCCAGCGCCGACTCAAACACAACTTCGTCTGAGCCCCACGCGAATTGTGTCCGCCGCGCAGCTGCTGGGAGAGGCGGGCATGGCGGATGACATTATCGTCGAGTACCGAAGACCGGTGTTCTACGCGGTGTCTGGAAGCGATAAACTGGCGCGGGCGGTCAGCCTCGGGAAGCATTTGGAGCAGGCGATTTTACAGGCGACCGCATCACAGTCTGCTTGAAGGCCCGCCTGCTGTGAGAATAGCTGGACCGGCAGACAGTTTCGGTTCCCACACCGCCCGGCGGCCAGTGTCGCTGGCGTGAGCAGGCGGTCTCCGGGGCGCTGATCAAGATTGCGGGGCGGTCAGCCCATTGAGTAGCCCTCGATGGCGACGGTTTGCTTGGGGGCGCCGTCGGCATCGCCCTCGACTGTGCCTTGGGCGCCGATGCCGGCCACCAGGGTGGTTGAGGCCGCGTCCATGTGGCCCAGGACGGTGTAGTCCGGGTTCAGCGGGCTGTCCAGGTAGACCAGGAAGAACTGGGAGCCGTTGGTGTCGGGGCCGGCGTTGGCCATCGCCACCGTGCCGGCCGGGTAAGAGTCGTCGGAGTAGACCTCGTCGGCGTAGCTGTAGCCCGGGCCGCCCCGGCCGGTGGCCGAGGGGTCGCCGCACTGCAGGACGAAGATGCCGTTGGTGGTCACCCGATGGCAGGTGGTGTCTGTGTAGTAGCCCTGTTGGAGCAAGGAGAGGAAGGAGTTGACGGCGCAGGGGGCGTGGCCCCGGTCCAGCTCGATCGTCACCGGCCCTTGGCTCAACCGCAGGGTCACCGTGGTCAGGCCGCTGGTGGGGATGTCCGCCACCGGCGGCGGGTCGACCGGTTTGGCGGCCTGGCCGGAGACGTTGTACTGGCAGGTCGTCGGCTGGCCGGACTGGCCGTCAGAACTCGGGCCGGTGTTAGGGTCGCCCTGGGCGCAGGCGGCCAGCAGGCAGGCCGCGACGGCCAGCAGGGGCAGGATTCTCGCTCTCACGGGTCTACCCTGCCACAGCCGCGCCCCCTATGCTGCTTCCCCACTGGCCTTGACCAGGCGTGAGTCGACCAGGGCCGGGGCCACTTCCCCGCCACAGTGTCCGACCTGCTTGTACCTTGAAGCCACTGCAACACTTTCCCGTCCTGGGTTTCGACCACCTCATACCAGGGAGACGTTGCGCTTCAGGTAGTAAAGCGAGGACATCGTCTGACCGAGTGTCGACGGTAGGGTGGCACCATGGACTTGACCACCTCCTTCGAGGCAGCCGTACCAGTGGACGTCTTTGTTCGTTACGAGTTCTTCGAGACGCGCAACGCGGCTTTAATCCTCCGGGCCACTAATGAAGTGGCCTTTACTCAAGTGATGGCGGTTCTGAACGAATTCGAATTGGTCGACAACGATCTGATTCTACCCGGGGGCGAGGAGTCAGGACTGGCCAAACGGTTGAATCATGCGTTTCGCCAGCGGGGATGGCGAGAGGCCAGGGTTGACACAGAAATCAAACTCGTGCTTCGTCTCATGCCGTTCGCCGATGCCGGGGAAACCGAAATTCGCATCGAAGAATCAAGCGTGGCCAACGAGGGTTACAAGGTGGACAACGTTTACGGCCGTATAGCGCTGGACCTGGAATGGAACGCCAAAGACGGGAATCTCGACCGAGATCTGGCGGCTTACAGGTCGCTCTACGAGGCCGGACTCATTGACGGTGCGATCCTCATCACCCGCACCGTCGATGACCTTAGGGCGCTCGGCCATTTTATTCGTATAGAAGCCGGCCTAAGCGAGGATGAGGCCAAGAAAGTGCTGAGTACGTCAACCACGACCAATACGAAGAAGCTTTTGCCACGATTGCAACGTGGAGACGCCGGCGGCTGTCCCGTCTTGGCCGTGGCGATCTGCGAGCGCACCTGGCAGCGCTGGCAGACTCAGCGCGACAATGATAGAAATCGGTAGTAAAGATCTACTTTGACGAACTAGATCTTTAATGGTACGGTTACGAGCATGATGACGATCACGGCCACACCGTTGCGGTTGGTGACGGAACCGTCCCCTCTACCGCGAGTTGAGGGGGGCTTCGCAACCATACTAGCCGACCCACCGTGGCGGTTCACCAACCGCACTGGCAAGGTGGCACCTGAGCATCGTCGCCTGGACCGGTATTCAACTCTATCGCTCGAAGAGATCTGTGCTGTCGACGTGGCCGCCGCAGCCGCCGATAAGGCCCACCTCTATCTCTGGGTGCCGAACGCACTCCTGGTAGACGGTCTCAAGGTCCTTGAATCGTGGGGGTTCCGCTACGTGTCCAATATCGTCTGGGCCAAGCGTCGCAAAGATGGCGGCCCCGACGGTCGCGGAGTGGGATTTTACTTCAGGAATGTCACTGAGTTGATCTTGTTCGGCGTCCGAGGATCCATGCGAACCCTTGGCCCGGCTCGCAGCCAGGTCAACATGATCGAAACGCGCAAGCGGGAGCACTCGCGCAAACCGGACGAGCAGTACGACTTGATCGAGAGTTGCTCGCCGGGACCTTACCTGGAAATGTTCGCCCGCTACCCCCGACCAGGCTGGACGGTGTGGGGCGACGAGGCGGACCCACAGGTGGAGCCGCGCGGCCAACAGCACAGGGGCTACACGGGCGGACGCATCGCCCGCCTGCCCAAACTGGACCCCAATGTCCGTTTGGACGCCGAGTTCGCCAACCGACTGGGGGACACCCTGAGAGGGCAGTACATCTCGGGCAAGAGCATCCGACAGTTAGCGAATGAGACCGGCTACTCGATCACCCGCGTGCGCGGCCTCCTGGAACAGTCGGGCACCGCTCTCCGCCCCCGGGGAAGAAGGCCGGACAATGGTCTCGGGACTCAAATCCGAGACGTCGGCTGATGATTCCGAGGCGGATTATGAGCCGCTCGCCCAAGCCCTCTACAAGGTGGGGCGCTGGCCGCCCGGGGTCCACAGGATCTCGTGTTCGGGGCCGGTGACCGCCCGCGACAGGATGAACAACAGGTCGGACAGGCGGTTGAGGTAGGTCAGGGCCTCGGGGTTGAGACCGCCGGGGGCGGCCCCCTCCCCCGCCAGACCGTGGCTCTCGACCGCCCGCCAGGCTTGGCGCTCGGCCCGGCGGCAGACCGTCCGGGCCAGGTGGAGCCAGGCGCCGACGGGCGACCCGCCCGGCAGGACGAAGGAGCGCAGTGGGGGCAGGCCGTCGCCGAACTGGTCGCACCAGGCCTCCAACCGGGCCACCTGGGCCGCCGTCAGGCGCAGGGACGAGCCCGTCTCGGCCTGGGGATCGACCGGTTGGGCCAGGTCGGCCCCCAAGTCGAACAACTCCTGTTGTATCACGGCCAGGACCTGGGCCACCGCCTCGGTCGGGGCGGCCGTCAGCGTCAGGCCGAGCACGGCGTTGAGCTCGTCCACCGTGCCGTAGGCCTCGATCCTGGGGTCCGTCTTAGCGGTCTGGGAATTATCGACCAGCCGGGTCTGGCCCCGGTCGCCGGTGCGGGTGTAAATCCGGGTCAGTCTCACCATGTCCCGAGCCTAACCCTTACTCAGGGGCGGGCGAGATCCCGGATCGAGTCCGGGATGACGCTGGACAAACGAGGCGAGATGACCGAAACAGACCAGGCGAGATCCCGGATCAAGTCCGGGATGACGACAGACGACGCCGAGGTGACGGAGAGGGCGGCGATTGATGATGGGAGGGGGCAGTCAGGGTCAGGCTTTGGCGCCGCCTCCGGGAGGGGCGGTGTGGCCGTATTGGCCCTCGCCCGGGGGGGCGGCCTCGGCCCAGGCCAGCAGGCCGTCGGCGGCGCCCTCGGTCATGGCCCAGTCGCAGGCCTCGCCGCCGTCGCCCGGCTGGATCGGCACGATGCACTGGCCCTCGAATAGTTGCGCCCGTTCGATCAGGGTCGGACGGCGGCGCTGCCCGATCTTGACCCGCAGTCTGGGGATGACATGGCGCGGCTTGAAGGCGAAGGCCAGCAACGGAAACCAAACCACGGCGTCGCCCTGATAGCGGACGACGCCGTGTTGCCAACGGGCGGCCTCTCTGGCCCCGACTCGGCGGTTGTAACACTCGAAGGCGCCGCGACTGGCGCACAGTCGTCGCCGCCGCCACACCAGGTAGACGAGACCGCCGAAGACGGCCAAGACCAACAAGATCAAGACCGTCTGGGCGAACTCGGACCAATTCATGTCAGACCTTCCGGGCCGCCGCCCTCACCTGGGCCAGTGCCCGGTGGTAGCGGCGCTCGGTCTCGAGCGATAGGTCCCCGTCCTCGCGCGCCTTCTGGACCTGGCGCAGGTCCCGCTCGGCCTGGGCCAGCGAGATCTCGTCCGCCAATTGGGCGTAGGGGCTGATGATAGTGGTCTCCCCTCCCTCGGACACGGACAGGAAGCCGCCCGCCACCGCCACCGCCATCCGGCGGCCGTCTTCGACCGTGATCTCGGCCCGGCCCGGGGCCAGAGCGGCGATCAGCGGGATGTGATGGGCCAAGATGCCGATCTCGCCGGTCACCGTGGTCGCCACCACCTGGGTCGCCCGTCCCTGCCAGACCCGGCGGTCGGCCGCCACCACATCGACGCTGAAACTCTCGGCCATGGCTCAGGCGCCCGCCTTCAACTGGGCCGCCTTGCGTTGGACGTCCTCCATGCCGCCGACGTTGAAGAAGGCCTGCTCCGGCAGGTCGTCGACATCGCCGTGGCAGATCATCTGGAAGCCCTCGATGGTGTCGGCCAAGGCCACGGTCGAGCCGGGCACATTGGTGAACTTCTCGGCCATGTAGGTGTTCTGCGACAAGAATTGCTGTACTCGACGGGCCCTCGACACCACGATCTTGTCCTCTTCGGACAATTCGTCCACCCCCAAGATGGCGATGATGTCTTGCAGCTCCTTGTTGCGCTGCAGGATGCGCTTGACCTCGATGGCGGTGTCGTAGTGCTCTTGGCCGATGAACTGGGGGTCGAGGATGCGGCTGGTCGAGGCCAGCGGGTCGACCGCCGGGTAGAGGCCGCGCGAGGCGATGTCGCGGCTCAGCTCGGTGGTGGCGTCGAGGTGGGCGAAGGTGGTCGCCGGGGCCGGGTCGGTGTAGTCGTCGGCCGGCACGTAGATGGCCTGCATCGAGGTGATGGAGCGGCCCCGGGTGGAGGTGATGCGCTCTTGCAACTGGCCCATCTCGTCCGCCAGGTTGGGCTGGTAGCCGACCGCCGAGGGCATCCGCCCGAGCAGGGTCGAGACCTCAGAGCCGGCCTGGGTGAAACGGAAGATATTGTCGATGAACAACAAGACGTCCTGGTGCTCGACATCGCGGAAGTACTCCGCCATGGTCAGGGCCGACAGGGCCACCCGCAGGCGGGTGCCGGGCGGCTCGTCCATCTGGCCGAAGACCAGGGCGGTGTCCTTCATCACGCCGGCCTCGATCATCTCGTGGATCAAGTCGTTGCCCTCACGGGTGCGCTCGCCCACCCCGGCGAAGACCGAGGTGCCGCCGAAGTTGTGGGCGATGCGGTAGATCATCTCCTGGATCAGCACCGTCTTGCCCACGCCGGCCCCGCCGAACAAGCCGATCTTGCCGCCTTGGACATAGGGCGTCAGCAGGTCCAGCACCTTGATGCCGGTCAGCAGCATCTCCGTCTTGGGCTCCAACTGGTCGAAGGGCGGCGGGTCGCGGTGGATCGGCCAGCGCTGGGCGATCTCCAAGGCGGACTCGTCCTGGTTCAGGCACTGGCCGGTGACATTCCAGACCCGGCCCTTGGTGACCTCTCCCACCGGCACCGTGATGGGCTGGCCGGTGTCGCTGACCGAGGCCCCCCGGCGCAGACCGTCGGTCGGCTTGAGCGAGATGGCGCGGACCACGTTGTCGCCGACGTGCAGTTCGACCTCCAAGGTGATGGTCCGGCTGGGGGCCTCCCCCTCCTCGCCCGTGGATTGGACCTCGACCTGGAGGGCGTTCAAGATGTCGGGCAACTCGTCGGGGGCGAACTCGACGTCGACCACCGGGCCGATGACGGAGACGACCCGGCCGACGCCGGGCGTCTTGGAGCGGGTCTCAGCGCTTAAAGTGGCGGTCATAGGTCACTCCATCCTGGTCTTGACCTCGGACAGCGCCTGGGCGCCGCCGACGATTTCGGTGATTTCCTGGGTGATCTGGCTCTGGCGGGCCTGGTTGGCCTGACGGGTCAGGTCCTCGATCAACTGTTGGGCGTTGTCGGTGGCGGCCTTCATGGCCCGCTGCTTGCTGGCCAACTCGGAGGCGGCCGCCTGCATCAGGTAGAAGTGGATCCGGTTGCGGACGTAGAGCGACAACAACTCGTCCAGCAGGCCATAGGCCGCGTCGTCGGCCGCGTCGTCAGCCGTGCCGTCAGTGTCGGCCTCGAAGTCGTACAGGGCCTCGACCCGGCCGGCCCCCCCGGCCTCGACCACCTCCAGGGGCAGCAGGCGACGCACCCTGGTCTCCTGGGCCAGCATCGAGACGAAACGGGTGTGGACGATATTGATCTCGTCCACGCCGCCGTCCTCGTAAGGCCTCAGAAAAGCCTCCATCAAGACGTGGGCGATCAGATCCGCGTCGGCGTAGGACGGATGGTCGGAGAAACCCTCCCAATGGTCCGCCATCGGCCTAGAGCGATATTTGTAGTAGTCCACGGCTTTGCGCCCGCAGACGTAGAGCTGGCGCTCGCTGTGCTTGTCGTCCAAGTTTCGGAACAACTCCTCGGCCTTGCGCAGCACATTGGACGAATAGGCCCCGGACAACCCCCGGTCCGAGGCCAGGACCAAGACGGCGCTGCGGCGGGGATGCGGCGCCTTGATCAGCAGCGGGTGGTAGACGCCGGCGTGGCCCAAGACGTCGCGGACGGCCCGGTTCAAGGCCCTGGTGTAGGGCAAGGCTTCTTGGGCCGCCTGTTGCGCCTTGGTGATGCGGGAGGCCGCGATCAGCTCCATGGCGCGGGTGATCTTCTGGGTGGCGCGGACCGAGCGGTTGCGCTCCCTCAACTCCCTCAGACTGGCGGCCATCGGCTAGCGCTTCTTCCGGGCGATCTGCTCTTGGTCGATGTCGTCCGACGGCATCGGCTTGACCTCGGGCTCGATCAGGGGACGGCCCTGGGAGGTGCGGAACAAGGGCTTGAACTCGGCCACGGCGGCGCGGGCGGCCTGTTGGGCCGCCTGGTCGAAGGGCTGGCCGGCGGCCAGGTTGGCCAAGACCTCGCCGTGGCGGCGCAGGTGGTCCAACAGCTCGCCCTCGAAGCGCAGCACGTCGGCCACCGGCACATCGTCCAGCAGGCCGTTCAAGCCGGCCCAGACCGACACCACCTGCTCCGCCACCGGGTAGGGCGAGTACTGGGGCTGGCGCAGCAGCTCGGTCAGCCGGGCGCCGCGGTCGAGCTGGCGGCGGCTGGTCTCGTCCAGGTCGGAGGCGAACATGGCGAAGGCCTGCATGTCGCGGTACTGGGCCAAGGTGATCTTGAGGGTGCCGGCGACCTGCTTCATGGCCTTGATCTGGGCGTTGCCGCCCACCCGGGAGACCGAGATGCCGACGTCGATGGCCGGGCGCTGGTTGGCGTTGAACAAGTCGGACTGGAGGAAGATCTGTCCGTCCGTGATCGAGATGACATTGGTCGGGATGTAGGCCGAGACATCGTTGGCCTTGGTCTCGATGATGGGCAGGCCGGTCATGGAGCCGCCGCCCAGCTCGTCCGACAGCTTGGCGCAGCGCTCCAGCAGGCGGGAGTGGAGGTAGAAGACGTCGCCCGGGTAGGCCTCACGGCCGGGCGGGCGGCGCAGCAGCAGCGACATCGCCCGGTAGGCCTCGGCCTGCTTGGTCAAATCGTCGAACACGATCAAGACGTGTTTGCCCTGGTACATCCAGTGCTGGCCGATGGCCGAGCCGGTGTAGGGGGCGATGTACTTGAAGCCGGCCGGGTCGGAGGCCGGGGCGTTGACGATGGTGGTGTAGGGCAGGGCGCCGTTGGCCTCCAGCACGCCTCGGACCGAGGCGATGGTCGAGCCCTTCTGGCCCACGCCGACGTAGACGCAGCGCACCTGCCGGGCCGGGTCGCCGGACTCCCAGTCGGCCCGCTGGTTGATGATGGTGTCGATAGCGATGGCGGTCTTGCCGGTCTTGCGGTCGCCGATGATCAACTCGCGCTGGCCCCGGCCGATCGGGATCATGGCGTCGATGGCCTTAATACCGGTCTGCAGCGGCTGGGAGACCGACTGGCGGTCCATCACACCGGCCGCCTGCAGATCCAGCGGACGCCGGCCCTCCAGGCCGACCAGCGGGCCCAGGCCGTCGATCGGGTTGCCCATGGCGTCGACCACCCGGCCGAGGTAGCCGTCACCCACCGGCACGGACAAGATGTCACCGGTGCGGCGGACCGTGGAGCCCTCCTCGATGCCCTCGGACGAGCCCAGCACGACCACGCCGATCTGGCGCTCGTCCAGGTTCAAGGCGATGCCGAGGACGCCGTTGTCGAACTCCAGCAACTCGTTAGCCATGGCCGAGGGCAGGCCGTCGACCTGGGCGATGCCGTCGCCCGAGGTCAGGACGTGGCCGATCTCTTGGCCGGTGGCGGTCGCCACCTCGACGTCGTGGACATAGGCCCTGAGGGCCGCCCGGATCTCATCGGCCCGGATCGCCAATTCCGCCATTGAAAAGTCCTTTGCTCTAGTTCGATACTCACGTCAGGTGGCGACGGGCCGCGCCCAGGCGGGCCGTCAGGGTGCCGTCGATGACCTCGTCGCCCAATTCGACTTTGACCCCGCCGACGACCGCCGGGTCGACAACCTCCTCCAAGGCCACCGGCCGGCCGGCCCGAGCCGTCAGGGCGGCGGCCAGGCGGACCCGCTGGGACTCGGACAAAGGTCGGGCCGAAGTGGCCACGGCCACCTCGACGCCGCGCAAGCGGCCGGCCTGGGCCAGGTCGCGCCGCACGACGTCCTCGAAGGTGGCGTGGCCGTTGAGAGCGGCGTGCTCGGCCAGAACCAGGGTCTGAGGCTCGACCCGACCGGCCAACAATCGGCGCACCAGCTCGCGGCGGGGAGCGGCGGCGGCGGCGGCGTCGGTCACGGCCCGGCGCAACTCGGGGTCTTGGGAGATCAAGCGGCCGGCGGTGAACAACTCGTCCATCACCCGGTCGAGGTTGCCGACGGCCTGGGCCCAGAGCCAGACCGCCCTCACCCCCTGACGCTCCAGGGCCCGGGCCAGGGCCAGGCCGTCGGGCCAGCTTTGGCCCGCCGCCGTCTGCAGCAGGCTCAGCGCCGCCGCCGACAGCCGGCCCCGGAAGAGGGCGCCGGCCACCTGGCGGCGGGCCTCGGAGGGGGCAGCCGGGTCGGACAGGGCGCGGCGCAGGAAGGGGTCGCGGTCCAGCAGACCGGCCGCCGCCAACAGCTCCTGGGCGGTCTGACCGTCGCCGGCCACAGCCGTCAGGGCGTCGTCGAGGGCCTGGGCCGAGGACAGGGCGACGGCCATGGCCTAGACCCGCGCCGGCTGCTGGTCGAGGTCGGCCAGGAAACGGTCGACCGCCCGGGAGGCCCGCTGGTCGTCGGTCAGGACCTCGCCCAGGATGCGCTCGGCCAGGACGGTGGCCAGGCCGCCGATCTCGCCCCGCAACTCGGTCGTGGCCTTGCCCCGCTCGGCCTCGAGCTGGGCCCGGGCGGCGGTCGCCACCCGGGCGGCCTCGGCCTCGGCCCGTTCCACGGCCTGCTGTTTGATCTGGACCGACTCGTCGCGGGCCTGCTGGCGGATGGCCTGGGCCTCGTCCTGGGCCTGGGCCAGCTGGGCGTTGTAACGGGCCAGGGCCGCCTGGGCCTCGGCCTGCTGGCGCTCGGCCTCCTCGATGGCCCCCCGGGTGACGGCCGTCCGGCGCTCGTAGGTGTCCTCGAAGCGCGGCGCCACCACTTTCACCACCACCGCCCAGATGATGACCAACAAGACGACGCCGACCACCAGCTCGGACAGGTGCTCGGGCAGCAGCGGTCCGAGATCGAGCTCGAACGCGGTCATCATGACAGGATGAAGGCCAAGGCGATACCGATGATGGCCAGGGCCTCGACCACGGCGAAGCCGATCCAAGCGGTCGACAGCATGGCCCCCCGGGCCTCGGGCTGACGGGCCGTGCCCTGGATGACGGAGGCGAAGATCCAGGCCACGCCCAGGGCCGGGCCCAAGGTGGCGAGGCCGTAGCCGATCATGTTGATCGAGCCAGCGATTTCCAGCGGATTCATGACTTTCCTTTCGGGATTTTTCGGGCTTGCCCGAAGATCAGTGTTCCTGGGCCAGCGACGAGGCCACGTATTGAGCCGTCAAGACGGTGAAAATATAAGCTTGGAGGCAGGCCACCAGCAATTCGATGGCGAAGACGAAGAAGGACAGCAGCAGGGACAACCCGCCGGCCACGTTCCAGATCGGCGACCACTCGGCCGAGGACTGGCTGGTCGATAGCAGCAGCCAGGAGCCGCCGACCACGAAGACCATGACCACCAGATGGCCGGCGAACAAGTTGGCGAACAGGCGCAGCCCCAGCGTCACCGGCCGGACGATGATGTTGGAGAGGAACTCCAAGGGGATGATCAGGGGTAGCAGCCAGACCGGCACGCCGGCCGGGATGGTGGCGGACTTGAGATAGCCCAGGAAGCCCTTGCGCCTGATCCCGGCGCCGTTGTAGAGCAGCCAGGAGCAGATCGCCAGCCCCCAGGCGAAGCCGATCTTGGAGAAGGTCGGGAACATGAACAAGAAGGTCTGGCCGAATAGGTTGTTGATCAGGATGAAGCTGAACAGGGCGACCAGGTAGGGGACGTATTTGTGGTAGTCGCGGCCGATGATGTCGCGGGCCACACTGTTGCGGATCAGGTTGTAGGCCATTTCGCCCAGGAACTGGCGCTTCCCCGGGACGACCTGGCCCCGGGCCGAGACCACCAGCCAGAAGCCGATCACCAGTATGGCGGCGATGACGGCTTGGGCGATGTGGTTGGTCACCCAGATATCGCTCCAGGTCGGGTTCGAAGGACAGACCACGCCCTCGGCGGCGGTCGCCTGACAGGCTTGCCAGTCCTTCCAGGCGGCGGAGGGGAACAGCGGGCGCGAGTCGAAAGCGGCCACCCCGAACTGCGGCGCCTCGCCTTCTAGCGGCCACAGGCCCACAGGACCCATACCCTCTCCTTCACCAGTCGGCCGTCAGGCCGGGGACTATCTATGCGGACTATTCGGATCGGTTTGGCTCGGCGCGGCGCCCGACGGCGGGAGCGATGCCGAAGACGATCCTCGACGGCCCGGCCGAGCGGCCGGACGTTGCCAGAGGCCGCCCTCCACCTCGGCGGCGGACATCTGGTCGGGCGGCCACGACGCCGCCCCCACTGCCTCTCGGATCGCTCATCGCGGGCAATCTATCAGGCTGCGGGGCCGAAGTCACAGTTCGCCCGGACTGGGCCCGGAGGGAGGGTCGAAGACTGGTCGGCGGGCGCGGCGGAAGGCCTGGATCAAGCCCGCCAGCCAGCCGACGACAGCCACCGTCAGGCCGCCCACCAGCCAGCCCCGATCCAGCCCCAGCCCGACCAGCCGGGCCAGCATCAGGCTGGCCAACCCCACCTGGGTGGCGTAGACGGTCAAGGAGGCCGCCAGGATCAAGCTGGGCCGCCGCCGGGCCACCAACAGTTGGACGATGTGGCCCAGGGCGAAGAACAAGCCGGCGGACCCGGCCCCGGCCCCGGCCGCCCAGCCGGCCCCGGGTCCGGCCCAAACCCACCCCAGCAAGGCGACGGCCGCGCCGGCCGCGACGGCCGCGACGCCCGCCGCCAGGCCCAGGCGTCGCCCCAAGGCGACCAGCCAATATGGCTCGGCCATCAGAGTGCCATCAGAGGGGCCATCAGGGGGACGGCGGCCGGCGGACGCGCTCGGCCAGTTGACGGGCGGCGGTCCGGCCGCCGTCGGCCGGCGGAATGTGGCGCAGCGGCCATAGGGTGACGGCGGCCACGCCCACCAGGACCACCACCACCACCACGACCATGCCCCAGGAGGGCCACAGCCCCAGGCCGAGCAAGCCGAAGGCCACCAAGGCGGACCAGGCGTACATCAGCCAGACCGCGCCGATGTGGGAATGGCCCATCTGGATCAGCCGGTGGTGGAGATGGGACTTGTCCGCCTTGAACCACCACTCGCGGCGAGCGGTGCGGCGGACGAAGGCCAGCGCCAAGTCGATCAGGGGCAGGGCCAAGACGGCCAGGGGCAGGATCAGCGGCATCAGGGCGGTGCCCAGCGAGTCGTGGGCCAGGTTGTAGGGGTCAAGGTCCAATTGGCCGGTCAAGGAGATGGCCGAGGTGGCCATCAACAAGCCCAACAGCATCGACCCGGAGTCGCCCATGAACATCTTGGCCGGATGGAAATTATGCGGCAGATAGCCCAGGCAGACGCCGCAAATGGCCACCGTCACCAGGGAGGCGGTGGTGGCCCGGACCAGGTTCTCGGCCACGGTCAGGCGGTAGGCGTAGATGAAGAAGGCCCCGGCGCCGATAGCGACGACGCCGGCCGCCAGACCGTCCAGGCCGTCGATGAAGTTGATGGCGTTGGCCACCAGGAAGACGACGAAGACCGTCACCAGGATGGAGGTGGTGCGCTCCAGCGAGATGATCATGCCGGGCCACGGGATCCACAGCAGTCTGACGCCGCCCAGCACGGTGACGCCGGCGGCCAAAACCTGGCCGGCGGCTTTGAGCAGCGGGGACAGGTCGAACAAGTCGTCCAGGACTCCCACCAGGCAGATGACGGCGGCGCCGCCCAGGATGGCCCAGGACTCCCGGGAGACATAGTCGTAGCGCGACAGGAAGGGCAGCCGGCTGGCCAGCAGGAAGGCCGCCGCCACCCCGCCGAACATGGCCAGGCCGCCGAAGTAGGGCACGGCCAACTGGTGGACATCGCGCCCCCGGGGGCGGGCCACGGCCCCGAGGCGCAGGGCCAGGGAGCGGCCGGCCGGGGCCAGGACGAAGGTGACGGCCAGGCCCGTCAATAGAACCAGGAGATATTCACGCATCTAGCCGGCCACCGCCCAGGCGATATCGGCCGGACTCAGCCGGCCGGGGCGCAACACGCGGGGGCCATCCGGCGCCAGGGCGACGACGGTCGAGGGGGTCGGGCCGGGGGTCGGCCCGCCGTCGACGTAGAGGGCGACGCTGCGGCCCAACTGGCGCCGCGCCTGGTCCACGGTGGTGGCGGCGGGGTGGCCGTGGCGGTTGGCGCTGGAGGTCGCCAGGGGTCCGGTGGCCCGCAGCAACTGACGCAGTTCCGGGTGGTCGGGGACGCGCCAGGCGATCTCCGCGCCCGGCGGCCGAGCCAGCGGCGGGGCGGTGGGGGCCAAGGGCAGGACCAGGGTCAACGGCCCCGGCCAATAGGCCTCGGCCAAGCGTCCGGCGGCCGGCGGCAACGGACCCGTCCAAGACTCGACCGCCGCCAGGTCGGCCACCAGGACCGGCGGCGGGAAGTCGTCGCCCCGACCCTTGGCCGCCTGCAGCCGCTGGACCGCCCGGGCCGAGCCGGCCAGCGCGGCCAGGCCGTAGACCGTGTCGGTCGGCAGAACGACGCAGTCATCGCGGCGCAGGACCGCCAGCACCGCCTCGACCAGCCCGTCGTCCCCCATCATCACGGGATTCATCCTGCCACGCCCGACTTAGGATGAAGCTGTGGGGAAAGTCGGAGCCGAAGCCGCCGAGAAGACTGATTTCGACCGCCTGGGACGGGCCGCCCGGCTCGATCAGGCCTTGGTCTGGGCCTTGTGGCGACAAGGCTCTTTGTTGGACTTGGCCACTTTGGAGCCGCGCCCGACCACCGGGGTGCCTTTCGACCCCAAACGTCACTTGTTGGTCGGCCTGGTCGGCCCCGGGGCCGCGGAGCCGACCCAGGCCGGGACTGAGGAATCGGACGACGCCGGGGCGGTTTTCGTGGATCGGTTGGCCGAGGCCGACGAGGCCGAGTGGCGGCGGGCGCTGCCCCAGTTGGAGGCCGGCTGGGCCGAGGCCGTCTGGGCGGCGACGGCCTTGTGGCAGTGGCACCGGCGGGAGACCTTCTGCCCCAACTGCGGCGGGGCCACCACGGTGACGGCCGCCGGGGCCGCCCGCTGCTGCCCGGCCTGTCAGATCGAATTGTTCCCCCGGACCGACCCAGCCGTCATCGTGGCCGTGCGCGACGACGCCGACCGGCTCCTATTGGCCCGCCAAGCGGTCTGGCCCGAGGGTCGCCGCTCCATCCTGGCGGGCTTCGTCGAGGCCGGCGAGACGCCCGAGCGGGCCGTGTGGCGCGAGGTCGGGGAGGAGGTCGGCCTGGTGGTGGACCAGATCGCCTACGCCTTCTCCCAGCCCTGGCCCTTCCCCCGCTCGCTCATGCTCGGCTTCACCGCCCACGCGCTGGACAGCGCCATCGTCCCGGACGGCGGCGAGATTGTGGCCGCCGACTGGTTCACCCGCTCCCAGGCCAGGGCCGCCATCGCCCAGGGTCGGCTGACCCTGCCCGGCCCCCCGTCCATCGCCCATCGCCTGATCCGCCAATGGCTCGACGGAGCGTGACCCCCACCGTCATCCCGTCATCGCCCACGCCATCCCGGACTCGATCCGAGAGCTGAGCCAACCCGACCGCCACGCCGCCGCGCCCACGCCATCTCGGACTTGAGCCGGGAGCTAGCCCAGCCCGTGGACCAGCCTGGGCGGTCCAACGGCTAGGCCGACCGTCCCAGGCCGGCCACCAAGGTGGTCAGGGCGGCCCGGTCGAGCGGCGTCGTCAAATAGTCGAGGCGGTCTGGGCCGACGTGGTAGAAGGCTGCCGCCACGGTGTCTAACGCCACCCCGGACAGCTCGGCCCAGGCCAGGCGGTAGAAGGACAGTTGCAGCGGGTCGGGGCGGCTGTGACCGGTCTTCCAGTCCACCACCAGGTAGGCGGCCGTCGCCGGGACCACGCCGGGGGCCGAGGCGCGGTCGTAAACGGCGTCGATCCGACCCCGGATCTGGCGCCCGCCCAGGGCCAGGACGAAGGGCCGCTCCACCGCCACCGGCGTCCAGGCGGCGAAGCGGCCGTGTTGGAAGCCGGCCCGCAGACGCTCCAGACGGGCTGCCGCGCCGTTCGCCGAGCCGGCCGAAGAATCCCCCGCCAAGTCGGCCGAAGACCCATCCACCACCGGGTAAGACCCATCCCCCACCGGGGCGGCCGAAGACCCATCCCCCACCGGAAGGGTCCAATCGTCGGGCGGCGGCCCAGCCCCCTCCCAGTCGTCCTCCAGGCTGTCCAAGAGGGACGGCTCCAAGGCCAGACGTTGCAGCCAGCGGTGGAAGTCATGGCCCAGTCGGGCGGCCGGCGACGGCCGGCGGGGCCAGGGCCGGACCAAGGCGGCGGCCAATTGGTCGGGCTGGCGGGCGGCCCACAGGACCTGGCTGGTGGTCAGCGCGGCCGGCAGGGCCACCTCGACCACGGCCGGGGCGGCCTGGGCCAGTAGTCGGTCGGCGGCGGCGTCCAGTTCCGCCACCTGGCGGCGGACCTCGGCCGGAGCCTGGGCCAAAGCGGCCTGGGCCTGGCGGCGGCCGGGCGCGTCGGGCTGGCGCCAGGCCTCGACCCGGGCGGCCAGGCGGGCGGTCTGGGCCTGGCGGCGGCGCTGTCCGGGGCTGGGCCAGTCGAGGCCGGAGTCGGTCGCGGCGGTCGGGTTGGCCGTGGTCGCCGCCGGACGGGGACCGGCCCGGCCGTCTGTTTGTGCCACCGCCTCCAAGGCCAGGAAATAATCCGAGGCCGCCTGGGGCCTCGTACCGGTCCGCCAGAGATGGCAGCTGGCCACCAGCCGGCGCCGCGCCCGGGTGACGGCGACATAGGCCAGACGGTCCTCTCCCCGCCGCCAGTCTTGGCGCAGGGCCTGGGTGAAGTCTTGGATCCCCGGCCCGGTGGCCTGGTCCAGGCGGGGTAAGACGGCGGCGTCGGCCCGCAGTCGGTGGGGCAAGGCCGCCGGCTGGGTCATCGGGTTGGCCCCGCCCCGGGCCAGCGGGAACAACTGGTCGGTCAGTCCGGGCAAAAAGACCAATTCCCACTCCAGGCCCTTGGCCCGGTGGACGGTCAGCAATTTGACCGAATCCTGGCTGGAGGCCGTCGCCCGGTCCAGACCCAGGCCGACCTCGGCCTCGGCCTCGAGCCAGGCCAGCAGGCCGCCCAGACCGGTCTCCCGACGACCGGCGGCGTAATGGGCCACCGCCTCGCGGAAGGCGGCCAGCTGGCGCCGCCGGACCGCCCCGGCCGGGTCGGGCCAACTGGCCAGTTCGGCCTCCAGGCCGCAGTCGGCGATCAAGCGGTCCACCGCCTCGACCACGGGCAGACGGCGCAGCGCCCGCCAGTCGGCCAGGGCGGTCGCCAAGCGTCTCAACCGCCGGGCCAGGTTGGGCGGACAATCCACCCCGGGGTCGGCCAGAGCGGCGGCCAAGACCGGCCGCTGGACCCATTCCCCGTCCCCAGGCTCGCCTTGATCAGTGGCCGAGTCCGACCCGGCCGGAGGCCGATCCAGGCCGTGGCCCGACCCGTCCGACCCGGCCGACCCGGCCAGTCCGCCCGGAGACCCGCGTCGGTTGAGGACCGACTCAGCCGCCTCAACCGGAGGCTGACCCCGGCCGTGGCCCGACTCGTCCGACCCGGCCGACGGCTGGTCTAGGAGCAGGGCCGACTGGGCCAGTTCACCCGCCCGGCGGCCCAAGACCTCAAGCTCCTGCCGGGTCAACCCCCAACCCGGCCCCAGCCCCACTTGGATCAAACTGGGATTGTCGCTCGGATCGTGCGCCAGGCGCAGCCGGGCCACCAGGTCTGACACCTCGGGCACCTGCAGCAGCCCCCCCAGGCCGACGATCTCCACCGGCACGTCGCGGTCGGTCAGGGCCTGCCACAACGGCCCCAGCTCGGCGTTGCGCCGTGTCAGCAGGGCGATCTCGCCCCAGCCCGACACCTCCCGGGCGGCCATCGCCCGAACCACCTGATCCGCGATCCAGACCACCTCCTCGTCCCAGGTGACGAAACCGGCCGTCTCGACCCAGCCCGCCCCGGCCCCGGGCGCGGCCCGCATCGCCGGGTCCGCCGGATTGGCCCCCTCCCCGCCCGAGACCGACTCGTCCGTCTCCCCCACCATCGCCGCGACATCTCCGGAGACGGACCTAGCCGAGCCGCCCGCCGGTCCCGGACCACCCCCCAAGACGACTCTGGCCGCGTCACCCGCCACAACCAGGGCCGAACCATGCGGAGACGGTCCAGCGGCGATGGCGCCGGCCGCGTCGCCCGCCACTCCCGGACCACCCCCTAAGACAGCCCCCACCGCGTCACCCGCCACAGCCAGGGCCGAACCGTCCGGGGGTGGCTGGGGGGCGATGGCGTTGGCCGCCCGGACGACGGCCCGGTCACAGCGCCGGTTGACCGTCAGGACGAAGCGGCGCGCCAGGCCGGCGGGGGTGGCGAAATCAGGGGCGAAATCGGACAAGTTACTGGCTGAGGCCCCGCGCCAGCCGTAGATCGCCTGGCGGGGGTCGCCCACCGCCATGACCGGCCGTCCCGGGTCGTCCGCATCGCCGCCCCAGGCGTCCCGGCTCCGGGGGGCGAACAACTGGCGCAATAGGGCGGCCTGGGCGCCCGAGGTGTCTTGGTACTCGTCCAGCAAGACCACGACCCGGCGCTCGGCGAAATCGCGCCGGACGGCGGGGCGGACCTGGACCAGACGGACGGCGGTGGCCATTTGATCGGCGAATTCGACCACCCCGAAGTCTCGTTTGCGGGCCGCGTAAGCCTGGCTCAGGCCGATCAGCTCCCGCCGGGCGGCCACCGTCTCCAGCGCCCGCCGCACCTCCCGGTAGACCTTCCCCAGACGGTTCGGCGGCACCGCCGCCAGCTGTTGGAGCAGGTCGGCCGAGTCTGACTCGAGGTCCGCCGCCGTCACCAGATTGGCCTGGAGGCCCTGGTCGAGGTCCAGCAGCCAGCGGGCCAAGGTGGCCGGGGCGTACTGGCTCAGATAGGGCAGAGGGCCGGCCGCGTTCTCCACCACCTCGGTCGCCAGGCGGTAACGACCGGCCTCGTCCAGCAACCGGGCCGGGCCGTCTTGCCCCAGCCAGGCGCCGTGGTCCGCCACCAAGGCGGCGGCGAAAGCGTCGTAGGTGGCGATAGTCGGTTCGCCGCCGACGCCCTCGGGGAGTCCCAATAGGGCCAGGGCCGCCGCCACCCGCCGGCCTAGTTGGGCCGCCGCCTTGCGGGTGAAGGTCAGCCCGATCACCTGGCCCGGCTCGATCTGACCCGTCGCCACCAGCCAGACGACCCGCGCCGCCATCACCGTGGTCTTCCCCGACCCGGCCGCCGCCACCACCGAATAAGACTCCAGAGGGGCGGTGATGGCGGCCATCTGTTCGTCCGACAGGGGCAGGCCGAGCAGGCCGGCCAAATCCTGGGGCCGGAAGTCCTCCCCCTTGGCCCCTCTCAGGTCGACCCCGCTCATGGCTCAACCTCGTCCACGGCCCGAGCCGGGCAGCCGGGGCGGAAGGGGCAGGCCGAGCAGGCGCGGGCGGCCAGGGCCGGGAAACGGCCCTCGGCCAAGACCAGGCCGGCCGCCGCCAGGGCTTGGTGGACCCAGGTGGGATAGTCCGCCTGCCGGCCGAGGCGGTCCCGACCGGCCGGGCTGAGCGCCGGGTAGACCGGTTCCCGCTCCAGGTGGGGCCGCGACTCCAAGTTGGCTTGGGCCATGGCCTTGGGCCCACCGCCGTCCCAGCCGACGGCCGGGGCCGTGGTGGGAACACCGGCCGAGCCGATGGCGGAACTGGCGGTCGAGACCGTGGCCGAACTGGCGGTCAAGACGTCGGCGGGGCCGGCGGCCGGGGACACATTGGGCGCCGGCCCGCTATCGGGGGCCGCCACCCGCCGAGGCGCGCGCTGCGTCGCCGGCAGGCGCAAGTAGACCAATTCCGCCCCCGCCAAAGACGGTCGCGGCGCCGCCAGCCGGCCCAGACCGCCGGCGGCCACGGCCGCCTGGTAGAGACCGAGCTGCAGGTTGGCCTCCACTTCCTTGGCCGATGGCGCCCTGCGGGCGGTCTTGAGGTCGACCACCCGGAGCCGGCCCAGATCGTCACGGTCCACCCGGTCCAACCGGCCGACCAGCCGGACCGTCTGCTCCCCGGCCTCGACCTGGGCGGCGAAAGGCAACTCCAAGCCGACCAGGTGATAGTCGGATTGCCCCTCCAGCCACACCCGGTAACGCTCCAGACAGGCCTCGGCCGCCGCCCGCTCCGCCAGCGAGCGCCAGGGCGCGGTCAGCCCCAGCCGCTCCCAGGCCTGGTCCAAGGCGGCGCCGGCTTGTTCCCGGTCCAAGTCGCCCTGGGCCAGGCGCCGGGCCAAGGCGTGGATCAACTGGCCCAGTCGGGCGTTGGGCGACGGCGGCGGTTCGGCCCGCGCCCGCCGGGACAAGAACCAACGTCGGGGACAGGCCAGCAGTTCTTGGACCTGGCTGGGGGACCAAGTCGCCGCCGCGCCCAACTGGTCGAAGAGCGCCCCCGACCCGACCGGACCGACCCCGACTATCCCCGCCCCGACTCGGCCGACCCCGGAGGGACCGGCCCCGATCCCAAGCGCCTCCGATCCGGACAAACCGGCCGCCGACCCGGCCAGCCGACCCGAGTCCGACCCACTCCCAACCTCCGGCTCCAGCGCTGGGCCGGCTGCCTCCCCGAGGCGATCCCAACCCCCGGGGGCGGCCGGCGGCGCTGTCTCCGCCCCCCACCAAGTCGCCGGGTCAGCCGTCGGCGCCAGGGGGCGGCCGTGGTCGTCGTGGGCCTGGGCCAGGTCGGCCAGGCGGGCGACGGCGATGTCGCGCAGGATCGGGTGGCTGTCGGGGTCGTTCGCCAAGCGGCGCCAGCGGCCGACCAGTCCGACCAGGCTGGTGGTCGTCGTCCCCGGCGGCTCCAGCCGCTCGACGACCAGCCCCAAGTCGTCCAGGAAGCGCGACGGCGCCCAGTCGCCAGCGTCGTCCGCCGCCGTCACCAGCAGTTGCCGACTGGCCCGGCTGACGGCGCTGAGGAAGAGGCGCCGCTCGGCCCCCAGTCCCTCCCGGAAGTCGGGCTGGTCGAAGCGGCCGTCGGACGTCAGACCGTCCAAGCGGATCAGGCCGCGCGACTGTCTGGTGTCGGGCCAGACGCCCTCCTGCACCCCCGCCACCACCACCAGCGGCCATTCGCGGCCCTTGCCCCGGTGGGCGGTCAACAGGGCCACGCCCGCGCCGTCCGACACCGCCGGTCGGGACCGCCGAGACGGGATGGCCTGGCCCTCGATCTCGGCCAGGAAGGTCTCGACGCCACTTTGCCCAACCAGGTCGAGGCGGTCTTGGGCGGCGTCCATCAGGGCGCAGACGGCGTCCAGGTCGCGCTCGGCCGCCAGTTTGGCGGCGGCGTCGCCGGCCAACTCGGCCGTCAACCGCTCCGGCTCGCCCGAGCCCTCCCAGACCCGCCACAGCCGGTCCACCACCAAGGCCTGAGCCCCCTCATCGGCCGACCGCAGGTCGTCCAGCAGCCGAGCCACAACCGGCTCTTGGGCCAGCGGCAGATCCGACCAGCCGACCGCCAGCGGCACCCCGGCCCCGCTCAGAGTCGAGGCCAGCAGAGACAGGGCCCGCCCGGAGCGCACCAGCACGGCCATATCCGACCAGGCCAGCCCGCCCAGCCGGGCGATCCGCAACTGCTCGGCGATCCACTCGCCCTCGGCCCGTCGCCCAGCCAGCACGACCGCCCGAGCCACACCCGGGGCGTCGGCCCCGGTGACAGTCGCCCCCAGGGCGTCAACCCCCTCGCCCAACCCAACCCCCTCGCCCAACCCGGCGTCCTCGGCGGCTCCGGCCAGCCCAGATCCACCGATGATCGGCGTGGCGAGCGGCCCTAGACGGGTGTGATGGCGGTGGGGCCGAGGCGAGGACGGACTGGATGTCCGTTGAACGTCGGCGCCGCCGTCAGCGCGCCCGGACAGGGTCGCTCGGTAGTCGAGAATCGGTGGATCTGGGCTCAGAGTCTGGCCCGGCCCCGGCCGGGGCAGGGGGATCAGCCGCGCCACCTTGTCCAGCACCGCCCGCAGGGCCGGCGCGTGGCGCCGATCGACCGTCAACTCGACCACCTCGGCGCCGGGGAAGAGATCCGGGAAGTCGAGGCTGGAGCGGGCCGCCGCCCCCCGGAAGGCCCCGACCGACTGGCGCGGGTCGCCGAAGGCCACCACCGTCGCCCCGGGTCCCGCCAGGGCGGCCAATAGGCGGATCTGGGCCGGCTCGACCTCCTCGTAGTGGTCGATGTAATAGGCCGTGCCCTCCCCCGGCGCCAGGCCCGGGTCGCCCGCCACAGCCGCGGCCCGCTCCAACAGGCCGGGGAAGTCGACCGCCCCCTCCAGGGCCAAGACGTCGCGGTAGTCCTCGGCCAGCCGGGCCAGGGCGACCCACTCCGGGCGCCCCTGGCGCCGGCCGGCGGCCGCCAGCCGGGCCGGCGTCAGGCCTTCTCGGCGCAGTCGGTCCAAGGCCTCCCGGACCTCCCGGGCGAAACGGGCCGTCCCCGCCGCCTCGGCCCAGCCGACGGGCCAGTCCCGGGTCGGGCGCCCCGCCACCAGCTCGCGCAGCCTGAGGTCGGCCGGCCCCGCCCCCAGCAGCCTCCCAGCCGGCTCGACCCGTTCGACCAGCGCCCGGGCCAGTCCGGCCCAGGACGCCACCTGGGCCCGGCCCGCCGCCGGGCCGCGGGCCGCCAGTAAAGTGCGCAGCCGCGCCACCGCCTCGCCACCGCCGGTCAGCGCCACCACCGGCTGGTCCGACCGCTCCAGCCGCGCCGCCACCGCCTCGACCAGGGTCCAGGTCTTACCCGTCCCCGGCCCGCCCAGGACCAGTAGCGGCCCGTCCCGGTGGTCGATGACGCGCCACTGGTCCGGCCCCGGGCGGCCCCGGGGAACAGGCGCGGCACCACCCACCAGGCGATAGGACAGCTCTTCCACAGCCGCCATCAAACCAGGCCCCTGTGACATTCGGCCCACCTCCCGGACGGAACCCGCCACAACCTGTCGCCCGCTCCGCCGATGGCGGGGCCGCCCGACGGTGAAGAATCGATCAAATCGGGGCGCAACGCCTAAGATATGGGACAGCCAGGCGGGGACCGGCCGGCCGGACGCGACGTCCGAGCCCGTCCTCGCCTCTCGGACCAGCCGTCAGGAGATCGCATGACAGAGCCACAGGACCAAAACGCCGCCGTCGTCCCCTTGGCGCCGCAGAGCCCGAGCGCGGCCGCCGCCCCCCTGGCGCCACAGAACCAGGGATCGGCCGCCGTCGCCCCGCTGGCGCCGCCGACCACCGAGCCGCCGTTGACCCTGGACGCCCCCGGCCCCGTGGTCGCCATCACGGAGACCCAGGCCCCGGCCATGGCGCCGCAAGTCGAGACCGCCCAGGTGCCGTTGCTGGACGAACGGGTCAAGACCTTCCTGGACGCCATCGACCAGGCCAAGACCCGCAGCCCCGAGTTCTCGGCCCAGGCCGATGCCGTCCGCTCGATGGGCGATGCCGATATCCGCCGCGCCGCCGAGACCAGCAACCGCCTGCTGAACACGCCGGTCCGGGCGCTGAAGGAGGGCGGCCTGGCCCAGGGCTCGACCGTCGGCCAGACGTTGATCGAGTTGCGCCGCACCATTGAGGACTTGGATCCGGGCCAGGACAAATCGGTCTCGCGCAAGGTCTTCGGCGTCATCCCGATGGGCAAGAAGCTGGAGAACTACTTCCACAAGTACCAGTCCTCCCAGAGCCATCTCAACGCCATCCTGCACGCTCTCCGCTCCGGCCAAGACGAATTGACCCGTGACAACGTGGCCTTGAACATGGAGAAACAAAACCTCTGGCAGACCATGGGGCGGCTGAACCAATACGTCTACATCGCCGAACGGCTGGACCGCCAGGTGGCCGCCAAGGTGGCCGAGTTACAGTTCAGCGACCCCGAGCGGGCCAAGGTGTTGAACGAGGACGTCTTGTTCTACGTCCGCCAGAAGCACCAGGACCTGCTCACCCAGTTGGCCGTGTCGATCCAGAGCTACCTGGCCATCGACATCATCATCAAGAACAACATCGAGTTGATCAAAGGCGTCGACCGGGCCTCGACCACCACCATGTCGGCCCTGCGGACGGCGGTCATCGTGGCCTCGGCTCTGGGCAACCAGCGTCTGGTGCTGGACCAGATCACGGCCCTCAACGCCACCACCTCGGACATGATCCAGCGCACCAGCGAGATGTTGAAGGAGCAGTCGGCCGGCATCCGCGAGCAGGCCGCCAGCTCGACCATCGGGCTGCAGCAACTCCAGGCCGCCTTCGCCAACATCTATCAGACGATGGACACGATCGACCAGTTCAAGGCCAAGGCCCTGGAGTCGATGGCCCAGACGGTGGGCGTGTTGGAGCACGAGATCGTCAAGTCGCGCTCCTACCTGGACCGCGCCCAGGCCCAACAACCGTCCGTCCCGACCAACCTCGACGTCTCCCGCTAACCCCATGGGCGGTGGGCACAGGTGAGTCTGTTCGATTGGTTGCGCGGCGCCCCGACGGTGGTCGCGGCCGAGGTGCCGGCCGTCCTGCCGCCGGCCCCGACGCCGACGGATATCACGGCCGCTCTGGACCAGATCGATCGCCAGGTGGCGGGCGATGCCACGTTGTCGGGGGCGGTCCGCGCCCGGGTGCGGCGGGTGGCCTCCCGGCTGCGTGACATTGTGCCCCGGATGGACAACTCCGGCTTGGCCACGCTGGACCAGTACTCCCTCATCGCCACCGCCACCAGCTACCTGCCCGAGGCCCTGGGCGGCTACGTCCGGCTGCCCCGGGACTGGGCCAACTCCCGGCCCGTCATGGGGGCCAAGACTCCGCTGTTGATCCTGATAGACCAACTCGACTTGTTGGCGGTGACGGTCGACCGGATGTATGACGCCGTGCTGCAGCGCGATGCCGCCGCCCTGGTGGCCCACGGCCGTTTCCTACGGGACAAGTTCGCCCCCGGGACGCCCGAGACGGCGCCGTCCGAGCTGGCGCCCGTCCCCGCCGCTCGGGCCAAGGCGGCCAACCCGTTGGATCTGGACGGCCCATGACCGCCCCGTCCCAACGCCACATCTCACAACGCCTCACCTCACAACACCCCGTCTCACGGGGCCACTCAGCCCAGACCGCCGCCGCCCGACTTCCCGCCGCCGCCCGGCCGGGCGGACGACCGCTCCGCCCATCACCGCCGCCCAAGCTGGAGGCCACATGAACGACCCTGGGTCGGCGTCGGCCGACGAGGCCGCCCGACGCCAATTCGAGGCCGTCGCCCCCGACCTGTTGCACCGTGTCCTGAACCAGTTGCGGGAGCAGTCGCGCCGTTCCACGACGGCCGACCAGTCGGACTACTTCGACCTCTCCCTCCTCGACCCCCACACTCCGGGGGCCTTCGGCCTGCTGGGCCAACTCCCCGGCCTCCCCGGCGAGACGGTCGGGGACGGCACCGTCACGACGGCCGCCTCCTCCG
Organism: Propionibacteriaceae bacterium; assembly: GCA_031266665.1. Lineage (GTDB taxonomy): Bacteria > Actinomycetota > Actinomycetes > Propionibacteriales > Propionibacteriaceae > WQYJ01. The sequence continues at coordinate 15,982 of JAISAO010000038.1, read as the reverse complement.
TGACGGCCGCCTCCCCCGTGACGGGCGCCAGCCCTGTGACGGCCGCACCCGTGACGGGCGGCCCAGCGCCGGATCCCGCTCCCGCTTCTAGCACCCCCGCCCCAGCTATGGCCACCGCCGGGCAGCCGGAGCAACCCCCGGCCGAACCGGAGAAGTCGTTGCAGGAATGGCTGGCCGAACTCGACGCCCTGGTCGGCCTGGCCACGGTGAAGGCCGAGATCCACCGCCAGGCCGCCATCCTCAAGGTCCAGGCCAAGCGGGCCAAGGCCGGCCTGAAAGACCCCACCATCACCCGCCACCTGGTCTTCGTCGGCAACCCCGGCACCGGCAAGACCACGGTGGCCCGGCTAGTGGGCGGCATCTACCGCGCCCTCGGCCTGCTGTCCCAAGGCCAGTTGGTCGAGGTCGACCGCTCCGAGTTGGTGGCCGGCTACCTCGGCCAGACCGCCATCAAGACCGCCGAGGTGGCCGCCCGGGCGCTGGGCGGCGTCCTGTTCATCGATGAGGCCTACTCCCTGTCCGGCGACCAATACGGCGAGGAGGCCATCAACACCTTGGTCAAGGAGATGGAGGACCACCGCGGCGACCTGGTGGTGATCGTGGCCGGCTACCCGGCCCCGATGGCCCGCTTCATCGACCAGAACCCCGGCCTGGCCTCCCGCTTCCGCACCACCATCCAATTCGACGACTACAGCGACGACGAGTTGACCGCCATGCTCGAGCGCATGGCCGCCCAGGGGGACTACGACCTCGCCCCGGCCGCCGTCCAAGCCTTCAAGCTGGTCCTGGCGGCCCAGCAGCGGGACCAGAACTTCGGCAACGGCCGCTTCGTGCGCAATGTCTTCGAGGCCGCCATCGGCCGCCAGGCCTGGCGGCTGCGCGACCAGGACGACCCCACGGTCGAGCAGTTGCGCCAACTCGAGCCCGCGGACATCGCCGCCCCCTCGGACCAGCCGGCCGTGGACTGGCCGCCGACCGCCGCCGAGGCGGCGCCGTCCGACCCGACGGCGGCCCCAGACCAGCGGCCCCCGGCGACCGAGCCCAACGACCCCGACACCGCCCGGGCGGCCGAGTCCCGGCCAACCGCCGCCGAGGGGGCCTAATGGCCACCGCCCAACCCGGTCGGCCCGGCCAGCCCGGCCGACCGGTTCGAACCGCCGCCGGCCCGGCCGCCGCCCCGTCGTCCCCCGCCCCAGCCCCAGCGGGAGCGCCGGCCCCGAACCCGGCGGCCGGCGCCGGCCTGACCCGTCCGCAGGCCACAGGCGCCGTTCAGCGGCGCCGGCCCACCCCCGGTTTGCTGGGCCGCTACCGCTTCTGGGCCGTGCTCTGGGCCGGGCTGACGGCCGTCCTGGCGGTGGTGGCGCTGGCCTACGGCCGGGCCGTGGCCGACACGGCGGCCCAGGCCGCCCAGCGGGCCGACCGGCTGGAGGCGGCCCAGACCGCGCTGACCGAGTCCGCCCTCATCGTCGGCGACTGGACCGACCCGCAGGCCAGCGTCGACTTCAACCAACAGTTGGACCAGGCTTACGCCGCCCTGCTGGAGGCCGCCGCCACCGGGCCGAACCAGGTGGCCGAGGTCGAGGCGGTCTTCCAGGCGGCCACGGCCTGGGACGACTCCGTCAACCGCTGGTTGGTCCAGGCCCAAACCGACCCCGGCGCCCTCCCCGACGCGGCGGCGCGGAGCCAGGCCCAGAGCCAGTTGGACCAGGCCCAAGGGCCGTTGGGCGACTTGTACCAGAACGCCCGGCGGGACGCCGCCGCCGGCGGTGCCGGCTGGCTGACGATCTTGGCCCTGATCTCGGCCGGCGCCTCCATCGCCGTTGTGCTGGCCTCCCTGGTGGCCGCCGCCTGGCGCAGCCACCGTTTTATCACCCCCTGGTGGTTGGTCTCCCTGGCCGCCCAGGGCGGTATGTTCGTTCCCCTGGTCGCCCTGGCCGCCGGCCGGGCCCCGGCCACCGTCGGCATTGTGGCGGTGGCCGTCCTGGGACTGGCGAACCTGGTCTCGCTCTTGCTCGGCTTCCGCTCCCGGCTGCGGGAATACCGGTGACGACGCCGGCCCCGTGGCCGCCCGGCGCCATCGACCAGCCGGGCGAGGCGACCCAGTTCATGGCCTATCTCGACGCCTTGGACGGCTGGTTGGGCGAGCGACGAGAAACCCTCGACCGGCTCGACCGGGCCATCTTGCAGCTGCCCCAGCCGGCCGGGCAGACCGCCGACCTGATGGTCGCCCTGTCGGTCTGGCAGGCCGTCCAGCGCCGCCGCCAAGAGTTGATGGCGACCTGGGACTCCGGCCGGGTGGGGCCGGTCCAGCTGCGCCAACTGGCCCAACTGGCCTGGGGTCGGTTGGACGACGACAACGGCGCCGGGCCGAGCCTGTCGGTCAACCTGGGCGAGGCCTGTCGGCTGTGCGACGCCCTGACCGCCCAGTTGGCCAGTTCCCTCAACCTCAGCCCTCTGGCCGACCAGTTGTCCCGCCGCCTGAAAGATCTCCGGGCCCAGGTCGAGCGGCTGCGCGATCAGGTCAAACTCGAACCGGCCGAGACTAGGGCCGCCTCGGCCAACACAGTCGACGCCATGGCCGCCGACACGGCCGAATTGGCGGCCAAGGCGGACCGGGGCGGGGACATCGGCGGCAGCCTGGGGCCGATGGAGATTCGGGCGGCCAAACTGGAGCGCGACCTCATCGTGGGCCAGGCCCAGCGCCGCCAGCAGGCCGATCAGACACTCCGGCTGAAGGCCGCCTGGGAGGCGTTGGGCCGCCGCCAGGAGGCGGTGGCCCAGTTGGTGGCCGAGACCGCCGGCCGGGTCTTCCCCGCCCCCAAGTACGCCGTCCCCCGGCTCGACGCCCTGGGTCCGCCGCCCGAGCCGGGACCCGTCCGGGAGGCTTACAGCCAGCGGCTGGCCCAGGTCGGGCGGGCCTTGGAGGTGGTCGAGCGGGCCAACCGCCAGGCCTTGGACGAGTGGCGGCGCTTGGTCCACGACTGGGCCGAGTTGGCGGACCCGGCGGCGGCGGCGCGCGACCCCCAGTTGGCCGCCCTGGCCGCCCAGGCGACCGACCTGCTTAACCGCCGGCCGACGCCGTTGGCGGTGGTCAAACCGATCCTGGAGGCCTATCGCGCCCTGCTGGCCGTGACGGCCGAGAACCGCTCCCGGGAGCGGACATGAGGTGCCAACGGCCGGGCTGCCCCGGTGTCATCCGCGACGGCTACTGCGATGTCTGCGGGCTGCCACCGCTGTCGCCGGCCGCCCCCGGGACGTCGGCGGCCCCGGCGGCGGGGCCGGCCGCGCCCCCCGGATCGGACGCCCCTCCCCTCCTGGGCCGACCGGTCGGACTGGGACAACCCGGCGGCCCGACGCCCGGAGTGGGGCCGACGCTCAACCCGGCGGTCGGACTGGGACAACCCGGCGGCCCGACGCCCGGAGTGGGACCGGCGATCAACCCGGCGGTCGGACTGGGACGACCGGGGGGGTCGACAGCCGTCCCCGGACGGCCCAACCCTGTGGCCGGCCCCCCTCCGGGCGCTCGACCGGCGGCTCCGGCGGCCCCGGCCGCCCCCTGCCGCCAGCCCGGTTGCGGCGGCCAGCTCCAGGACGGCTATTGCACTGTCTGCGGCGCCCCGGCCGACGCCGCCCCGCCGGCCGCCAGCGCCGCCCTGACCAGCCGGTTGGCCGTCGCCCCGCTGGGCTCGGCCCGCCTGGCCGGTCCCCTCACCGCCGCCAGCCGGCCCAAGGCGGCCTACCGGGCCCATTCCAGCGGTCTGGGGGCCGGGCTGACCGAGGTGCCGGCGGAGCCGACGCGCGACCCGGCCCAGGCCATCTTGACCGACGCCGTCATCCCCGAGGATCGGCGCAACTGTCCCAGTTGTGGCGCCCCGGTGGGCCGCTCGGGCGAGACCGGCGCCGGTCGCCTGGAGGGTTTCTGCCCCCAGTGCCGACGGCCCTACTCCTTCACCGTCAAGCTCCAGCCAGGCGAGTTGGTGGCCGGCCAGTACGAGGTCCAGGGCCCCCTGGCCTTCGGCGGCATGGGCTGGATCCACCTGGCCCGGGACCGCAACGTCTCCGACCGCTGGGTGGTGCTCAAGGGCCTGCTCAACGTGGGCGACGAGTCGGCCCAGGCCTCCGCCATCGCTGAGCAACGTTTCTTGGCCGAGGTGCAGCATCCCCTGATCGTCGAGATCTACAACTTCGTCACCCACCACAACGCCGCCTACATCGTCATGGAGTTCGTCAACGGCCGTTCCCTGAAACAGATCCTGAAGGACCGCTCGGCCGCCGCCGGTGGGACCTACAGCCCGCTGCCGCTGGACCAGGCCGTGGCCTTCGTCCTAGGCATTCTGCCGGCCTTCACCTACCTGCACCAGCGCGGCCTGCTGTACTGCGACTTCAAGCCCGACAACATCATGCAGGTGGAGGACACGGTCCGTCTGATCGACCTGGGCGGGGTGCGGCGGATGGACGACGACCAGTCGCCCATTTTCGGCACCGTCGGCTTCCAGGCCCCCGAGGTGGCCGCCCAGGGGACCTCGGTCGAGTCCGACATCTACACCATCGGCCGCACCCTGCTGGTGGCTTGCGCCGAGGTCAAGGGCTATCAGTCGACCTATCAGACCTCCCTGCCGCCGCCGGAGCAGCTGGGCGCCCTGGGGCGGGCCGACTCCTTGCTGCGGCTGATCGCCAAGTGTTGCGCCCCCAGCCCGTCCGACCGTTTCGGCTCGGTCGAGGAGTTGCGCCTCCAACTGGTCGGGGTGCTGCGCGAGTTGGTCGGCGCGACCCACGGCCGGCCGGCCGGCACGACCGTGGCCAGCGAGTTGTTCTCGGCCCCCACCATCGCCGCCGACGCCTTCGACTGGACCCAATTGCCCCAACTGCGGCCCGACTTGGGCGACCCGGCCGGCGGCTGGGCGGCCGCCACCGCCGCCTTGGCCCCCAAGGCCCGCCTCGACATCTTGCGCCGGCCGCCGGCCGACACGGCGGCTGTCAAACTGGCCCGCTGCCAAGCGGGGCTGGCCCTGGAGGACCACGCCCTGGTCCGCCAACAGGTCGACGCCCTGCTGGCCCAGGACCCCTGGGAGTGGCGGGCCGCCTGGATGGCCGGACTGTCGGCCCTGCTGCGCCTGGACTGGGGCGAGGCCCAGTCATACTTCAACGCCGTCCTGGGACAGACACCGGGCGAGTTGGCGCCCAAGTTCGTCTTGGGCGTGACCTGCGAGTCCGGCGGCCAACTCGAATTGGCGGAGCGGCTGTATCAGGTCTGCGCCACCACCGACAGCGGCTACCTGACCGCCGCCGGCTTCGGCCTGGCCCGGGTGCGGTCCAGGCGGCGCTCCCCGACGGGCGAGCTGGCCGACCTGGACGGCGTCCTGGCGGCCCTGGAGATGATCCCGCCGACCGCCCGGGGCTACCTCGAGGCCCGCCGCCTGGCGGCCCACCGCCTGGTCGGCCACGGCACCAGCCTGCCGCTGCTGCAACGCGCCCTGGACGCCTCCCAGGCCGCCCACCTCGACCCCATGAGCCAGGCCACGGTCGAGGTCGAGGTCTTCCGGCGGGCCCTGACCCTGGTGCCGGCCGCCGTCCGGGGCCGGACCGTGCCCAAGCTGGGCGGTGTGCCGCTGACCCGGGGGGACGTGCGTCAACAGTTGGAGCGTTCGTTGCGCGCCTGGGCCAAACTGGAGCAAGACCTGGACCGTCGGGTCGAACTGATCGACGAGGCCAACCGAACTAGAAAGTGGACCTTCCTATGACCGACGCCCGGCCGGACGCCGCCAGACCGCAGACCGTCCCCAGCCCGGCCGACCCCTGCCTCAAGCCCGATCCACCGCTTCCCGACCGCCGGGCGACCAGCGGTGGATCAGGGCTCAACGCCGCCGAGGCGGCCGACGACATCCCGACCGCCCCCCTGGCGCCGCCGCCTCCGCCCGACGCCGCCACAGCGCCGAGCCAGACCACCGCCGACCCGACCGTAGCCGCCGACACCCCGACGGTCCCCTTGAACCCGCCACCGCCCCGCAACCTGACCGCCGCGCCCGGCCAGACCAGCCCGGACGACGACACCAGCCCGGACGACGACATCCCGACCGCCCCCCTGAGTCCGCCGCCACCGCCGCGACGCTCGGGTCGGGCCGCCCGCCCGGCCGATGTGCCGACGGCGCCCCTGACCGACGCGGCCGCCTCCCCGGGGGTCGTCTGGCGCCCGGAGCCCGTCGCCGCCCTCGGCCACCCGGGGTCGGCCACCTGCGCCCAATGTGGCGCGGTGGTCGACCCGGACGGCTACTGCACCCAGTGCGGCTCCCGGGCCAAGTCGCCCCGGGAGCATTACGCCCAGGCGCCGGCCGCGTGGGTCGCCGGCGTCTGCGACATCGGCTTGTGCCACCGCCACAACGAGGACGCCCTGGCGCTACGGGCCAGCGACAGTCCCCGGCGGGCGGCGCTGGTGGTGTGCGACGGCGTGACCACCTCCCAGGACTCCGGCCAGGCCTCGCTGGCCGGGGCCGAGGCCGGGGCCGAGGCCCTGTGGCTGGCCTCGCCCCAGGGTCTGAGCGGGATCCCGACCTCCGCCGCGGCCGCCATGGCCCAGGCCCTGCGAGCGGCCGTGCGGGCGGCCGACGCCGCCGTGGTCGCGGCCACCGCCCCCGACTCGCCCAACCCGGCCTCGGCCACCCTGGCTGCCGCCCTGGTGGCCGACGACACCATCCACTGGGCCAATCTGGGCGACTCCCGGGTCTACTGGCTGCCCCAGACCGGTCAGCCGGTCCAACTGTCCCGGGACCACTCGCTGGCCCAGCTCCAGATCGACGAGGGCGTGCCCCGCGACCAGGCCGAGGCCTCGGCCGGCGCCCACACCATCACCCGCTGGTTGGGCCGCGACTCGGCCCAACCCGCGCCCAGCCTGGGCCACCACCTGGTGGAGGCTCCGGGCTGGCTGTTGGTCTGCACCGACGGCCTGTGGAACTACGCCTCCGAGCCCGCCGCCCTGGCCGCCGTGCTGGAAGATCTGGGCCGCCGGCAGCCGGCCACCGCCGAGCCCCTGGCCCTGGCCCAGCGGCTGGTGGAATGGGCCGACCAGCAAGGCGGCCACGACAATGTGACCGTCGCCCTGGCCCGTTTGGACGGGCCGCCCGACAATAGTTGAGCCGGCCGCCCGACGGCGGTCGGGCCGGGCTGTGGGGCGGGGAGCGCCACCGCCTCCAAGGCCCTGAAGAATGAGAGAATGACCCTATGGCGACCTTTAGCACAGCGGTCTATCAAAACGAGTTCCTGCCCGACCAGGGCACCGACGTCCACGCCATCGTGACGGTCAGTTGCGCCGACGCCGGGGCCGCCGGCCAGTCCGGCCAGGGCGAGGTGGGCGAGATCGTGGTGGTGGACACCTCCGGGTCGATGATCGGCCCGCGCATCGAGATGGCCAAGTTGGCGGCCCAGACGGCCTGCGACGCCATCCTCGACGGCACCTGGTTCGCCATCGTGGCCGGCACCCACCAGGCCTTCCTGGCCTATCCCCGGGTGACCTCCGGACCGGGCATGGTGCGGATGAACCCCCAGACCCGCCAGGAGGCCAAGCGGGCCATCGCCGCCTTCCGGGCCGACGGCGGCACCGCCATTGGCGCCTGGCTGTTGTTGACCCGCCAGTTGTTCGCCTCGGTCCCCGGGCTGGTCGGCCGCCACGCCATCGTCTTGACCGACGGCGAGGATTACAACGAGACCCCGACCCAGCTGGACCAGGCCATCCGTCAGTGCATCGGCCAGTTCCAGGCCGACTGTCGCGGCATCGGCGTCGACTGGAAGGTCTCCCAGGCGCGCAAGATCGCCCAGGCCCTATTGGGCTCGGTCGACATCATCCCCGACGCCCGCGACCTGCCCCAGGTGTTGGGGACGCTCATCCGCCAGGCCATGAGCCGGGGGGTGGCCGACGCCCAACTGCGCGTCTGGACGCCCCAGGACGCCCAGATCCTATTCGTCCGCCAGGTCTCGCCCACGGTCGAGGATCTGACCCACCGGGGCCAGGCCCTCAACCCCTTGACCCAGGGGTACCCCACGGGGGCCTGGGGGGACGAGACCCGTGACTACCATGTGGCGGTCCGGCTGCCGGCCAAGGCCGTCGGCCAAGAGCAATTGGCCGCCCGGGTGCAGTTGGCGGTCGGCGCCCAGATCCTGACCCAGGGCCTGGTCAAGGCCCGCTGGTCCAACGACCCGACCCTGACCGCCCAGATCTCGCCCCAGGTGGCCCATTACACCGGCCAGACCGAGTTGGCCGTGGCCATCCAGGAGGGTCTGGCGGCCCGCGCCGCCGGCGACGACCGGACGGCCACCCGCCGCCTCGGCCGGGCCGTCCAACTGGCCGCCCGGACGGGCAACGCCGAGGCCACCTCGAAGCTCCAGCGGGTGGTCGATGTGGCCGACGCCGCCACCGGCACGGTCCGGCTGCGCCGTGATATCGACAAGGCCGACGAGATGGCCCTCGACACCGCCTCCACCAAGACCACGCGCATCCGCGCCTAACCCCGCGCTAACCCGAGGAGGCCACCATGCCCGTCTGCCCCGACGGCCACCCGTCCCAGACGACCGATTTCTGCGACGTCTGCGGCGCCCCCCTGCCGGCCGGCGCCCCGGCCGTGTCGCCGACCCCGTCCGGGTCCACGCTTCCGGCCGCGTCCGGGCCGCTACCGGCGCCGAACACCTGCCCCCACTGCGGCGCCGTCAACCCCGTCGGGGCCCTGTTCTGCGAGGCCTGCGGCTACGACTACACCACCGGCGCCCTGCCCAACACCGATCTGGCCACGGCTCTGACCCTGGCCGCCGGCGCCTATGCCACGCCGCGGGCGGCGGCCGAGACCTCCGGCGGCGACCCCGCCCCGGAGCCGGTCCGGTCCGAAACTCCGGCACTAAGCCCGATAGCCGACGGCACCGCCGTCCCCGACTCGCCCCGGGAGGCCCAGTCCCCCGCCTCAGAAGCCGCCAGCCCGGAGGCCCTCGGCAACGCCGCTCCAGCAACCGCCAGCCCGGAGGCGTCCGGCGACACCACTCCAGCAGCCGACCCGGCCAACCCCGCCGGGTCCCCCACCCCGACGGCCGACACGCCTACGGACGACCCCGCCCCCGCCGATGTCGTCGGGGCCGACAGCCCCGCCCCAGCCGATGTCGTCGGGACCGACAGCCCCGCCCCAGCCGACGCCGCCGACACCCCCTCGCCCGAGTCGCCCGCCCCAACAACCGACACTCCAGACGCGCCCGGAGACGCCGCCCCCCAGGCCACCGAATCGTCCGACTCCCCCGCAGCGGCCCTCAGCCCGACCGGCGGCGACAGCCCGAACCGCCCGGGCGACGGCGCCACCCCCGACCCGCTCCCCGGCGGACCGGCCACGGACGTTCCGGCCTCCCCCAGGACGGCCGGAACGACGGGTGAGAGTTGGGTGGCGGAGGTTTGGATCGACCCCGACTGGTACGCCCTCCAGGACTCGCCCGACCCGCTGCCGCCCCTGGGCCCGCCGACCGTCTTCCCCCTGGCCGACCGGTCCCTGATCGGCCGCCGCTCGGTCTCGCGCCAACTCAACCCCGAAGTCGATTGCGGAACCGACTCCGGCTGCAGCCGCCGCCAGGCCGAACTGGTCCGACTCTCCCGCCAGTGGTACGTCACCGACCTCGACTCCGCCAACGGCACCTTCGTCGCCCCGGCCGGCGCCCCCCTGCCAGACCAACCGATCAGCGCCAAAGAGGCGGTCGGCCCAGACGACCGCCTCTACGTCGGCGCCTGGACCAGAATCGTCGTCCGCCCCGCCGCCGAGGGCGAGATCGAGAGCCTGTCCTGGCCCTGACCCAGCGCTGGTCGGCGGGGCGAGCGGCGTCACACGGGCGTGATGGGGCGGGGGTAGCAGCGCGAAGGCGGACGGGGCACCCGTCAAGTGTCGTCACCGTCGCCAAGCGAAACAGTGTCCGACTGCCATCCCTCTGGCACCGGTTGGCTGTTGGCGGTGGTGGCCGGTTCGTCGCCGCGCGTGGCCAGGTGTGTGCCGACGGCCGCGCCGCCCGCCAGCAGGATCAGGCCGGCGGCGACGGCCGCGATTTTCGTCGCCCGGCGGTCGCGCCTCGGCTCCCGCTGTGGCGGCGGCGGGGCCGTCGGCGCGTATTGGGGTTGCGCCTGCGGCGGGTATTGGTATTGGTTTGGCTGTTGGTGTTGGGCGGGGTATTGCTCTGTCGTCGACATCGCGCTCGTCTCCTCGGGCGTCATCGCCCTTTAAATGATTGTCGCCGGCCGCCCGCGCCGGGGCGCGTCCCACCGCCCGCGACACGACTATTCCCAAAGTCATCACAATCGCCCCCAAAAGTAAATACTGATTTTCGTTGGTCGGGGCGGGCGGCTGGCGGCTCCCCCGTCCGGTGTGGCCATCCGGATATTCCCATACATGTATGGTAGCGGTCAAGCCCGGCCGGGCTGAGGCTGGGCGGGTGGCCGATCTGACGTTTGACCCCCAGGCGCGGGCGGCGCTCGCCCGCCAGGTCGGGCTGCGGCTGCAACGCCTGCGGCTGGAGCGCGGCCTCAGCCAGGAGCGGGTGGCCCACCTGGCCGGGATCAGCGCCTACACCTACCAGAAGTTCGAGAAGGGCGAGTCCCGGCCGGGCTCGCCGCTGAACCCCAGGCTGTTCACGCTGCTGGCGCTGTGCCAGACCCTGGGGGTCGGGGTCGGGGAACTGCTGGGGGACGGCTGAGACGGCGGGGCCGGGAGCGCTGCCCGCCCGTGGCCGAGTCGCGGGAAGGCGTGGCCGGCTCCGAATTGCGCCCCCCTGACAGGCGTGTTACTCTACGTGGGCTTGAGCGCTATCGACACGTCAACGCGGGGATAATTTATGGCTAATCGTGACGCTGGCCCCATCGGTGGGGCTGGCGGAAAAGCGGCGGCGAGGCCGTTGAAAATGGGGCTCGCCGCAGCCTTGGCGCTAGCCCTGTTATTGGGCGCAGCCGCCTGCGGCGAGAACAATCCGGCAGAAGACACGGCGCAGGCTGGTGATACGGACAATTCAGCGTCTGAGTCACCAGCACTGCCGAATGCCGGCGTGACAGAAATACCGATAGGGGCAGAAGAGGTAACGCCCCCCACGGGCGAGTCAGCGCCTGAGTCGACAGCGCCGCCACAGGGAACAGATGGTTCGTCAGAAACGGATTGGGACTGCGAGGCGACCGAGAACCCGCTTATCGGAACTAGTTATGGCACTTATAAAGAGCTTGCTGATGCCGTTGATGCATACTTACTCGAGTGCGAGCCTAATTCAAGGCGAGGATATTCTAGTGCGCTTGCCATGAAAGTGTTTCGTGAAACCGATAAGGGTACCGCTCTTATTTGGTATCACATCAGCCATAATGAAGATGGCACCTATTGGAAAATTGAGAGTGTTGAATAGTTCATAAACACAAATTACCATACATACCCGCCCTCCGGCGGGTTTTTGTTACAATCCCTTGCATCACTATTTTACTTGTGCTAAACTAATGTTTAGGTGATTGACTAACTAGCAGGAGGGATAATTCGTTAATGGCGCTGGGGCTGAGGGAAAGAGAAGAGGATGAGCTGGGGACGCCGGATTATTCTGGTTCTCGGGATTATTCGAATGCGCCGGATTATTCGAAGTGTGTCCGATGAGGAACTGGCCGACCAAGCTCGTAATCATCTCGACCAGGACGCTTTGCGGCGATGGGTTTCGCCCAGGCTTGCTTGGGCGAAACCCGCGAGTTGTTTTTAGTTTTCAACTGCTGGCCTTCCAGGGTATTCAACGAGTGCGTGTTCGCCTGGGCAGGCGTGGCCTCTGCTGGCCGGCGGCAACCGCGCGGTAATTATTTTTTGTGAATCTTATAGGTTTTGTTCGTCGTGTCTGCGCGCTCAGGGGCCGGTTTTTGTCTCCCGCAGCCTTCGCGCCCGCTCCTCGTACAATTCCCCCGGCCTGACCCCTCTGCTCGGCTGGCTGCCCGGCCGGTACCAGTCGGCGATCTTGAGCCAGTCCGCGTCGATGAGGTCGCAAGTAGTCGTGGCAGGCCGCGATGGTGGCGTGGACTTGGCAGGCCGGCTCGGTGTCGGCGTTGGCGGCGGGTTCGGCCGGCAATAATTCGCCCGCCTGGTCGACCGCGCATTGGCAGCCGGCGACGTAGTCTTGCCAGTCGTCCAGGATCGACTCCCCGGTGGTGGCGCGCCGGAGGATTTGGTTGAAGTGGTCTTGTTCCTCGTGGCGGCTGTCGGCCAGGTTGCGGCGGAGCCAGGCGTCGTCCTCCTCGTTCAATGGGTTGTGCCAGCCGACGCGGTGGATGGCGTCGGCGACTTTGGCCTCGACGTCTGGGCCGGACAGCAGCCAGAGGCCGCCGTGGCGGGTCGTGAAGCGTTTCAGCTCTAACTGGTAGGTGGCGTAGCGGTAGAGGGCGAAACGGGCGTAGCCGTTGGCTTGGTCGGCGGGGTGGTAGCGGTTGCCGTGCTCGTCGGGTTCTGGCTCGTGGCTGGCGGTTTCGCGGCCGTCGGGGTCCCAGGGCGGGAACGGCGCGGGCGGCTCGTGGCGGGTGGCGATGGCGGCCAGGAGGTCGCCGGCCAGTGCCCAGGCGGGCGTCCAGACGCGGTAGTAGGCCTCGAAGCGTTCGACCCAGTGGACGGCCAGGCGGGAGTCGGCGGGGTGGCGGGTTTCCATGGCCAGGCGGGTTTGGCGTAGGTCGGTCTCGCGGGCGATGGCCAGGACGCCTTCGGCCAGTTGTTCGACGAGGGTGTGTTCGGGGGTTTTGCGGAAGCTGTCGGGTTGGACGCCGTGGATGGCGGCGGCTTTGGCGCGGCGTTCACCCTCCGGGCGCAGCCGCCAGTCTGGGGCCAGGCCGAAGAGGTATTCGGCAGCGTCTTGGCCGGTGCCGCCGCCGAGGTGGTCGGCGGCTCGTCGGAGCAGGTCCTCGACGGCGGCCGGGTCGAAGCGGCCATCGCTGGACCTCGAGCTTAAGCAAGCTGACGGCCAAACAACACCCCACACAGACATGGCGGGAGTGGCGGCAGAGCGAGGACGGACTTGACGTTCAAGCGTTGGCGCCTTCAAACGACCCGGACGAGACGGCCCGGTGGTCGAGAAACGGCGGATCGGGGCTCAGCCCCTCAGACCACTCAGCCGACCGTCACCAGCTCGTAGTCCTGGACGCCCAGGCCCAGACGGGCGGCCTGGTCCAAGGTGTGCATGCCGTGGCGCGAGTCGATCCTCTCCACCACCTCGGCCGAGTCCGGGGCCTGCCGCACCAGGTCGGTCGTGGCCCGGTCCAGGGCCACCGGGTCGAGCGAGCCCAGGATGCCCAGGTCGGCCATGGTCGGCGGGGCGGCGTTGCCGTCGCAGTCGCAATCGACCGAGATGTTGTTGGCCACGTTGAGGTAGAGGATGCGGTCGCCGAAATGGTCCGCCACCGCCATGGCGGCCTCGGCCATCGACTCCAGGAAGCCGTCCTGGGTCGAGCCCTCGCCCGACATGGCGGTCAGCGAGGCGCCGGCGGAGTGGATGTTGAGCTTGCCGGCGGCGCTGGCGCAGCCGATCGAGGCGTTCTTGACGGCCCCGCCGAAACCGCCCATGACGTGGCCCTTGAAATGGGACAGCACCACCAGGAAGTCGTAGTCCAGCAGGTGGGCGCCGACGATGTCCCGGGTCAGATGGCCGCCGGGGTGCGTCGGCAGGTCAACCTCGCCCTCGGCGTCCATGATGTCGACCGGGGCGATGGCCGTGAAGCCGTGCTCCGCCGCCACCCGGAGATGTTCCGCCGGCTCGGACCGCCGGCCGCCGTAGGCCGTGCAACACTCCACGATGGCGCCGTCCACCAGTTGGACGAAGTCTTTGATCAGCCCCGGGTCCAGCCAGTTGCCGCCCCGGGGCCCGGGCTCGCCGGTCGAGATCTTGACCGCCACCTTGCCCTTGGCCTCCCGGCCGAGCCGACGATAAACCTCGACCAGGGCCGCCGGCGTGATCTCTGAGCTGAAGTACACGGTCGCCGTCATGACTGCCTCCAAATCTGGAACCGCTTCCCGCCGGACTCTACACCCCGCTCCAACCCCTTCGTCGCCCTTAGATGGTTAATTCCAAGACATGGGCTCGTCCTCACGCTCAGGCGACGCGTCGGCGGCGTCCTCGTCGGTCGGCGATGCTCACATCGCCTCTCTCCTCTTCCTGGCCGGCCCGCCGCCTGAGCGCGAATCCATCGCCCAGCCCTTGGAATTAACCATCTAGACGACTGGGGGTTGAGCGACTTTTCGGCCGGGCACGGCGGGGTGGCGTCAGCTTTCCGGGAGGCGCTCGGAACGCTGGCGGACGCCGTTCAACCAGGAGCGGCGGATCAGCCCGCCGCCGGCCCGCACACCCCACCAGTAGGGCCTAAACCAACGACTCGCCGCCCGTGTTGTGGGCTGAACACGGGTTTCTGTGCGCAGCCGCCCATCGCAGTATAGGAAGTTGAGGCCGACCTTCACACCAGGGTCCACCAGGTCGCGGAACCCGGCCAGGGGGTCGGCCCCCAGGTCGGGCGGAGACTGGTGAGCCGATAGGCGCAACAGGCCCGCCGCGACCAACTCGTCGTCGGACTGATGGATGATGGTGTAACCGCCGCTCTCGAACATCGCCAGGACTCTGGCGTCGCCGGGCAGGCGCCTCAGCCCAAGCCCCATCACGGTGAGCAGGCCGTGGAAGAAGGGCGCCTCGCCCCAGGTGAGATCGTGGGCCGCCTGAATGACGCTGCGGCGCGGGTTGGGAAGGTCGATGGTGTGGACCTCGTGCCGCCACCAGACCGGCATGGCGTGGTCAAGCACCATCGCCTGGGGCCAATACCCCATAGCCCCCGTCCTTGATCCCATCCCGTCAGCCTATCGAATAGGCCATGATTGATTTCATGACTTCCGTGGATGTCGTAATCGTGGGCGCCGGTATCAGCGGGCTGGCGGCGGCTTGGGAGCTACGACGGGCGGGGGTGGAGACGGTTGTGCTGGAGCGGGCGGACCGGCCCGGCGGACGGGTCCGGTCGGTCGGCTTGAACGGTTGCACGGGGCGAGGTTGTGTCTCGGCCGGTCACGGCTCTCGGATCAACAGCACGGTCACCCTTTGCCCGCCGAAGGAGTTGTCGAAGGAGACCAGGGTGAAGACGCCGATGTCTGGGACCGACAGGCTCTCCCCTAGACGGAGATAGCCGTCGACCCTGAAATCCACGTCCTCGGTGGCGGCGATCTTCAGGTGCGCCCGGGGCTGGTTATCCTCGTCGCGGTCGATCCCGACGAATTCGATGTAGGCACCCTTGGTCGCGCCGAGTCGTATTTCCGTCGTTTCGCTGAGGCGGTAAAGCGTGCCCTGGTCCAAGGCGGCGGAGATGGTAGCGGTGGCCTCGATCGGCCCTTCAGCGGTCACAGAGCACCCCGCTACCGCCCCGACCGTCATAGCCGCCACCAGCAGTCCCAGCAGTATCCTCCGAGCCGTGGCCGTGGAGCCGGCCCCTGCGCCGGGGACGCGCGTCTGCGGGCGACGTGTTCTCTTCCTCATTCATGGACATCCTCTCAAAGTGTCGTCCGCCCGCCGCCCGGCAGACGGCGGTGGTCCCTGTCGGGTTGGCGTTGATGTATTGTGGCGGGTCATGGCTCGGGGATGAACAACACGGTCACCAGCTGGCTTCCGGACCCATCCTCAAAGGCCACGAGCGTGACCGAGCCGACGCCCGGCGCCGTCATAGTCTCCCCCAGCCGGACCGGGCCGATGGCTCCGAGGTTGGGATCGCCCACGCCGAAGGCTATGGTGGTCTCGTAGTGGCCGTCTTTGGTGCGACTGGCACCGAGCGGGATGATATTGGTGGTGTCGTCTTCGAGCCATATGATGGCACCGGCGTTGCAGGTGTACAGGGTGCCTTGTTCCAAGGTCTCAGGGGGGATGGGGGCGGTCGCGACGATGGGCCTGTTAATCATGGAGCACCCCGCCCCCGTCACGCACACCACACTCGCCACTGACAACCACAGCAGCA
>JAISAO010000063.1 GCA_031266665.1 Propionibacteriaceae bacterium | reverse complement strand
AACACCTCTGCCAGTCACGCCCCCAAGGCAATAACCAGACGCCCCCACCCCGCTCAGCGACTAGGCCAAACACCCCCCTGGGAGACACACATTTTTGCCGATAACCCCCGTTTCGCGATCATCCCCACCTGAGGCAAGCGCCACCGTTCGCGATCACATCAGATGAGTCTTGACGGGGGATTGATGACCGGCGGACATAGTGGTAGTGTAGTTGCCGAAAGCGGAGGCAGGTCTCTCCGTCACATCGATACCCTGGGTCCGGCAGTCACCACACTGACCGGGCCCTTGGTTTTCGCCCAGATTATGACAGCGGCGGCCAACACGATCCGCCGCTGGCGCGTCTCGACCCGGATGACGATTAGTCGCGGTCTTTGCCCCGGCGGTTGTTGTTGCGCCGGCCCGAGCGGTCGCCGCCGTCGGGGGCGATCCGGTTGTCCACCGGCTCGTTCTGGCACAGGTAGCCCAGGCCGCCACAGTGGTCGCAGGTGGTGGTGAAGGCCTCGGCCAAGCCGGTGCCGACCCGTTTGCGGGTCAGCTGGACCAGGCCCAGGGAGGTGACCTCGGAGACCTGGTGGCGGGTGCGGTCGCGCGACAGGCATTCCACCAGCCGCTTAAGCAGCAGCTCGCGGTTGGCCGGCAGCACCATGTCGATGAAGTCGATCACCACGATGCCGCCGATGTCGCGCAGCCTCAGCTGACGGACGATCTCCTCCGCCGCCTCCAGGTTGTTCGAGGTCACGGTGGCCTCAAGGGTGCCTCCGGAGCCGGTGAACTTGCCGGTGTTGACATCGATCACGGTCATGGCCTCGGTCCGGTCGATGATCAGGGTGCCGCCGGAGGGCAGGTGGACCTTGCGGTCGAGGGCCTTGGCGATCTGCTCGTCGATGCGGTAGCGGGCGAACAAGTCACCTTGGGAGCGGTCCCAGCGTCGCACCCGGTCAGACAGGTTGGGGGCGACGTGTTGGACATAGGCCTCGACCGTGTCGAAGGCGTCCGTCATCGAGCCGTCGCCGTCCACCACCAGTTCGGAGAAGTCGCCGGTGAACAGGTCGCGCACGATCCGCATCGTCAGGTCGGGCTCGGAGTAGAGCAACTGGGCGCCGCCGCCCTTCTTGGTCTTCTTCTCGATCACCTCCCACTGGGCCTTGAGGCGGTTGATGTCGTGGACCAGTTCATCGGTCGTGGCCCCCTCGGCGGCGGTGCGGATGATGACCGAGGCCTTCTCCCCCACCAGGTTGTCCAGGATCGACTTCAGGCGGGCCCGCTCCTGGTCGGCCAGCTTGCGCGAGATGCCGGCCAGGTGGCCGCCGGGGGCGTAGACGATATAGCGGCCGGGGATGGAGATGTGAGAGGTCAGCCGGGCGCCCTTGGCCCCGATCGGGTCCTTGGTCACCTGGACCAAGATGGTCTGCCCGGAGGTGAAGACATCCTCCATCTTGCGCGCCTCGCCCTCGACGCCGAGCGAGTCCCAGTCGACCTCGCCGGCGAACAGGACGGCGTTGCGGCCCCGGCCGATGTCGACGAAGGCCGCCTCCATCGAGGGCAAGACGTTTTGCACCCGGCCGAGGTAGACGTTGCCGATCAGGCTGGTGGACTCGGCCCGGTCGACATAGTGCTCGACCAGGATGCCGTCCTCCAGCACGGCGATCTGGGAGTAGCCGGGGGACTGGCGCACCACCATGGTCCGGTCGACCGCCTCACGGCGGGCCAAGAACTCGGCCTCGGACAGGATCGGGGCGCGGCGGCGGGAGGCCACCCGGCCCTCGCGGCGGCGCTGGCGTTTAGCCTCCAGGCGGGTCGAGCCCTCGATGCCGGTGACCGAGCCGGTGGCCTTCTTGGCCTTGGACTCGCGGGTCCGGCCAGTCGCCGGAGCCTCGTCCTCGCCGCTGGCCTCGTCCCGGTGGCGGCGTCGGCGACGACGGCGCAGGCTGTCGTCGGCCTCGTCCGACTTGGCCCCTTCCGGCCCAGCCCCATTCGAACCAGCCTCATTCGGACCAGCCCCGTTCGACTCGGCCCCGTCGGTCTCGGTCTCATCCGACCCGGCCCCGTCGGCCTCGTCCGACTCTCCCGCTCCGGCCTCGACCTCGCCCCGGCGGTGGCGGCGGCCGCCCCGGCGGCGCCGGCGGCGGTGGCCGGAGTCGTCCTCCTCCGCCTCGTCGCCCCCATTAGCGGGCTCGGCCGTCAGTTCGACGGCACCGGCGTCGTCGGCGATAGCGGCGGCCAACTGGTCCAGGGTCTCGCCTTGGCGGGAGTCGCCCTCGGACTGGCGGCGGCGCCGGGCGGACCGTCCCAGGGTCTGGGAAAGCTCTTGCAGAGCCTCGGCGATGGCGTCGCCGGACTCGGCCACAGCCTGGTCCGAGACGACTGGGACGACTGGGACGGCCGGGGCCTCGGCCGCCGTGGTCTCGGCCGAGCGGCGGCCCCGGCGGGAGCGGACGGGCGCCGGGTCCGGCGCCTCGACCCAGGCGGTGCTGGTCGGCTGGTCGCCGGCCGGGTCGCGGCCGGGCGCGGCGGTGATGGCCTTGGCCGGCGGCTCGGCCGTGATGGCCTTGGCCGAGGCGCGCACCGGACCGATCTCCAGGGTCGGCTGGACGGCGGCCGACGGGGCCTCGGCCTGGGCCTCAGCCGTGGCCGAGCGGCGCCGCCGAGCGGTTCGGGGGGCGGGGGCGGCCGAACCGTCGGCCGGATCGGCGGCCCCAGGATCGGTCGGCCTGAACGAGTCCGCCGGGGCGGCTATCGAATCGACCACGGCCTGAGCTTTGCGGACGCTGCGGCGACGGGTGGCGGCCGACGGGGCCTCGGCAAGCGGGGCCTGAGTGGCGTCGGTCGGAATCGAGGAATCATTTCTTGGGTCGAGCATGGTGCTCCTTCACCGGCCGAAGCCGGAATCACGGCGGCGGCCGGCGAACCAGCCACGTTAAAGCCTTCGGTGGCACGACCCGCCAGATCCCGGCCGCCGCAGTCATCCCTGGAGGGGTCGCGGTCTGGCCGGCCTGATCGGGCCGTCGAGACCCGCCGGTCGCGGGCCTCACCTGGCGTCGAGTATGTCACAGGCCGCCCCCGTGGCCAACCCGCCTCGCCGCCGAGAGTCTGGGGGCGAGAGTCTGAGAGGTAGTCTCTCAGTCGATGACCGCAATCCCGCCGAGCCTGTTCCAACGCCTCGAACCGCTGTTGGCACGGGTCAAAAAACCGGCCCAATACGTCGGCGGCGAGGTCAACTCCGAGCTCAAGGACTGGGACCAAGTTCAGGTCCACTGGTGCTTGGCCTTCCCCGACGCCTACGAGGTCGGCCAGCCCAACCAGGGGATCGCCATCTTGTACGAGGTCTTGAACCAGCGGGACTGGATCCTGGCCGAGCGGACCTACGCCATCTGGCCCGACCTGGCCCACTTGATGCGTCAACAGGGCCTGCCCCAGTTCAGTTGGGAGGGCCACCGGCCGGTGGCGGCCTTCGACCTGCTGGCGGTCTCCCTGTCGAGCGAACTCGGCTACACCAATTTGTTGGAGCTGATCGACTTGGCCGGTCTGCCGCTGCGCTCCCGCGACCGGGGCGACGACCATCCCCTGGTCCTCATCGGGGGCCACGTCGCCACCAACCCCGAGCCGATCACGGACTTCATCGACGCCGCCGTCATGGGCGACGGCGAAGAGGCCGTCTTGTTAGTCTCCGCCCTGGTCCGAGACTGGCTCCGCAGCGGCCGGCGTGGCGGCCGGGCGCGTTTGTTGGGACAGTTGGCCGCCACCGGCCAGGTCTACGTGCCCAGTCTCTACGACGTCTCCTACGCCGCCGACGGGATGATCCAAGCCATCACTCCCTTGGCCCTGCCCCGCCTGACGGACGACGGCGACGGACCGGGCGGGGCAGGGCCAGACTTGGCCCCGGCCCGGGTGCGCAAGTTCACCTTGACCGACCTGGACGCCTGGCCCTATCCGGCCCGGCCGCTGGTGCCCGTGGCCGAGACGGTCCACGAGCGCTATTCGGTCGAGATCTTCCGGGGCTGCACCCGGGGCTGCCGCTTCTGCCAGGCCGGCATGATCACCCGGCCGGTGCGGGAGCGCTCGACCACCGCCATCGCCCAGATGGTCGACGCCGGCCTGGCGGCCACCGGCTTGGACGAGGTCGGCTTGTTGAGCCTGTCCAGCGCCGACCACTCCGAGATCAAGCCACTCGCCAAGGTCCTGGCCGACCGCTACCAAGGCACCAAGGTGTCTTTGTCGCTGCCCTCCACCCGGGTGGACGCCTTCAACGTCGACCTGGCGGCCGAGTTGGCTCGCAACGGGCGGCGTGGCGGTCTGACCTTCGCCCCCGAGGGCGGAACGGAGCGGATGCGGCGGGTGATCAACAAGAACGTCGACGAGGCCGACTTGATGGCCACGGTCGAGACGGCCTTCGCCCAGGGCTGGCGCCAAGTCAAGCTGTATTTCATGTGCGGGCTGCCGACCGAGCAGGACGAGGACGTCTTGGCCATCGCCGACCTGGCCGGCCGGGTCATCGCCACCGGGCGGCGGGCCGCCCAGTCGCGCGATGTCGGCTGCACCATCTCCATCGGCGGTTTCGTGCCCAAGCCCCACACTCCCTTCCAGTGGGCCGCCCAGGCCCCGGCCGAGGTGGTGGACCGCCGCCAGCGGGCGCTGAAGGCCAAGGTGCGGGCCGACCGGGCGTTCGGCCGGGCCATCACCGTGCGCTACCAGGACGGCCAGCCGGGCTTGGTCGAGGGCCTGTTGGCGCGGGGCGACCGGCGGGTCGCCCAGGTGATCGAGGCCGTCTGGCGCGACGGCGGGCGCTTCGACGGCTGGAGCGAGTTCTTCGACTTCGAGCGCTGGTCCCAAGCCTGCCAACGGCAGTTGGCCCCCTGGGGGATCGACCTGGACTGGTACACCACCCGGCAGCGGGACGAGGCCGAGATCCTGCCCTGGGACCACCTCGATGTCGGCCTTGACCGTGATTGGTTGTGGCAGGACTGGCTGGACAGCCAAGACCAGGCGTCCGTCCCGGACTGCCGCTGGCAGGGCTGCTCCGATTGTGGCGTCTGCCCCCAGTTGGGCGTCCACTCTGAGGTCGGCCCCTTCGACCGCCCCTTGATCCCACTGCTCCCCCTGGCCAGGCCGACCCCTCTGGCCCCTCTGGCCCCAACGGCTCAGGCCCGTGTCTAGACAGCCGCCGGTCCAGCAGCCGCCGCCCGTCCAAAAACTGTGGTTGCGTTACGCCAAGCGCGGCCGGGGTCGTTTCGCCTCGCACCGGGATTTCGCCCGTGCCTTCGAACGGGCCCTGCGCCGGGCGGGGGCGCCGCTGGCCTATTCCTCGGGCTTCACCCCCCACCCTCGGATCTCCTGGGCCAACTCGGTCCCGACCGGGGCCGAGTCCGAGTCCGAGTACGTCGCCATCGGCTTGGCGGCGGTGGTCGACCCGGCCGAGTTGGCGGCCGCCTTGAACGCCACCCTG
Organism: Propionibacteriaceae bacterium; assembly: GCA_031266665.1. Classification (GTDB taxonomy): domain Bacteria; phylum Actinomycetota; class Actinomycetes; order Propionibacteriales; family Propionibacteriaceae; genus WQYJ01. Next base: position 46,864 of record JAISAO010000063.1, on the reverse strand, counting down.
CCCCCCGGCTTCGCCCTGCTGGCGGCCAGGCCGGCCGGCGCCAACCTGATGGCCGAGTTGACCCATTCTGCCTGGGAGATCACTTTCCCCGTCTGGGAGAACACTCTCATTGCCCCGGCTGAGGAGTCGTCCAACCCCGAGGCGGCCGACCTGGCGGCCGACCCTAAGACCGCCGCCGGGACGGACCGTCCAGCTCCAGACACGGCCCAGGCGGACCAGCCCAACCTGAGCCCTGATCCACCGCTGCTCGACTACCGAGCGGCCCCATCTGGGCTGAGCCCGGCCTGGGCGGACCGGCTGACCCGAGCCGTGGCCTGGTTCTTGGCCCAGCCGGACGTCCCGGTCAGCCGTCAGACCAAGCGGGGCCGACGCCAGTTCGACGCCCGGGGGCCGGTCGTATCCCTGACCGTGGAGCCCTCCCCGGACTGCCCCAACCGCCCCGGGCTCCGCCTGGTCTCGCGCCACACCGTCCCGCTGGTCCGCCCGGACGACGTGGTCCAAGCCCTGGACGGGATCGACGCCCTGGACGGGATCGCCCCCGGCCTGGGGGCCGACTGCCTGATCCGGCGGACGGCCCAGGGCCGCCTGGTCCAGGGGCGGGTGGTCGACCCCCTGCCCGGACCGCCGCCGGCCTGAGCCCTGTTCCACCGCTGGTCGCTCGGTAGTCGAGCAGCGGTGGATCAGGGCTGAGCCCCGATCCGCCGCCCAACCGCCGCACGACCGCCGCACGACCACCAGGGCGAGCCGTCGCCCGCCGCCCGAGTCCCGCGCCGGCCTGAACGAATGCCCAGACGTTTACCCGATGGCGCCCAAAAGTTCGACCGCCCAAGGACTGACGTAGCCGGGTCGAAGCTGGGAGAATCAAGACCATGAAAAAACTAATCAACGACGCCACAGCCGTCGTCGGCGATTCTCTGGCCGGTTTCGAACTGGCCCATTCAGACCTCATCCGGGTGGACCGTCAACTGAACGTCGTCTACCGACTGGACGCACCAGTGACGGGCAAGGTCGGCCTAGTCTCGGGCGGCGGCTCGGGCCATGAACCCTTGCACGCCGGTTTCGTCGGCCACGGCATGCTCGACGCGGCCTGCGCCGGAGCCGTTTTCACCTCGCCCACGCCGGACCAGATCGTGGCCGCCACCCGCACCGTGGACGGCGGGGCCGGCATCCTGCACCTGGTCAAGAATTACACCGGCGACATCATGAACTTCGAGATGGCGGCCGAACTGGCCGCCGCCGAGGCCGATGTCCGGGTGGAGGCGGTCGTGATCGACGACGACGTGGCCGTCCAGGACTCCCTCTACACCGCCGGGCGGCGCGGCGTCGGCCTGACCGTGCTGGCGGAGAAGATCGCCGGGGCCGCCGCCGAGGCCGGAGCCGACCTCGACGCCGTGGCCGCCATCGCCCGGCGGGTCAACGCCAACGGCCGCTCCATGGGCATAGCCCTGACCGGTTGCACCCCGCCGGAGAAGGGCTCCCCCATCTTCGAGTTGGGCGACGACGAGATGGAGGTCGGCATCGGCATCCACGGCGAGCCCGGCCGGGAGCGCCGGCCTTTGGCCCCGGCCAGCCAGGTGGCCGAGTTGCTGGTCGAACCGATCCTGGCCGACCTGGACTACCGGGGGGCCGAGATCATCGCCTTCGTCAACGGCTTGGGCGCCACGCCGCTGATCGAGCTGTACCTGATGTACGCCGAGGTCGAGCGGATCGTCTCGGCCGCCGGCGCCCGGATCGTGCGCAGCCTGGTCGGTCCCTACATCACCAGCTTGGAGATGGCGGGTTGCTCGGTCACACTGCTGCGGGCCGACGACGAGCTGATCAAGCTATGGGACGCTCCGGTGGCGACCCCGGGGCTGCGCCGAGGGATGTGATGACGCTCGACTTGGCGGCCGTGGTCGCCTGGATGAGCCTCTACGGCGCCCAGCTCGAGGTCCACAAACAGCACCTGATCGAGTTGGACTCCCAGATCGGCGACGGCGACCACGGGGCCAACATGGACCGCGGCTTCAAGAAGGTGGTGGAACTCGACCCGGTGGCCTTCGCCAGCCCGTCCGACTACCTGAAGAAGGTCGGCCTGACCCTCATCTCCACCGTCGGCGGGGCCTCCGGGCCGCTCTACGGCACCTTCTTCCTGCGCCTGGCCCAGACCTGGCCCGGGGCGGGATCGGACGAGCCGGCGGCCCAGACCGACGAGACCGCCGCCCTGGGCGTGGCCCTAAGGGCCGGGCTGGTCGGCGTGCAGGAGCGGGGCAAGGCGGTGGAGGGCGACAAAACCATGGTCGACGCCCTGGCTCCGGCGGTGGCGGCCTATGAGCTAGCGGCCGGCCAAGGTCTGGCGGTGGCGCTACGGGCGGCGGCCGACGCGGCGGCGGCCGGCCGGGACGCCACCATCCCGTTGGTGGCGCGCAAGGGCCGGGCCTCCTACCTGGGCGAACGCTCCAGCGGCCACCAAGATCCGGGGGCGACCAGTCTGGCTCTGCTGTTCGAGACCGCCTGCCAAGCCCTAGGGGGCGATCGCGCCTAAAACGTCGGACTGCCTAAAACGTCGGACTGCCTAAAACGTCGGACTGGACGTGTCGGGCGATGCCGCTGGCGGCGTTGCCTTCGGTTGGCGGGCGTCCAGCCCGCCTCCCTCTTTCGCCTTGCCATTGGCATCGCCCGACACCGCTCAGCGCCCAAATTTTAGACGCCACAGCCCACTAGCCGGACCGGCCGCCCCGCCGGCCGGGGCACGGGCCGGGCCCGGGACACGGTATGGTGCCAGATCAGGCATTAAGTTTTGTCCGCCATCTCCCAAGGAGACGCCGCTCGTATGATTGGCATCGTCGTTGTCTCGCACAGTCGCCCCCTGGCCCGGGCAGCCGTCCAATTAGCCCTTCAGATGGTCCCCGAGTCCAAGCGGCCCCGCGTCGAAGTGGCCGCCGGTCTGGACGAGACGACTCTCGGCACCGACGCCCAGGCCGTCGCCGACGCCATCGCCCAGGCCGACTCGGGCGACGGCGTGGTGGTGTTGACCGATCTGGGCTCAGCCCTGTTGTCGGCCGAGCTGGCGCTCGAACTGGCGCCGGCCGAACTGGCCGCCCGGGCCGAGTTGGCCGCCGCCCCCCTGGTCGAAGGGCTGGTGGCCGCCGTCGTGACGGCCGCCGGCGGCGGTGACCGGGCGACGGTGGCGCGCGAGGCCGAATCCGGCCTGGCGGCCAAACTCGACCACCTGGGCCGGACGCCGCCGGGCCCCGCCGACGCCGCCGTCTCTGGCGCCGCCGAGCCCGCGCCGGCCGAGCCCCAGCCCTCCCTGACGGTCGAAGTCGAGATCACCAACCCGCACGGTCTCCACGCCCGGCCGGCCGCCAACCTGGTGGCCGAGCTGCGCGGCTTCGACGCCCGTGCCCAGTTGACCAACCGCACCCGGGGCAAGGGTCCGGCGCCGGCCTCCAGCCTGGCCGGTGTGAGCACGCTGGGGCTGCGCCGAGGCGACCGGCTGGTCGCCAGCATCACCGGCCCCGAGGCCCAGGCGGCGGCGGCCAAATTGCGTCAGTTGGCGGCCACCGGTTTCGGCGTTGACGATGCCGCCGAGTTGGTGGCCGAGGCCGACGGCCAGTTCTCGGACCAGCCTCAGACCGGCCATCAGATCGTGGTCGGGCCGGTGCGTCACTTCTCCCCCGTCATCGACGTCTCCGACTACCGCCCGGGCGACCCGGCGACCGAGCAGGAGCGCCTGGCCCAGGCCATCGGAGCGGTCCTGGCCCGGCTGCGCCACCAGGCCGACCAGCCGGGTGAGCACGCCGCCGTCTTCTCCGCCCAGTCCATCCTGTTGGAGGACCCGGAGCTGATGAGCACCCTCCAGGCCGGCCTGACCGAGGGCCATTCGGCCGTGGCCATCGTGGAGCAGGACTTCTCGGCCCTGGCCAACGAGTTGGCCGCCCTGGACGATCCCTATCTGCGCGACCGGGCGCAGGACATCCGGGCTCTGGCCCGCCAGATCACGGCCGAGCTGATGGGCGTCGACTTCAATCTGGGCCAGGCCAGCGGCGTCCTAGTGATGGACGAATTGGACCCGTTGACCGCCGCCGCCCTGGACCCGGCGCGCTGCCTCGGCGTCATCACCGCCAGCGGCGCCACCACCGGCCACGGGGTTTTGATCGCCGCCGCCCGGGGCATCCCGGTGGTGACGGGCCAACCCCAGGCCAAGCGCCTGCCGGACAAGACCGTGGTCGGCATCGACCCGGTCCAGGGCCGGCTGTGGGTCAACCCGACGATGGCCGACCTGGCCGAGTTGGACAAGCTCTCTTTGGAACGGCGCAACCAGGCCACATTGGCGGCCGAGTTGTGCCAGCAGCCGGCCGTCACCCGGGACGGGCGGCGCGTCCTGGTGGAGGCCAATATCGCCTCTTTGACCGACGCCAAGACGGCCCAGGCCAATGGGGCCGACGGGGCCGGCCTGGTTCGGACCGAGTTGTTGTTCGCCAACTGGGACCACGCCCCCAGCGCCGAGGAGCAGGCGGCCGTCTTCCGCCAATTGGCCCGGGGGTTGGACGGCCGAATGATGACCATCCGCACCTGGGACCCCGGGGGCGACAAGCCGTTGGCCTTCCTGCCCCAGGAGCCGGAGGCCAACCCGATGCTGGGCGAGCGCGGACTGCGGGCCATGCGGCGGCTACCAGAATTGTTCGACGAGCAGTTGCGAGCCATCGCCTTGACCAGTCGGCGCACCCCGGTGCGGGTGATGTTCCCCATGGTGGCCCAGGCGGAAGAGGTCCAATGGGCGGTCGAGCGGCTGAAGCAGGTGCTCCACCACACCCGGGGCAATGTCGTCGTCGGCGTCATGATCGAGACCCCGGCCGCCGCCATCCGGGCGGCGGACTTCGCCCCCCTGGTCGACTTCATCAGCATCGGCAGCAACGATCTGACCCAGTACACCATGGCGGCCGACCGGGGCAATGCCGCCGTGGCCGCCCTGGCCCAAGGCCCCAAGGCGGCCGTCTGGGACCTGATCGAGCACGCCGCCCGGGCCTTCGCCGGCCGCCCGGTGGCGGTCTGCGGCGACCTGGCCAGCCAGCCCGACCTGGCCCCCCGCCTAGTCTCCCTGGGCGTGACCGAGTTGTCCGTCCGCCCGCCCTTGGTCGGCCTGGTCAAACTGGCCGTCCGCACCCAGGCCTAGATGGTTAATTCCAAGCCATGGGCTCGTCCTCACGCCCAGACGACGCGCCGGCGGCGTCATCGTCGGTCGGCGATGCGACACATCGCCTCCCTCCTGGCCGGCCCGCCGTCTGAGCGCGAATCCATCGCCCAGCCCTTGGAATTAACCATCTAGCGGAGTGAAATCGGTGCGACGCCCATCTTCAACGGCGCGCCGAATTTGGCCCGCGATCTGAGCCCGGACCAACTGGGCCTGATCCTGACTGGCTGACGCCCCGGACGGGGAGCCAGTCGAACTCAGCTCACAACTCTGCCTCGGCCGGCGGGCTGTCGTCCGTCCCGGCGGCCAGGGGTTTGTCCGGGGCCAACAGGCGGCGGGCGGCGCCGGCCAGGGCGACCGAGCCGGCCACCAGGACGCCGGCTCCCGGGCCGGCCTGGTCGGCCCAGGCGACGGCCCGGTCAAGGGCATCGGCCAGCTCGGGGGCGACCGTCACCCGCTCCGGGCCGAAACGCTCCCGCGCCAACTCCCCCAGGGCCGCCGCCGACAGCGCCCTCGGCGAGTCCGCCTGGGTGGCGATGAAGTGGGCGCAGACCGGCTCCAACAGCTCCAGGTTAGAGGCGCTGTCCTTGTCCGCCATCGCCCCCCAGACCACTACCTGGGGGGCGAAGGCGTAGGCCTCGTCCATCGTCGCCAAGGTGGCCTGGACGGCGGCCGGGTTGTGGCAGGTGTCGATCACGATTGGCGGCGAGGCGTGGACCAACTCGGTCCGGGCCGGGGCCACGACCTCGGCCAGGCCTTCGGCCACCACCGCCGGGTCGAGCCCGCGACCACCGTTGAAAGCGTCAGCCGAAGCCAGGGCCAAAGCGGCGTTGCGGGCCATGACGGCCCCGTGCAGCGGCAACCAGAGGTCGCCCAGCGGCCCGCCGGCCGAAGTCAGGCGCAACACCTGGCCGCCGACGGCCAACTGGCGGTCCAGCAGACCGAAGTCGATGCCCTCGCGCCAGGCGGTCGCCCCGACCTCGGCGCAGCGGCGCAACAGGACGGCCGCCGCCTCGGGGTCCTGGCCGGCCAGCACAGCGGTGGCGTCGGCCTGGATGACACCGGCCTTCTCGGCCGCGATCTGGGCCAAGGAGTCGCCCAGCCATTGGGTGTGGTCCAAGGCGATGGGGGTGACCACGCCCACCTGGGCGGCGGCCACATTGGTGGCGTCCCAGCCGCCGCCCATGCCGACCTCGACCACCATCACGTCCACCGGGGCGTCGGCGAAGACGGCGTAGGCCAGGGCCGTCATAGCCTCGAAGAAGGTCAACCGGAGACCGCCCAGGGCGCGCTCGTCCACCAGTTTGACGCAGGGCTCGATCTGGCGCCACAACTGGTCGAAGCGCTCGGGCGAGATGGGGGCGCCGTCGACGGCGATGCGCTCGGTGGCGTCGATCAGGTGGGGGGACGAGAAACGGCCCACCCGCAGGCCCTGGGAGCGCAGCAGGGCGTCGATCATGATGGCGGTCGAACCCTTGCCGTTGGTGCCGGTGATCAAGATCAGAGGGGCGGCCTCCTGGGGGCGGCCCAATAAGTCGAGCACGGCCTCGATCCGCTGCTTCGAGCGGGCCGGCTGCTGCTCGGGCCAGCGTCCGGCCAGCTCGGCCACCAGGTCAAGATGTTCGCGCATGGCCTTGAGCATAGGCCGCCACCTGGGCGGCGACGGCGCAGGCGACCTCCAGTCCCCCGCCCTACCGCCACCAGTCGAGACCACGGACTCGATCTGGGATCGCGGCCAGCCCGTGGATAAGCCGCCTGCTGTGGAACAAAGGCCCGGCCACGGCCGGGCGGAGGGCCGCGAAGACGTGTTCTCCGCCCCATGGGCGGCCGACCGGTCGCGGGTAGCTGATTTGACACCAAGCCTCATAAGTCGGCGCCGGGTAGACTGCAGTCGTGTTTGAAGGAACGGCTCTGACCTGGGTGACTTACGCCCTGGGGATCGTCGCCGTCGTCTTGTTCGTCGCCCAACGCCGCGCCCAACCGGCGTCGGACAAGGCTCGGCCGTGGCAACGTGACTGGGCCAACTGGCTGTCCCTGGTGGCCCGGGTCACCCTGGGCGGCATCCTGGTCTGGGCCGGCGGCGCCAAGGTGGGCGCCTTGGAGTTGTCGGTCGACACGGTGGCCAAGTATCAGTTATTGCCGGTCTTCGGCCTGGTCCGGTTCGTCGGCTACGCCCTGCCCATCGGGGAGCTGATCTTGGGCGGGCTGATCCTGGCCGGGGCCTTCACCCGGTGGACGGCCGCGCTGGGGGGCCTGTTGATGCTGGTCTACGTGCCGGTCATCATCAGCTTGTGGGCCCGGGGAATTTGGATGGACTGCGGCTGCGGCGGCGGTGAGGCCGCCGACCTGGCAGCCGACGAGGCCAAGTTGCGCTACGTCCTCGACATCCTGCGCGACCTGATGCTGGCGCTCTTGGGCGCCTGGCTGGTCCGCCATCCCCGCTCCCGCCCTTCGGTCGACCAGTGGCTGCTCCAGCCGCTGCCGGACGAGCCCGAACCCGAGCCGGCCCGGTCCGATCGTTCCCAGACCGGCCGCCGACCGGCCCGACGAACCTGAGCCCCAACCTGAACCGCCCCACTGTCCGCCGAAGAAAGAAGCCCTTGTGACGACTTACCCGCCCCCCCAGCCTGATCGTTCCGCCCAGGGCCGCCGCAGCATCATCGTGGCCGTGGCCTTGGCCGTCGTCGCCTTGGTGGCAGTCTTGGTGGTGGCGCTATGGCCCGACTCGGGCGACAGCTCGGGCCAGCCCGGCGCCGCCGCGCCGCCCAACGCCAACGCCGACCGCAGCGGCATCATCGCCAACCCGGACGCGCCCGGGGATCACCTGTTGGCGATCTACCAGGACTACCAGTGCCCGGTCTGCGCCTACGCCGACCAGATTCTGGGGTCCGTCGTGGCCCAGGCCGTGGCCACCAACCAGATTCGGGTCGAGTTCCGCACCCTGGTCTTCCTGGACCGGGTGAACGCTGAGGGCGAGACTTACCAATCCTCCACCCGGGCGGCCAACGCCGCCGCCTGCGCTGACGCCGCCGGCGTCTTCTTCGCCTTCGACCAATACCTCATGGCGAACCAACCGGAAGAGGGGGTGGGCTACACCGATCAGTACCTGACCGAGACTGTGCCCGCCGCCATCGGTTTGTCCGATGGCGCCCTGGCGGACTTCCAGCGCTGCTACGCCGAACAGACCTACGCCGGCTTCGTCCAAGGCGTGGCCCAGGCCGCCTACGACGCCGGCTTCAACAGCACGCCGACCTACGTCCTCGACGGCCAGACCCTCAATCTGTCCACAGCCGAGGCCCTGAGCCAAGACATCGCCGCCGTCCTGGCCGGCCAGGACCCGCCCGGGGCGGCCGCCCCCACCACCACGGCCCCGGCCTGTGTGCCATCCGACCCACCCGGCCCGGCCCCTGAGCCTCGTCCCAGCCACGCCAGCCCGGACGGCCGGGGCATCGTGGCCAACCCGGACGCCCCCGGGGACCACGTCCTGGCCATCTACACCGACTATCAGTGCCCCTACTGCGCCCAGGCCGAACAACTAACCGGGGATGTCGTCGCCCAAGCCGCGACCGACAACAAGGTGCGGATCGAACTCCGCACCATGACCTTCCTCGACTCCGTCAACCAGGCCGACGCCACGGCCCAGTCCTCCACCCGGGCGGCCAACGCCGCCGCCTGCGCCGACGACGCCGGCGTCTTCTTGGCCTACTTCCGCTACATCATGGAGCACCAGCCGACCGAGGGCGTGGGCTACACCGACCAGTACCTGACCGAGACTGTGCCCGCCGCCATCGGTTTGTCCGGCGAGGCCTTGACGACCATGCAACAGTGCTACAGCCAGCGGACCTACGCCGCCTTCGTGGACTACGTCGACTCCTTGACCACGACTTATGACTGCGTCACCGGCACCCCGACCTACCTACTAGACGGCCAATCAGTCGCCTGGAACGACCCGACAGCCCTACAAGCCGCCCTCGACGCCATCGGCTGACCCGGAGACGGTTGAACCATGACTGGGGGTCGCGCCGACCCCCGGGAACCTCAGACCGGATCCACCGAGAGGACGCTTGCGAGGGGAATGGCGATGGCGCGCAAATACGACGTGAAGCTTGTGGAGGCGATGCGGCGGCAGGCCCGGGAGGTGGAGTACGAGGGAGTTCCGCTGCTGCTGAAGCCTATTCCCGAGGGGGGCGCGGACGGCGATATGGACCCCCGGGCGTACAAGTCCATGAGGAAGGTGTCGCCGCTGGTCAGGCTGCTGCCGAGGACTAAAAAACCGCAGTCCACGCTGAAAACGGTTATGCTTATGCGCCAAGTGTTCGGCCAGTACAAGGGCGTCCAGTTGGTGAAGGCGGGCGTGGAGACCAGTCACGTCACTGTGCCGAGCGCCGACGGCCACGCGGTGCCGGTGCGGATTTACCGGCGCACGCGGGCGGGCCGCGACCTGCCTTTATTCGTCTATTACCACGGCGGTGGGTTTTTCGGCGGCTCGCCGGACATCGTGGAACAGATGTGCAAGCTGCTGGTGCTGAATTATGACTGCGTTGCCTTCAACGTGGATTATCGCCTGTGCCCCGAGAACCACTACCCCGCGCCATTCGACGATTGTTTCTACGCCACCCGTTGGGCCCACGACCACGCGGCGGAGTTCGGCGGTAGTGGTGACCGCCTGGCCGTCGGGGGCGACAGCGCGGGCGGCAACCTGGCGGCGGCCGTGACGCTGCGCGACCGGGACGAGGGCGCCGGCCTGGTGAAAGCGCAGGTGCTGCTGTACCCGTCTGTCAACATCTCCGGCCGACGGACGGATTTCTACCACGGCACGGATATCACCAAATACCATCGCAGCCGCCGGCACGCCAAGGTGCTGGACGCCATGTCGCGCCTTACGACGGGCACCGTGGTCGGCGAGGGCAATTTACTGGAGAAGGTGTACCTGCAGGGCCATCTGGACCCGGAAAATGTCTACGCCTCCCCCCTGTTGGACAGCCAGCGGGACGTGCCGCCCACCCTGCTGCTATTCGGCGAGCACGACTTCCTGGCCTGCGAGGACTGGGCTTACGCCAAAACCCTGCGGGCGGCCGGCCGCAGCCTTAAGACCATTGTTTACCGTGGCCTGTGGCACGGCTTCGCCGATCAGATCGGGGTTTGCCCGCAGGCCGAGGACAGCATCTTGGAGATCGCCCATTTCCTGTCCGCCGAACTATGAGGCTTATGCACGCGCCAGACCGAGATCCCGGATCAAATCCGAGACGACGACCGGTGACGGTGTGGCTAGTTTAGTACCTCAACCATGTACAAACTTTAACCTATTATTAAGTTTCATGCGCCCTTCAGCCGACAAAACGGCCCCCCGCTGAGCTAGGCGAAGTCTTCCAGCCTCCATTCGTCCAGCCAGTCGATGACTGGGGTTTCGCCGTTGAAGCGGATGGGCAGCCAGACATAGCGGGCGATGGCGGTGTTTTCGCCCTTGCCGGCCGCCCTGATGGTCTGGGCGACCGCTGGGTCGAGGCTCGGCGGCGCGGTTGGCGGCGCTTCGCCCCTAGCCACGGCCGCCTCCGAGCTGAACACACTGGGCATGCCCTCGGGCAGTTGCGGCAGCCAGCGGTCGGCCAAGGCGATGTAGAGATCCTTCTTGCCCGGGTGGCGGAAGACGGAGCTGACCTGGGAGCCGAATGACGTTCCAGACGGGTCGCCGGGATGGGCGTCGCCCAACACGATCCACGGGCCGTGGTAGTCGGGGGCGCTGGCGAACTCGGACGGGTTGGGGAAGTAACCCGTCGTGGCGGAGGTGACCAGGTAATGCCGGTCGCCGCGTTGGAAGTGGGCCGGCGCCTCGCGGGTGAAGGGCGGGCCGGGATGCGGGAAATGGCTGGAGTAGGTCCCGGCCACGTCCGTGTAATCGTCGGACAGGTCGGCACAGATGAGATCGGTGTGGACCTTCTCGAAGTAGTAATACCCCCGTCCGGTCACGGAATCCGACACCAGGTCGAAGTCGCCGGCCTCCATCCCCAGCGGTCGCAGCCCGGTGCGGACGATCCGATAGGGGCCCAGCAACGAGTCGGCCACCAAGACGGTGGAAGCCTGCTTGGTCTGGTCGTATTGGCCCATGATCTTCAACCAGCAGACGTACTGCCCGCTGACCGGATGGCGCAGAATGTGGGGTCGGTCCATCTTCTGGGCCGGGTGCAAGGGCGATTCCGGGTCGTCGGGGACGGGCGGGATGATCAGGCCGCGATCGGTCCAGTTGTACAGGTCGGACGAGGCATAGGCCCGCACCCCCCAATGCCAGTTGCCGCTGCCGGGGACGGTGTGCTCCTTGTTCTCCCCGTACCAGTAGTAGAGGCCGTCCGGGCCGACGATGATCGAGCCGCCGTGGGCCTGGATCGGCTTGCCCTCGCTGTCCAGCCAGGGCTGTCCGGGGTGGAAGGCTTCATAAGTCACGATTGGTCTCCCTCTCCCGGGGCGAGCAGCGGCCGCCGGCGCCGTGTCACCAGTTCGTGGCCGGCCCCGTTGAGGCGCGGGCCGTCGTAAGAGTCGTAAGAGTAGCGGGCCGCGATGGCCTCGGGCGACTCGGTCGACTCCTGGCTCAGATCCAACCAGGCGGCCCCCGTCGTCCGCCATGGCCTCTCCCTCGATCCTCCCGTCATCACCACCGGAAACACCTGATCGAGTGCGACACCGCCTAGAACTAGGCGGGTCGTCCTGGTCGCCCCGCTGGCGCCTGAGCCCTGATGCGGAACAAACTCGGGCCGACACCCAGGGGCCGTGTTCCCCGCCCCACTGGCGGCCGACCGGTCGCGGGTAGCTGATCCACCGATGATCGGCGAGCTTAGCGCCGGCTGTGCGAGTGACGGCGGGACGAGCGGCGGGGCCGCCGCCAGTAGGCTGGCCGGCATGGACGCAGCCGAGTCTTGGGCCTCGTCACCGGCCACGCGGCGCTCCATGCGGTCCAACCGCAGCCGCGACACCGAGCCGGAGTTGGCCGTGCGCCGACTACTTCACGCCCAGGGGCTGCGCTACCGCGTGGCCTATCGGCCGTTGGCCGACAACCGACGTGCCACCGTCGATATCGCCTTCCCCCGGGCCCACGTCGTGGTCTTGATCGACGGCTGTTTCTGGCATGGCTGCCCCGAGCACTACCGGCCGCCGCACAGCCACCAGGACTACTGGCAGGACAAGCTGACCCGCAACTGCGAGCGCGACCGTCGGACCGACCAGGCGCTGGCCCAGGCCGGCTGGCAGGTGCTGCGCTATTGGGAGCACGACCAGCCGGAGGCGGTCGCCAGCCAGATCGAACAAGCCGTCCGCGCCGCCCTCGAAGCCCAACCCAGCCGCCGCCGAGCACCGGACGAGCGCCGGCCCCCACCGACCGACACCACTGCCTCACCCCCGTCAGCCCATACCCTCCCTTCGTCATCCCAGACTTGATCCGAGATCTGGGCCACCCCACGAGACGCCGCTCCCTCCCCTCGTCATCCCACCTCCTCCCCTCGTCATCCCGGACTTGATCCGGGAGCTGGGCCATCCACGACTAGTGTCGTTGTTTCTCGGATCTGGGGACAACACTTCTCAGCCCTGGGCGACCGGGGGACGAGCGGCGCCCCCGTCTGACGGCGAGCCATGGTCCCGGTGGAGGTGAGCCATGAACTCACGACAAGCCATCGGCGCCCTGGGCGAACAGTTGGCCGTTGACTATGTCGCCGCCCTGGGCTGGGAGGTGGTCGACCGCAACTGGCGCTCCGGGCGGCTGGGCGAACTCGACCTGGTGGCCTTGGAGGCGGAACCCAAGAGCGTGCTCGTCTTCTGCGAGGTCAAGACCCGCTCGGGGTTGGGCTTCGGCCGCCCGACGGAGGCGGTCACCCGGGACAAGTTGCGCCGCCTGCGCCGCCTGGCCTGGGCCTGGTTGGGGGACCACCAGCGGCGGGCCGAGAGCCTGCGGGTCGATGTCATCGGCGTCTTGCTGCGGCCTGGCCAGCCGGCCCTGGTCGATCACGTCCGGGGGGCCGAGCTATGAGTCTGGCCCAAGCCCACTCCATCGCCTTGGTCGGCTTGGAGGCCACCGTGGTGGAGATCGAGGTCTGGCTCGGCCCCGGCCTGCCCCGGACCGTGCTGGTCGGCCTGCCGGACGCGGCCCTGCACGAGTCGCGCGACCGCTGTCGGGCGGCCGTGGCTAGCGCCGGATTGGCCTGGCCCTCCCAGATCGTCACCATCAACCTGACCCCGGCCACCTTGCCCAAGGCCGGGTCGCATTACGACCTCGGCATCACGGCGGCGGTCCTGGCCGCCGCCGGCGTGGTGCCCAAGGACCGGCTCGATCAATTGGTCTTATTGGGCGAATTAGGCCTGGACGCCAAGGTCCGGCCGGTCCGCGGCGTCCTGCCGGCGCTGCTGGCGGCCCGCCGCCAGGGGGTCGAGCGGGCGGTCGTGCCGGCCGGCCAGCAAGACGAGGCCAGCCTGGTCGAGGGCATCGACGTCGTCGGGGTGGCGACCTTGGCCGAACTGCTGGCCCTGCTGCGCGGCCAACCGGTGGCCCGGCCGACACCGCTGCCGACGGCCGAGCCGACGCCGCCGGGAGCGGCGGCGGATCTGAACGATGTCATCGGCTTGGGCGAGGCCAAGTGGGCTCTGGAGGTGGCAGCGGCCGGGCGGCACCATCTCTACTTCCACGGCCCGCCCGGGGTCGGCAAGACGCTGTTGGCCCGGCGACTGCCCACCATCTTGCCGCCGCTGGCCGTGTCGGAGGCCTTGGAGGTGGCGGCGATCCATTCCCTGGCCGGGGAGCGGGTGGACGGGTTGCCCCGCCAAGCGCCCTTCGCCGACCCCCACCACTCGGCCTCCCTGGCCTCATTGGCCGGCGGCGGACCCAGGATCGCCCGGCCGGGAGCGGTCTCCTTGGCCCACCGGGGGGTGCTGTTCCTAGACGAGGCGGCCGAGTTCCCGACCAAGGCCTTGGAGACCTTGCGCACCCCGCTGGAGGCGGGCGAGATCGTCCTCGGGCGGTCCGAGGCCCAGGTCCGTTATCCGGCCCGCTTCCAGTTGGTGCTGGCGGCCAACCCCTGTCCTTGCGGTCGGGCGGCCACGCCGGGGGCGGCCTGCTCCTGCTCGCCCATGATGATCCGCCGTTACGCCGCCCGCCTGTCGGGGCCGATCCTCGACCGGGTCGACATCCATCAACACATCTTGCCTCAGCGCCAGTCCTTGCTGCGGGCCGGGCCGCCGGGCGAGTCCTCGGCCCAGGTCCTGGCCCGGGTGGTGGCGGCGCGCGACCGCCAGGCCCGTCGCCTGGCCGACACCCCGTGGTCGACCAACGCCGAGATCGCCGGGGCCTATCTGCGCTCCCAACTGCCCGCCCCCCAAGACGTCGCCTTGGTGGACGAGGCCGTCCGGGCCGGGCGGCTGTCCGCCCGCGGCGTGGACAAGGTCGTCAAGGTGGCCTGGAGCGTGGCCGACCTGGCCGGCGCCGACCGCCCCGGACCGGACCACCTACGCCTGGCCCTGGCGCTGCGCCAAGGCGAACCACTCCCGGCCGGGCGGCCCCGGCCGACCGCCGAACCACCGAGGACCCGCCATGCCGCCTAACCACCAGCCGGCGCCAACCCCGGCGTCGCGCCTAGGCGGACACTCACGGCACCAGGACCACCCCGACGGCCGCCGAACCACCCCTGAGGACCAGTCATGACGCCTACCCACCAGCCGCCACCGGCTCCGACGCCGCGCCCGGGCGAACCCCGCCCGACGCCAGCTAACCCGACCGCTGAGTCCGGATGGGGACGCCCGGCAGTCGAGACTCGGCGGATCTGGCCTGAACCACCGTTGAGGAGCCGAGATGCCGTCTGACCATTCCTCGAAGTTGTCCGAGCGTCTAGCCCGGATGGCCCTGGCGGCCGTCTGGGAGGCCGGCGACCGGCGGGTCACGCGGCTGGTGGCCGAGTGGGGCGCCGTCGACGTCTGGCGCCAGCTCCGCTCGGACCGGTCGCAGTCGGCTTTGGCCCGCCGCGCCCGAGCAGCCGATCCAAACCAGCTCCAGCGCCAAACCGAGTTGTCGGGCAGTCGTTTCATCGTGCCCGGCGACGACGACTGGCCCGAAGGACTGGACGACCTCGACCAGACTGGGGACGAGGGCGGCGGCACGCCGGTCGGGCTGTGGCTGGCCGGCCCCGGCAGTCTGACCGCCATCGCCCAGGGTGGCGTGGCGGTGGTCGGCTCTAGAGCGGCCACGGCCTACGGCGAGCATGTGGCGGCGGACCTGGCGGTCGGCCTGGCCGAGGCTGGGCGGGCCGTCTTGTCCGGCGGCGCCTACGGCATCGACGCCGCCGCCCACCGTGGCGCCCTGGCCGTGGACGGGGTGACCGTGGCCTTCATGGCCGGCGGCCTGTCCCGCCTCTACCCCGCCGGCAACACCGAACTGTTACGCCGCATCCGCGACCACCATCTGCTGGTGAGCGAGCAGCCGCCGGACCGGCCTCCCTCCCGGCCTAGCTTCCTGGCCCGCAACCGGCTGATCGCCGCCTGTGCCCGAGGCAGCGTGGTGGTCGAGGGCGGCGTTCGTTCGGGGGCCGCCAACACGGCCCGTTGGACGTTGTCCCTCAACCGTCCCCTGGCCGCCGTCCCCGGTCCGGTGACCTCGGCCTCAAGCTTCACCCCGCATCGGCTGATCCGTGACGGGGCGGCTGTCCTGGTGGCCTCGGCGGACGATGTCATCGCCCTGCTGGAGCCCTTCGCCGCCGAGCGCGAACCGGTCTCAGCGACGGTCGAAAGCCCGCTCGACCATCTACCGGCCCCCGACCGGGCTGTCTACGAGGCCCTGCCCCGGCGCGGCCGGGCCAGCGCCGACGACCTGGCCGGGCGCACCGGCCTGAGCCTGACCCAGGTCCTCCTGGCCCTGAGCCGCCTACAAGAGTCGGACCTGGCCGAGACCGGCCCCGGCGGCGGCTACCGCGCCACCCGCCGCCAGGTGGCGACCGAACCGGATCCCCAAGCCGCTCTGCCCCTACGGGCGGTCTCCTAGCCCGAAATCGCTCCGCCCCGCCGACCGGTCGCAGCGTCGAGGCCGTCCCGGCCACGCCTCAGCCGCCGCGCCCGCTTAGCCCAGATTCACCGATGACCGGCGTGGCGAGCGGCGCCAGACGGGTGTGATGGCGGTGTCGGCGGCGTGAAGACGGACTGGACGTCCGTTGAGCGTCGGCGGCGCCGCCAGCGCGCCCGGATGGGGTTGCTCGGTAGTCGAGAATCGGTGGATCTGGGCTTAGGCTATAGTGGCGTCGGCCGCGTTGCGGCCCAGCACCACGTCCGGGTGGCGGAATAGGTAGACGCGCTAGCTTGAGGTGCTAGTGCCCGATTAAGGGCATGGAGGTTCAAGTCCTCTCTCGGACACAGTAAATGGCCTCATCAGCGACCCAACCCAAAGGAGCCTTGCCGAAAAGGTTGGATTGCGAGGGCTGTACGCTTGGCGGAACCGACTGGAGGTGCGGGATTTGATATTACCCAAAATCCGCGATGAGCGGTTCATCACCATCCGCCGGGGTGGCTCGCTGACCGACGTCGACCACCACCTGTTGGCGCTTTGGGCGGCTGAGTGCGCCGAACACGTCCTACACTTTTTTGAGGCTGTCCGCCCGGACGACGACCGCCCGCGCCGGGCCATTGCGGCGACCCGCGCTTGGGTGGGCGGCGAAATGAAGATGATGCGGGCTCGTGACTCGGCCGGCGCCGCGCAGGCGGCCGCCCGGGAGATGAAAGGCCTGTCCGAAGCGGCCCGGATGGCGGCTCTCTCGGCCGGACAGGCGGCGGTCGTGGCCCACGTCGCGGCTCACGAGTTGGGAGCGGCGGCTTACGCGATCCGCGCCGTTGTGGAATCCGTCCCGAGAGTTGAGCGCGAGACGGCGAGGCTGGCGGAGCGCGACTGGCAGCGCCGCCGATTGCCCGAGCCGATACGAGAACTGGTGCTGGACGACCAACGGCTGCGGAACGACATCTGTTGGTTCGTGTTCGGCGGGGAGGGCACTAAATGAGCCAATACACGAGACCGGAGCTGGAAGAGGCGAAGACCTCGCTCGCGTCGACCCTCCACAAGTGCGAGAAAATGCAGGCTGGCGGCCGGCTGCAACCCTCGCAGAAAACCTTGAACGACCGGCGGGTGAACGCCCTGCGAATGGCGTTGGCCCTCATCGAGAGGGAAATGGAGGGCTTATGACTCGCTCAGACCTCATTGACTTCTGCCTGACGTTTCCCGCCGCTTACGAGGACTACCCGTTTGACGACATTGACAACCCCGGCGCCTGGACGGTCATGCGGCACAGGGCCAACCAGAAGTCCTTCGCGCTGATTTACGAGCGGAACGACAGGCTGTGCGTCAACTTGAAATGCGACCCGCTAGAGGCGGTCTTCCTGCGGCAGGCCTTCGCGGACGTGACACCGGCCTACCACATGAACAAAGTCCACTGGAACACGGTGGTCGTCGGCGGCGACGTGCCGGAGGGAGAGATAAAGGGGATGATCGAGAACAGCTACGCCCTGATCAAGCCGAAAGTGAGGAAACGAAAATGAATGTGCTGGAGATCTTACACGACAAGGGCAAAAAGGCCGTGGAGAAGCGTGCTGCACTCGTTGCAGCGATAAAGGGCAAGGAGCTATCCATAGACGATCTATCTACATTGTCGGGGCTCATTGACAAAGACTTAGGAATTATCCTCGAAGCAATGGAGGAAGTTTCCCGCTCCGAACCGGCTTTGTCAGACGCGGCCTGGCTCGCGCTCGCGGAGAAATACATCGACTCTGATAACAACACTTTGAAACGAGAAGCCTCGCGGGTAATCGGCAACATAGCGCATTTGTTTGCCGAGCAGCTTGACAGCGTGGTTTCCAAACTGCTCGCAAACAGCCGCGATGAAGGGACGGTGGTTCGTTGGGGCAGTGGCTATGCCCTTGGGAGGATAATACTCATTCCGCAATACGCCAACAGCGACCTTTACGGGCAGATAACGGCCATTGCCGAGGCAGAGCGGGAAAACGGCGTGAAGAACCAGTATTCAACGGGGCTTAAAAAAGCCAAAAAGCTGAGAGGCTAGTGCTGCGGCTTTGAACCTTTAAACTTTGCCTATACCTTATCCAATCCGACAATCCTGACGCACGACGAGGCGCTAGCCGAGTCGGCTTCCTCACCATCCTCCGCGCGCATCCCGTCGTGCCCATCCTGGGGACGCCACCCTGGCAGTGACCTCACTCGGCCAGGCGCAGTCGGCGACGGTCGTGGCGCTGCTCCCGGCCGGGCCGCCCCGGCGGCGCTCGGCCAGCCGCGAGGGAGGTATCGTGTATACGTGTCTACAGCAGTCATGTCCCTGCGGCTCCCGGCAGAGGTCAAGGAGCGTCTGGACGCCCTCAGCCAGCGCACCGGCCGAACCAGCGCCTTCTACGTCCGGCAAGCCGTCGAGCAGTATCTCGAAGACCTCGAGGACGCCTACGCGGCCGATCAGGCCTACAAGGAGTGGGAGGCGGACGGTTTTAAGACCTACTCCTGGGATGAGCTGAAGGCAGAGCTGCTGTGACTGAGCCGCCGCGCTGGTCGATCCGGCCCACGGCTCGCTTCCGGCGCGACCTGGAAGGCTTGGACCAACCCGTCAGACGCCGTATCGTCCGAGAACTGGACGAAATCGCCCACTTGGCCGATCCGCGCTCCCGGGGCAAAGCCTTGGTCGGCGCCCCGCGGGGGCGGTGGCGTTACCGTGTCGGCGATTACCGCGTTATCGTGGACCTCCTAGACAATGAACTGGTTATCCTGGCTCTGACTGCGGGCCACCGCTCGGGGGTGTACACCAGATGAGCCGAAGCGATGGACTGGTCCGGCCGGCAGTTGTGAAAGATTATCCATGACAGACGAATACGCGGTCGACGCCGAAAGGTTCCGGGAGGCGCTGGTCGAGCAGCGGGCGATGAGGCTGAAGGGCGGCCTCTACCACTTGACCCAGGTGGTGATGGCCTACAACTCGAACCGCATCGAGGGGAGCCAGTTGTCCGCCGAGCAGACCCGCTATCTCTACGAGACACGCACCGTCTCGGGCGACGCGCGGGTGGACGACGTGGTGGAGACGGTCAACCACTTCCGCTTGTTCGACGCCATGCTCGACGCGGTGGGCACCCCCTTGACGGTGGCCCGCCTGCGCCAGTACCACGCCATTCTGAAGAACGGCACCTCCGACTCAGACAAAGAATGGTTTGTCGTGGGGGGGTGGAAGCGACGGCCCAATGTGGTCGGCGGCCATGACACGACGCCGCCCGCCCTGGTCGGCGCGGCCGTGGACGAACTGATGGCCGCCTATCCCGGGCCCATGGGCTTCGAGGACATCACAGACTTCCACCACCGCTTCGAATCGATCCACCCGTTCCAGGACGGCAACGGCCGGGTGGGGCGCATCATCATGTTCGAACAATGCCTGACGAACAAGATCATGCCTTTTATCGTCCTCGACGACGAGAAGCTTTTCTACTACCGCGGTCTGGCCGAGTACCAGTCGGAGCCGGGTTATCTGAGAGACACGTTCCGGCATTTCCAGGATCGCTATGCCGCAGCTTTCGCGAAGTTCCTGGACGTATC
The DNA here is from genome assembly GCA_031266665.1 of Propionibacteriaceae bacterium. GTDB lineage: Bacteria > Actinomycetota > Actinomycetes > Propionibacteriales > Propionibacteriaceae > WQYJ01. The sequence continues at coordinate 27,101 of JAISAO010000063.1, read as the reverse complement.
GGGCGAAAGCGATGAGTGACCCCGGCGGCCGTCTGGGCTCAGGGCAGGGCGGCCCGTAGCACGGCCTGGGGGCAGGTCTGGCCGGTCATCAAGGCGATCTGGCCCTCGGCCTGGGCCACCAGCAGGTCGCGGCCGCTCAGGACCAGCCGGCCGGCCGCCCGCCCGGCCTGGGCCAGGGGTGTCGGCCAGGGGTCGTAGACCACGTCCAGGACGACCGGGGCGGTGTCCGCCGCCACCACCGACACCAGCTCGGCGGCGGCCGCCGGGATGGTCGACACCACCACCTCGGCATCGTCCCAGCGGCCGTCCAGGTCGCGTGGGACGACTGTCGTCCCCCAGGCCCGGGCGCGGGCGGCCAGGGCGGACCGGGCGGCCGGGTCGCGGCCGGCCAATTGGACCTGGGGCAGGCCGAGCCGGGCCAAGGCGTAGACCGTCGATGAAGCCGTGGCCCCCGTGCCCAAGACCAGGGCGGAGCGGGTGGCGTGGGGCCGCAGCAGGGCCATCAGGCCGCTGACGTCGGTGTTGGCCACCCGAGTGTGGGCGCGGTCGCCGGGGCGGGCGTCGAAGACGACGGTGTTGGCCACGCCCAGCGCCGCCACCGTCGGGTCGGGCCGCCCCCAGGCGACGACGGCGGCTTTCAGCGGCCGGGTGCAGGACAGGCCGCGCCAGGCGTCGTCCAGCGCGGCCATGAAGTCGTCCAGGGTGGCGGTCGTGACCTCATGGCGGTCGTAAGTCCAGTCCAGGCCGAGATGGGCGTAGGCCGCCCGGTGGAGGGCCGGGGACAGGGAGTGGGCGATGGGTGAGCCGATGACGGCGCAACGGCGGGAGCCGGCGGTCATCTCCCGCCCGCCCCACCCAGGCCCGAACGGGCGGCAGACGGTCCGGCGGCGCGACGGCCCGAAACTGGCGTTTCGGCCAGACGGTCAACCAGGCTCGGTCCGAACGACCCCAAGACCCGGCCCCGGCCGAACGACCCCAAAATCAAGGACCGACCTCGGCCGAACGACGCCCCCGGGCGGTCGGCCCGACCCAGGTCGAACGACGCCCCTGAACGGTCAACCCGGCCCCGGCCGAACGGTCCACAGACCGAAAACCGACCCCGGCCGAACGACGCCCCCGGGTGGTCGGCCCGACCTCGGCCAGCCGATCCGGTCACACGCAGCCGACCGGGTTGTCGTGTTCGGCGCACCACTGGTGGAATTGTTCGGCGGCGGCGGCGAACTCGGACTCGTCGGCTGTGAAAACGGTCTCGCCGGTTTCCAGGTTGACCGTCACCCAGTACAGCCAGTCGCCCTCGGCCGGGTGGAGGGCCGCCTCCAGGGCGGCCCAGCCGGGGTTGGAGATGGCCGAGGACGGCAGGCCGGGATTGCGGTAGACGTTGTAGGGCAGGTCGGAGTTCTGTTGCGATTCGATGGTGATCTCGTCCCCGTAGGGGGTGCCGTCGGCCATCAGGCGGCCGTAGCGGAAGGCCGACTCCACCCCCAGGGGGATGCCTTGGTCAAGGCGGTTGTAGATGGCGCGGGCGGCCTTGGCCCGGTCGGCCTCGGCGTTGACCTCTTTCTCGATGATGCTGGCGACGATGACGATGTCGCGCGGCGACCGGCCGATGGCGGCGGCCTGGGCCTCCAGGTCGAGCGCCTCAGCCTGTTCCTTGAATCTGGCGACCATCTTTTGGATGATCTCGCGGGCCAAGCCCTCCTCGTTCCCGTCGGGCAACTGATAGGTGTCGGGGAAGAGGTAGCCCTCGAACTGGCCCTGGGCGTAGTCGGGCAGCCCCAACTGGGCGGTGTCTTGGACCGCCAGGTTGAAGTCGTCCTCGGTCAGATCCGAGTTCTCCACCAGCAGTGCCCTGATCTCGCTCCAGCGCAAGCCCTCCGTCAGGGTGGCCTCAAGGATGATCTTGTATTTGGGGTCCAGCAAACGGTCCAAAGCGGTTTGGCAGGGCAGATGGGTCTTCATGTTGAAGGAGCCCTTTTGGAGCGTGAGGCCGGCTTGGCTCTCGTCCTCGCCCGCCGCCTTGGCCCGAGCCTTGGCGGCGGCGTCGGCTTTGTTGACCACGTCCAGGAAGGTGTCGGCGTCGGCGATGACGTTGTTGGACTCCAAGATGTCGGCCGCCCGCAGCCAGTTGGCCCCGGACGGGATGGTGATGACGATGTCGTCGCGGCCGTCGCCGACGTAGTCATCCCGCTGGCTGTACTCGCTATACCAGTCGTAGGCCTTGAGCCCGACGAAGACGCCGCCGCCGCCCAGGACGGCCAAGCTGATCAAGACGGCGATGGCGCTTTTGACCCGTTGAGCGGGGGTGGGGCTGCCCGACCTCATGCGTCCTCCTTCGAGCTGTCCTCATCCGGCTCGACCCACAGACCGACGCCTCGTCCGGCCCGCTCGGCCGCCAGCACCGTCTCCAAGATAGCCACCGCCGCCTGCTGGTCGACGATCAGACGCTGCTGCTTGGCGCTGCGGCCGGCTTGACGCAGCTTGCGGGCGGCCTCGGCCGTGGTCATTCTCTCATCCACCAGCCAAACCCCCAAACCGCTGCGGGCGGCCAACTCCCCCGCCCAAGCCGCGATCCGGCCGGCGGCGATCCCGTCGGCGCCGGCCAAGGTGATCGGACGGCCCACCACCAACGCCGTCGGCCGATACTCCAGCACCAGCCGGGCCAGCTCGTCCCAGGGGTCCCGGGCGTCGACCGTGGCCACTGGGAAGGCCAGGCTGGCCTGCCGGTCACAGGCGGCCACGCCGATGCGGCGCTGGCCGACGTCGAAGGCCAGTTTGACTCCGGCCGGCGGCACCGCCAAACCGGCGGCCGACACCGGGGACTGGCCGGCGGTGGGACCCATCCGCCGCTCAATCCTGGGCGGCGTCCGCCTCGGCCACGGGCAGGCCGTGTTGGCGGCGTAGCTCGACCTCGGCCTGACGCCGGGCGAGGTTGAAATCAGCCGCTTTGAGCTGGAGCAGCCGCAGCCATTCGGCCCCTTGCCGGGAGGCCCGGCCGGCCAGGGAGGACGGGGTGGCCTGGGCCAGTAGCTGGCGGCCTTTGACCAGGGCCAAGGCGGTCAGGGCGACGCCCAGTCCGAACCACAGCAGACGACGCACCGTTACCTCACTTCCGCCCCAGGGCGCGGCGCGCGGCCACCCCTAGGGCCTTGAGCTTGATGAAGGGGACGACGATGGTGTCGGCCACTAGCTTCGTCACCCGGGCGGCGTCGCCGGCCACGCCCCGGACGTGGCCCGAGACATTGGCCACATCCTCGGTCACCAAGGCCAGTTTCCCCAACTCCTGGTTGGCGGCCGAGACCGTGCCCTCGAACTCGCCCAGGACGGGCAGGGCCTGATCGGTCACCTCCCGCACCGAGTCTTGCAGCCCGCCGAAGACATGGGCCAGTTTGACCAGCGGGTAGCCGATGAAACCGGCCGCCAACAAGATGGCCAAGGCGGCGGTGAAACCGGCGATGTATTTCAGCCCCTCCCCCGTCCAGCGCCACAGCAGGTAGCCGGCCGCCAGCGCCGGGCTGAGGGCGATGACGCCGCCGATGACGTAGACCATGACCCGGCCCAACTCGATCAGCCGCGTGGCCATCGGCCCCCGGGGCTTGACCGCCCGATCGGGACCGTCCAAAGCCGCCCTTCGCAGGTCATCGGGCATGGCCCCTCCTCGTCTCCCGGCCTCAGCGCTTTGCCGACTCAGCCTAGACCACCGTGACGATTGAAACCTTGACGGATGGGCCGAGCTCTGATCACCTCGGGGTCCCCGCGAAGTACCGGACCGGAGCGCAGCGCAGGGAGGACACTTCGTGGGGTGGCTAGACCACCATGATGATTGGAACCTCGACGGATGGGGGCGGACGCCGGTTCGACACTTTGACGGCGGCCGACCGCTAAAGTGGCTCGCGATGTCCATCGCGTCTCTGAATTATCCGATCCACCGCCACCAGTTGGCCAACGGCCTGCGCCTCAACCTCAGCCCCGACCCCTGGACCCCGGTGGTGGCGGTGAATCTGTGGTACGACGTCGGCTCGGCCCATGAGCCACCCGGGCGGTGGGGCTTCGCCCACCTGTTCGAGCACCTGATGTTCTCCGGCTCGGCCCACGTCGCCCCGGGCGAGCACCTGGGCCAGCTCCAGGCCCTGGGGGGCGAGGTCAACGCCACCACCAGTTTCGACCGCACCAACTACTTCGAGACAGTGCCCCAGGGCGCGGCCGAGCTGGCCCTGTGGTTCGAGGCCGAGCGGCTGGGCGGGCTGTTGCAGGCCATCGACCAGGCCACCCTCGACAGCGAGCGTGAGGTGGTCAAGGAGGAGAAGCGCCAGCGCTACGACAATCTGCCTTACGGCGAGGCCTTCGACCAACTGGTCCAGCTGGCCTTCGGCCCCGACCACCCCTACGGCCACCTGCCGATCGGCTCGATGGCCGATCTCGACGCCGCCTCGCTGGCCGACGTGCGCGCCTTCTTCAACACCTATTACCGGCCCGACAACGCCGTTCTCAGTCTGACCGGGGCCATTGAGCGGGATCGGGCGATCGGCTGGGCCGAGGATTATTTCGGCGACCTGCCCCCATCCACGTCCCGGCCGGCGCCCCCGTCGGCCTTCCCGCCGACACCTCAGCCGACGCCGGGGGCGTTGACGCTGGCGGCTTTGCCGCCGCTGACCGGTCAGCCTCGGACGGAGTTGGTCCGCGACGTCCCCAGGGCGGCCGTCTACTGCGCCTGGCGGACGCCGGCCGCCACCGACCCGGAGCACGACGCCATCGATTTGGTCTTGTCCATCCTGGCCGACGGTTTAGCCGCCCGCCTGCACCAGGCGTTGGTCCGCTCGGGCCTGGCCCACGCCGTCGCCGCCAGCGGCTTGGGCCTGGCGCGGGGCAACTCCTTGGCCGTGGTCCAGGCCACCGTCCAGGAGGGCGTCGAGCCGGCGGCGGTCGAACAGCGGCTGCTGGACGGCTGGCAAGACTTCCTCGACCAGGGGCCGACGACGGCCGAGTTGGAGCGGGCCGTGGCCCAGGCGGCGCGCGACTGGTTGTCCGCCCTGGCCAATCTGGAGACCCGGGCCGACGCCTTGTCCGAGGCCAGCTTGACCCACGACGACCCCGGTCGGATCAACACCTGGCTGTCCCAGTTGGCCCAACTGACCGCCGCCGATCTGCGGCGGGCGGCCAACCAGTGGTTGGACCCGGGGCAACGGGCCACCCTGGTCTACCGCCGGGAGGCACGATGAGAGCTCGCCCGACCGTCGCCCCGGCCACCGCCTGGCACTTCCCCGACCCGCTGGTCAGCCGGCTGGACAACGGCCTGACGCTGTGGTCCTACCGCCTGCCGGGACAACACGTCATCACGGCCAACCTGGTCTTCGACCTGCCGCTGACGGCCGAGCCCGCCGGCTTGGAGGGCATCGCCACGCTGGCCGCCCTGGGGCTGGACGAGGGCACCGAGAACCATCCCGGCGAGACCTACAGCGCCGCCTTGGAGTCTCAGGGGGCGCAGTACTCGGGCTGGGCCTCCCTGTCGGCCTCGACCGCCTCGCTGGAGCTGCCAGGACAATGGTTCGAGCCGGGGCTGAGGCTCTTCGCCGAGGCGGTCCAGACCCCGGCCTACGCCGACGAGGCGGTCGAACGGCTCAAGTCCCAGCGCCTGGCCGACCTCGACCAGACCCGCTCCAACCCCCGCCGACTGGCCGGCTGGCTACTGCGCGGCACGGTGCTCGACCCCGCTCAGCGAGCCGGCCGCCCGCTGGCCGGCTCGCGCGCCAATGTGGCCGCCATCCAGCCCGAGGACGTCCGCCGCTTCCAAGCCGAGCGCCACACCCCCGACCGGGCCACCTTGGTGGTGGCCGGCGACATCGACCCCCAGACCGTGGCCTCGGCCGTGACCCGGATCTGGGGGGATTGGCGCGGCTCGGGCACGGCCCCGGCCGACCACCAGCCGCCCCTACCAGGCCGGCCGAGCCGTCGGCTGATCGACCGGCCCGATGCCGTCCAGGCCGACATCCGTCTGGGTTGGTGCGGCCTGGACCGCTCCGACCGCCTGTGGCCGGCTTTCAAGGTGGCGGCCGCCATCATGGGCGACGGCTTCTCCAGCCGGCTCAACCAGGTCCTGCGCGAAGACCGCGGCTGGACCTATGACGTCTCCTTGGCCGTCCGCGGCTTCCGTCTGGGCGGCCTGGTCATCCTGGGCACCTCGACCAAGACCGAGACGGCCGCCGCCGCCCTGGCCGAGGCCGAACGGATCACGGCCGGCGACGCGCCCGCCTTCAGCGCCCGGGAGACGGCCGACGCCATCGGTTGGCTGACCGGCGTCGCCCCCCTCAGCTTCTCCACCGCCGCCGCTGTGGCCGACCAGGCGGCCGGCATGGTCGGCCTCGGTTTCGGCCCCGGGCAGACGGACCAGTCGTTGCGGGCCATCGCCCAAGTGACCCCGGACGAGGCCACGGCGGCCTGGCGGGCGGTTATCTCCCGCCAGTCGCCCAGCCTGGTGGTGGTCGGCCCGGGCGACCGGTTGGCCGAGCCGCTGGGGCTAGACCCCGAGCCCCGGCCCGAGCTGTAGCCCAGCTTCGCCCAAGGCGGCGCCGCTGGCGACGAAGACTCCCGAGCCTCGGCCCGAGCTGTGGCCCAACTTCAGCCATGATCGCCGCCGGCCCCAAAGCCCCGGCCGAGTTGGGAGCGGTCCGACGCCGCCGGACGACCGCCACCTCGACGGCAGAACGTCACGCCACCTCGGCGGGAGCCAGTCCGACCGGCCCGGGCCGGGCTCAGCCCATCGCCTCCAAGGCCCGCTGGACGGCGGCGGCGGCGGCCTGGTTGGCCGCCTGGTAGGCCGCCAAGTCGCCTTGGCGCAGGGCCTGTTCGGCGGCCGCGAACTGGGTCTCGGCCTCGGCCAGGGCGGCCTGGGCGGCGGCCTGCCGCTCCGCGGAGGTGGTCGGCTGGGTGGGCGCGGTCGGCTGGCCCGAGGGACCGGCGGAGGGCTCCCCGTCCGGCTGGTCGTCGCTGGTGTCGCCGTCCTCGCCCGTGGTGGCTCCGGCGTCGCCCGAGAAGATCTCGTCCAAGGCGCCTTGGAGGGAGTCGGCGATGCCGGTGTGGTCGCCGAAGCGGACCACCACATAGGTCAGGACCGGGAAGGCGCCCTCGGTGTTGGTCTGCTGGGTGTAGACCGGCTCGACGTAGAGCAGGCCGCCGCCCAGCGGGATGGTCAACAGGTTGCCGTATTTGAGCGAGCCCTGATTCTCGTAGGGCAATAACATATTGGCCACTTTGGTGTCCCGGGTGAGGTTGTTGAAGGCCTGGCCGGGACCCTCGATCTGCTGCTGGTCGGACATCCGCAGGATGCGGATGCGCCCGTAGTCGGGGCTGGTGGCCTCGGCCACGACCGCCATGAAGGCCGACAGGTTCTCGCGGTTGTAGGGCGTGTAGACAGTGGTCAAGCTGAACAAGGGTTGCTCATCGGCCGCCTGGGCGCCGGTGTCGGTCTCGACCTCGGGCCAGCGGATCGACAGGTAGTAGCTCGGCTCCTTGGCCGAGCCGGTCTTCACCGGGTCGGCCGGGACGTCCCAGCGGTCGGACTGGCCGAACCAGACCTGCGGGTCGGTGACGTGGTAGCGGTCCACGATCTGGCGCTGGATCTTGAACAGGTCGGAGGGGTAGCGCAGGTGGGACAGCAATTCGTCGCTGATGGCCGACCGGGGCTCGACCGTCCCGGGGTAGACCTTCATCCAGGTTTGGAGCAGCGGGTCGGACTCGTCCCAGGCGTAGAGCTTGACCTCCCCGGAGTAGGCGTCGACCGTGGCCTTGACCGAGTTGCGGATGTAGTTGATCTCGTCGGTCGGCCGCAGGGCGGTCAGGGCGTTGTTGCTGCGAGTGTCGGCGATGGCCTCGGACACCGAAGTGCGCTGGGAGTTGGGGTAGTACTGGCTGGTGGTGTAGGCGTCGACCACCCAGACGATGCGGCCGTCGACCAGTGCCGGGTAGGTGTCGTTGTCGACCGTCAGCCAGGGGGCGACCAGCTCGACCCGGAGCTGGGGGTCGCGGTCGTACAGGATCTGGGAGTTCTGGTTCACCCGGTCGGACAACAACAGGTTGAGGCTGGTGAAGCGGGTGGCGTAGAGCAGGCGGTTGCCCAGGCCGCCGATGTCGACTCCCAGACCGCCGTCGTAGGTGTTCTTGGCGTCGCCCAGCGGCATGTCGAACTCGATCGGCTCCTCGCCGGAGTCCCGCCCCACGACGACGTAGTTGTCGGTCGACTCGCCGAAGTAGATCCGCGGCTGCTCGGCCACCAGTTCGCCCTTGGTCGGGATGTCGTAGGCCAGCCACTCCGGCTGGCCGGAGCTCTGGCGGCGGTTGCCGTAGGCGGCGATCAGGCCGTAGCCGTGGGTGTAGACGGTGTGGAGATTGTTCCAGTCCTGGGAGTCGAGGCGGGCCTGGTCGATCTCACGGGCGGCGATGACGACATCGGTCTCCTTGCCGTTGAGGACGTAGCGGTCGACGTCGAGGACGGAGTTGACCGAGTAGTAGCCCCGCAACTGCTGCAGCTGGGTGAAGGTGGTCGAGACCATCGCCGGGTCGATCAACCGGATGCCGGGCAAGGTGGCGGCGTCCTCCTTGAGCTGGCCGGCGGCCACCGTGGTGGTGGCCGAGTAGTCGGCGATCTCGATGTCCTCGACGCCGTAGGCCGCCCGGGTGGCGGCGATGTTCATAGCGATGTAGGGGCCCTCGCTGTCCGGCCGGTTGGGGTTGACCTTGAGCGACTGGACCACGGCCGGGTAGATCAGGCCGATGATCAAGCTGGTCACCAGCATCAAGACGACCGAGGTGATGGGCACGGTCCAGCCGGGCCTGACGCAGGAGTAGAGGAACAGGGCCGCCGTTAGGAAGCAGATGCAAGCCATGATCAAGTTGGCCCCGATCTGGGCCTTGTCGCCGGTGTAGGTCAAACCGTCGATCAGATCGCCGGCCGTCAGCAGTTGGCCGTAGCGGTCGAGCAGGTGGCTGAGGCCGTAGACCACGAAGAAGGCCGCCAGCAGGATGGCGATGTGGCGGTGGGCGGCGTGCGAGGTCACCCGGCGGCGTTGGCGGCTGGGGGCGGCCAGCGTGCCGAGGGCGAAATGGCCCAGGACGGCGATGGCCCCGGCCAGCCCGAGGGACAACTCGACGTGGGAGACGACGGCGCGGTACCAGGGGTAGTCGAAGAGGTAGAAACTGAGGTCGCGGTGGAAGCGGGCGTCCTGCAAACCGACCGTCACCTGGTTGGCCCAGGCCAGGAACTCGCTCACCCGGCCGACACCGGACATACCCCCGAAGAGGCCGAACAACAGCGCCGGTACCAGCACCACCGCCCGGCGGTGGCGGCGCAGGAAGTCGCCGTAGGCCTGGTTGGCGCGCGACTGGGAATTGGCCGGCTGGAGCCTCAGAACCAGCCAGACCGTCAGGCCGACGATCCCGCCCAAGACCAGCCCGAAGGCCACCGCCAGACCGGCCTTAGTCCCCAATTGGGTCAAGAAGACTTGCTGGAAGCCGAGGGCGTCGAACCACAGCTGGTCGGTCCAGACACCGGCGAAGACGACGTAGAGCCAGGCCAGCGCCACCACAATCAGAATGGTCGGCAACAAGGCGCGGCCACGGCCGCCCGAAGTGGTCTCGGTTGAAACTTTAGTTGGGGGCACGGGTCGCCTTCCTGCAGTCGTTGCGCCACCTAGTCTAAAGGACCGCCGACCGACTCAGCAGTGTGGCAACTCGCCCGACTCCCCAGCCGCCAAGACCTCGACCGCCTGGTGGAAGGAGCCCACCGGCACCAGTTCGAGCCCAGGGTCCCAGCCGACCACTTCGGAGCAGTCGTCAACCGACAGCAAGAACAACGTCGCCCCCTGCTGACGCGCCGCCAGGACGCGCTGGCGCAGGCCCGCCACCGTCCCGATCCAGGCCACCGGGCCCGCCGCCAACGGCTGGCCGACGGTGGCGGGCGGCTGGTCGATCAATTCGATCGTGCCGGCGGCGGCCACCCTCCGACCGTTTGTCAGATCGCCGGCGGACAGCCGGTCGTAGAGCGCCAGGGCCAGGGGCAGGCCGACGGACTCGCCCGCGCCGGGGGCCAGGTCCAAGTCGATGTGGGCGAAAGCCCCATAGTCGTAGCGCTGCTCCCAGGTGACCCCCATGGTGGGGACGTTGAGATCGGATTTGGCCAGTTCGACCGATTGGATGATCTCCTCGCCGTCGCGCTTGACCGTCACCTGCAAGACCGTCCCGACGTCGCGCTCCAAGCGGATCTCGCGCAGCGCCTGGGCGACGGTGGCGACCGGCTGCTGGCCGATCATGACCAAGCGGTCGCCCGGCAGCAGGCGGCCGTCCGACGGGCCGCCTGACGAGACGTCGGCCACCATGACGTAGGCCTGGACCAACGAGTCGGGGCCGGAGCCGGCGGTCTGCTCCAACTCGCGCAGCGCCGCCACGATGGCGTCCTCGCCGGCCTCCGCCTGGCTGGCCCGCTGGGCTTGGGCGACGTCCTCGGCCGTGGCCCCGGACGAGTAAACGTCGTCGCGCCGCAGCACCGCGTCGTCGCCCCAGAGGCGGTGGACGATGGCCGGGAACAGGCCCAGCTTGCCGTCGACCGGCGTCTGACCGATGGTGGCGGCCCAGAAGGAGCCGGTCGAGGGGTATTGGGCCGGCCCCTCCAAGTCGATGACGGTGTTCCCGGCCTGTGACCCCGACAGTTCCAGGGCCGTGCCGGGCCAGCGGGCGACATAGTTGACGGGGGCCAGGGCCACCACCGTGGCCAGGGTGACGAACAACCCCAGAGCCACCACCGCCGTTTGACTGTCCCGGCTCACCGTCGCGCCCCTCCTCTCCCCCTTCGCCCTCTCGACTGAGCCTAGCGGACCTCGGCCGGGCCGACCTCGAGCTTTAGATCGGGGCTTAGAACCGCCTGGGCTGGGATGGTCCACAATGGGGGCAGCGATCAAGAAGGAGGCCATCATGGCTGATTCCCCTTCGGACTTTCCCGGATCAGACGACTGGTCGGACGACTCGGAGGACGAGTTCTCCCCCATGGGCCGTTTAGGCCCCGGGAGGCCGGAGGACGGCATGGCCGAATTGCTGCGCCAACTCGGCCTGCCGGTCGATCATGGCGCCAGCCTGGAGCAGATGCTGAGCCAGTTGGCCAATCAGATGGTCTCCCAGCTCAAACGCCGCCCCACCGGCGGGAACGAATTCGACGGCGCCACCACCTGGCGGGCGGCCCGGGAGGCCGCCCGCCGCCAGATCGCCAACCTCGGCCCCGATCCGGCGGCGGACGAGCGCCAGAGCCGTGAGATCGCCGACGCCATGCACGCCGTCGACCTGTGGCTGGACGACCAGACCGCTTTCCCCGGCCTGTCCCTGCCGCCGCTGGCCTGGAGCCGGGCCGATTGGATCGAGCAGACCCTGCCGCGCTGGCAGACCATGATCGAGCCGGTCATCTCGACCATCGCCCGGGGCCTCCAGAACGCCATGACCGAGCGTCTGGCCCAGGCCGACCAGGTGCCCGAGTTGACCGAGTTGTCGAGCCTCATCCAGCCCGTCCTACGCCAAGCCGCCGACTCCATGTTCGGCCACCGGCTGGGCCAGGAGTTGGGCAAGGCGGCCGCCACCATCGTGACCGCGACCGACCTCGGCCTCCCCCTCACCCCCAAGGCCCAGGTGGCCATCCTGCCGACCAACCTGGCGGCCAGCGCCCAGGGCCTGGGGCTGTCCGGGGCGAACGTCTTGTTCTATCAGGCAACGCGCGAGGCCGCCCGCCAGCGCCTGTTCAGCGCCGTGGCCTGGATAGGACCCCAACTGATCGCCTTGGTGCAACACTACGCCCGGGAGATCAAGATCGACCCGGAGGCCCTGTCGCTGGCCATTGAGTCGGCTATGCCGCAGGAGGTCACGCCCGAGACGGTCAACCGTTTCGAGGTCGAGGTCAACACGGCCATGTTCGACCCCGGCAAGACCGACGAGCAGGTGGCTATCTTGGAGCGGCTGGAGACACTGCTGGCCCTGGTCGAGGGTTGGGTCGATCACGTCGCCGGCCGGGCCACGGCGGTCTGGATGCCGAACGCCGCCGCCCTGGCCGAGACGGTCCGCCGCCGCCGGGCGGCTGGCGGGCCGGCGGCCGATATCTTCGCCACCTTGCTGGGACTGTCGGTCAGCCCCCGGCGGTTGCGCGAGGCCGAAACCTTCTGGGGCCGACTGCTGGACCTGGGCGGGGCGGCCGGCCGCGACGACACCTGGCAACACCCGGACCACCTGCCGACGGCCGCCGACCTGCTCGACCCGGCCGCCTACCTGGAACGGCTGCGGCGCCCCCAAGCCGACGACGCCTTCGACGCCGAGTGGCGCCGGCTGTTGGACGAGGCCGGGGGCCAGGCGGCCGGATAGCCGAGCGGCCCCGGATAGCCGGGCTGCCCCGGATAGCCGGGCCGGGCGGTCGGACAACCAGGCCGGATGATCGGATACCCGGGCCGGGCGGTCGGATGCCCGGGCCGGGCGGTCGGACAACCAGGCCGGGCGGTCGGACAACCGTTAGTCGTCGGCCGAGTGACCAGATGATCGCCGGCCCGGGGGCGGATGATCGCCGGCCGGGTCTTCTGACCGGCGGTCGGCCGACGGCCTGGGAAAGCGTTCCAATCCGGCTGATGGCCGCCCCAAGCCCAGCGGACCCCGGGCCAGGGCGGCATAATGGCCCGGTGCGTGTTTACAACTTCGCCTCTGGCCCGGCCATGTTGCCGCTCGAGGTCTTGCAGCAAGCCCAAGCCGAACTGACCGACTGGCAGGGCTCGGGCATGTCCGTGATGGAGGTGTCGCACCGGGGCCAGGCCTTCGTGGCCTGCGCCGCCCGGGCCGAGGCCGGTCTGCGCCGCCTGTTGGCCGTCCCGGACGATTACCGGGTGCTCTTCCTGCAGGGCGGGGCGACCGGCCAGTTCGCCGCCGTGCCGCTCAACCTGACGGCGCCGGGCGACCGCGTGGCCTACCTCAACACCGGTCAATGGTCCACCCGGGCGATCAAAGCGGCCCGGGGCCAGGGGCTGGCGGTCGAGGTCCTGGCCGACCAGGCCTCCAGCCGCTACACCACCGTGCCGGCGGACGACTCCTACACCGTGCCCGACGACGCCGTCTATCTCCACTACACCCCCAACGAGACCATCGGCGGGGTCGAGTTCGCCCGGCCGCCGGCCTCCGACCGACCCCTGGTGGCCGATTTCTCCTCCACCATCTTGTCGCGCCCGATCGAGGTATCACGCCACGGGCTGATCTACGCCGGGGCGCAGAAGAACCTGGGGCCGGCCGGGGTGGTGGTGGTGATCGTGCGCGACGACCTGACCGGCCACGCCCGCCCAGGCACGCCGGAGGTCTGGGACTACGCCGCCATGGCCAAGGCCGACTCCATGCTCAACACCCCCCCGACCTTCGCCGTCTACCTGTTGGGCCTGGTGCTCGACTGGGTGGAGGCCCAAGGCGGGCTGGAGGCCTTGGCCCGGCGCAACCAGGCCAAGGCGGTCGCCCTCTACCGGGCCATCGACGACTCCGGCTTCTACCGCAACCCGGTGGATCCGCCGGCCCGTAGTTGGATGAACGTCCCCTTCACCTTGGCCGACCCCGACCTGGAGTCCGCCTTCCTGGTCGAGGCCGAGGCCGCCGGGCTGACCAACCTGCAGGGCCACCGCTCGGTCGGCGGTCTGCGTGCCTCAATCTACAACGCCATGCCGCTGGCCGGGGTGGAGGCGCTGATCGACTTCATGGCCGACTTCGCCGCCCGCCGCGGCTGAGCGCCGGCCCCAGCCCAATCAGCCCGATCGACTCAATTCGCCCAACCAGCCCGAAGCGCCCAGCCCGACGGTCGCCCGGCCGGCTCCGACAAGAGGAACCCAGGAGGAACCGTGACCTACCGCATCCAAACCCTCAACGCCATCAGCCCGCTGGGGCTGGAGCGCCTGCCCTCTGAGCTGTACCAGGTCGGCGACGACCTGTCGGACCCGGACGCCCTACTGCTGCGCTCGGCCGACCTGCACGCTCGGACCATCCCGGACTCGGTCTTGGCCGTGGCCCGGGCCGGCGCCGGAACCAACAACATCCCCGTGGCCCAGTGCTCGGCCAGGGGCGTCCCGGTTTTCAACACCCCGGGGGCCAACGCCAACGCGGTCAAAGAGTTGACCATCGCGGCCATCTTGCTGGCCGCCCGCAATATCATCGACGCGGCCGCCTTCGCCCACCGCCTGGAGGGCGACGCCGCCGCCATGTCCCAGGCGGTCGAGGCGGGCAAGAAGGCCTATGTCGGCTTCGAGTTGCCCGGCCGCAGCCTGGCCGTCATCGGACTCGGCGCCATCGGCGTGGAGGTGGCCAACGCGGCCAGCGCCCTGGGCATGTCGGTCTTGGGCCACGACCCGGCGGTGACGGTCGGCAACGCCTGGAAGCTGTCGCCCAATGTGCAGCCGGTGGCCAGTTTGGACCAGGCCCTGCGCCAGGCCGACATCGTGACCTTGCACGTCCCCCTGCTGGCCAACACCCGTAACTTGATCGGCGCCGACCAGTTGGCCCTGATGCGCCCCGACGCCGTCCTGATCAACCTCTCCCGGGAGCCGGTGGTGGACCAGGCGGCAGTGGTGGCCGCCTTGGAGGCCGGCCGGCTGCGGGGCTACGTCTGCGACTTCCCGACGCCGGAGCTGAACCGCCACCCCCACGTCGTCACCCTGCCCCACCTCGGGGCCTCGACCCTGGAGGCGGAGGAGAACTGCGCCCGCATGGCCGCCGACCAGTTGCGCGGCTATCTGGAGCACGGCGTCATCGTCAACTCGGTCAACTTCCCGCCGGCCGACCTCCCACGGGGGGAGGGCGTCACCCGGCTGGCGATCGCCAACTCCAACGTGCCCAATATGGTGGGCCAGATCTCCAGCCTGGTGGCCGAGTCCGGCCTCAACATCGCCGACCTGTTGAACCGTTCCCGCGCCGACCTGGCTTACACCCTGATCGATGTCGAGGGCGCCCTGCCCGACGGCCTGGTGGCGCGCGTCCGCGCCATCCCCGGGGTGCTGACGGTCCGGGTGCTGTGACCGCCGCCCGTCGCCGGGTCCGAACCAGTCCCAACCAGCCCTGACCAGCTAGTTGGCCACAGTGCTCGGCGGCGGCCGGTAGCCCGTGACGAAGCGGCCCAGGTCGACGCTCCGGCCGTCCACCTCGAAGCTGTACCGCCCGGTTTGGCGGACCGTCTCCCGGGCCTCCAACCAGGCCCGCAACTCGGCCCGCTCGGCCGGCGCCAGCCAGGCCGGCGCGTCGGAGGTCGACTTGAACCCAAGGACGGTGGCCAGGTCTTGGAGCGCCTGGCGCTGGTCCGCGTCCAACAGGCTGCGGGAGCGCCGGAAGTAGACCGCGTCCGGGTCGGTCTCGAAGACGCCGCCCCACCAGGCCCGATGGACCGAGGCCAGCAGGGCATTGCGGGCGCCGACGCCCGACGGGTCGTCCGGCCGCTCTGCGTTAGTCCAGAAGGCGGCCACGTCCGGGCCCACCCGGGCCCCGTCGATCAGGCCGGCAGAGGCCAGCAGCGGCACCCCGCAACCCAGCAGGTAGGTGTCGGGGCCGACCGCCTGGCGGATGAGGGCGACGGCCTGGCGGTAGGCGCGCTCCCGGTGGATCTCCATCCGGCGGCGGCCCTCCAGGGCCGCGGCGTACATGAAATCGAGCTTGAGGTAGGAGAAGCCCCAGCCGCGCACTGTGGCACAGAGGGCGCGGAGGTGGTCTTGGACCTCGGCGGCCGTGGTGTCGAGGGCGTGGTAGGGACCGCCCCAGTTGTAGCCGGCGATCAGCGGGCCACCGTCGGGGTCCTGGATCAGCAAATCCGGCCGCTGGCGGACGAAGTCGGAGGCCGGCAGGGCGATCAGCGGGGCCAGCCAGAGGCCGGGCCGGAAACCGGCCCGCCGGATCGTGTCGGCCGTGGCGGCCATCCCGGACGGGAAGCGGGCGTTGGGCGTCCAGTCGCCCACCGCCCGCTCCCAGCCGTCGTCCAATTGGACGACGTCGAAGGGCAGGCCGTCCAGGCCGGCCACGACCTGGCCCACCAGGGCCTCGTCGATGGCGTCGTAGTAGGAGTACCAACTCGACCAGACCCGGCCCGCCCGGTTCTGGCCCCGGCCCAACCGGTCCCCGACCAGAGCGGCGTAGCGGTCGAAGACCGCCCGCTCGTCGCCGTAAGCCAAGAACCACTCGCCGTCCGGGTCCTCGTGCCGTCCCCAGAGCGTGGTGTCGGTCGCCCCCACCCTCGGGGCGCCCAGACCGAGCGCCCCGAGGATGAGACAACGGCCGTTCGGTGCCGCCAGGACCCCCACGGCGCTGCCCGAGTGGGCCAGTGGCGTGTCGTTACGGGCGTCGTCCGCCGTCAACAGCCGCTGCGGGCTGTGGCCGATCCGCAGCGGCGGCTGGCTCAAGCGTCGCCAGCCGGACGGACTCCACGAGTTCCAGCCGTGGCGGAAGAACTCCGTGTCGCCGAAGGGGTGGGCCAGCCTCAGTGCGCCCGCCGGGAAGAGGAACTCGGCGGGGCCGAGGCGGCGGGGCTCGCCCGGGGCGCTGAACGACAGGCTGATGTCGCCGCAGTCGATCAGGCCCGTATGTCGGGTCCCGGGAACGGTCATAGTCTTGTCCGGGGTCTCGAGTCAGTTGAACAAGGCGTTGACCCTGGCGTTGGCCGTGGTCAGGGCGGTCTGAGCGTCCGTCTGGTGCAGCCCGACCGATTGGATGGCGTCCTGGATAATCTGGGAGATCTCGCCGCCGTGCTCGGCGATGGGGATGAGGAAGGTGCCACTGGGCTGATCGAGGTAGGCCAGGAAGATGGCGGCGTCGAGCCCCACCTCGGCCCGGGCGGCGACCGACCGGTCGGAGGCCTCTTGGACCGCCGGGAAGATCACGCCGGTGTCGCCGACGACGTCCTGGCAGGCGGGCGAGGCTAGGTATTCGATCCACTGCCAGGCCTGGTCCTTGTGCTGACCGCCGGCGTACATGGCGTTGCTCAGGCCGTTGATGGCCGACATCCGGCCCTGGGGGCCGGTCGGTAGCGGCGCGAAGATGTAGTCGTCGGGCGTGTCCTGGTAGAGCATCTGGTTGAAGGAGCCGATCGACGTCATGGCGCCGCTGCCGGCCTTGAGCACGTCCAGCCGGGAGAGCGAGCTCTGAACGTCGAGTTGGGGCGCGTAGCCCTTATTGGACAGCTCCGCCATCCAGTCAATGGTCGCGGCCAGGGCGGGCGAGTCGTAGTAGAACTGCGTGCCGAAGGGGTTCTGGTCGGCGTAGGTGAAGCCGTTGGATGAGGCCAGGTTGCCCCACAGGTTCTGGCCCTGCGAGCCGTCCGCCCACTCCGGCAGGAAGCCGTAGACGGCCACCTTGGACTTATCGAAGTCCGGGTCGTCACCGCGATGGCCGGCCTGGTCGATCGTCAGCTTGGCGATGGCCTGCTCGAAGCTGCCGCCGTCGGTCGGATTCCAGGTCAGGTTGGCCAGATCATCAGCCGTCAGACCGGCGTCGGCGGCGGCCTGCCGATTGACGATCAGCCCGATCGTGTCCCAGTCCTTGGGCAGGCCGTAGCGGATGTCGCCGACCTGCCACAACTCCGCCAGGTTGGAGACGTACTGGTCGAAGTCCAGACTCCCCGGGTCTTGGTCGATGTAGGGCTGGAGGTCTTCGATCTGCTTGTCGGCCACGAACTGGGGGTAGTACGAGACGTGGTCCACCCAGACGTCGGGGGCGGCGTTGGCGGCGATCTGGGTCGCCAGGTTGGTCCAGTACTGGGTCCAAGCCGTCTGGGTGATCTGGATTGTGATGTCGGGGTTGGCCTGGGTGAAGTCGTCGGCGCACTGTTGGTAGGCCGGCAGTTGGGCGTCGTCCCAGAGCCAGTACTGGATCGTGACCTGGCCGTCGGAGCCGGCGCCGGCCGACCCGGAGCAGGCCCCGGTAGCGGCGATCAGACCGCCCAGGACGGCCAGTCCCAGGGTCTTGGTCAGTGTCTTGGTGTTCATCTGTGGATACTCCTTGGTGGTGGTTTGGTGGTGGTGGATGGATGGTGGCCGATTCAGGGTTACTTGATGCCCGTGAAGTTGATGGACTCGACGATCCGCCGGCCGAGGAACGCGAGCAAGATGACGACCGGCACGACGGAGACGGTCGACGCGGCCATCAGGCCGGTCCAGTCCGGTTGCCGGTTGGGGGACTGTTGGAGGTACACGCCGAGGGCGACCGTGACTGTGCGCGTGGTCTCGTCGCGGCCGATCAGCAAGGGCCAGAGGAAGTCTTTCCAGGCCCACACCAGCGTGATCAGCCCGATGGTGATGAGCGGGCCCCGGGCCATCGGCAGGACGACCCGCCAGAAGATGGTGAACTGGCCGGCCCCGTCGAGCATGGCGGCCTCCTCAACGTCGCGCGGGATCGGCAGGAAGAACTGGCGCATGAAGAACAGCGCGAACGGCGTCATCAGCAGGCTGGGGGCGACCATGCCCCAGATGGTGCCGAGGAGGCCGAGGTCGCGCACCAGGACGAAGTTGGGCAGGAGGGTGAAGATGCCGGGCACCATCAAGGCGGCCACCAAGATGTTGAAGATGAGGCCGCGGCCGCGGAAACTGAGCCGGGCGAAGGCGTAGCCGCCCATGGTGCAGCAGAGGGTCTGGCAAAAGCCGATCAGGGCGCAGTAGCAGACCGAGTTCCACAGGTAGAGGCCGAACTGGATCGAGGCGCCGGAGCCGCCGGCGGCCTGGGCCTCGGCCGTGGAGACCAGCCCCAGGACCCGGGCGAAGTTGATGATGGTGGGATGGCTCGGCCACAGCCGGCCGGCGTCGCCCACCACATCGGCGTTCGGCGTCAAGGCCGACCGGACCATCCAGTAGAAGGGGAACAGCGTCACCAGCAGGGCGACGACCAGGGCGACCCAGCCCACCACCCGGCCCCAGGAGGGGCGCCGTCGGGCCCGTCGGCCACGGGCGGTGGTCGGAGTCGAGGTGGTGGGCATGGCGACTTCCATCAGGCGAGTTGGGATTCGGAGGCCCGCAGCAGGCGGAGTTGGACGAAGGTCAAGACGCCGAGGACGAGGACCAGCAGGATGGCCATGGTGGCGGCGTAGCCCAGGTGGAAGTAGGTGAAGGCCTGTTGGTAGATGTAGTAGTAGATGACGCGCGTGGCGTTGACCGGGCCGCCCTTCGTCGTCACGGCCACCGTGTCGAAGATTTGGAACGAGCCGATCAGCGAGACCACCAGGACCAAAGCCAGGACGGGCCTGAGCAGTGGCAGGGTGATGCGGGAGAACAGCTTCCACTCGCCCGCCCCGTCGATGGCGGCGGACTCGTAGAGGTCGGGCGGGATCTGGAGCATGCCGGCGTAGAGCAGCAGGGCGTTGTAGCCGGTGTAGGCCCAGGTATTAACGAGGGAGACCGTCATGATGCCGAGGGACGGGTTGGTGAAGAAGCCGACCGGGCCGAGGTCCATCGAGCCGAGCAGGCGGTTGACGAAGCCCAGGTCCGCGTCGAGCAGCCAGAGCCAGACCAGTCCGACTGTGACGTTGGGCACCAGCCAGGGCAGGAGCAGCGTCGTCCGCAATATGACCGACCGGGTCAGGCGGTGCATCAAGGTGGCCAGAAGCAGCGCCAAGACGGTTTGCGAGCCGACGTTGAGAATGACGTAGCAGAGCGTCACCCTCATCGAGTTCCAGAACTCAAAGTCGCGCAGGGCGGCGGCGTAGTTGTCGAGGCCGACGAAGTTGGCCTGGCCGATGAGGCTGAAGTCCGTGAACGACCACCACAGGCCCCGGACGGTGGGATAGAGGTAGAAGACCGCGAAGCCGACCAGGATGGGGGCGATGAAGATGAGGGCCACGCGGCCGTCGCCCCGGCGGTGGCGCCGGAGTGGGCGGGGCGGGCGCGGCGCCGGGCCGACCGGCTGTGACAACCCGTCCGTGATAGCGCCCCTAGACTTGCCCCAGCCAGTCATCGCTGTCTTCCGATTCCTTGTCGCCGCCGGCACCGTTGCCCGGCTAGACTGAGCCTAGCACGTTATTTAGCAAAGTGTATGAAATAAATGAGCGATGTGAGCTTCACCCCGGAGCGGCCGACCGGCCGCCCCGCCCTGCTGCGCGGCCTCAACAGCCTCAACGCCTTGTCCCTCATCCTTCAGGAGGGCCCGTCGACCGCCTCCCAGGTGGCCTCGGCCACCGGCTTGTCGCGGACGGCCGTCGAGTCTGTACTGACCGGCCTGGTCAACTCTGACTGGCTGGTCAAGGGCGCCCCGGGAACCACGACCTTGCCCGGCCGGCCGGCGGCCGTGTACGACCTGGGACGCGCGGTCGGCCACGTCGGCGCCATTGAGTTCGACTCCACCCGGATCGCGGCGGCCGTGGCCGACTGCCGCAGCCAGGTGGTCCGGTCGGCCCAGCGGATCGCGCCCGAGACCCTGTCCGCCGCCGACCGGCTCCGCGCGGGCACGGCCCTGCTGCGCCAGGTCATGTCCCATGCCGGGGTCGCCCTGGCCGAAATTCTGTGTGTCGCCGCCGCCTCGCCGGGGGCCATCGCCGACGGCCGGGTGTTGCACTACGGCGGCCACGGCCTGCCCGGCTGGATCGGCTGCGACCTGGCCGGCGCCCTGACCGACGACCTGGGCCTCCCGGTGGTGGTCGAGGGGGACTGCGCCCTCGGAGCCCTGGCCGAGCGGCGGGACGGCCGCGGCCTGACCTGCGACAACTTCGTCTACATCTATTCGGGGCGGCGCACGGGTGCCTCGATCGTCTCGGACGGCCAGGTCCGGCGGGGCTCTCACGGCGGGGTCGGCCTGATCGGCGAGCTCGACGAACTGCGCTGGAAGGAGGTCGAGGCGACGGCCTACGACGAGGCCACCGGGGCGGGGACCCCGCCGGCCGACCAGGCCAACACCAACGGCCAGGCCGAGACCGAGGCGGCGGGCGAGGTGGCCGATTTCGCCGCCATCATCGGATTGGGCATATCCGCCATGGTCCTGGCCGTCGACCCAGAAATGGTGCTTGTCGGAGGTCCTTACCGGGACTTCATCGAGCGCCACATCGCCGGCATCCGGGCCGAGGTCGGGCGGCGCTGCCCCCTGCCCGCCGTGGTCGAACTCGGCGCCTTCGGCTCGGAAGCTGTCCTCCTGGGGGCCGTGCGCCTGGCGACGGACACGGTGATGGACACGCTGCGCCGGGTCGTCGCCTCGGACGGCGTGCTGCCCCCGCCGGGCGGCTTGGCCCCATTCCTCTCCGGCAACAACATCGCTGGATAGGAGGGAGCGTGGCCCGAGGCCCCGTCGGCCATCCTCGGCGCCGACGGCTCAGTTAGAGCCTTGGCTCATGGCGATGGCTTGGAGGCGGTCCTCGCGGGAACGGGCCAGGTGGTCCGCCATCAGGCGGCGGGCGTCGTCGGCCCGACGCTCGCGACAGGCCTCCAGGATGGCGGCGTGGTCCCGGCTGGACTGGGAGTAGTCGCCGCTGGGCGGGGGCTCGCCCTGGTCGTAAATCCGTAGCTGGGCCATGATGCGCCCCAGGATCGAGACGATGATGTCGTTGTGCCCGGCCCGCCACAGGCAGTCGTGCCACTGGGCGTGGAGGCGGCGCCACTCCTGGGGGGTGGCGGCCTGATCGGCCTGGCGCTGCAAGTGGGCCAATTGGGCCAGGTCGAGGTCGTTGCGCCGTTGGGCGGCGGCGGCCGCCGCCGCCGGCTCCAAGGCCAGCCGGGCCTCGTAGGCCTCCAAGACGTCTTGGGGGGTGCCGGCCCGGACCCGGAAACCGCGACTGACCCGCTCGATCAGACCGTCGTGCTCCAATAGGGCCAGGGCCTCGCGGATGGGAGTGCGGGAGACGCCGTAACGCGGGGCCAAGGTGGTCTCGAGCAATTGGGCGCCGACGGCGAACTGGCCGGCCAAGATGTCGTCGCGCAGCCGGAGGTAATAGTTAGCGGTCAGATCCCTGGCCGACCCGTCTGACACTGGCCACCCCTCTCCGGTCGCGTTGCTGGCGATGCTACTGCATGGCCCCCAGGCGCCCGGACACCCCGCGCCCTCTCCCGGACTGGCCGAACTCCAGCATCAAGTTTTAGATTAGTAGTAGACTAAAATATCTAACATCCAGACGGGCGCATTGGGCGCGGATCCTGACATTAACGTCGCCTGTCACTGGTGGTCGGGGCCGTCCAGCGTTTCCAGCGCATCGCCAATGTTGTGGCAGTCCAAGGTGACGCCGATGTCGTAGGTACGCTGGACGAACGGCCGACGGGGCTTTCGCGCGCGGCGCAGCCCGGCGCGGGCTCGTTCGTCGGCCGCCGTCGCCAGGCTGATCGGACGCTCCTGGCGTAGCCGGTCGACAGCCGTGGCGACATCGTCGTCAATTCTGATATTAGATCTCATAGGACCGGTTTAGTGCCACTGGTGACCGCTGGTACGGCTAGCAGGCGTCGCCGATGGGTTTGAGTTGGGCGACGATGAATTGGGTTCCCCGGCGCTCGACGTAGAAGATGACATAGGTCCGGCGGAGCTCGTCCGGACCCCAGAGGGAGTTGCCGTCGGCGTCGCGCATGTTGGCCCCGCTGGTGTCCTGGCACAGCCCGGCCATGTAGCTGGACAGCTCGCCCTCGACCGGTGTGATGGCGTCGATCTCAAAGGTGATGTCGCCGGTTTGGACGATCTTGGCCTCAAGGGTCACCTTGAGCTGGTTGTAGGCCTGCTCCTTGGCCGGGTCGACGGCGACGTCGGCTATCAGGATGGGGTCGCCCCGGTTCTGGGCCACCTGGTTGAAAACCCTGAAATAACTGGTCAGGGCCTCGGTCACGCCGGCCCGGAAGTCGGTCTCCTCGCCCGGCAAGACGGGTATGACGGTCTCGGTCGTCTCCAGGCTGGGGCTGGGCGTGGGCGTGGGCGACGGGGTGGGGGTGGCCGAACGGCTGGGGCTGGGCGTGGGCGAGGGCGTGGCCTCGGACTGGGCGTCCGAACAGGCCGCCGCCGACCCGGCCAGGGCCAGGACTAGCAGCCAGCCGGCCGCCCGGCGGAGGGTCGAACGGATACGGGTCATCAGTGGCCTCCCAATCCCTTCTCGCGGACAACGTTCGGTCATTCTAGTGCCGCGTTAGGGAAGTTCCTGACGCGGAGACGCCCGACGAGGCGTCTGGCGGCGTTGTCGTCGGCCGCCGGGCTCCAGCCCGACGACCTCCTCCGCCTTGCCCTACACCCCGCCGGACGCCTCCTCCCAACCAGTCAAAACCTCCCTAACACGGCACTAGCCAAAGGCTTGTCCCAGGCCGGCCGAGATCCCGGACCAGGCCCGATCCCGACAGCACGACCGTGACCCCGGGCGGGTGGTGGTGGGGCCGCCCCAGCGCCCAGCGTCCGGGCTCAGGCGGCGGCGGCGTCGACTATCGCCTTGGCCTCGGCCTGGACCAGGGCCAAGTGGTCTGGGCCGAGCCAGGACTCGGCGTAGATCTTGTAGACGTTCTCCGTCCCCGAGGGGCGGGCGGCGAACCAGGCCCGGTCGGTCACGACCTTGAGCCCGCCGATGGGGGCGTCGTTGCCCGGCGCCCGGGTCAGTTTGGCCGTGATGGGGTCGCCGGCCAAGCGCTCGGCCGCCACGTCGTCCGGCTCCAGGCGGGCCAGGCGGGCCTTCAACTCCCGGCTGGCGGGGGCGTCGACCCGGGCGTAGGACGGGGCGCCGTGCCGGTTTGTCAACTGGGCGTAGAGCTGGGACGGGGTGTGGCCGGTGCTGGCCAGGATCTCGGCCGCCAACAGGTCGAGCAACAAACCATCCTTGTCCGTGGTCCAGGTCTGGCCCTGGCGAGTGAGGCTGGAGGCCCCGGCCGACTCTTCGCCGCCGAAGCCCAGTTGGCCCGAGATCAGCCCGGGCACGAACCACTTGAAGCCGACCGGCGTCTCGACCAGGCGGCGCCCCAGGTCGGCCGCCACCTGGTCGATGATCGAGCTGGACACCAGCGTCTTGCCCACCGCGGCGTTGGCCGGCCATTGCGGGCGGTGGGTGAAGAGGTACCAGATGACTGCGGCCAGATAGTGGTTGGGGTTCATCAGCCCGGCATCCGGGGTGACGATGCCGTGGCGGTCGGCGTCAGCGTCGTTGCCGCAGGCCAGGTCAAAACTATCCTTGTTACGCACCAGCGAGGCCATGGCGTAGGGGCTGGAGCAGTCCATCCGAATTTGGCCGTCGTGGTCCAAGGTCATGAAACGCCAGGTCGGGTCGACCGTGTTATTGACCACGGTCAGGTCGAGCCCGGCGGTCTCGGCCAGATACTGCCAGTACTGGATCGAGGCCCCGCCCATCGGGTCCACCCCCAGCCGCACCCCGGCGGCGGCGATGGCCTCGAAGTCGACGGCCTGCCGCAGGTCGGCGCAATAGGCCGAGCGGTAGTCCCAGCGCGTCACCGCCGACAGGTCGGCGCTGCGCGGCACCCGCTCCGGCTGGCGCAACCATTGGTTGGCCCGTTGGGCGATCCAACTGGTGGCGTCGGTGTCGGCCGGGCCGCCGTTGGGCGGGTTGTACTTGAAACCGCCGTCCCGCGGCGGGTTGTGGCTGGGGGTGACGACGATGCCGTCGGCCTGGTCGGTCTGGCGGCCCCGGTTGTGGTTGATGACGGCCCGCGACAGGGCCGGGGTGGGGGTGTACTCGTCCTCCCGCTCCGCCCGCACCTCGACGCCATTGGCCACCAGCACCTCCAAGGCGGTGCGCCAAGCCGGGGCGGACAGTCCGTGGGTGTCCTTGGCCAGGTAGAGCGGACCGGTGGTGCCCTGGGCCTGTCGGTACTCGATGATGGCCTGGGTGATGGCCAGGATGTGGGCCTGGTTGAAGGCGGCGTCGAAGGCCGAGCCGCGATGCCCGGAGGTGCCGAAGACGACTTGTTGGTCGGGGTTGTCCGGATCGGGCGCCAGGTCGTAGTAGGCGCCGATCAAGGCGTCGAGGTCGATCAGGTCTGACGGTTGGGCCAATTGGCCGGCGCGGGGATGGGTCATAGGTCCATCTTTCACCACCGCCGTCGCCACCGCCAGCGGGGGTCTGACCCCCGATCCACCGCTTCTCGACCACCGAACTCGGTGGATCGGGGCCGAATGCAAGAATGGGGCCATGGTTGAACCCAATACCGTCCGTGGGGCGGTCGATCTGTCGTCCCTGGCCCGGCCGGCCGGCGGCGGCGTCTTCGTGACCGAGGTGACGGAGGCCAACTTCGAGGCCACCTTGAGCCAGTCGGTCCGTTTCCCCATCGTGATCGAGTTCTATTCGCCGCGCGACCCCGGCGGGGCCCAGCTCAGCCGTGACCTGGCCGCCCTGGCCAACGCCGCCGGCGGGGCCTGGCTATTGGCCCGGATCGACGTCGACCAGTCGACCCGGTTGGCCCAGGCCCTCAAGATCACCGCCGTGCCCCTGGTGGTGGGGGTCTTGGCCGGCCAACTGATGCCCCTGTGGCAAGGCACTCTGTCCTCCCCGGAGGCCGCCCGCCACATCGACGAATTGCTCAAGCTGGCGGCCGCCAACGGCCTGCTGGGCCGGGCCGCCCCGGTGGCACCGACCGCCCAGGACGAGGCCGACGACCCCCGCTACGCGGCGGCCGAAGACGCCATGGAGCGGTCCGACTTCGCCGCCGCCGCCAGTTTGTTCGACAAGTTGTTGCAGGACAGCCCGACCGACGCCCGGGCCAAGGCGGGCAAGGCCCAGGCCAACCTGCTGGCCCGGGTGGGCCAGCCCGACGCCGCCACCGCCGCCGCCTGGCTGCAAGCGGCCGAGCAGGCCCCGACGGCCGTCGAGCCGGTGCTGCGGGCAGGGGACCTGGAGGTGGCGCTGGGGCGGACCCAGGCCGGCTTCGACCGCCTGATCGCCGCCATCGCCGCCACCGCCGGGGACGAGCGCGACCAGTTGCGGCGGCGGCTGCTGGAACTGCTCGACACCTTGGAGCCGGGCGACCCGATCGGCCTGACCGCCCGGCGCAACCTGGCCACGGCCCTGTTCTAAATCTGCCCGGGAGAAGTCCCGTAAGGCTCGCCCGGCCTTGACCTCGAGTCTCGTCGGATAGCTGACAGCTCGGCCGAGGCCTGTCACCATGACTGCGGCTAAGCCAACTATGGCTCTATCGCCACCGCCTCGAACACCGAGTGGTTGACGGTTTCGGTCGGGTTGTGCCAGGCTGGGGTTGCGGGTTTGTCCTGCCGTCCCGGCCTGTTTGGCCCAGGCGTCTCCGAGTCCTCGTTGGAAGAAGGCCCATGATGGCTGGCACCAGCGGCGACATTCCCGGGGGGTCGTTGCTGTGACTGAGCCTGTGCGTTATGTGTCTAATCCTTATCGTCAGGCGATCAACGCGGCCAGATTCTCGGCCGAGGGGCCGTGCGACGCCTTGTCGTCGGCTTTCGGACAGGCGGTGGCGGCTTTCGAGGGCGGCGCCTGGAAAGGCGGGCAGGCGGACAGCGTCCACGCCCAGTTGATCGCCCTCCAAAGCGACTTGAAAACAGTCGCCGCCGAGGCCGAGGACACCTTCATATCGGCGTACAACCACGAGCCGGACACAGTCCCGGCGGGCGCCTGGCAGAACCACTGGCAAAACCTCGGACCCTAGAAGATCGGACCCCAGAAGAGAAAAGGGGGGATCGTCGTGGCTCTGGTCTCTATCGATTTGGACGCCATGGCCGCTCTGGTGTCCGCCATGGGCGAGTTGATCGCCACGGTCCCATACCACGCCGCCGACGTCGACCGGAGACTGCGCAGCGTCTACTTGTCGTGTCCCGGCCTGGGCCGCTGGCAAGGGAACGGGGCCTCTTTGTGGGAGGCCGATGACCTGCGCGACGATTTCCGCCGCCGTTTGGACGAGGCCCGCCGGATCGCCGACAGCCTGCCCACCTTTCCCGGCGCCCCGCGCGACTATCTGGTGTGGATCGACGACGACAAGCAAACCCGCGAGGACGCCGCCATAGCCTCCGGGCTGGCCGCCGGCTACCACTACGGCCAAAACATCCCCCCAGAACTGTTGAGCCTGTTGCGCGCCCACCAAGGCGACCCCGAGTTCGCCCGCCAACTCACCTCCTGGCTGACCCCGGCCGAGACCGCCGCCCTGTTCACCGACTTGAACAACACCCTCCAACACCCCGACAACCCC
>JAISAO010000023.1 GCA_031266665.1 Propionibacteriaceae bacterium | reverse complement strand
CTCGCCATCAGTCTGCTCCGACTCGAAGGCTTCGACAACATCGCCGCCGCCACACGCCACTACTCCTGGCACCCAGACCGAATACCCGACCTACTACTCACAAGACCAGAAAAGACTTTACCGTGACCCTGATGGCGCCTCGTTGAGGTTTATTCACGATGAGATCGCGATGCCCGCGGTGACGCGCCTCCCATCGTCTCGGAAATGACATCGCCTTTCGTCATCCCGGGCCCGAGCTGGGGTCCGACCCAGCCCGCAAATAAGTTTCACCTTCTCTCCGTATTTATAATTCATGGTGTTGATGAAATAAAACCTAACCGTATACGGCAGCCGAAACGCGGGGGCGGCCCCACCGACAGTCAGTTTTTATTAAAACCATAATAGACTATGATCGCACGTCTGCCGAGCCTCGCCGAGCGACCACGGCCGGAGCCGGGCGGCCGCGGCAGCCGTGCCGGCCCCCCGGGTCAGGCCTCTTGGACGAAGTCGATCAGGCGCTCCACCTCGGTGACGAAGCGGCGGTCCAGATCGGTCCAGCTCTTAACCGCCCCCCGGATGCGCCGCCAGGCCCGGGCCAGATCCTCCGGGCGGTCGTGCGGCCAGCCCAGGGCGGCACAGATCCCTTGTTTCCAGTCGACCCCCCGGGGGACCTGGGGCCAGGCCGCCAGGCCCAGGGCGGCCGGGGCCACGACTTGCCAGACGTCGACGTGGTGGTGGCCCAGGATCAAGATGTGGTCGCCGCCGGGTCCGGCGCGGACGGCCTCGGCCAGGCGGGTCTCCTTGGAGCCGGGGACCAGATGGTCCACCAGGACGCCCAGACGCCGGCCCGGCCCGGGGCCGAAGGCGGCCGCCCGCTCCGCCAAGCGGTCGATGCCGTCCATCGGCTCGACCACCACACAGATGTGGCGCAGGTCGTCGCCCCAGACCAGCTCCACCAGCTCGGCGTCGTGCAGGCCCTCGACCCAGATCCGGGAGTCCCGGGCCACCTGGGCGGGCGCCGCCGGGGAGCGGCGGGAGCCGGAGGCGGTGTGGCCCTCCCGGACGGCCGGCCTAGGCGGCGGGCGCAGCTCGACCGGTTGACCGTCAATCAGGAAGCCCGGCCCCACCGGAAAACTTTTCTTTTTGCCGTGGCGGTCCTCCAGGACCACCCAGCCGTTCTCCCAGCCCAGCACCGCGCCGCACCAGCCGCTGGCGGCGTCCTCCACCACCAGCTCGGTCGACAAGGCCACCGGCCGGGACCGGGGGCGGGCGGCCCGCCGCCAGCCGGGGGCCAGGACATCGCCGGCGTAGCGGCTCGAGGCCACCGCTAACGCCCCCTGGCCAAGGCCAGGCCCGCGCTCCACCGGCCGTCCCCGGCCCGGCCCGGCCGTGACCGGGCGAGACCGGACCGAGATCGCGACCCGGCGGCCACGACGACGGCCGGGCCGAGCCCACCGACGCCGTTCCGGGGCGCCAACCGGCCCATCTCAGACGTCCAGACGGTCGGCGTCGAGGGCGTAGGCGCCGTCGATGATGAACTCGCGTCTCGGGCCGACATCGTTGCCCATCAAGGTGTCGAAGGTCTTGGCGGCGGTGGCGGCGTCCTCGATTCGCAGCCGCCGCAGCGTCCGGTGGCGCGGGCTCATGGTGGTGTCGGCCAGTTGGTCGGCGTCCATCTCGCCCAGGCCCTTGTAGCGCTGGGGCTCCTTGAACTTGATCCCCCGCTTGGTCAGCTCGGCCACCTGGCGCTGGTAGGCCGGGTCGGAGTAGGTGTAGATGTACTTGTCCTGGCCCTTCTTGGGGTTGACGATCTCGAAGCGGTGCAGCGGCGGCACGGCCGTGTAGACCCGGCCGGAGTCCAGCAGCGGGCGCATGTACTTGAAGAACAAGGTGGCCAGCAGGCAGCGGATGTGGGCGCCGTCGGAGTCGGCGTCGGCCATGAAGATGATCTTGCCGTAGCGGGCCTGGTCCAGGTCGAAGCCCCGCCCCGAGCCGGCCCCGACGACTTGGATGATGGCGGCGCACTCGGCGTTCTTCAGCACATCGGTGACCGAAGCCTTGTGGACGTTGAGGATCTTGCCCCGGATCGGCAGCAGGGCCTGGAACTCCGAGTCGCGGGCCAACTTGGCCGTGCCCAGGGCCGAGTCGCCCTCGACGATGAACAGCTCGGTCCGGTCACAGTCGTTG
Organism: Propionibacteriaceae bacterium; assembly: GCA_031266665.1. Lineage (GTDB taxonomy): Bacteria > Actinomycetota > Actinomycetes > Propionibacteriales > Propionibacteriaceae > WQYJ01. The sequence goes on along the minus strand of JAISAO010000023.1, from coordinate 31,128 downwards.
GAGCGGCAGTCCGACAGCTTGGGCGGCAGCGAGCTGGAGGCCAGGGCGTTCTTGGCCCGCTGGGCCTCGCGGTGGGCCCGGGCCTGGAGGCGGGTGCGGGAGGCCTGGACGACCTTCTCCATCAGCGCCCGGGCCATCGGCTTGACGGTCGACTTCTGGCTGGTCAAGAACTCCCCCAGCTCGGCCTCCACCACCTTGGCCACGATCCGGGCCACGGCCGGCGTGCCCAAGACCTCCTTGGTCTGGCCCTCGAACTGGGGCTCGGCCAGCCGCACCGTCACCACCGCCGTCAGCCCCTCGGCGATGTCGTCCTTCGACACCTCCTCGCCCGCCTTGGCGATGCGCGTGCCCTCCAGCGCCGCCGCGAAGGCCCGGGTCAGGCCGCGCTCGAAACCGCTGACGTGGGTGCCGCCCTTGGGGGTGGCGATGATGTTGACGAAGCTGGCCACGGTGGTGTCGTAGCCCTGGCCCCAGCGCAGGGCGATGTCGATGTCGAGGTCGCGCTCGACATCGGCCGGCGTCATCTGGCCCTGGTCGTCCAGCATCGGCACGGTCTCGGTGAACTGATCGCGGCCGCGCAGCCGGACGACCTCGGTCAGGGGCGGGTCGGGGGCCAGGAAGTCGCAGAACTCGGCCACGCCGCCGTCGAAGCGGAAGGTCTCCGCCTGACCGGCGGCGGTCCGGGCGTCGGCGATGGCCAGCGTCAGGCCGGGCACCAGGAAGGCCGTCTGCCGCGCCCGGCGGACCAGCTTGTCCCAGGACAGCTCGGCCTCGGCCAAGAAGATCTGCCGGTCCGGCCAGTGGCGCACCCTGGTGCCGGTCTTCCCCCGGGCCACCCGGCCCACCTGGCGCAGACCGGATTGGGGCTTGAACCCGGCCTGAGGCCCCTCGCCCTGGAAGACCCCGGCCACGCCCCGGCGGAAGCTCATCGCCCAGGTGGTCCCGCCCCGGTCGACCTCGACGTCGAGGCGGGCGGACAAGGCGTTGACGACCGAGGCGCCGACGCCGTGCAGGCCGCCGGCGGCGTTGTAGGAGCCGGTGGCGAACTTGCCCCCGGCGTGGAGCTTGGTGAAGACCACCTCGACCCCGGCCAGCCCGGTCTTAGGCTCGATATCGACCGGGATGCCACGGGCGAAGTCCGCCACCTGGACCGAGCCGTCCCGGTTCAGCTGGACGTCGATGCGCGAGCCGAAGCCCGACAGGGCCTCGTCCACGGCGTTGTCGACGATCTCCCACAGGCAGTGCATCAGCCCCTTGGTGTCGGTCGAGCCGATGTACATGGCCGGCCGTTTGCGGACCGCCTCCAGGCCCTCCAACACCAGCAGGTGGCGGGCCTCGTAGGCCCCATGGCGGGCCGGCGGGGCGGCCGCTTCGGCGGTTCTGGGCGTGGTCACGGGCCTAGGGTAGTCGGCCCCGCCGACCGACCGGAGGAACGACATGGCCGCCGGGCGGAGTGGGGAACCCCTGGGCCGGCTCTCGGACTGGCCCAGATCCCGAACCGAGCCCAGGACGACGAGGCGGCGACGTCATGGAGGACGGCGCCCGCGATCTCGCCCAGGACGAGGCCCATGGCCGCCGCCCGCTGGACGCGGCCATCACGCCCATCCCCCTCCCCCGACGGGGGCCATCGCCACATCCTCCCCCAGCCGCCCCGAGTCGGGGGAGGGCCGCCGGTCCCGTCGGGCGACGCCGGGCGACGGGGCCGGCGCCGGCCCGGGCGACTGTCGCCGACCCTGCGTAGGCTGGCCCCATGAGCGAGTCAAGCCAGTCAACGCCGCCGGGGGCCGTCGACCAGTTCGACGGCGACCAGTTCGACCTCGAGGCCCGTCTGTCCCTGCGCCGGGTGGCCGGGCTGGGGACCGAGTTGGAGGACGTCTCCCAGGTCGAGTACCGCCGCCTGCGCCTGGAGCGGGTGGTGCTGGCGGCGGTCGGGCTGACCAGTCAGACCGAGGCCGAGATCGAACAGTCCCTGGACGAGCTGGCCCGGCTGGCCGAGACCGCCGGCTCGCAGGTCTTGGCCGGGCTGGTCCAGCGCCGGGCCTCGCCCGACCCGGCCACCTTCATCGGCCGGGGCAAGGTGGTGAAGTTGGCCCAGGTGGTGGCGGCGCAGAAAGCCGACACCGTCATCTGCGACGGCGAGCTGTCCCAGGCCCAGTTGCGCAATCTGGAGGACCGGCTGGACGCCAAGGTGATCGACCGGACGGCCCTGATCTTGGACATCTTCGCCCAACACGCCCGCAGCGCCGCCGGCCAGGCCCAGGTCGAGCTGGCCCAGTTGCAGTACCTGCGCCAGCGCCTGCGCGGCTGGGGCGGCAATCTGTCGCGCCAGGTCGGCGGCCGGGCCTCGGGCGGGGCCGGCATCGGCGGGCGCGGCCCCGGGGAGACCAAGCTGGAGACCGACCGCCGCCGGATCAACAGCCGCATCGCCCGATTGCGCGCCCAGCTCAAGGAGTTGGAGACCACCCGTCAGGTCCACCGCCAGGAGCGCCGCCGCCGGCTGATCCCGTCCGTGGCCATCGTCGGCTACACCAACGCTGGCAAGTCTTCTTTGCTCAACCGGTTGACCGGGGCCGGCGTCCTGGTGGAGGACGCCTTGTTCGCCACCCTCGACCCGACCACCCGCCGGACCGAGACGGCCGACGGCCGCCAGTACACCCTGACCGACACGGTCGGTTTCATCCGCCATCTGCCGCACGATCTGGTGGAGGCCTTCCGCTCCACCTTGGAGGAGTCGGCCCAGGCCAATCTGTTATTGCATGTGGTCGACGCCGCCGACGCCGACCCCCAAGGCCAGATCGAGGCTGTGCGGGCCGTCTTGGGCGACATCGGGGCCGGCGGCCTGCCCGAGCTGATGGTCTTGAACAAGGCCGACGCGGCCGACCCCACCGCCTTGGCCGTCCTCCAGTCCCGCCATCCGGGGTCGGTGGTGGTGTCGGCCCGCAGCGGCGCCGGCCTGGATGAGTTGCGCCTGGAGCTGGCCCGTCGCCTGCCCCGTCCCCAGGTCCAGGTGACGGCCGTCATCCCCTACTCCCGGGGCGATCTGGTGGACCAGATCCACCGCCGCGGCGAGTTCGTGGCCGAGCCCCGGCACGTCGCCCAGGGCACCTCGGTCAACGCCTGGGTGGACCGGCCGCTGGCCGCCCAGATCGAGGCCGCCCGGGTCGCGGACGCCCAGCCCGAAGCCGCTCCGGTCGGTGGTGGTGATTCGGCCGGGGCTTGACCGTCCGGCCGGGGTCTGAGGCTCATTTCGGGCCGGCCGAGATCCCGGACCGATTCCGGGACGGCGCGGGGCCCGGCCATGGGGGCCGAAGCAGGTGGCCGGGCCACGCTCCAGCCGTCCGACCGGCCGCCCGCGGCCCTGGCCCGCCGGCGGGCCGACGACCTGACCGCTCGCCCGCGGCCCTCGCCCGACGGCGGCCCGCGGTCTCTTCCCCGACCCCGGATCGGGGGCTAGGGTGAGGCCATGCGACGGGTCAAAATTGTCTGCACCCTGGGTCCGGCGGTGTCCGGGGAGGAACAGATCGCCGCTCTGATCGAGGCCGGGATGGACGTCGCCCGCCTGAACATGAGCCACGGCGACCACGCCGAGCACAGCGCCAGCTTCGACCAGGTGCGGGCGGCGGCCCTCAAGGCCGACCGGCCGGTCACCATCCTGGCCGACCTGCAAGGGCCCAAGATCCGGCTGGGACGCTTCGCCCAGCCGCCGGTCGTCCTGAAGGCCAAAGACCGCTTCACCATCACCACGGACGACGTGCCGGGCGATCAGGAGCGGGCCTCGACCAGCTTCAAGGGACTGCCGGGCGACGTCAGGCCGGGCGAGACCGTGCTGATCGACGACGGCCGGATCGAGCTGCGGGTCGAGCGGGTGGACGGCAACGACGTGGTCTGCCAGGTCGTCACCGGCGGGCCGGTGTCCGACCACAAAGGCATCAACCTGCCCGGCGTGCCGGTGTCGGTGCCGGCCCTGTCGGACAAGGACGCGGACGACCTGCGCTGGGCCCTGGCCAAGGGCGTCGACATGGTGGCCCTGTCCTTCGTCCGCAACGCCGACGACATCTTGCCGGTCCACGCCATCATGGACCAGGTTGGCCGCCGGGTGCCGGTGATCGCCAAGATCGAGAAGCCGCAGGCGGTGAACAACCTCGAAGCCATCGTCGACGCCTTCGACGCCCTGATGGTCGCCCGGGGCGACCTGGGGGTGGAGATGCCGTTCGAGGATGTGCCACTGGTGCAGAAGCAGATCATCCACGCCGCCCGCACCTGGGCCAAGCCGGTGATCGTCGCCACCCAGATGCTGGAGTCGATGATCACGGCCCCCAGGCCGACTAGGGCCGAGGCCTCCGACGTGGCCAACGCCGTGCGCGACGGGGCGGACGCGGTCATGCTGTCCGGCGAGACCAGTGTCGGCCGCTACCCGGACGAGGCGGTCAAGGCCATGGACAAGATCATCCGGGCCATCGAGGAGCAGGCCTTCTCCGAGATCGACACCATCGCCTGGGACCCCCACACCACCTCCGGGGTGGTGGCCTGGGGGGCGGCCGACATCGCCCGCCGGCTCGACATCCCCTACATCGTGGCCTTCTCCCGCACCGGCGACACCGCCCGCCGGCTGGCCCGGCTGCGCACCCGCACCCAGGTGTTGTGCTTCACCCCCTCGGTTCGGACCCGCTTCGAACTGGGGCCGGTCTGGGGCATCCGCTCCTTCTTGTCCCGCACCCACCAGTTGGAGCCGATGCTGGAGGAGATGGACGCCGCCCTGATAGCGGCCGACCTGGTCCACCCGGGCGAGCGCGTGGCCGTGGTCTACGGCACGCCGCTGGGCATCACCGGCCAGACCAACACGGTCTACATCCGTCGCCTGCCCCAGCCGGGGGCCGGCCCGGGCGACGAGGCCGACTGACCCGGCTCAGTCCCGCCGCACCAACTCCAGGGCCCGGGCCAGGTCGGGCGGATCGGGGCTGACGAAGTCCAGCGGCCGGCCGTCTTGAGGATGGGCGAAGCCCAGGGCGGCGGCGTGCAACCATTGGCGCTCCAGGCCCAGGCGGCGCGCCAGACTGGGGTCGCCGCCGTACAGCCGGTCGCCCACGCAGGGGTGGTGCAACCCGGCCAGGTGGACCCGGATCTGATGGGTCCGACCGGTCTCCAACTCGACCTCGAGCAGGCTGGCGGCCCGCTGGACCTCCAGGGTGCGGTAATGGGTCACGGCCGGCCGGCCGTCGGCCCGCAGGGCCATCTTCCACTGCTCGGAGCGGGCGTGGCCGATGGCGGCGTCGATCATCCCGGCCAGCGGGTCGGGGTAGCCCTGGACCAGCGCCCGATAGGTCTTGCGCACCGTCCGGTCGCGGAAGGCTTGTTTAAGGATCGAGTAGGCCGCCTCGGACTTGGCCACCACCATCAACCCCGAGGTGCCGACGTCGAGGCGTTGGACCACACCCTGGCGCTCCGGCGGCCCCGAGGTCGAGACCCGGAAACCGGCCGCCGCCAGGTGCCCGGTGACACTGGGCCCGTCCCAGCCCAAACTGGGGTGGGCCGCCACGAAGGCCGGCTTGTCCACCACCACGATGTCGGGGTCGTCGAAGACGATCCGCATGTCCTCGACCAGTTGGGGTCCGACCATGGCCGGCTCCGGCCCGGTGGCCAGTTCCAGCAGCGCTCCGGCCGCCACCTTGAAAGACTTATGGACCGGCACTCCGTCGACCAACAGGCCGTTTGCGGCCGCGATCTGCTCGACCCGGGAACGGCTCAGCCCGGTCATGCGGCTGGCCGCCACGTCCGCCCGCTCGCCGTCCAGGCCCTCGGGCACCAGACCCAGGCTCACGGCTCTGTCGCCTCGACGACCGGCTGGCGCTCCGGGCCGGGGGCAACGCCGCGCCAGGTCAGCCAGATGACCAGGCCGGCGGCGATGGTCAGACAGCTATCGGCCAGGTTGAAGGTGGCGAAGTGGCGCACGAAGATGAAGTCGACCACATGGCCGCGCATCACCCCCGGCGCCCGGAACAGCCGGTCCGCCAGGTTCCCCCCCACCCCGGCCAGGCCCAGGCCGACGACCACGGCCCAGCCCGGTCGGCGCACCCGGCGGACGGCCCAGACCAGACCGGCCACCAGCGCGACCACGGCCAGGGCCGACAAGCCATAGGTCCAGTCCTCGCCCATCGAGAAGGCCGCCCCGGAGTTGCGCGTCAGCCACAGTTGCAGCCAGTCGCCCAGCAGCGGCCGGGGCCCGTCGGCCAGGTGGCGCAGAGCCAGCCACTTGGTGATTTGATCCCCGGCCAGGCCGACGGCGGCCAAGCCCAGGCTCAGGCTCAGGGCGCGGGCCCGCGTCCAGACGGGCCGACGGGTGTCAGACCGGGCCACGCGGGTCAGCGACGCTCGTCTTTTTGTTTGCAGACCACACACATGGTGGCCCGGGGGAAGACCTGGAGACGGCCCTTGCCGATGGGCTGGCCGCAGACCTCGCAGACGCCGTACTGGCCATGGTTGAACAATTTCAGGGCCTGGACCGACTGGTCCAACAACTCGCGGGCGTTGGCCGCCAGGGAGACGCCTTGGTCGCGCTCGAAGTTGGTCGCCCCGACGTCGGCCGGGTCGCGGCCGGCCGCGTCCACCCCCTCGGTCAACAACTCGTGCAACTCGGCCTCGGCCGAGGCCACCTTGGTCCGCAAGCGGACGATCTCATCCTCCAGCTCCGCCCTGACCTCGGCCAGCTCGGCCTCGGTCCAAGGATCCTCGCCCGGTCCCGTCGGGATCAGCGAAGCGGCGCCCACGCCTACCATCAGGACCTCCTCGTGCCCCCCCAGGCGGGGGTGTCGTTAGACGTCGCGCCCGGTATGAGGGATGACCGCGCGCCCAGCAGTAATGCTGGACGAAGATACCACACCGCCGCCAGCGGCGGTTGGGCTCAGCCCTGATCGACCGCTGATCGACCACCGAGCGACCCCATCCAGGCGCGCTGACGGCGGCCCCGAGGCTCAACGGAGGTCCAGTTCGTCGCCTCGACCCCACCGCCGCCACACCCGTCTAGGTCCGCCCGCCCCGGGGACCAGCGCTGGATCAGGGCTCAGCGGACCGACATGTCGCGCAGCAGGGCGTCCAGCCGGGGGGTGTGGCCGACGGTCTGCTCGGCCGCCCACTCGCTGGCGGAACGGGTGACCGGCGTCTGCAACAGCTCGGGCGTGGTCTCGGGCCGGAACTGGTAGGTGTCCAGGCGTTCGATCTGGGACTTGAGGTAGGCCGTCATGGTCTGGCGGAAGCTGGACTCGTAGTTGCGCAGCTTCTCCACCTTGGTCAACAAGTCGTCCCGCTCGGCGTCCAGCGCCCGGAACAGCTCGGCCCGGCGGGCGGCGGCCTCGGCGTCGATCATATTGGCCCGCTGCTGCGCCTCCTGGACCATCCGCTCGGCGTTGACCCGGGCCTCGTTGTCGGTCCGCTCGGCCCGGGCCTGGGCCTCGCCGGTGAGGGCGCGGGCGGCCTGGTTGGCCTGCTCCAAACGCTGCTGGGCCTCGTCGGTCGAGCGCCGGGTCAAATCGTCGGCCGTCAGCTTGGCCTCGGCCTTGACCCGCATGATGTACTCGTCGGCCTCCTGCTTGGCCCGCTGGATCTCCAAGTCGATCTGCTGGGAACGGCGGCTGGCCTCACGGGCGGCCTCGGACACCAGATGCTCGGCCTGCTCGGTGGCCAGTTGGACCAGCCGGACGACGGCGGCCGAGGCCTCGGGCGAGGTCGTCACCACCAACGAGGCCGGGGCGCCGGGCAGGCTGGTCTGACCGCCGGCCAACTGGTGCGACCGCTCCTGGGCGATCAAGCGCTCGACCTGATCGCGCAGCTGCCGGTTCTCGCCCGTCAGGGCCATCAGCTCTTGTTGCGCCCGGGGGTCGTAGCCGCCGCCGGAGGCCTGGGCCTCCTGTAGCAGCTGCCGGGCCTGGGCCAGTTGCTGGCGCAGTCGCTGCAGCTCCTCGATCAGAGCCGGGTCGGGCTGGGCGGCGGACGGCTGGCTCTGTTGCAACAGGGCCTGGAGGCGGCTGACCTCGGCCTGTTGGCGGTCGACCTCATCGCCCGCCCGGGCGGTCTCGGAGCGGGCCGAGTTCAATTCGGCCTGGAGGCGGAAGACCTCCTGGCGCAGATCGTTCGACTCGACCGTCAGCCGGCCGACCTCGTCGCGTAGGTGCTCGGTCTCCTCCGAATTGACTTGGGCGGCCCGGGAGTTGGCCTCGCTCAACTGCCGCTGCAGCCCCTCGTTCTGCTCGCCGAAGGCGGCGATAGTGGCCTCGACCTTGTCCACGAACAAATCAACGTCCGTGACCTCGTAGCCGTTGCGGCGCGCGATGTGGAAGCGGGTCTTCCGCACCTCGTCAAGCGTCATGGTCATGCCTCATGCACCTCACCAGGTTATGCGGGCCAGACCCCCGAAATTGGGCAGGCCAACCCGTTAAATTGACAAGCGGGGCCAATCTACCGCAGCGCCGACGCCAGACTCAATGTGCCTCGCGCGACCTCGACATCAGCTTGACAGTGGCGCGCTCACCGGACTGTGAATCATAGCCACTTGGTGATCGTAACCTCGACGAATGAGCCGGGTGTCGTCTTCGGGGTCCCCGCGAAGTACCGGACCGGAGCGCAGCGCAGGGAGGACACTTCGTGGGGTGAGTTCGGGGTCCCCGCGAAGTACCGGACCGGAGCGCAGCGGAGGGAGGACACTTCGTGGGGTGTCTCAGAGCCGGATCAGGGCCGAGAAGACTAGGCCGATGACCGAGCCGAGGACCATCAGGATGACGAATAAGACTAGGACGCTGAGGTCCAGCGCCACCTGGCCCAGGCGTAGCGGTTTGACCACCTTGCGCACCAGGCGCAACGGCGGATCGGTCAAGCTGTAGACCAACTCGCTGATCACCAGCAACGGCCCCCGAGGCGTCCAGTCAGGGTTGAAGGACACCACCCAGCTCAGCACCACCCGGACGAATAGAACCATCTGGTAGGCCGTCAGCAGCCACACTACGACCTGATAGAGGAAGGACAGTCCCACTCCGGTCTCCGGCTAGTCCTGGGCCGCCGCCGGAGCCAGATCGGCCAAGCGGTCTTTGTCCCGCTGCGTCACCTTGACCGACGGCGGGGTGAGTAGGAAGACCCGGTGCGTGATCGGCTCCAAGCCGCCGTTCAAGGCCTGCTGCAGGCCGCAGGCGAAGTCGATCAGGCGGTTGCCCTCGGACTGGTCGACGTCGGACAGGTTGATGATGACGGGCAGGCCGTCGCGGTAGCTCTCGGCCAACCGGATGGCGTCGCCGCGGTAGGACTTCGGCCGCAGGTGGACGATCTCGTCCAGGACGGCCTCCCGGGCCGGGGCCGGGCCCCGGCGGGAGCGGTGCTGGCTGAGGGAGGTGACATTGCTGACGGTCGGGGCCTGATCGGGGGCGTCGACCAGACCGGTGACGTCCTCGGCCTCGTCCGTCGCTTCGGTCTCGGGCTCGAAGTCGTCCCACTCCTGGGGGGCGCTGGGTTGGACGATACCGGCCCATTCGGCCAGGCTCTTCAATTTCCCTGCCATCTGCCTCTCCTGTCGCAGATCCAACGGGTCGAGGCTAATGGGCGCGACCGCCCGGCCCGCGCCGCCACGCCGGGGACCGGCCATCGGGCGCCCAGATCATCGCCCCGGCGGGCGCGACGACCGGATTCCGGAACCATCCGCCCGATCCCAGGCGGCGGGCGACTGGGGCGGCCCAGTCGATGATCAGTTGATGATGATCAGCTGATGAAGTCGGGCAGCTCGAAGTCGCCGCCGGGCGGCGGGCGCAGCGGCGGCAGGTTGGACGACTCGATGACCGGCGCGACCGCCGACGGGGGCGGTCCGGCCAGCGAGTCGGAGTAGGGCCGGCGATAGGGCTTGGTCTCGGCCTGGTCGAAGCCGGCGGCGATGACCGTCACCTTGACCTCGTCGCCCAAGGCGTCGTCGATGACCGTGCCCCAGATGATGTTGGCCTCCGCGTGGGCGGCGGCCTCGATCAGTTGGGCGGCGGCCTGGACCTCGAACAGTCCCAGGTCGGAGCCGCCGGCGATGGACAGCAGCACCCCTCGGGCGCCGTCGATGCTGGACTCCAGCAGGGGGGATGAGATCGCCATCTGGGCCGCCGTCTGGGCCCGGTTGTCGCCCCGGGCCGAGCCGATGCCCATCAGGGCCGAGCCGGTGTTCTGCATCACGGCCTTGACGTCGGCGAAGTCGACGTTGATCAGCCCGGGGGTGGTGATGAGATCGGAGATGCCCTGGACGCCTTGCATCAGCACCTGGTCGGCCTGGCGGAAGGCGTCCAGGATGGAGACCTGGTGGTCGGTCATGTCCAGCAGTTTGTCGTTCGGGATGACGATCAAGGTGTCGACCTCGTCCCGCAGGGCGATGATCCCGGCCTCGGCCTGGGACTTACGCCGGGCCCCCTCGAAGCTGAAGGGCCGGGTGACGACGCCGATGGTCAGGGCCCCCAGAGAGCGGGCGATGCGGGCCACCACCGGGGCGCCGCCGGTGCCGGTGCCGCCGCCCTCGCCGGCGGTGACGAAGACCATGTCGGAGCCCTTGATGACATCCTCGATCTCGTCGGCGTGGTCGTCGGCCGCCTGGCGGCCCTTCTCCGGATCGGCCCCGGCCCCCAGGCCACGGGTCAGATTGCGGCCGATGTCCAGCTTGACGTCGGCGTCGCTCATCAACAGAGCTTGGGCGTCGGTGTTGACGGCGATGAACTCGACCCCGCGCAATTCGGCCTCAATCATGCGGTTGACGGCGTTGACGCCGCCGCCGCCCACGCCGACCACCTTGATAACGGCCAGGTAGTTTTGCGATGCGCTTGCCACATGAACCTCGATCATCTAGTTGGCCACAGCCGCCGGGTCGGACCCCGGTCACAGGGCAAGGCTAGGAGAAGTGGCCCCCCAACGCCATCAGCGCCCGGGCGACTCCCCAGACCCTCTACCCGGACTAGAGGGTCTAGAGGCGTCGGACGGGCCGGCCGGATGGGGTGGCTGGATAATCCGGCAGCGGCGGCTCAGGGCCTAACGGCCGGATAGGCCGGGGCGGAGACGTCGTAGTGGCTGGCCGGGACCAGGGCCAGCAGGGCCGCCGCCGCCTCGGCCTTGAGGTCGGACTGGGCGGCATCGCCCCAGAACAAGGTGGCGCCGGAGATCAGAGTCAACTCGATGTGGTCGGCCGAGTCGGCCGTCACAGCGGTCGTCTGGTCCTTGACCACGGCCGGCAGGGCCGCCACCACGGTGGCGACGTCGGCCTGCAGCCGGGGGCTGGGCTCGGGCATGGTCACCGGCAGCAACCCGGCCGGCGGCTCGGCCAGAGCCAGAAAGGCCCGGCCCTCGATGTCGACCAGTTGCCAGCTCGAGCCTTGGGCCAAGGCGTAGAGGCCGACCCGTTCGGTGACCGCGATTGCCACCGTGCCGAAGAGGTGGCGGCTGACATCGGCTTGGGCCACCGGGTCCAGGGTCTCGACCCGGGCGGCGATGGCCGCCGGGTCCACCTGGAGCAAGGATTGCCCCAGGGGCACAGCGGCGGCGGCCATCACCTGGTCCACGCTGAGTTGGCCGGTCCCCGTCACCTCCACCCGGTCGACCGCCAGCAGGGGCGAGAAACCGATCAGCCAGCCGAGCGCCGCCAAGACCACGACCACCGCCGCGCCGACGGCCAGCCGGCGGCGGTGCGACTGCTGGCGGCGGCGACGCCGCCGGACCCCGGCGACATCGGGCAGGGTGGGGTGGGTGGTGGGAGCGGTCACAGCGCCTCCGGCCGGCCGGCCGCCAGCCGGGCCAGCAGGTCGTCGGCCACCGTGGTGATGGAGCCGGCGCCGGCCAATAGCACCAGGTCGCCCGGACGGGCCAGGCCGGCCAGGGCCAGCGCCAGGTCGCCCAGGCGTTCGACGTAGACCACCTGGCCGCCGTGGTCGGCCACGGCTTGGGCCACCAGGGCGCCGGAGACGCCGGGCAGGGGTTGTTCCCGAGCCGGGTAGACATCGCTCACGACCACTTGGTCGGCCTGGGCCAGGGCGGCCCCGAAGCCGTCCGCGAAGTCGCGGGTGCGGGAGAACAGATGGGGCTGAAAGGCCACCACCACCCGGCCCCGGGTCACAGTGCGAGCGGCGGCCAGGGTGGCCCGCAGCTCCGTCGGGTGGTGGGCGTAGTCGTCGAAGACGGTCACGCCGCCGGCTTGGCCCCGGGGTTGGAAGCGGCGCTCGGTCCCCGGGAAGTCGGCCAACCCGGCTGTCAGGGCCGCCGGGTCGGCCCCCAGGGCGGCTCCGACGGCGACGGCGGCGGCGGCGTTGGCCAGGTTGTGGATCCCGGGGACCGCCAGTTGTAGCCGGCCGGACCAGTCGGCGGTGGTCAACTGGGCGCTGGGGCGCAGGCCGTCCAGGCTCGGCCGGCTCAGCCGCCAGTCGGCCCCGGGGGCCTGGCCGTAGGTCACCACTGGGCGGCCCTGGGCCCGCAGACGGTCCGCCAGCCAGGCCGCGCCCGGGTCGTCGGCCCCGGCCACCACCAGGCGGACCGCCGGGCCGGTGGCGAAGCTCTCGAAACCGGCCCGGTAGGCCTCGACCGTGCCCCAGTGGTCGAGGTGGTCGGCGTCGATGGTGGTGATGACGGCGATCTCGGCCGGGTATTCCAGAAAGGAGCCGTCCGACTCGTCGGCCTCGATGACGAACTCCCGGTCGCGGCCCCAGGCGGCGCCCCGGCCGTCGCTGGCCAAGGTGGCGCCGATGACGAAGCCCGGGTCCCGCCCGGCGGCGGTCAGGGCGGCCACCACCATGGCGGTGGTGGTGGTCTTGCCGTGGCTGCCGGCCACCGCCACCGTCCGGCGGCCCTTCGCCAGCCGGGCCAGAGCCGTCGCCCGCCGCCACAGTCGGGCGCCTCCCGCCCGGGCGGCGGCCAGCTCGATGTCGTCGGGCGGGACGGCGCTGGAGTAGACCACGGTGTCGGGGCGGCCCGCCAGGTTCATCCGGGCGGCGTCGTGGCCGGCCCAGACCCTCAGCCCGGCCGCCGCCAGGGCGTCCAGCAGGGGCGAGTCGGCTTGGTCCGAGCCGGACACCGTCGCCCCCAGGTCGTGGTAGAGCCGGGCGAGGCCGGAGACGCCGGCGCCGCCCACGCCGATGAAGTGGATCCGGCCCAGGCCGGGGTCGTGGCTCATGGGGCCTCGCGGCGGGAGAAGATCTGGGTGATCTTGGCCGGAACGGGACCGCTGTCGTCCTTCAGGCAGGCCTGGGCCTCCGGGGTGGCCTTGGCGCAGCCCAGTAGCAGGCCGAGGCCGATCATGGTGGCCCACAGGCTCGACCCGCCGTAGGAGACGAAGGGCAGGGTCACCCCCAGCACCGGCAGCCAGCGCAGCACCACGGCCATGTTGATGAAGGCTTGGAGGAAGAACCACACAGTCAAACCGGTGGCGGTCAGCCGGACGAAGGGGTCGGCGCAGCGGCGGGCGGTGTTCAGCCCGGCGTAGACCAGCAGCAGGAAGAGCCCGATGACGGCCAGGGTCCCGGCCAGACCCAACTCCTCGCCGATGATGGCCAAGATGTAGTCGGTGTAGCCGGTCGTCATCAGGCCGCCCCATTTCTGGCGCGATGCCCCCAGGCCCAGGCCCCAGAAGCCGCCCGAGGCCAAAGCGTACAAACCATGATTGGCTTGGAAGTTGTAGGACAGCTGGTAGGAGTCCGGGTTCAGCCAGGCCACCAGTCGGATGATGAGCGAGGTCTTCTTGAAAGCCAGCAAGGCGGCCAAACCGGCGCCGCCGGCGACCGTCAGCAGGCCGATCAGGCGTAACGGCCCCCCGGCCAGGAACAAGGTGGCCACGAACATGGCGGCCATGACGGCGGCCGAGCCCAAGTCGTGGATCAGCACCAAACCGATCAGCAGGGCCGAGACCAGGACGTAGCTCAGCCACTGGCGCAGGTCTTTAAGCAACTTATCTTTTAGAGCCAAGTGTTGCGCCCCCCAGACGATGAAGCCCAGCTTGGCGAACTCGGAGGGCTGGAATTGGACCGGCCCCAGCCGGACCCAGTTCTGGTTGCCGTTGACCTCGACCGCCAGCGGGCTGTAGGTCAGCCCCACCATCAGCAAGGACAGGATCAGGGCCGGCCAGGCCAGACGGCGCAGCCAGGCGGGGGGCAGCTTGGAGGCCACGAAGGCCAGGACGACGCCGCTGGCGGCGAACAACAGTTGACGTTTACCGACCTGGTAGGGGTCGCCGCCGTCGACCTGGGAGTAGACGCTGGCGGCTGAGACCACCATGACGACGCCGCAACAGACCAGGGCCCCGCCGGCCGCCAGCACCAGGTAGTAGTTGGCCAAGGGGTGGGCCAGGAGTTGTCGCACGGCGGCGGTTTTGGCTCTCGTCCCAGACGGGTCGACGGCGGTCGCGGGGGAAGTCAGCGACGTCATCTCAGATCATCCTCTCCGTGGTCCGGGCTCTCCGGGCGGCCGCACGCCCAGGCCTCGACGGCGCTGGCGAAAGCCTCGCCCCGGGCGGCGTAGCCGCTGAACTGGTCCAGCGAGGCACAGCCTGGGGCCAGCAGAACGGTGTCGCCGGGGCGGGCCCAGGCGGCGGCCGTCTCGACCACTCGCGCCATCATCGCCTCAGTGTCGTCTATATCGATCACGGCCAGCGGGACTTGGGGGGCGTGTCGCCGCAATGCCTCGGCCACCAGCCGGCGGTCGGAGCCGATGACCACGGCGCCGCGCAGCCGGTCGCGGAAGCGGATCACCAAGTCGTCGAAGCGGGTGCCCTTGGCCTGGCCGCCGGCGATCCAGACCACCGGGTCGAAGGTCTCCAGGGAGGCGGCGGCGGCGTGCGGGTTGGTGGCCTTGGAGTCGTCCACGAAGGTGATGCCGTGGTGGCGGGCGATGGTCTCGACCCGGTGGTGGTCCAGGCCGCGTTGGCGCAGCCCCTGGGCCACAGCGGCAGCCGGGACGCCGTGGGCGCGGGCCAGGGCGGCGGCGGCCAAAGCGTTGGCCAGGTTGTGCCGGCCGGCCCCTTGGACGTCTTCCACCCGGGCCAGGGGCAGGGCCGAGGTCTGGCGTTGGGGGATGAAGGCCCGATCCACCAGCAGGCCGTCCACCAGCCCGACCTGGGAGGGGCCGGGCCATTCCAGGGTGAAGCCGATAGCACGGGCCTCCTCGATGACGTCGGCCTCTTCCACCATGGCCATGGTGGCCGGGTCCTGGCAGTTGTAGACGCAGGCCTGCTCGACCTGCCAGTAGACCCGGGCCTTGTCCGCCCGGTAGGCCGCCATCGGGTCGGCCCCGGGCGGGTCCGACGCGGCGTGCCACTCCAGGTGGTCGGGTTGGAGGTTGAGGCAGACGGCGGACTGGAAGCGGGCCTGGTCCAGCCAGTGGAGCTGGAAGCTGGAGACCTCGACCGCCAGGACGTCGTGGGACTCCGGGTCCAAGACCGCCTCCGTCACCGGGCGGCCGATATTGCCCACCGCGGCCGTGGACAAGCCGGCGGCCCGCAGTATCGAGGCCAGCCACTCGACGGTGGTGGTCTTGCCGTTGGTGCCGGTGACGGCCAGCCAGGGGACCACTCGGTCGGGGCGCTGCAACCGCCAGGCCAGCTCGACCTCCCCCCAGCGGGGCAAGCGGCGGGCGGCGGCCTGGGCCAGCAGGGGCTGGTCCTCCCGCCAGCCGGGCGAGACCACCACCAGGTCACAGTCCGGGGGCAGTTGGTCGGTGGCGCCGGGGCCGAGGCGGACCGTCGCCCCCAGCAACTCCAACAGTCGGGCCTTGTCCTCCAGACCCTCGACCCGCCGGTCCAACACCGTCACCTGGGCGCCCAGCTCCAGCAGGGCGTCGGCGGCGGCGAAGCCGGAGACCCCCAGCCCGGCCACCACCACCTTGGCGCGCGGCCAATCTGACAACCGGTCGGCCTTTGACAACCAGTCCAGCCGGCTCATTGGGCCAGCACCCACTGGGCGTAGAACAGGCCAACGCCGCCGAAGATGGCGATGCCGGCCACCATCCACAACCGGATGACCACTGTCACCTCGTCCCAGCCCAGCATCTCGAAGTGGTGGTGCAGCGGCGCCATCTTGAACAGTCGTCGGCCCTTGGTCAAGCGGAAGAAGCCGACCTGGAGGACGACCGACAGGGCCTCCAGCACGAATAGCAGACCGATGACTATCCCGACCAGTTCCGTCCGGGTCAGCACCGTCATGGCGGCGAAGCCGCCGCCGATGGCCAGCGAGCCGGTGTCGCCCAAGAAGATCTTGGCCGGCCGGGCGTTCCACCACAGGAAGCCGACCAGCGCCCCGCCGACGGCCGCCGCCAGCACGGCCAGGTCGAGGGGGTCGCGGACGGTGTAGCAGCCAGCCTCCGCCTGGCGGGCGCAGTCTTGGTTCCACTGCCAGAAGTTGACCACGCCGTAGGCCACGAAGGCCATGGCGGCCACCCCGGTCAACAGGCCGTCCAGGCCGTCGGTCAGGTTGGCGCCGTTGGAGTAGGCGGCGATGATGAACAAGATCCAGGGGATGGCCAACCAGACCGGCAGGGTCAGCCAGCTGATGTCGCGGCCGAAGGAGATGGCGGGCGAGGCCGGGGAGACGCCGGCGGCGTCGGGGAAGCTCAGGGCCAGGGCGGCGAAGACTAGGCCGATGACGGTTTGGAGGGCCAGCTTGGCCTTGGCGTGCAGGCCGAGGGAGCGGGCGTGGCGGATTTTGGCGAAGTCGTCGGCGAAGCCGACCGCCCCCAGGGCCAGCATCAGCCCCAGGGCCAGCAGGCCGGAGACGGTCAGGGGCTGGGCCGAGGAGTCGAGCCCGGCGAAGCCCATCGACCCGGCCAGGGTCAACAGCCAATGGGAGCCGAGGTAGCCCAAGACGACGGCCACCAAGACGATGGCGCCGCCCATCGTCGGGGTGCCGCGTTTGACGTGGTGAGTGGTGGGGCCGTCGTCGCGGATGAACTGGCCGTAGGCGTGGCGCTTCAGGAACAGGATCCAGCTCCGGGTGCCGATCAAGGTGATGATCAAGGAGATCAGGCCGGCGACCAAGATGTTCAGCATGGCGCCCCCGTCTCGGCCGTCTCCCCCGGCTGCTCCAACAGTCCCAGGGCGACGGCTTCTAGGCCGACGCCGCGCGAGGCCTTGACCAAGACCAGGTCGTCGCCGCCCAGCGGCCCCAGCTGTTGGGCGGCCTGGGCGGCCGTGGCCGCCTCGACCACCTCGACCGCCCCCGCGCCGGCTTGTCTGGCCCCGGCGGCCAGGTCGGGGGCCCATTGGCCGACGGCCACCAGCCGGTCCACCCCGGCGCGGGCGGCCCATTGGCCGACCTGGCGGTGCCAGTCGGCGGCGGCCGGTCCCAGTTCGAGCATGTCCCCCAGGACGGCCGTCCAACGGCCCTGGGGATGGTCGACGGCTCGGGCCCGGCGCAGCCC
This sequence comes from Propionibacteriaceae bacterium, assembly GCA_031266665.1. GTDB lineage: Bacteria > Actinomycetota > Actinomycetes > Propionibacteriales > Propionibacteriaceae > WQYJ01. Next base: position 13,740 of record JAISAO010000023.1, on the reverse strand, counting down.
GGCGGCCGTCTCCAAGGCGGCCCGCATCGAGTCGGGGTTGGCGTTGTAGGCGTCGTTGACCACCATCAGGCCGTCGCGGCGGCGCTCCAACTGCAGCCGCCAGTGCGACCGGGCCTCGGCCTGCGACAAAGCGGCGGCGACATCGGCCAGGTCCAGGCCGGCGGCCAGGGCGACGGCGGCGGCGGCGACGGCGTTGGCCACCTGATGGCGGCCGATCAGGCGCAGTTGGACCTGGGCCGACGGGTGGCCGCTGGCGTGCAGGGTGAAGCCGTGGCTCTGTCCGGGGTCGGCCTCGATCCGGTCGGCCCAGACCGCCAATTGGCCCGGCGCCTGGGGGCGGCCCCGGTCGGAGAACCAGGCTGTCGGGCCCCGGTGGAGCCTGGCCAGGCCGGCCACCAGCGGATCGTCCTGGTTGAGCACGGCCCAGCCGTTAGGCGGCAGGGCGGCGATCAACTCGCCCTTGGCGGCGGCCGTGGCCTCGACCGAGCCGAATTGGCCCAGGTGGGCCCAGCCGACGTTCAACACCAGCCCGATGTCGGGGGCGACGATGGCGGCCAGGTCGGCGATGTCGCCTAGGTGGCGGGCCCCCAACTCGGCCACCAAGTAGCGGGTGGCGTCATCGACCCGGGCGGCGGTCAGCGGCAGGCCGATCTGGTTGTTGAACGAGCCGGCCGGAGCGACCGTGTCCCCGGCTGTGGCCAGCGTCTGGGCCAGCAGGTCCTTGGTCGTGGTCTTGCCGGCCGAGCCGGTCAGACCGGCGACGGTCAGATGGTGGTGTTGAGCCGCCACAATGTGGCGGGCCAACTGGGCCAGGGCCGCCAGCGGCTGGGACACCTCCAGCAGGGGCAGGGGTGGGGCGGCGGGATCGAGCCGTCCGGGCGCCACCAGGGCGGCTCCGGCGCCGTGGGCGGCGGCCTCGGCCACGAAGTCATGGCCGTCGGCCCGCTCCCCCGGCAGGGCCACGAATAGCGCCCCGGGCGTGGTCTGGCGGGAGTCGATGACGACATCCGGGCCGATCAGCCGCTCCGGGTCGTCCGGGGACGAGGCGCCGACGACGCGGGCCAGCTCCGCCAGGGGTGAGGGACGCATCGCTAGCGCCTCGTGGCGGCGGCCCGCCAAGCCGCCGGCCGCTCCCGGCGGACGGCCGACCTCCGGCGACGGCCCGCGCCCGTCGCCGGCCGGATGACCGGCCCGCGTTCCATCTGAGGTCTCCTCACTATCGTCAGCCTCGCCTCTGTCGCCTCACAGCGCCGCCGCTCCCCCCAGCCGGGCCCACTCCTGGGCGATGACGGCCGCGTCGTCGAAGGCGGCCCGGCGGCCGGCCAACTCCTGGGTGGTCTCATGGCCCTTGCCCAAGACGGCGACGACATCGCGGGGACCAGCGTAGGCCAAGGCGGCCCGGATGGCGTGGCGCCGTTCCCCGCCGTCGATGATTTCGACTTGGGCCGACCGACTGCCCGGCCGGGCCTCGGCCCGGCCTTGGGCGGCCCCGTCCAGGACGGCCCGTCGGATGGCGGCCGGGTCCTCCCAGCGGGGATTGTCGTCGGTCACGATGACGACGTCGGCCCCGGCCGCCGCCGCCCGTCCCATCGGCTGGCGCTTGGCTGCGTCCCGGTCCCCGCCGGCCCCCAGGACGACGATCAGCCGCCCGGCCGCCGAGTCGCCCCCCCGGCCCGCGCTGGCCCTGTCGCCCGCGCCGGCCGCATCGTCGGTGCCGCTCAGACCGGCCAGGACGGCGGCCACGGCTTGGGGGGTGTGGGCGAAGTCGACGTACACCCGAGGCGCCTCCCCGGGCAGGGCGACCGGCTGCAGCCGGCCGGGGACCGTCACGGCGGCCAGACGGTCCAGGGCCGGGGCGGGATCGAGCCCGGCGGCCCGGACCAGACCGACAGCCAGGGCGGCGTCGGTCACGTTATGCCCCCCGGGCAGGCCGAGGTCGAACTGTTGGGCGCCGGCCACCCCCTGCAGGCGCACCCGGCTGCCGCCGCCGGGCAGCGCTTGGACGGCGGCGATCCTGAGGTCGGCCTCAGCGCCGCGCCCGACCGTCCAGCAGGGCTGGCCCCGGGCCTTCAAACCGTCGGCCAGGGCGGCGGCGGCCGGGTCGTCGCCGTTGATCACCGCCCAGCCGGCCCGCTCCGGCTCGAATAGGCGGGCCTTGGCCGCCCAGTAGCGCTCCTGGTCCAGGTGGTAGTCGAGGTGGTCGGAGCCCAAATTGGTCAGTCCGACGGCGGCGAAGCGGATGGCGTCCACCCGGCGCAGGTCGAGGGCGTGGGACGAGGCCTCCAGGGCCACGGCCCGACAGCCGTCTTGGAGCAACCGGGCCAGCCCGGCCTGGAGCTGAGGAGCCTCGGGGGTGGTGATGGTGGTCGAGCCGACGGCCAGCGGCCGGCCGCGCCAACGCACCCCCAAGGTGCCGATGGTGGCGGTGGGCAGCCCCAGACCGGACAGCAGGGCGGCCGTCAGGGCGACAGTGGTGGTCTTGCCGTTGGTGCCGGTGACGCCGATCATGGTCAAGCGCTCGGCCGGGCGGCCGGCCAGCCGAGCGGCCCATTCGGCCAAGACCGCCCGGGGCTGGTCCGCCACCACCACCGGGACGGACACCGAACCGATCAGGGCGGCCCCGGCCGGGTCGGTCAACACGGCCACCGCCCCGGCCGCCAGGGCGGCCCGGACGTGGCGGGCGCCGTGGGTGTGGCGGCCGGGCAGGGCGGCGTAGAGATCGCCCGGGACGACCTGGTCCGAGGACAGGCTCAGCCCGGTGACTAGGAGGGTGGCGTCAAACGCTGTTCTGTCGGCGGGGCCTCGGGCGGGATGACGGCGGGACATGGTTTGACACCAGTCTCCTAGGCCGACGGCCCCCGGCCACAGATCGGCCAGGGGCTGGGGATCGGGCCAAGACCAGGCGGGGCCGGCAGCGGCGCCAGGACCGGCCGGGCTGTCGCCACCGGCCCTTTCGGTGGCGGCCCTGTCGGCCTTATCGGCGGCGGTCTTGTCGGCGGCGGCCCTGTCATCGGCGGTCATGTCGGCGACGGCCGGGTCACCATTCGATGACGAAGTCGGGCGCCGCCGTGGTGGAGGGGGTGACGCCATAGCGGGGCAGGGCGACGCGGAGGATGTCTTGGGCCGCCGGCTGGGCCACCTCGGAGCCATATTGGCCGTTCTGAGGGTCGTCCAACATGACGTAGACCAGCAGCTTGGGGTTCTCGGCCGGGGCCAGGCCGACGAAGGAGCCGACCACGCCCCGGTAGCAGGCGCAAGCCGCGTTGTAACGGTCGGCCGTCCCGGTCTTGCCGGCCACACGGTAGCCGTCGATCCCCCGGTGGTTGACCACCACGCCGGCCTCCATCATCGCCACCAACTGGGCCGAGGCCTCGGGCGAGATCACCTGCCGGGTCTCCTGCTCCGGCACCGGGTAAGGCTGGCCGTCGGCCGTCCAGGCCTGCTGGATCAAGACCGGCGAGCGGTAGAGGCCGTGGTTGACCACCGCCGCCACCGCCGCCGCGATCTGCACGGCGGTGACCGACAGCCCCTGGCCGAAGGCGATCTGGTCGCGGGTCTGGTCCGACATGTCGGCCCCGGGCAACTGGCCGCTGCTCTCCCCCGGCCAGTCCAGGCCGGTGGGCTGGCCCAGGCCGAAGCTGGCCAGGTACTGGCTCAACTGGCCCTTGTCCATCTGGCGGGCCAGCAGGGCGATGCCGATATTGGAGCTTTGGGCGATGACGCCGGTGGCGGTCAGACGCAGGGTGCCGTGGGCCCAGTCGTCCCGCAGCGCCACCCCGCCCGACTCGATCTGGCCCGGCACCTCGACCGGGGTGTCGGGCGTCACCAGGCCGGCGTCGAGCAGGGCCGCCATGGTCAAGACCTTTTGCACCGAGCCGGTCTCATAGGCCTGGGTCAAGGCCCGGTTGTCCAGGTTGGTCTCGTCGGCCTGGTCCAAGGCGTTGGGATCGAAGCCGGGGTAGGTCGCCAGGGCCACTAGCTGACCCGTCTCCAGGTCCAACACGATGCCCGTGCCGGAGCGCGCCTGATGCTGTTCGACGGCGGTCTGAATCCGGGACTCGACCATGTATTGCAGCTCGGCGTCCAGGGTCAGCTGGTAGTCGATGCCGTCTTGGGGCTCCACCACCAAGGTGACGCCGGTGGGGATGCGGCCGTGCGAGCTGTAGTCGTAGACCTCGCGGCCGTCGACCCCGGACAGGTCGCTGTCGAGCAGTAGTTCCAGCCCGCCGCCGCCGCTCCAGGGGTACTGCCCGGCGGCTCGCTGGTCGTCGTAGACCATGTAGCCCAAGAGGTTGGCCGCCAGGGTGCCCTGGGGATAGAGCCGGACCGGGGCCTGCTCGGCCTGCAGGCCGACATAGCCCAACCGGGCCAGGTCTTGGCTGACCAAGATGTATTTGTAGTCACGGACGTGGCGGGCCAAAATGGCGTATTGGATGTCTTGGCCGTCGTCGTCTTGGAACGTGCTCAACTGGTCGAGGTAGTGCTTGAAGTCGCCGCCCAGGCGGTAGGTCAACAGGCCGGCGATCAGCCCGGGGCCGGCCTCGGCCTTGAGCCGTTCCATCAAGCCCATGCCGTCCGGCTCCAAGCCGTTGCCGGCGATGATCTGGGGATCAACCACCAGGTTGACGGCCGGCTCGGACGAGGCCAACAACTGGCCGTTGCGGTCGGTGATGGTGCCCCGGGTGGCCGGGACGAGGGCGTCGCGGAAGGTCTCCAGGCTGGCCACATCGGCGTTGGCCGGGGCGTCGAGGCCTTGGACCTGGACCGCCCGGGCGGCCAGGAAGGAGGTCGCCACGGCGCAGGCCACCAGGCAGATCAACAACCGGCGGGAGGGCGATCCCAGCGGGACCAGCCAACGGCGGGCGGCCCGGGCGGGGCGGCCCGGGCGGGCGGGGCGGCGGCGGGGCGCGGTCGAGCCGGTCATTGGACGACCTCGCCGGCCACGGCCTCGCCATCAACGGGCGGGGCGGCGTCGGCGGCCGAATCAGCGGCGGCGTCCGGCGCGGCCGGATCGACGGCCGGATCGACGGCGGCCGGATCGGCCACGACCGGGACCGCCGGAACGACCGGGGCGGGGGCCACGGGGCGGCTCAGGCCGGGAGCCTCGTCGCCCGTCGCCGCCTGGTTGGCCCCGACCACCTGTCCGGCGGTCAGGTCGATGAAGGTGGCCTGGAGGTTGGGCGTCAGCCCCAGGTCACGGGCCGAGCGGGCCAATTCTTGGGCGGTCGTGCGGGTCGCCAGCCCGGCCCGCAGGTACGATTCCCGGGCCCGCAGGATGTCGGCCTCCTGGTTGAGCTGGTGCAGACTGACGGCCTGCTCCTGCAGGCTGGTCTGCAACATCAGGTAGCCGACCATGCCGGTCATCAGCAGGCCGAGGACGAGCAGGGCGAACAGGCCGTTGGCCGGGCGCCGCACGGGCGTCGGCAGGGCCTGCAGCCCGGGAGTCGGGGAGCGGTCGGGCGGCCGGTGGTCGGACGGGGGGGCCTGGGGGCGGGTGGCGGGGGCCAGGACGGTCATCTCAACTCCTGAGGCGTTCGGCGGCCCGCAGTCGGGCCGAGGTGGATCGGGGATTGGCCGCCAGTTCGGCCGGGCAGGGCTTATCGGCCCCATTGGTGAGCAGGCGGAAGCGGGCCGCCAGGTGGTCGGGCACGGTCACCAGCCCGAGCGGCGCCTGGTCCTGGGCGGCGGCGGCCAGGACCCGCTTGACCAGTCGGTCCTCGCCCGAGTGGTAGCTCAAGACGACGATCCGCCCGCCGCTGGCCAAGGCCGCCAGGGCGGCCGGCAAGACGGCCTCCAGAGCCTCGCTCTCCCGGTTGACCGCCATGCGCAGGGCCTGGAAGGTTCGCTTGGCGTTATGACCGCTCCGGTGACGGGCGGCCGGCGGCACGGCGGCGTCCACGACCTCGGCCAGACGGCCGGTGGTGGTCAGTGGGGCCTCCTGCCGGGCGGCCACGATGGCTTCGGCGATGCGTCGGGCGTGGATCTCGTCGGCCTTCTGCCGCAATAGGCGGGCCAGGTCTGAGACCGGCCAGGTGTTGACGATGTCGGCGGCGGTCGGGCCGTCGGCGGTGGCGTCCATCCTCATGTCCAGGGGGGCGTCGCCCGCCTGGGGGCGGGCGTAGGCGAAACATCGCTCGGGGCTGTCGATCTGGAGGGAGGACAGGCCGAGGTCGAGCAGCACGGCGTCGATTTGGCCTATTCCCGCCTGGGCCAAGACCTGGGGCAGCCGGTCGAAGACGGCTTGGACCAGCCGCGTCCGCCCGGCGAAGGCCGCCAGCCGCCGTCGGGCCAACTCCAAGGCCTGGCCGTCCCGGTCCAGCCCGATCAGCCGGGCCTCGGGGCAGGCCTCCAGGATGGCGGCGGCGTGGCCCCCCAGTCCCAAAGTGAGATCGGCCAAGACCGCTTTGGGGTGGCTCAGAGCCGGCGTCAGCAACTCCAGCACGCGCTCCATCATCACCGGCCGGTGCCGCGCCGTCGTCGTTGTCATATCGCCTCCTCGCCCGACTGGTGGTTCGCCTGGTCCGCTGCGGCGGTTCGCCCTCCGCCTGGGCCGCGCCCCCTGGTTCCGACCTGTTCGACCGGCCGCCTGGCGCAGGGGAAGGGCGTCAGGAGACGGTCCGACAGGTCGAAGCCGGGAGCCGCGGGCGTCATGGCGAAGGCGGGGTCGGGGCGGTCGCCGCCGGGACGGCCTGGGGCAGGATCGAGCCGTCAAAGTTGGCGTACTGGGAGCGGATGCGGGCCTTGTACTCGGACCAGACGTCGGGGTCCCAGATCTCCAGGTGGTCGCCGCAGCCAATCACCAAGATTTCTTTGTCCAGGTGGGCGTGTTGGCGCTGCTCCGCCGTCAGGGGGACACGGCCCTGCCCGTCGGGGTGGACATTCTCCGAGTCGGCCAGCAGAAAGCGCTTGAAATCGCGCACCTGGGCGAAGGTGGTGGGGGCTTCGCGGTAGACCTGGTACTGCTGGTCGTGGTCTTGCTGGTTGTAAACCCCGAGACAGGGTTCCATCTCGCACACCACCACCAGCTCGGGCGACATCTGGTCGCGGAACTTGGGCGCCAAGGCCACCCGCCACTTGTCGTCCAACTTGGGGCGAGCCTGGCCGCGCAGAATAAACTCCATCGGAACAGCCACCCCCTTCGCTTCCGGTCGTCGGACCAATTGATCCACACGATACCCCACTGAACCCGAGCCATCCCGATTTTACCCCCTGCGACCCCCAAGAGATTATGCGACCACCCCCCAGAGCCCGCGCCACAGCGGGGTCGGGCGACCGAAGCGGCCGAAACGGGGGCGGCTGAGATCCCGGATCAAGTCCGGACTGACACGGGAGTCCGAGATGACGCGGGGGGACGGGTGGAGGAACGGCTCCGGGGCGGCTGAGATCCCGGATCAAGTCCGGGATGACGCCGGCTGACGCCGGCCAGCCGTCGAGCACGGGGGTGGAGACGGACGAGATCCCGGATCAAGTCCGAGCTGACGCGGGAGTCCGAGCTGACGCGGGAGTCCGGGATGACGCGGGAGTCCGGGATGACGCGGGGGGACGAGGGGGGAGGAACGGCTTAGGGGCGGCCGAAACAGCCGAAACAGGGGGCGGCTGAGATCCCGGATCAAGTCCGGGATGACGCTGGGAGGGAGGGCCCCGAGTCAGGGGTTGAGACGGTCCTTCCAGCGCTGCTCCAGGCGGGTCATCAGGTCGGAGTCGGCGTCCTTGGGGTCGGTCGGCCGCGACTGGCCGGTCTGGGGGGAGGGGTCCTTGGGCCGCCAGGCGGTGATGAAGAAGACGGTCGCGGCCAGCATCAGGGCGAAGCCGAGCACCGAGATCCAGATCAAGCTGGTGGACAGGCCGACCACCAGCGAGGTCAGGCCGAGCAATAGGCCGAGCACGCCCAAGGTGGCGCGGCGGGGGTGAAGGCCGCGGGCGGCGGGGGCCTGGGCCAGCTTCTGGGCCAACTTGGGATCGTCGGCGGCCAGGGTGGCCTCCAATTTGGCCAATAACTCTTGTTCGGCGTCGGATAGGGCCATGGCTACTCCAATCCTCCCCCTTGACAGCGATTCTGGGCCCAGTCTAGTCGCTCCCGGCCCCAGACTCACCTGGCGGGCCGTCTGGGTGGCGGGCGGCCCGATGACAAGCGGTCCGCCAGACTGGGACCGGGGCGGGGTCCGGACACCGGGGCCGGTCCGCCAGCCCGGAGCCAGGGCCGCCAGCCCGGAGCGGGACTGGGGACGGACACCGGGGCGGGGCCGCCAGTCCGGAGCCGGGCCGCTAGACCGGGGCGGAGCCAGACACCGGGGCCTGGCCGCCAGCCCGGGGCCAGGACCGCCAGCCCGAGGCCGGGTCGCCAGCCCGGAGCCAGGACCGCTAACCCGGGGCCGGGGAGCGGCGGGGGCGCCAGGCGCCGGGGCGGTCCGGATCGAGGGTGACGAGTAGTTGGGTGGGGCGGGTCAGACAGACGTAGAGCACCCGTTCGCGGCCCGACGACTCGGCCACCACCTGGTCCGGGTCGACCACCAGAACGGCGTCGTACTCCAAGCCCTTGACCGTGATCGGGTCGACCAACACCAAGCGGTCGCTCAGCGGCGGGTCGGCGGCCTCCAGGGCGGCCGCCAAGCGCTCCCGCCAGCGAGCCGGGGCGATCAGGCCGACCGTGCCGGCGACCTCGGCCAGCAACTCGTCCGCCAGGGCGCTGGCCCGGTCGACCAACTCGGCGGCCGGGGCGACCAGCAGGCGGGGCTCGACCCCGGTGCGGCGGACGGCGATGGGCAGGTCGGCCTCGGGGAAACTGGCGGCGATGACGGCCGCCGCCAAGGTGAAGACCTCGGCTGGGGAGCGGTAGTTGGTCGAGAGGCGGAAGCGGCGGCTGGGCGACGGGCCGATCAACTGCTCCAGACCCCGGCGGGACTCGTCCGGGTCGGGCCAACTCGACTGGGCCGGGTCGCCCACGATGGTCCAACTGGCCTGGGGGCCGCGCCGGCGCAGCATCCGCCACTGCATCGGCGTGATGTCTTGGGCCTCGTCCACCAGGATGTGGGCGTAGGTCGAGTGGACCGCCGGCTCCTGGCTATCCGTCCGGGCGTCGGACAGCCGCTCGGCGATGGTGACGACCTCGCCCCAACGGTCGTCGGCCGCGTCGTCTAGGAACAGGCTCGGCTCTTCCCGTTTGGGCATCGGCCCCAGCAGGGCCGCCAACTCGTCCAGCAAGGCGATATCGGCCACCGAGAAGTCGGGGAAGCGATAGGACTCGACCACCGCCGCCCGCTCGGCGGCCGACAACTGGGCGCCGGCCACCGCCGCCACCACCACCGGATCGGCCATCCGGCGCAATAGGTCGCCCGGCTCCAGGGCCGGCCACCAGGCGGCCAGGAAAGACTCGAAAGCCGACGACTCGGTCACCAGGTCGGTGAACTGCTCCGATCCCACGACGGACAGCTCTTCGGGGGCGGAGCGCCACAGCTCGGCCACCGCCTGGCGCTCGGCCACCGGGCGGGCGGCGTGGTAGGTCCGGTTGGCCATGGCCTGGTGGCGGATGGCGGCCAAGCGTTCCAGGCTGAGGCTCAAGACCTCGCCCTTGACCGTCACCCGCAGCCCGCCGACGGGCAATTCCTCAACCGGGCGCTCGACCAGGCGGCGCAAGACCTCGACCAGCCGGGGGGAGCCTTTGACGACGGCGGCGGCCGGGGAGTCGAGGCGGTGGGCGGTCACCCCCAGGATGTCGGCCGCCAACTGGCCCAGGCTGCGCAGGGTGACCGAGTTCTCGCCCAGCGAGGGCAGGACCCGCTCGATGTAGTCCATGAAGACCGGGCTGGGGCCGACCACCAGGACGCCGCCGTTCTCGAAGCGGCGGCGGTGGGAGTAGAGCAGATAGGCGGCCCGGTGCAGGCCGACCACGGTCTTGCCGGTGCCGGGGCCGCCGACGATGATGGTGAAGCCCGGCCAGGGCGCCCGGATGGCCTCGTCCTGCTCGGCCTGGATGGTGGACACGATGTCGCGCATCTTGTGCCCCCGGGAGCGGCTGAGGGCGGCCATCAGGGCCCCCTCCCCCACCACCACCAGCTCCGGCCAGACGCGGGCCGAGTCGATCAGGTCGTCCTCCAGGCCGACCACGACATCGTGGCGGCAGCGCAACACCCGGCGGCGGACGACCGCCATCGGGTCGGTCGGGGTGGCCCGGTAGAAGGGCTCGGCCGCCCGCGCCCGCCAGTCGATCACCAGCGGCTCGTAGTCGGCCGTGCGCACGCCGATGCGGCCGACGTAACGGACGTCCCGGTCGACGAAATCGAGCCGGCCGAAGACCAGGCCCTCGTGCTCGGCCTCCAGGGAGGCCAGGCGCTTGGCCGCCTGGAAGGCGAAGGCGTCGCGCTCGAACAGAGCCGTGCCGTCCTCCTCGCGCAGGTAGCTCTGGCGGTCGGCGGTGTAACGGGCGGCCGACTCGGCGGCGATGGACCCGGCCCGTTGGGCGGTGCGCGTCAACTCGGCGTAAACGGCGTCGACGTGGGCCTGCTCAACGGCCCGCTCGCGATCAAAGGCTTTGTCGGAGGTCGGCTGGGTCAAAGATTGGATCCGCTCGGTCATGGGTGAAAAGACATTCTAGACCCGTCGGCCAGCTGTCGCCAGCCTCGCCCGGGGTCAAACGTAGCGCCCGGGACAAGGCCTGACGCCGCCGCGCCCGCTCCAGGCAGTCCGGGTTGGGATGGAGCCAGGCGCCGCGCCCGGGGAGGCGGCGGCGCTGGTCGACCACCACCTGGCTCTGACGGCGGTCGAACACCAGGCGGATCAACTGGTCCGGCCCGGACCGCCCCCGGCAGCCCAGGCACATCCGCAGCCGGGCCACACTCAAACCGTCTGGTCGGTGTCGGGCAGCACCTGGATGCGCCAGCCGGTCAGCCGGACCGCCAGGTCGGTGTTCTGTCCTCCCCGGCCGATGGCCAAGGAGAGTTGGTAGTCGGGCACGATGGCCCGGGCCTGTTTGACCACCGGATCGATCAAGTCGACCCGGCTGACCTGGGCCGGCGACAAGGCGTTGGCGATGTACTCCAGCGGATCGGGCGACCAATCGATGATGTCGATCTTCTCCTCGTTCAACTCGTGCATGACGGCTCGCACCCGCTGTCCCATGGGGCCGATGCAGGCCCCCTTGGCCGAGACGTCGGGGTCGGTCGAGCGGACGGCGATCTTGGTCCGGTGGCCGGCCTGGCGGACCAGCCCCATGACCTCGACCACGCCCTGGCCGATCTCCGGCACCTCCAACTCGAATAGCCGCTCCACCAGCCCGGGGTGGGTGCGGGAGACCACCACTTGGAGGCCGCGCGGCTCCTTGCGCACGTCGGTCACATAGACCCGGAGCTTGCGCCCGTGGTGGTAGCGCTCGCCCGAGACCTGTTCGGCCAACGGCATGATGGCCTCGACCTGGCCCAGGTCGACCCGGACCGAGCGCGAGTCGCGGTCTTGTTGCACCGTGCCCAGCAGGATGTCCCCCCGCTCGGCCGCGAAACGGCCGTACTTCTGCTCGTCCTCGGCCGCCCGGATGCGCTGGTAGATGATCTGGCGGGCGGTGGCGGCGGCGATGCGGCCGAAGTCGGAGGGGGTGACGTCGTGCTCCCCCAGCGCTTGGCCGGCCTGGTCCAACTCCTGGGCCAGCACGGCCACCCGCCCGGTTTTGCGGTCGAAACTGACCCTGACCCCCGGGGTGTGGCCGTGGGAGCGCTCGTAGGCGTTGCCCAGCGCCTCCTCGATGGCGGCGATGATGACCTCGGCTTTAATGCCGCGGTCGGCCTCGAGTTGTCGCAGAGCGGTCAGATCGATGTCCATGGCGAACTCCTATCCCGGGCTGGAGGATGACAGGCCGGTCTCCGAGCGGGTCAGCTCGGCTTGAACGACAGCCTGGACGATGTCGTCGTGGCTCAGTTCGATCACGTTACCGTCGCGCTCCAAGCTGACGCCGGCGGCGTCGACCGCGCGCACCCGTCCGGTCACAGTCGAGCCGTCGCGGCGGCAGACGACCACCAGCCGGCCCCGGTTGCGCCGCCACTGGGCCACCCGGGTCAGGGGGCGGCCGACGCCGGGCGAGCCGACCTCCAAGACATAGGGCCGGTCGCCGGTCAGGGGGGAGTCGTCCAGCACGGCCGACAGGGCGCGGGAGGCGGCGGCGATGCTGTCGAGGTCGGGGCCCAGCCCCTCGGGGCCGTCCCCGTCGACCGTCAAACGGACGATCTGGCGCTGGCCGGCGCGGACGATCACCAGGTCTTCCAGTTCCAACCCCTGAGCCTCGATGACCGGCTCGACCACCGGCCGCAACTCGCTCGTCCGCACCGCAGACTCCATTCTGTCGTCCGGCTGACCGTCACGTCGGTCTCGCCCGCCGCGCAATCCGGCGGGGTCAGTCTAGATGGTTAATTCCAAGCCATGGGCTCGTCCTAACGCTCAGACGACGCGCCGACGGCGTCATCGTCGGTCGGCGATGCCACACATCGCCACTCTCCTCTTCCTGGCCGGCCCGCCGTCTGAGCGCGAATCCATCGCCCAGCCCTTGGAATCAACCATCTAGTGGACTGTAGCCCCTAACCATGGGGGTATGAGCGGCGGCAACGCCAGTCCGAGACTAGTCTGAGGCCATGCCTGAGCCCAGACCGACCGCTGATCGGCCGGACCAGCCCCGCCCCCCGGCGGTGGCGGCGGCGGCCGGGCGGCGCTGGGCCGGGGCCGAGCATCCGCCCTGGCCCGTGGTCGGCTTGGTGGCGGCGCTGGTGCTGGGCCTGGTCGGCTGGATCGCCAACGCCGCCGGCTGGCTGGACGACCCCGCCCTGGCCGGCTGGCCCGCCCCGACCGCCGTGCCGGCGGCGCCGGTCGTCCCGGAGGGCGCCCTGGAGGTGGCCGGGCTGATCTTCCCGGCCTGGGCCGCCCTGGCCGGGAGCGACGACCCCGGACGGCGGCGGCTGGCCGACAGCTTGGCCCTGCACTGGCGGGTTCTAACCGGGCCGGACCCGCTGAACCGGGTCGACCCGGGGCCTCAAGCCGCCACGCCGGAGGCCGCGGCGCCGGCGGCGGATGTGGCGCAGACCCTGGCCCAGGTGTCTGGGGCCGAGTGGTCCCGGGCCCAGACCGCCCCGGGGGTCGAGGCCGCCTGGTGGGCCGGGCTGGCCGGGTCCACCGATCAGATCATGGCCGGGCTGACCGGCCCATACGTCGCCCCGCCGCCGTTGGACCCCTGGGCCACCATCGCCGTCGGCGACGACGCCCAGGGGGCCCGTGACCTGATGGCGGCCTACCACCAGGCCGTTTTCACCACGGCGGCGGCCCTGGGGCGTCTCAGCCGGGGGCCGGCCTGGGACCAGGCCGCCGCCGACCTGCGCCACTTGCTCCAAGGCCGCAACGACTTGCAGGCGCTGGGCCAGGCCCAGCTCTGGGAACTGCCCCAGGCGGCGCCGGCCTACGACCTGCCGCCGCTGGGCGACGACCAGGCCGCCCTGGCCGCCATCGGCCAGGCCTCCCGGGGGTTGGCGGCGGCGGCCGCCAGTTGGCTGGCCTCGACCAGCGACCAGCGCGACCGGGCGCTGCAAGAATTGTCCTGGGCCCGGCAGTTGGGCCAGGGCTGGGCCTCGGCCTACTGGGTCGGCTGGCCGGACTAGATGGTTAATTCCAAGCCATGGGCTCGTCCTCACGCCCAGACGACGCGCCGGCGGCGTCATCGTCGGTCGGCGATGCGACACATCGCCTCTCTCCTCTTCCTGGCCGGCCCGCCGT
>JAISAO010000066.1 GCA_031266665.1 Propionibacteriaceae bacterium | reverse complement strand
TTGGTGATGGCGGTGCTGAACAACGGCATCCAGCTCAACGGCTGGGGCACCGAGATCGGCAAGGTGGTCAAGGGCCTGGTCCTGTTGCTGGCCGTCACCCTCGACGTCATGAACAAGGTCCAGGGCAAGCCCAGCCTGATCGGCCGGCTGATGGACGGCCTGCGCCCCAAGCATCAAGTCGACGACTCCATCGTCGACGACCCCAGCGTGGCCGACGACCCGGCCCCGGTCGGCGCCGCCGCACAACGGACCGAGGACAAGCCGACCAACCAGTAATAGACCGATACCGATAAGGATAAACCGACAATAAACACTGTCGAAGAAAGAGGAAATGATGAAGAGAACTAAGAAATTCGTCGCCTGTGTGGCGGGACTGACCCTGCTGGCCGGTTTCAGCCTGGCCGCCTGCGGCAGCAGCGACACCCCCGCCGGCACGGAGACCACCGCCGAAGAGCCGCCCGCCAGCGGTTTCGCGGCCGACGCCACCATCGGCGTGGCCCTGCCCCAGAAGACCTCGGAGAACTGGGTGCGGGCCGAGAACATGTTCAACCAGGGCCTGTCGGCGGCCGGCTTCGAGCAGATCGTCCAGTTCGCCGACGGCGGCGCCTCGGAGCAGCAGTCCCAGATCTCGGCCATGGTCGAGCAGGGGGCCAAGGTCATCGTCATCGGCGCCGTCGATGGCTCACAGCTGGGCGAGCAACTGTCCCAGGCCAAGTCTTCCGGGGCCTACGTCATCGCCTATGACCGCCTGCTGAAGAACTCGGCCGACGTCGATCTGTACGTCGCTTACGACCCCTACCGGGTGGGCGAGCTGCAGGGCGAGGCCCTGATCGAGGGCCTGACCAAGGCCGGCTGCGCGCCGTGCAATATCGAGTTGATCGCCGGCTCGGCCGACGACGCCAACTCGATCCCCTTCTTCGAGGGCGGCATGTCCAAGATCCAGCCCAAGATCGATGACGGCTCCTACGTCGTGGTGTCGGGCCAGACCCAGTTCACCCAGGCCGCCACCGAGGGCTGGCTGGCGGCCAACGCCCAGACCCGCTTCGACACCTTGCTGGCCGCCAACTACGCCTCGGCCCCGCTGGACGGCGTGCTGTCGCCCAACGACACCTTGGCCCGGGCCGCCCTGACGGCCATCGACCAGGCCGGCAAGCCGACCCCGGTCATCACCGGCCAGGATTCCGAGGTCGAGTCGGTCAAACTGATCCTGGAGGGCAAGCAGTATTCGACTATCAACAAGGACACCGGTGTGTTGGTGAACAAGGTCATCGACATCATCAAGGGCCTGCAGCAGGGTGTCCAGCCGACCCCCAACGGCGATCCGCTGAACAACGGCGTCATCAATGTGCCGGTGGTCTACCTGGAGCCCGTCATCGTCACCGCCGCCAACATCTGCACCGCTTACGCCGGTGACGAGGTGGTCGAGGCGGTGCTGGCGGAATCCGGCAAGTGCTGACGCTGGCAGGCTGATCCAGCCTCCGCCAACGGCGAATCACCAGGGGGTCGGGCGACCGGCCCCCTGGTGGCGCGTCCGCCCCGGTCGGCGTCAGCTCGGACTTGATCCGGGATCTCGGTGGATCGGCGGTGGACGACGGGCCGACTAAGGGCGCAAGGAGGCCCCTAAGGGCGCAAGGAGGCGTTCCAGGGGCGTTGTTTGGTGGTCAGCCGGACGGCCTCGGCCGACACCCCCAGGGCGGTCAGGAAGATGGCCATGCGGATATTGAGGCCGTTGTCGGTCTGCTGGAAGATAGCCAGTCCGGGCAGGTCGTCCACATCGGGCGACAGGTCGAAGGCGTCGGGCCGGGAGTCGCGCGGCAGCGGATGCATGATGATGACGTCCAGATTGTCGGCTTGGGCCAGGTGGCGGCGGTTCAACAGGTCGCCGCCGCTGGCCGGGGCCAACTCGGCGGTCAGCCGCTCCCGCTGCACCCGGGTGGCGTAGACCACGTCGACCCCCCGGACGGCCGCGACCACGGATTCGGCCGTCCGCAGGCGGTGGCCCGCCACCAGGGCCGCCTGGGCCACCTCGTCCGGCAACTCCAGGCCAGCGGGCGCGAAGACGGTGAAGTCGAGGTCGCGGTAGAGGCAGAGCAGGCGGATCAGGGAATGGACCGTGCGGCCGTGCCGCAGGTCGCCCAGCACGGCCAGGCGGCAGCCGTCGACCGCTCGACCACGGCGGCCCAACTCCTTCTCCAGGGTGTAAACGTCGAGCAGGGCTTGGGAGGGGTGCTCCCCGGACCCGTCGCCGGCGTTGATCACCGGCACGGTGGCGGCGGCCGCGAACTCGGCCACCGACCCGACCTCGGGGTGGCGCACCACCAAGACGTCGGAGTAGCCCGACACCACCCGGGCGGTGTCGGCGATCGACTCGCCCTTGGCCATGGAGGAGAAGGTGAACCCGGTGGTGGTCGTGACCTCGCCCCCCAGCCGTAGGAAGGCCGACTCGAAGGACAGCCGGGTCCGAGTCGAGGGCTCGAAGAACAACGACCCCAACATGGCCCCGTCCAGCACAGTGCAAATCCCGCGCCGCCGAGTGAACGGCTCGACCGCATCGGCCAAGCCGAACAACTGAGCCAGAGACGACCGACTGAATTGAGCCACGGAGAGCAGGTGGCGCCCCTGCTCGAAGGCGGGAAGATCAACCACGCCCCCACGCTACTACGCCCCGCCCCCGCTCCGGGCGGCCCCGCCGCGGGGGACGGGCGCGGGAGGGACGGCGGCCCCCCGCGCCGCCGTGATCCTCCGTCATCCCGGGTCTGATCCCTGGTCGTCCTGGAGCTGATCCGGCGTCTCGGCCGGTCCGTGAACCAGGCCGCGCGTCGGCCCTTGATCTGGGGCGGCCCGATCCAAATGGGCTTAGGCTGGCGCCATGGACGGGCTGTTGATTCGCGGTGTCGCCTTGGCCGATTGGATCTGCCCGACCCGCGACGGCCCCGGCGATCTGGCGGTGGCCGGCGAGCGTTTGGTCGACCCCGGGTCGCTGGTCTCGCCCCGGGTGGTCGACGGCTCCGGCCTGATCGCCCTGCCCGGCCTGGTCGACCTCCACTGCCACCTGCGCCAACCCGGGCAGGAACAGGCCGAGACCGTCGCCAGCGGCACGGCCGCCGCCGCCCGGGGTGGCTACACGGCGGTTTGCGCCATGCCCAACCTCTACCCGGTGACCGACACGCCCGAACGGGCCCAAGCCATTGCCCAGTTGGGCCGCCGCGACGGCGCCGCCGAGGTGGTGCCGATCGGCGCCATCAGCCTCGGCCAACAGGGCCAACGCCTGGCCGACCTGGCCGCCCTGCACCGCCTGGCCGGTGTCAGGCTCTTCTCCGACGACGGCCACTGCGTCCAAAGCGCCCGCCTGATGAGCCAGGCCTGCGCCGCCGTGGCCGGTTTCGGCGGCGTCTTGGCCCAACACAGCCAAGACTCGGATTTGGCCGACTCTCTGGCCTGCTGTCACTCGGCGGAGCGGGCCAGTCGCCTCGGCCTGGAGCAGTGGCCCGCGACGGCCGAGTCCGTCATCGTCGCCCGGGACGTCCAATTGGCCGCCGCCAGCGGGGCCCGCCTCCACGTCTGCCACGTCTCCAGCGGCGAGTCGGTCGAGATTGTGCGCTGGGCCAAGGCCCGTGGCGTCAAAGTCACGGCCGAGGTCACGCCCCATCACCTATTGCTCCCGGACGACCGAATGGAGGGCGGCGACACCACCTTCAAGGTCAACCCGCCGCTGACCGACGCGGCCGACATTGAGGCCTTGCGCCAAGGCCTGGCCGATGGTGTCATCGACGCTGTGGCCACCGACCACGCCCCCCACACGCCCGCCGACAAGGCCTCGCCCTTCGAGCGGTCCAAACCGGGCATGCTCGGGTTGGAACAGGCCTTGGCGGTGGTGATCGAGACCATGGTGGCCGAGGGCCGGCTGGACTGGGCGATGCTGGCGGACAGGATGTCCCACGCCCCGGCCGCCATCGCCGGCTTGGGCGACCGCCAGGGCCGCCCTCTGCGTCCGGGCCAACCGGCCAACTTCGTGCTGATCGACCCCGCTCGCCGGGCCGTGGTCGACCGCGCCCGCTCGCGCTCCCGCTCCCGCAACAATCCCTACCACGGCCTGGACCTGCCCGACCCGGTGGTTCTGACCTGCTGGCTCGGCCGCCTGACCCACGACGGCTTGGCCTGACGATCTGAGGTGGAAAACGCCCGACCACAGTCGGTCCGACAGCCGCCCGCTGCCTGCTGCTGAGTGGGATGGCGCTGGTGCGGAGCGATCCCGACCACCCCGTCTGGTTGATTTGGCTGATCGGGTTCGATTGGCCTCGTCCTCCGGCTGGCGGCGCTGTCAGCCGGCCGTTTGGACCGGTTCCGGGCTGTACTGGCGGCCCGTCCCGGTCCGGCCCCGCTCCACTCAGGCGCGGCGCAGCCGGCTGATCTTGATCAAGGCCTGCTCCAGGGCGAAGTCCGGGTCGCCGGCCGCCCCCTTGACCTCGGCGTCGGCCTGGGCCACCAGGCGGATGGCCCGTCCCACGGCCGGCTCGCCCCAGCTGCGGGCCTGCTCCGACAACTGGCGTAGCTTCCACTCGGGGGCGCCGCTCAGCTTGGCCAACTCGCCACCTGGGGCGTTGGACCTGAGCGCGCCCAGGTATTTCCCCAATTGGCGCAGGGCCGTGGCCAGGGCCGACGTGATCTGGGGGTGGCCGGCGCCGGTGGCCAGGGCCCAGCGGGCTTTCTCGATGGCGTCGCCGGTCCGTCCGGCCAGGCAGGCGTCGGCCACGGCGAAGCTGGTGACGCTGGCCCGTCCGGCGAAGTAGCGCTTGACCTGGGCGGCGGCCACGGCCCCCCGGTCCGAGTCGGACAACAACTGGGCCACCGCCGCCGCCAGCGCCCGGCTGTCTTGGCCGACGGCTTCGATCAGTTGGGGCACGGCCGCCGGCTCGATCGTCCCGCCGCCGGCCTGGACCTCGGCCCGGACGAAGTCGGCCCAGTCCCGGGCCCATTTCGGGGTCGGACAATCAATCACTAACCCAGCTTGCTTTTTCAGCTGGCCCAAGGTCTTCAGACCGGCCGCCGAGCCACCGTGGTGAACGATCAGGGCGACGAACTCTGGCAGATCTCCCGCCACCGCCAGCAGCGGCGCCGCCAGGTCTGGGGGCAGCTTCTCCAACTCCCGGATGACGGCCACGGTGGCGGGGGCGAACAGGTCGGCCCCGGTCATCTCCATTAGCCGGCCGGGGGTCAATTCTCCAGCCGTCGCCGCCGTGACAGCGCTTTCGGGCTCCGCCGCCCGCAACTGGGCCACCGCCTGAGCCACCGCCCGCTCGCCCAAGAAGGCATCGGGTCCGGCCACGACGACGACCGTTCCGAAGCGGGCCGTCGGGGCCGATGGGGTCGCCATGGGCTAAAGCATGCCACGCCCGGGAGACGCCCCGGCCGGCAGACGGAAAGACCCCCACGGGCGTCGCGACGGGTTCGAGCGACGCCCGTGGGGGTTCGTCGGGTTATAGCCGAGCAGTCTCAGCCGGCCAGCCCGGCCACTTGGCGGGCGATGGCCGATTTGCGGTTGGCGGCGTTGTTGGCGTGGATGACGCCCTTGGAGACGGCCTTGTCCAAACGGCGGCAGGCCAGCCGCGCCGCCTCGACCGCCTGCTCGGTCTGACCGGCGGTGGCGGCCTCCCGGAAGCGGCGGATCTGGGTGCGCAGGGCCGACTTGACAGCCTTATTGCGCAGGCGCGCTTTCTCGTTGGTCTTGTTCCGCTTCATCTGGGACTTGATGTTCGCCACCGGGCAAGCCTTCTTCTCGTTCGTTATTCTCGGGCACGCCCGAGCGGACGCGACACGCGACCAGCCACCCTACCAGTCGCTACGGCGCCCGCTCAAATCCGTCGGCCGGCCTCTAAAACAGTGTCTAGACCGTGCCTTGGCACCGCTCTGGTACCGCCCGACAGTGCTCAGGCGGTGACTCGGCGCCGCCGAGGCGCGGCCTCGGCCCGGCGGCGACGGCCCGCCGCCAACCTCGCCCCGGCGGGCCGGCTGTGTCAAAATGAGCGGGACCAGAATGGAGACTCGAACCCTTTGACCGCCCCGCTCCCCGGCGCCACCGATCCGGCGCTGATCCGCAACTTCGGCATCATCGCCCACATCGACCACGGCAAATCGACTTTGGCCGACCGGATGCTGCAACTGACGGGCGTGGTGGACGAGCGGACCATGCGCTCCCAGTACCTCGACCGCATGGACATCGAGCGCGAGCGCGGTATCACCATCAAGTCCCAGGCCGTCCGTCTGCCCTGGACGGTCGACGGCGTGACCCACGTCCTCAACCTGATCGACACCCCCGGCCACGTCGATTTCACCTATGAGGTGTCACGCTCCCTGGCGGCCTGCGAGGGGGCCGTCCTGCTGGTGGACGCGGCCCAGGGGATCGAGGCCCAGACCCTGGCCAACCTCTACCTGGCCCTGGAGGCCGACCTGCGCATCATCCCGGTCCTGAACAAGATCGATCTGCCTGGCGCCCGGCCCGAGAAACAAGCCGCCGAACTGGCCCACGTCATCGGCTGCGAGGTGGCCGACGTCCTCCAGGTCTCGGCCAAGACCGGCGTCGGCGTGATCCAACTGTTGGACCAGATCGTCCGCCTGGTGCCACCCCCGGCGGGGGACGCCGCCGCCCCCGCCCGGGCCTTGATCTTCGACTCGGTCTACGACTCCTATCGCGGCGTCGTCACCTATGTCCGGGTCAAGGACGGCCAACTGGCCCAGCGCGACCGCATCTTGATGATGTCGACCAAGGCCACGCACGAGGTCTTGGAGGTCGGCGTCATCGCCCCCGAGCCGGCCAAAGAGGCGGCCCTGGGCGTGGGCGAGGTGGGCTACCTCATCACCGGCGTCAAGGACGTCCGCCAATCCCGCGTCGGCGACACCGTCACCTTGGCCGCCCGCCCGGCCCAGGCCCCGCTGAGCGGCTACCGCCACCCCCATCCGATGGTCTACACAGGTTTGTTCCCGATCGACGGCCACGATTTCCCGTTGCTGCGCGAGGCCTTGGAGAAACTTCAGTTGAACGACGCCGCCTTGGTCTTCGAGCCTGAGACCTCGGCCGCCCTGGGCTTCGGCTTCCGTATCGGCTGCCTCGGCCTGCTCCACATGGACATCGTGCGGGAGCGGCTGCGGCGGGAGTTCGGCCTCGACCTCATCTCGACCGCCCCCAATGTGGTTTACAAGGTGGTGCTGGAGGGCGGCGCCGAACATATCGTGACCAATCCCTCGGAGTTTCCCAGCGGCAAAGTCGCCGCTATTTATGAGCCGGTGGTCAAGGCCTCGATCCTGACGCCGGCCGAGTTCATCGGCCCGCTGATGGAATTGTGCCAGTCGCGCCGCGGCCGCCAGACCGGTATGGAGTACCTGTCCGAGGACCGGGTCGAGTTGCACTATGTTTTGCCGCTGGCCGAGATCGTGTTCGATTTCTTCGACGCCTTGAAATCACGCACCAAGGGCTACGCCTCCCTTGACTACGAGGAGGCCGGCACACAGGCGGCCGAGTTGGTCAAGGTCGACATCCTGCTCAACGGCGAGACGGTCGACGCCTTCTCCGCAGTGGTCCACAAGGACAAGGCCTACAACTACGGCGTGGCCGTCGCCCAGAAATTGCGCCGCCTCATCCCCAGGCAGCAGTTCGAAGTCCCGATCCAAGCCGCCATCGGCTCCCGCGTCATCGCCCGCGAGACCATCCGGGCGGTCCGCAAAGACGTGCTGGCGAAATGCTACGGCGGCGACATCACGCGCAAGCGCAAACTGCTGGAGAAACAAAAAGAGGGCAAGCGGCGCATGAAAATGGTGGGCCGGGTCGAGGTCCCCCCGGAGGCTTTCGTGGCCGCCCTCAGCACCGCCGTCGAAGCCGACCAGAAGTGACGCCGACCGCTGCGCCGGCCGCCCCAGATCCTGTGCCGGGTCCGGGATGACGCGAGCTGGCGGCGGGGCGGTCCCGACCCGCCATCCGGCCCTGGACAAGCCCCCCATGGATAAAACCCGTGGCCCGGACCCGTTGGACGATCTCTTGACGCCCCAACTGGTCGACTCCCGGCGCGACGCCCCGCTCTCCGTCTACCTCCACCTGCCTTGGTGCCGACGCCGTTGTGGCTACTGCGATTTCAACACTTACGTTCACGAGCCCGACCCGGCCTACCTCGTGGCCCTGAAAGCTGAGTTGACCGCCGCCGCCCAACGGCTGGGTCCCCGCCGTGTCAGCACGGTCTTCTGCGGCGGCGGCACCCCCACCCTGCTGCCGGCCCAGGAGTTGGCCGGCCTGCTGGCCCATATCGCCCGGGTCTTCGACCTCGACCCGGCGGCCGAGATCACCACCGAGGCCAACCCCGAAACCCTCGACCCGGTCTACCTGCGGGAACTGCGCCAGGCCGGCTTCAACCGACTGTCGCTGGGCATGCAGTCGGCCACCCCCCACGTCCTGGCTGTCCTGGACCGCCAGCACACCCCGGGCCGGGCTGTCGCCGCCGTCGCCTGGGCCAGACAAGCCGGCTTCACCAATGTGTCCCTCGACCTGATCTACGGTGCCCCCGGCGAGTCAGCGTCCGACTGGGGCGCCAGCTTGGCCACGGCCCTGGCCGCCGCCCCCGACCACATCTCGGCCTACGCCTTGACGGTGGAGCCCGGCACCCCCCTGGCCGCCCGCCTGGCCCGCGACCATATCCCCGGCCCCCAGGAGGACGACCTGGCCGACAAGTACCTGGCGGCCGACGCCGCCTTCGAGCGGGCCGGGCTGGGCTGGTACGAACTGAGCAACTGGGCTAGGGTCGCGCCCGGCCAATCCCCACCGCCGAAAGCCTGCTGCCACAACTTGGCTTACTGGCACTCCCAAGACTGGTGGGGCGCCGGGGCCGGGGCCCACTCCCATATCGCCGGGGTGCGCTGGTGGAACCGGCGCCATCCCGGGGCCTATGCCTCCGGCCCGCCCGCCCAGGCCGGCGAAATTCTCAGCCCCCAGCAGCGCCGAGTCGAACGGGTCTTGCTGGAATTGCGCCTGGCCAGCGGCCTCGACCCGGCCCGACTGACCGCCGCCGAACAGGCCCGCCTGCCTGGATTCACGGCCCGCGGCTTGCTCGTCGCCACCGACCAGGCCTTGGTCCTGACCCCGGCGGGGCGATTGCTGGCCGACGCCGTGGTGCGCGACCTGCTGGACGCTTGATCCAGATCCCGGATCAAGTTAGCTGACGCTGGTCGGGGCTGATTGGGGTCCCGGATCGGGTTCGGGATGAGGCTGGTCACAGGCCGGGTGGTTCTGCTTCGGGCGCCGGGGCGGGGTCGCCGTCGGGGTGGCCCCGGGCGGGTAAAGTCGTGTCGTGACATCGGACCGCCCCCCCGCCCCGACGGCATCCTCCCAGTCCCCGGACGACGGCTCACCGATCGAGCCACCCCTGGACTGTGGTCTGACGGCGGCCGAGGTGGCCGAACGGCGGGCGGCCGGGCGGACCAACCAGGTCGATCAGGTCACCTCCCGCCCCCTCTGGAGCATCATCCGGGCCAATGTCTTGACTCGCTTCAACGCCTTGCTGGGGGCTTTGTTCGTCCTCGTGGTTTTGACCGGCTCCTACGCCGACGGCCTCTTCGGCCTGGCGCTGGTGGTCAACTCGGTCATGGGCATCGCCCAGGAGGTCCACGCCAAGCGCAAACTCGACTCCTTGGCCGTGCTCCACGCCCCCACCGCCACGGTCCGCCGCGACGGCGCCACGACGGTCATCGACAGCGCCCAGGTGGTGGCCGACGATCTGGTCCGGCTGTGCCCCGGCGACCAGATCCCGGCCGACGGCCCGGTTCTGGTGGGCGACGGCTTAGAGATCGACGAGTCCAACCTGACCGGCGAGTCCGAGGCCGTGGCCAAGGCTCCGGGGGACCAGGTTTACTCTGGCACCGCCGTGGTGGCCGGCGACGGCTGGTTTAGGGCCAGCGTCGTCGGGACCGAGGCCACGGCTCAGAAACTGGCCCACCAGGCGCGTCGTTTCACCCGGGCCTACTCCGAGGTCCAACACTCCACCAACGTCTTGCTGCGCTGGTTGACCTGGGTGGTGCTGGTGATGTGCCCGTTGTCGCTGTGGACCCAGTGGCGCGCGGCCGACGGCCACGGCTGGCGGGTCATCGCCCTCAAAACCATCACCCCGCTGGTCGGCCTCATCCCCGAGGGCCTGGTGGTCTTGACCACCCTGGCCTTCCTGCTGGCCGCCGTTCAACTGACCCGCCAACAGGCCTTGGTCCAAGAGTTGCCGGCCGTCGAGGGCCTGGCCCGGGTGGACGTCCTCTGCCTGGACAAGACCGGCACCTTGACCATGGGCGAGGTCGCCTTCGAGAACTGTCAGGTTCTACTCGGCTTCGACCGGGGCCAGGTCGAACGGGCGCTGGGGGCCTGCGTCCACCAGTCCCAGGCCAATGCCACCGCCTTGGCCATCGCCGCCGCCGTGCCCGATCCGGGCCTGCCGCTGATGGGCCGGGTGCCCTTCTCGTCGGCCCGCAAATGGAGCGCCGTGTCCCTGATCGACCGCCCGCCCGCCGCCGACCATTCTCTGATCGACCGCCCCCCGGTCGTCGCCTGGGTCCTGGGCGCCCCCGAGTATCTGCTCGACCCGGTTGGCCAGGCCGACTTGCTGGCCCAGGTCCAGGCCCGGGCCGACTACGGCCGCCGAGTCGTCGTCTTGGCCCGGATGGAGCGTCTGCCCGACCCCCAGGCCGACCTGCCCCCGCTGGCCCCGGCCGCGCTAGTGGAGTTGTCCGAGGTCGTCCGCCCCGACGCCGCCGCCACCTTGGCCTACCTGGCGGACCAGGGGATCCAGGTCAAGGTCATCTCCGGCGACAATCCCACCACCGTGGCGGCCGTCGCCCGTCGCGTCGGCCTGACCGTCGATCAGACGGTCGACGCCCGCCAACTGCCCCAGGACCCGGCCGCCCTGGCCGACCAGGCCGAGCGGGCGACGGTCTTCGGTCGGGTCTCACCGGCCCAGAAACAGGCCCTGGTCGAAGCCCTCCAGGCCAAGGGCCACACCGTCGCCATGACCGGGGACGGCGTCAACGACGTCTTGGCCCTCAAGGCCGCCGACATCGGCGTCGCCATGGGCAACGGCGCCCAAGCGGCCAAGGCCGTGGCCCAACTGGTCCTGCTCGACTCCCAGTTCTCCCACCTGCCCAAGGTGTTGGCCGAGGGCCGCCGCCTGATCGCCAATGTCGAACGGGTGGCCTCGTTGTTCGTGGCCAAGAACGTCATGTCCGCCACCATGCTGGTGGCCACGGCCATCCTGGGGGCCCAGTTCCCCTTCCTGCCGCGCCACATGACCATCGTCTCGACCTTCACCATCGGCCTGCCGGCCGCCATCTTGGCCCTGGCCGCCAACCACCGCCGTTACCGCCCCGGCTTCCTCTCCCGCGTCCTGGGGTTAGCCCTGCCGGCCGGTCTGGCGGCCGGTCTGGCCTCGTTCGCCGTCTTCGCCCTGGGCCGGGGCTCCCCGGCCCAGGTCTCAACCTTGGCCCTGACCGCCCTCCTGATCGTCAATTTCTGGCTCCTCGGCGCCTTGGCCCGGCCCTACAACTGGTGGAAGGTCTTGGTGGTCGCCACCATGGTCGCCCTGGCCGCCGCCGCCCTCCACGGGTCGGTCACCCGCCATTTCTTCGAGTTCGACCTGTCGTACCACCAATTGTGGTTGCCTCTGCTGCTGGGCGGCGCCGGCGCCGGTGTGGTCGAGGCGGCCTACCAGTTCTC
Source organism: Propionibacteriaceae bacterium (assembly GCA_031266665.1). GTDB lineage: Bacteria > Actinomycetota > Actinomycetes > Propionibacteriales > Propionibacteriaceae > WQYJ01. The sequence continues at coordinate 3,948 of JAISAO010000066.1, read as the reverse complement.
CCGCCGTTTCCACCAGGTCCCCGACGCCGCCGGCCACCTCCACCTGCACGATCCCAAGGCCGGCCCCTCGAACCGCCCCGCCCCTCCGTCGCCCCGGACTTGATCTGCGTCATCCCGGACTTGATCCGGGATCTGGCCCGCCCCGCCGCCGACGGTTCCGGTCAAGCCGTCACCAGTCGTCATCCCGGACTTTATCCGGGATCTGGGTCAGCCCGTGAACCCGTCGGGCCGCCCCGCCGCCGATGGTCCAGGCCCCGCCGCCAACCCCGGCTAGAGTCAAACCCGTGGACACCCACGACATCGCCAAATTGCTCCAGACCGTGGCCGAGGCCGTCATCCGGCCTCGCTTCCGCGCCCTCGCTCCGGACCAGATCTTCCTCAAGGGTCCCGGCGATTACGTCACCGTGGCCGACCGCCAGGCCGAGGTCGAGCTGACCCGGGCCTTGAATCAGGCCTTCCCCGACGCCCTGGTGGTGGGGGAGGAGGCCGCCGCCGACCAGCCCGACCTGGCCCGTGGCCTGGAGCGGCCAGAGCACGTCTTCGTGGTCGATCCGGTGGACGGGACCGGTAATTTTGTGCGCGGCGACCCGGACTACGCCGTCATGGTGGGGGAGTTGCGCCACGGCCAGGCCACCCGGGGCTGGATCTGGCAGCCCGAGCACGGCCTGTCCTACGTCGGCCAACTGGGCGCCGGCGTCGAGCGCAACGGCCATTTGCTGCCGCCGCTCCAACCGCTGGCCCGGTCCGGCCGTCACCCGGTCGGCCAGGTCTCCCGCTCCCGTCTGGTCGGCCGCTGCGCCGACAGCTTGGCCCGACCCCTGGCCCGCTCGCGGGGCTGCGCCGGCGTGGATTACACCCGCCTGCTGGAGGCCCAGGTCGACTTCATCGCCTACAAACCGCCCAAACCCTGGGACCACGTTCCCGGCGCTTTGATGTTGCGCGAGTTGGGCGGCGTGGCCCGCCTGACAAACGGGGCCGAGTACATCGGCCAACTATCCCCCCACGACTTGATCGTGGCCGCCGACCCCGCCACCTGGGCGGTCGCCCAAGCCGTCGTCCGGGGGTGAGGCCCGCCGGGCTCAGCCCTGATGTGGAACAAAGGCCCGGCCACGGCCGGGCGGAGGGCCGCGAAGACGTGTTCCCCGCCTCATGGGCGGCCGACCGGTCGCGGGTGGCTGATCCGCCGACGGGGGTCGCTCGGTGGTCGAGAAGCGGTGGAACCGGGCTCAGACCGAGGCGGGGCGGGTGGTGTGGAGGTTGGCGTGGATCTTGGTCATACGCTCGTGGTCGTCGAAGCTGATGTCGAGGTGGGAGTGGTCGGGGAAGCCCAGGCGCACCGTGTCCTCGGTCTCGACCAATTCCAGTTGGTGGACGGCGGCGTAGGTCTCGACCAGCTCACGGTGATGCCCCAGGCCGTAGGAGACGGCCCGGGTGAAGTACTTCGGGGCCGACACCGCCGAGGGGCCGAAGCGGGCCAGGCGGGGGTCGGTCACGACGACGTAGAAGCGCCCGCCGGGGTAGGAGCCGGAGAAGACCGCCCCGCCGCCGATCTGGGGCGCCGCCACCGAGGTCAGCGACGATCCCGCCGTCATGCCGAAGTCGACCACCCCGGAGATGTCGAAGCTGTCTTGGCCGAACTCCCACAGGCCGAACTCGTCGCCGAAGCCCTTCAGCGGCAGGGCGCGCTGGATGGCGGTGGTGGAGTTGTCCAGGCCGGGGTTGGCCCAGCTCCACAGCCAACTGGAGTCCTCCTCCGAGTAAGACCCCAGCAGAGCGAACTCCAAGTCGGTCTGGTCCAGGGTCAGCACGCCGCTAGACAGGCTGGCCTCCCAGCGTCCGGGCGCGTCCGAGCCGATCAGTTGGGCCAGATGGGCCTGGCCCTCGATGGTGACGGCCAGATGGGCGGCGATCCAAGCGTTGAGGACGTCGTGGTCCGGTCGTTGTGTCACGTCGGACTCCTTACTCTCTTAACTCTCGCGTGCTCTCGCCGGTGGTGGCCGCCCGCCCGGTTAGACCGCGCCCCATCGGATTGCCGGGAGCGGCGCCTGGCCGGCCTCTGCCAGACCCGGCGGTTGTCAGTCTAGGCGGCTCAGTCTAAATAGTCGCGCAAAACTTGCGAGCGGGAAGGGTGTCGCAGCTTGGACATGGTCTTGGACTCGATCTGGCGGATGCGCTCCCGCGTCACCCCGTAGACCTTGCCGATCTCGTCCAACGTCTTGGGCTGGCCGTCGGTCAGCCCGAAACGCATCGACACCACCCCGGCCTCCCGGTCGGACAAGGTGTCGAGGACATCGTTGAGCTGTTCCTGCAAGAGCGTGAAATTGACCGCCTCGGCCGGCACCACGGCCTCCGAGTCCTCGATCAGGTCGCCGAACTCGGAGTCCCCGTCCTCGCCCAAGGGGGTGTGCAAGGAGATCGGCTCGCGGCCGTACTTCTGGACCTCGACCACCTTCTCGGCCGTCATGTCGAGTTCGACGGCCAACTCCTGCGGCGTCGGCTCGCGCCCCAGATCTTGCAGCATCTGGCGCTGCACCCGGGCCAGCTTGTTGATCACCTCGACCATGTGGACCGGGATGCGGATGGTCCGGGCCTGATCGGCCATGGCCCTAGTGATGGCCTGTTTGATCCACCAGGTGGCGTAGGTCGAGAACTTGTAGCCCTTGGTGTAGTCGAACTTCTCGACCGCCCGAATCAGTCCCAGGTTGCCCTCTTGGATCAGATCCAGGAAGAGCATCCCCCGGCCGGTGTAACGCTTGGCCAGGGACACCACCAGGCGCAGGTTGGCCTCCAGCAGATGGTTCTTGGCCACCCGGCCGTCCCGCGCGATCCAGTCCAGGTCCTCCCGCTCGTCCGGGTCCGCGATCCCGAACTCGACGGACAGTTTCTCCTCGGCGAACAGTCCGGCCTCGATCCGCTTGGCCAGGGAAACCTCCTGCTCGGCCTTGAGCAGGGCGACCTTGCCGATCTGTTTCAGATAGTCCTTCACCGGATCGGCGGTCGCCCCGGCCACCATGACTTGTTGCTCAGGCTCGTCGGCGTCGTCGGAGTCGGACAGCGAGTAGCCCTCCTCCTCGACCAACTCGGCCTCCAAGGTGGCCTCCTTGGCCGGCTGGAAGCCGGACTCGTCAACGTCGTCCAGGGTGCGTTTGCCCCCCAGCTTGAAGGTCACCTGGTCGCCCTCGGGGGTCAGCTCGAACTCGACCACGCCCTCGGTGGCCGCCAACACGGTCTCAATGATCGAGGGCTCGCCGAGCGTGAGCCCGTCCTCACCCACCGCCTCGGCCGGGTTGATCGTCAAGTCGTCGGGCTGGTCCATCGCCGGGGGCTGATCGCCCCGGGTGCGGGCCGTCTTGGCCCGGCTGGTGGCGGCCCGGGTTCGGGTCTTGGTCCCGGCGGCCGTGGTCTTGGCCGGCGCGGCCGTCGAGCGGGTTCGCGCGCGCGTGGGCGGGGGCTTCGTCTCGGTCGTCAAGACGGCGTCAGCCTCGGTAACGGGCTGCTGGGCGACAGGAACCTGGGGCACGGACACCTCAATATAGGTAGGCGATTATCTGGCTCTTCATGCTACATGGGCGCACAAAATCCCGAACACGTCAAGCCCGTCAGACGGACATCCTGCCACGGATTCGCCGGGCTGTCGACTCCGCCACCGATTCGGCCCGATCCCCGGAGTCCGTCTAAACGTTGGGTTAACAGTCTCACCCGTGGGTTAACCGTCTCAGCTTTGGGTTAAGCTTTGATCGGAACGCTCGAAACTCCCCTTTCGGGCGCTGTAAAATTCTGCGGCGCCCCAGGCCTCGACCGGTCCGACCCCGAGACCCTCTGGACACTTGGAAGGATCGCATGTCAGCCTCCGTTCGACTGATCAGGCCGACCGGCGCCGCCGGCCCGGTCGAGGGCGAGCGGTTGTCCCGGGCTGACGAGGCCGAACTGGCCCGGACCATCGAACTG
>JAISAO010000086.1 GCA_031266665.1 Propionibacteriaceae bacterium | reverse complement strand
GGGGGGGGGGGGTGGGGGGGGGCGGGGGGGCCGCGCCGGGGGCGGCCGCGGGGGGGGGGGGGGGGGTCCCGGCGGGGGCGCCCGGGCGGACGGGGGCGGTGCCGATTTGGGTTGTTCGGGCGGGCGGGCTGGCCGTGGTGGGGGCGATGTGAGGGTTGGCGCCGGGGTGGCCGGCGGTGGCGTAGGGCGCGGGTTGGGTTGGCCGGGCGTATGAGGGGTATGGGGTGGTCGCGGCGGGGGCGGTGCTGGGGGTGGCTGTCGGGTGGCCGGTGGTTCCGAATTGGGGCGGGCGGGTCTGGCCGGCGGGCGCGGAACTGGCCGGCGGGAGGGCCCGGCGAGGCGCCGCCGGTCCAACGCTGGCCGGTGGCGCGGTGGCGCTGGGGGCGGCGGCCGGTGGCGCGGTGGCGCTGGGGGCGGCGGCCGGCGGCGCGCTGGTGGTGCGGACGACGGCGGATCCGGTGGCGGCGGGCCGGGTGACGGCGGGGGGCCAGTTGGCGTCGGGCGGTCTAGTGGTGGGTGGAGCGATGGTGGGTGGCGGGGTTGGGGCCGGTCCGGCGGCGGTCGTCGGCATGGCCGGGTAGCCGCTTTGGCGCGGGCCGCCCTGGGGGGGCGTGATACCCGCCCGCCGACTGGACGCTGGGGGCCGTCCGGCGGGCTGGGGCGGGCGGACGCTCGCGCCGGGGGCTAGAGGTTCGGCCACCGGGGTGGCGGCGGGAGGCCTGGAGGTGTTCCCCCGAGGAGCGGCGGGAGGCGTGGAGATGTTTCCCCGGGGCGGGGCGGTCGGCGTTGAGGTGTTTCCCCGGGGCGGGGCGGTCGGCGGGGCGGAGCGGCGGGTCGTGGTCGTGGCACTGTCGTCCGGTCGTGGCGCCGTCGCCCGGGCGCGGTGGCGGCCGGCGGCCTCGGGCGGGATGGCCGGCGCCATGGGGATGTCGGCCGGCCAGGCGGTGGCGCCGACGGGGCGGACGGGCGGCGCCGCCGGCGGCTGGCTGGGACGGCTCGACAGACGCGGGCGGACGGTGGTGGTGACGTTGGTGGAGGACAGAGGGTGGATCGAAGTCGGCTGGACCGGACGGGTGGGCGGCTGGGAGCGTCCGGCGGGCTGGCCCACAGAGCCAGCAGTCGCACGGGGGAAGCCGCCCTCTGCCCGAGCGGTGTCGACCGGGCGGGGCGGGACGGAGCGCTGGGGATCGGTGGTGCCGGCGGCGGGCCGGCCGGAGCGTGGCTCCGCCAGTCGGGGACCGGGCGGTGGCGTCGGCGGGCGGGCCGCCTGGCGGCCCTGATCCCACGGCGGCTGGGCGGCGGGCTGGCCGGGGGCAGAGGCCGACGGCCAGGCGGTCGGGTAGGGGTTGGTCGCCGGGTCGCCGCCGGCGTAAGGGTTGGCCCAGGCCGACTGGGCGGGTGGGGCACCGGGCGCGACGGGTTGGCCGGCGGGAGCGTGGGTCGGGGCGGTCGGGGCGTAGGGCGCGGCGGCGTAGGGCGTGGTGGGTTGGCCGGTCGGGTAAGGCGCGGCCGGTTGGCTGGCGGTGGTGTAGGGCGCGGGCTGGGACGGCCAGGCGGCGGATTGGGGCCAGGGCTGGGCCGGCGGCGGCCCGTACAAGCCGGATTGGGCGGCTGCGGCGCCATAAGGGGTGGCGCCATAGGGGGCGGCGGCGCCATAAGGGTTGGCTGTGCCGTAGGGGTTGGCCGTGCCGTAAGGGTTGGTGGCGCCGCCGTAGGGATTGGTGGTGCCGTAAGGGTTGGCGGTGCCATAGAGACCGCCCCACGGCTGGACGCCCGAGGCGTAGGGGTCGGTCGGTGGCCAGGGGCGGGCGTAGCCGTAGGGCGGCGGCCAGGCCTGACCGGTGTAGGGGTTGGTCGGATCAGCCTGCCAGGGTTGGCGGGCATAGCCGTAGAACGATCCCGACCACGGACCCGGCTGGGTGTAGGGCACGACCGGGCCGGCCTGCCAGGCCGGCAGGACCGGGCGGGGGTCATAGGAGGTGGCGGCCCAGGCCGCTAGGGAGGGGTCTTGCCAAGGCGATGGCGGCAGGGCCGGCGCCGAGGCTCGGCCGCCGACGGGGCCGAAGTTCTGGGCCTGGCCTAGGCCCGGGGTTTGGCTTAGCCCCTGGGTTTGGCCGACCGTTTGGGTTTGGCCCAGGCCTTGGGTTTGTCCGATGCCCGGGGTTTGGTTGATGTCCGGGGTTTGTCCGATGCCCGGGGTTTGGCTTAGCCCTTGGGGCTGGCTGACCGTTTGGGTTTGGCCCAGGTCTTGGGTTTGGCCGATGCCCGGGGCCTGGCCTAGGCCCGGGGTTTGGCTTAGCCCTTGGGTTTGTCCTAGGTCTTGGGTTTGGCTGAGGCCTTGGGTTTGGTTGATACCCGGGGTTTGGCCGGTGGTCGGGGTTTGGTTTAGCTCTTGGGCTAGGCCTTGGCCGGTGGTCGGGGTTTGGTTTAGTCCTTGGGCTAGGCCTTGGCCGGTGGTCGGGGTTTGGTTGATACCCGGGGTTTGGCCGACACTCCAGGTCGAGGGCGCGGCCGGACTGGTGACGACGGCTTGGGGCCGGCCACTCTCGGTGCTGGGCTGGCCCGGCTCGGCTGGCTGGGGCTGGGAACTGGGCCAGTGGGCGAACTCCGCCGAGGTGGCCGGCTCGGGCAGCGGCGGGGCCGATGGTTCCCGCAAGGCCGGCGTCAGGTCGGGCGGGGTTTCCCAGTCCGGCTGGCTGGTCTGGCTGCCGGGTTGGCCGGTGGCGGGACTGGCCTGGCGGCCGGGCGTGGGTGCGGCCCAGTTTGTCCGTTCGGCGGTGCTGGGGGCGGCTTCGGCTTGACTGTCGGGCGTGGCTGTGGCGCGACGGGTGGGCACGATCTCGGGCTGGCTCGTCGTCCGGGCGGTGGGGACGGTGGTGTCTGGTTCGGCGCGGCGGGCTGGGGTGGTGTCGGCCCGGTCGGCCTGAGCGGCCCGGTTGGTGTCAGACGCCACTGGGGCGCTGGGCGGGGTCCAGCCGAGGGTGGTGTCTGGTTCGGCGCTGCGAGTTGGGGTGGATGCGTTGTCGGGCGGGGCGGCTGGAGCGGCCCGGTTGGTGTCAGGCGCCGGTTGGGCGCTGGGCATGGCCCAGTCGAGGGTGGCGCTGTCACTGGGTTGAGCCGTTGGCCAGGGTTCGGGCGCGGTTCGGCCGAGCAGGCGGGCGGGGGCGGTGGTATCGGCTAGATAGAGCGGGTGAGCGGCGGCGGTGTCGGTTAGGTCGAGTGGGCGGGCGGCGATGGTGGTGTCGGTCAGATCGAGCGGATGGGCGGCGATGGTGGCGTCGGCTGGGCCGGGGGCGCCGGCCGCCGGGGTGGGCCGTGTCGGGGACGCCGCGTTCCCCGGGGCGGGCCGGATGGAGGACAGGGCCTGGTGCCAAACGGCGCCGAAGTCGACCGACTGGCGAGACGGGTCGAGTGGCTGGTTCGATTCGGGCGACCAAGCCAGCGACTCCGGGCCGACTGCCGGCCGGGAGCGGTCGTCCTCCACCCCAATGGCCCGGGCGACGGCCGGGCTCTCGCGCCAATCGTTCGCCGCCGGCTGGACGGCCTCCGGGGTCGTGGGGGGTGGTCCGGCGGTGGCTGGTGTCGGGGTCGCGGGGGTTGCCCCGTTCGCCGCCGACGGCGCCGCGCCTGTTGTAGTCGGCTGGAAGACTGCCGGTGTGGCTGGGGGTGGTCCGGCGGTGGCTGGTGTCGGGGTTGTGGGGGTTGGGCCGTTCGCCGCCGACGGCGCCGCTGCCGTTATCGTCGGATCAATGGTGTGGATGAGCGTGTCCCAGGGATCCGGCGGCAGGTCGGCCAAGCCGGGCCAAGATGTCTTGCCGAGCTGGTTCGGGGCCATGTCAGCTGGCGGGGCCAGACTGGCTGCGGGGTCGGCGCCGTCCGCCGGGCGGGGTGGGTGATTGGGCGCGACCGCTGAGAGCGGCGTCTCCGGTGGCGGGGTGGGCGCGGTGGTGGTGTCCGACAGTGGCAGCGGTCGCTCGGCGGAGGCGTCGTCGTCGGCCGCCTGGAAGGAATAGGTCAGACGGAGGGGGGCGGCCGAGTCCGACACGTCCACTGGCCGGTCGTCGTCGACGGCCGAGGCCATAGCCAAACTCACATTGTCAGCGGCGTGCGCCTTCCCCGAGTCGAACAACGAGCCCAACTCTAGGGGCGGGGCCGGCCGCGGCTCCGAGGCCGAGTCGTCGTCAACGGCGCGGCGACCGGTCGTCCCTAGATCGGCCGTTTCCAGGTCGGTCGTCCCTAGATCGGCCGTTCCCAGGTCAGCTATTCCCAGGTCGGCCGCCCTCAGTCCTGATCCACCGATGGTCGTTTGGTGGTCGAGCAGCGATGGACCAGGACTCAGATCGGGGGTGGTGTCCGGCGGCAGGCCGGAACCGGGCCAGGACGCCTCCGGCCAGGTCGATCCCAGGCTTGATTCCGGCCCGCCGGTGGTGGCGGGCCGGCCCGTCTCGGCGCCGGTGATGGTGGCTTGGCCCTGGTCGACTTCCGTGGCGGTGGTGGCGGCTTGGCCCTGGTCGACTCCCGTGGCGACGGTCTGACCGGTGGCGGCGATATGGGCCGTGGCGGCGTCGGCGGGCGCGATGGCGGCGTCTTGGTCTAGGGCCGGAGTCCAGCGACCGGTTGGGTCGGACTCGGACGCCGACTGGCGTGCCGGGTCGGTGGTCGGGGTCGGGAGCATCCAGGAGGGGGTTGGCTCCGTCCCGGCCAGCGGGGAGGCCGATCTGCTCAGTCCGAGGCGGTGTTCGATGTCAGCCCACGGGGAGGTGTCTGGGAAGGTGGGGTCGGCCAATCCTGAGGGGCGGAGCGGTGTCGATCCGCCGAGGCCGACGCCCGATGTGTCCAGTTGCCGGAGGAGCGATTGCTCCGGCCAGGCCGATCCTCCGAGGCTGGGATACCCGGTTCCGAGGCCGCTGCCAGTCCAGGGCTCGTTCCGGCCGGTCCGGTCGGTGGCGCCCCAGGCGGTCTCAGCGGCGCCTGGGCCGAGATTCGACCGAGGCGGCCAGGCTCGGTCCCAGGCGCTCACGTCCGAGGCCGGCGGCAGCGGTGTCGACCGGTTCTGATCCCAGGCGCTCAGGTCTGAGGCTGGCGGTAGTGGTGTCGGACGGCTCCGGTCCCAGGCGCTCAGGTCTGAGGCTGACGGCAGCGATGACGGGCACCAAGGGCTGGCGTCCAATAGGTCTGTGCCCGCTAAGCCGCCCCGGTTTGGGCCGGATAGGCCGCTGTCTGGCAGGTCTGTGCCCGCTGAGCCGCCCCGGTTTGGGCTTGATAGGCCGCTGTCTGATGGGCTCGCGCCAGGCAAGTCGGGTAACGCTGGTCGCGGCCAGGTCGTACCACTGGTGGCGGGGTCCGTCCGGAGACTGCTTTCGGCCCAGAGCTTGTCCCAACTGTTCTGGCCGGTGGCGCCCAGGCCGGTGGTGCCCAGGCCGGTGGTGACTCGGTCGGTCGGTTCGGCGCCAGGCGTGGTCGGCTTACCCCACTCCCGGGCGCCGGGCCAGGTCTGGTCATCCGATCGGGGGGGCGACTCCCAGGGCCAGACTGGTCCGCTGAGACCTGACTCGCCGATGGTCGCTCGGTGGTCGAGCAGCGGTGGATCAGCCACCCGCGACCGGTCGGCCGCCCATGGGGCGGGGAAGACGTCTTCGCGGCCCTCCGCCCGGCCGTGGCCGGGCTGTTCCACATCAGGGCTGAGACGCTGCGACGGTTCCGGGAGCGGCTTGGGGCCGCTCGCTCCACTGAGCTGGACCGGCGGGGCCAAGATGGCCGACATCTCGGCGGCCGGGGGTAAGAGGGCGGGCAGAGCCGTGACCGGCGGCACCCAGGGCTCGTTCAGGAGTTGCTGGATGCGGCTGCCGCTGAGGGCGGGGGCGCCCTGTTGGGCGCTGGGCCAGACCGCCTCGACCGGCTGGGGCCGAGGGGCGATGGCCTCCCAGGGGAGGATCGGCGGCCGGGCGGGGGATGGGCCGCCGAGCGACCGGCCGTCGGCCGAGGGGTGGTCCCAGTCCCCGGTCGTGTCCCCCAGTCCCGGGAGTGGGGCCGCCGGGTTGGTCGAGTTCCGGCCTCCGGTCGCGCCCCAGTCACGGGTCGAGCCTCGGTCACGGGTCGAGCCGCGGTCACGGGTCGAGCCCCAGTCATCGGCCGTGCCTCGATCACGGGTCGCGCCTCGGCCTCCGGTCGCGCCCCGGTCACTGGTAGAACTCCAATCATCGGTCGAGTCTCGGTCACTGGCCGAGCCCCAGTCACGGGTCGTGCCCCAGTCACCAGTCGTGCCGCCACCGGGGCGGCCGGTCCGCTGGCCGGGGAAGGTCTCGGGCAATCCGTCCCCCAACGCCTCCCCCGCCTGGGTCCAGCGGTTGACCGCTTCGTCCGTCGGGACGGGGGTCTTGACCGCCCCATCTGTTAGGCCGGCAAGGTCTGTGGCGGGTGTCCGCCAGTCCGGGGTGGGGGTGGTGTCGGTGGTCTTGGCCCCAGAGTCCGCTAGTCCGGCGAGGTCTGTGGCGGATGTCCGCCAGTCCGGGGTGAGGGGGGTGGCGCCGGTGGTCTGGGCCACATCGTCCACTTGGCGGTTGAGATCTGTTTCGGCTGTCCGCCAGTCGGGAACTGTCCGCCAGTCGGGAGTGGAGTTGGCGCCGACGATCTTGGCCGCATCCGACCCGGCCGCCGCTAGGTCGGGGACGCGGTTGGCGGCCTGGGCGGCGGCGCTGTCAGGGGCCGCCGCGCCCGCCCGCGCCACAGTGGCAGTTCCGTCGGCCGTGTCGGCGCCCGGGGTCGAACCGGTCTGGTCCGAGACCAGGGCGGCTTGACCGGCCAGCCCCGAAACCGGTTCGGCCGACGCGGAGTCTAACGAGGCCGGGATCGAGGTCGACTCGTCTCCCGGCTCGGTCTGGGCTGCGGTCGGAGCCGGGCTCGGGGCCAAGCCGGATAGTCTGGAGCCGGCCCAGGTGGGGCCGGGCAGCAGCGGCCTATCGTCGGCCTCTGGCAGGTCGGCCGCTGACCGGCCGCCTCCGCCGGTCTTGATCTGGTCGGCCTCGTCCCCGGCGTCCGACTGGGAAAAGCGCTGGTCGTCCGCCTCGTCCGCCCAGGTCGGACGGCTCCAGCCGGCCCCGGCCCAGATCGGACCCGGCACCAGATTGGTTTCGCCGAGGTTGTTTGGCTGGTTGTCAGCGGCCGTGGCCGATCCCAGGCCGGAGTCGTCCCCGCCGCCAGCGGTCAGATCGTCACTGGAGGCGGCACTTGTCGGTCCGGCCCCAGCGGCCCGACCGCCAGTGGAATCGGACTTCGAACCCCGGGCGCGGGCCGTCCCCGTGGCGCCGAAGCGAGCGAAGGCCGAAGCTTGGGCCGGGCTGGCGGGACCGGCCTCGGGCGCCACGGCCTCCGCCGCCGCAGCGGCCACCGTTGAACCGGTCTTGGGCTCTAGCAGGACGGCTGGAATCGTCAGGCGGGAGGACGTCCGGCGGTCATCCGTCGCGCCCGCGCCCGTGGTCGGTGTCGCGTCGCCAGTCGCCAACACCGTCGCGGCCGGCGAGTCCGTGGCCAAGGCGTCACCGTTCGGAGCCGCGTCGCCGAACCCGAACTCCGGGATGGCCTCCCACTCCGCCGCCACCCCGGGGCCGGCCCGATTGAATATAAGTTGTCCTGGTGAGGGTTGGTTGATGGTGGACAAGATGTCGTCCGGGCTGGGCCAGTCCGGGTCCATCGCGGCCATCCCGCCACCGACGCCCTGGATCGTCTGATCGGGGTAGCCGACCCAGAAACCAGCGGCCGTGGGCAGGGGGCCGTCGCCGCCCGGCCTCCAGGCCGACGCCGCCGGACCGCCGGCCGACAGGCCCGTGATCATCTCGGGCTGGCCCGTCGTCCCATCGATCACCTCGATGGCCTCGGACTCGTCCGCCGCGTTCGCCTCGGCCTCAATCGGCGGCGGCGCCAACGGCGGCGTGACCTGGCCGGGCCGGAAGCGGCTGGCCTGATCGCCCTTGGTCAAGGACTGGTAGACATCCTCCCAGGAGCGTTGGACACCCGACAACTCGTCTATCGCCCAGCCGTGTCCGGCGGCGTAACGGCTGATCTCGTCCGGGCCCAGTCCCTCGATCAAAACCTCGTTGTCGCCGGTCGAGTCGGCCTCGTAGCCGTAATGCTGGAAAAAGTCTGTCAAGGCAGCCGCCTGGGGCGAGACCACGCGCGTGGCCGGCTGCGAGACCTGATCGGCCAAATCGTCCATGGCCGCGTCGGCCAACAGTTTGCCGTGGTCGATGACCAGCAGGCGGTTGGCCGTCTGGGACAGATCCTCGATCGAGTCGGACGACCACAAGACGGTCCGCCCCTCGTCCGCCAGGTACTTCGCCAGGCTGCGCACCCAGTCCACACCCTCCGAGTCGAGCCCCGAGGACGGCTGGTCCAGCAGCAGCGTGGCCGGATCGCCCAGCAGCGCCCCCGCCAGCCCCAGCCGCCGGGTCATCCAGGTGGAGAAGGCCCCGATCCGTTTCCCGGCCACGGCCTGCAGCCCGGCCAACTCGATGACGGCCTCGACCCGGGGGCGGTCGATGCGTTGGGTGGCCGCCAGGGAGCGCAGGTGGGAGCGGGCCGACCGCCCGGGATGGGCCACCGGGACGTCGAGCAGACAGCCGACCTCCCGTAGCGGGGCGCGGTGGTCGCGGTAACTGCGGCCGTTGACCGTCACCCGGCCCGAGGTCGGCCGGGACAGACCGACGACCAGACTAATGAGAGTGGACTTGCCGGCCCCGGCGGGACCGAGCAGGCCCGTGACCGAACCCGGCCGGACCGTCAAGGTCAGGTCGTCAACGGCCCGTCGGGAGCCGAAGTCCTTGGTCAGATGGTGCGCTTCGATCAACGCGGCTCGTCCTCGGTCGGTACAGGGGCAGGACAAACCCGTCTGGGCACACCCCTGGCAGCCTCAAGCTTAGGCAGGCCCGGCCCCGCGGCCGACGGCCCGCGCCGGGAAACTATAACTTTTCCACCCGCCTCGGGGTCAAGCGAGCCACGGTTTCACGGCCACAGTCTCACGGAATCACGATTTCACGGCCTCGTCACGGGCGTCGGCCGCTTGGGCCGCCAGCGCCCGGACGACGCCGGCCCGGCTCTCCAGCACCAGGCGGCGCAGGGCCGGCTGACGGGCGCCCAACTGGTCCAGCCAGGCGTCGGTGGCCGCCACCAGGTCGACTTGTTCGAGGCACAGCGTCGGGTAGAGGCCTTGGACCACATTGGTCGCCATCTCGCGGCTGCGGCGCAGCCAGACTGTCTCCAACTGGGCGAAGTAGGGCTCCACGAAACCGACCAGTAGCGAGCGGTCGGCCACCAGGTTGAAACCGGCGATGATGGACCGCTGGGTGGCGTTGGTGATGGTCTCGTCGGTCCAGGCCGCGATCCAGGCGGCCGACTTGGCCTCGGGGGTGAGCCGGGCGGCGCGCGCCCCGGCCGCCAACTCACGGCCACGGCTGGTCGGGTCGCGCTTGGATTCGGCCGCGATCTGGTCCGGGCCGAACCGGCCCTGGGCCACCAGGGCGGTGACGATCTCCCAGCGTCGGTCCGTGTCCACCACCAGGCCGGGGACCGGCGGCGCGCCGTCGAGGGCGGCGGCCAGGGCGTCGAGGTCGGCCGGGCGGCGGGCCAGGACGGTGAAGGTCTTGAACAACTGGAGTTGGATGTCGGAACCCGGGGCGGCCGTTTGGGCCAACTCCAGTAGACGGTCGGCGGCGGCGGCGCGGGCCGCCGGGCGGCGTCGGGGGGCGACGTAATAGGTCAGAGCGAGGTGCAACTGGGACAACAGGGTCTGGACCGTGGTCGGCCCGCTCTCCCGGGCGACCGCCCCCAGGACGGCCTCGACGTAGCGCGAGGCCGGCGTCTCGCCGTCGCGCACCGCGTCCCACAGCGACCCCCACACCAGCCCCCGGGCCAGCGGGTCGGCCAGGTCGCCCAGCCGGGCCACGGCCACGGTCAGGCTGGCCGGGTCGAGGCGCAGCTTGGCGTAGGCCAGGTCGCCGTCGTTGACCAGCAGCAGAGCGGGGGCCGGGCGCCCCCGGGCGGCCGACACCGGGCTGGCCACCCCGGCGATGTCGGTCGTGACCGACCAACTGCGGGACAAGAGGTCGCGGCCCTGGTCGTCCGTCCCTAGGTCGTAGCCGGCCACCGCCAGCCGGGCCGGCCGCAGGCTGGGCTCGACTGGGGGCAGGCCCAGGTCGTGGGCCTGCTGGGCGTAGATCGGCGGCCTCTCCTGGTAGATGGTCAAGTCCGTGATGACGCCGTCCGCGACCTGGAGCCCAGGGCGCAACAGCGTCACCCCGGCCTCCTCCAGCCACTGCTTGGACCAGTCCGTCAGCCCACGGCCGCAGGCCCGCTCCAACTCGGCCAACAAATCGGCCAAAGTGGCATTGCCCCAAGCGTGCTTTCGGAGGTAGGCTCCGACGCCGGACAAGAAGTTCTCTTGTCCGACCCAGGCCATCAGCTGGCGCAGGACGGAGGCGCCCTTGGCGTAGGTGATGCCGTCGAAGTTGACCTCGACGTCGGCCAGGTCGCGGATGTGGGCCACGATGGGGTGGGTCGAAGGCAATTGGTCTTGGTTCAGGGCCCACGACTTCTCGGCCGCCAGGAAGGTCGTCCAGGCGCCCGGCCAACTAGTATTGGCGGCGGCCAGGTGGGAGACGAACTCGGCGAAAGACTCGTTCAGCCAAAGATCATTCCACCAGCGCATCGTCACCAGATCGCCGAACCACATGTGGGCCTGCTCGTGCAAGATGGTGATGGCCCGGCGGTCGAGCTGGGCCTGGGTCGGCTGGGAGCGGAAGACATAGGCCTCGGTCAACGTCACCAAACCGATGTTCTCCATGGCGCCGGCGTTGTACTCCGGCACGAAGGCCTGGTCGTACTTGGCGTAGGGATAGGGCAGGCCGAAGGCGGCCTCGTAGAACTCGAAACCACGCTTGGTGACGTCGAAGACGGCGGCGGCCTCCAGGTGGGCCGCCATCGAGGGCCGGATCAAGACCGACAAAGGAATCTGCCGGCCGTCGGCCGATTGGAAGGTATCTTGCCAAGTTTGGTAGGGGCCGGCCACCACGGCGGTCAGGTAGGTCGACATCACCGGGGTGGGTTCGAACTGCCACTGCCGCTGGTCGCCCCGGGGCGAGACGGCGGCCACCGGCTGGTTGGACCAGACCGTCCAAGCGGCCGGGGCCGTCACCCTGAAGCGGAAACGGGCCTTCAGGTCGGGCTGCTCGAAGTTGGCGAAGACCCGCCGGGCGTCGGCCACCTCGAACTGGCTGTAACAATAAGTCCGTCCGTCCGCCGGGTCGGTGAAACGGTGCAGGCCCTCGCCGGTGTGGGACCAGGCGGCGGCGGCCTCGACCAACAAATGGTTGTGCGCCTGGAGGTTGGGCAACTGGACGCGGCAGTCCTGGAAGACCGTCGCCGGGTCCAACTCCCGGCCGTTGAGTTCGACCCGGACGACGCTGGGGGCGATCAGGTCGATGAAGCTGTCGGCCCCGGGCTCCAGGCAGTCGAAGACCACCTCGGCGACCGAGCGGAAGCTGTCGCCGGCCCCGGTCAGGTCCAGGTCGATGTCATAGGACTCGACCCGCAACAGGGCCGCCCGGGCCTCGGCCTCGTCCCGCGTCAGATTCTTCCCCGGCATTGGCGTGCCCCTCCCCCTCCAGCCCGCACGGCTGGCCCGACTAGGCGACACATTCTTCCACAGCGCGGCTTGTCCACGGGCCGACCCGATCCCGGATCGAGTCCGGGATGACAAGAGGGGGCCGGGTCCGTGGGTGACGGGGAAGGCGGGGAACAACGTCATGGCGGGCTTGACACATCATCTTGTCCCAGCGGACGGACCGGCCCCGGTTTCACGGACTGGTCCAGATTCCGGATCAAGTCCGGGATGACGAGAGGGTCCGGGATGACACGAGGGGGGTCGAGCCCGTCCGCCTCAGAGTCTCGCCCCGGTGAGGGAGTCCGGGATGACAAGAGGGTGGTCGAGCCCGGGGTGGCGAGATAGGGGTCCGGTCTCGGGCGGACGGGGCGGTGTGTCAGACTGTCGCCGTGTCCGAGAAAGTCGACCCTGATCGTCGCGATTGGTGGCGCCACGCCGTTGTCTACCAGATTTATCCCCGCTCCTTCGCCGACGCCAATGGCGACGGCATCGGCGACCTGGCCGGCCTGACCGACCGGGTGCCTTATCTCCAGGCCCTCGGCGTCGACGCCGTCTGGTTGTCGCCCTTCTACCCCTCGGCTCTGGCCGACGGCGGCTACGACGTTGACGACTACCGGGCGGTCGATCCCAAGATCGGCGACCTGGAGCAGTTCGACGCCCTGGTGGCGGCCCTCCACGGCGCCGGCCTGCGCCTGATCGTCGACATCGTGCCCAACCACAGTTCCAATCGCCACCGCTGGTTCCAGGAGGCCTTGGCCGCCGGCCCCGGCTCGCCCGCCCGGGGGCGTTATATCTTCCGCGACGGCCGAGGGGAGAAGGGCGAGTTGCCGCCGACCGACTGGGAGGCCGCTTTCGGCGGCTCGACCTGGACCCAGACCGAGGACGGCCAGTGGTATTTCCACTTGTTCGCGGACGAGCAACCCGATTTCAACTGGGACCATCCCGAGGTCCGGGCCGACTTCATTAAGACCTTGGCCTTCTGGGCCGACAAAGGGGTGGACGGCTTCCGGGTGGACGTGGCCAACGGGCTGGCCAAGGACCTGTCCGAGCCGCTGCCCGACGCCGCCCGGCTGAAGACCATCCCGGCCGGCCCCGACCACCCCTTCTACGACCGGGACGAGGTCGACGCCATCTACCGCGAGTGGCGCCGCCTATTCGACCGCTACGACCCGCCGCGTTTCGCCGTGGCCGAGGTCTGGACCGACCTGCCGGACCGCCGCCTGCGCTACGCCCGGCCGGACAGCCTGGGGCAGGCCTTCAACTTCGACCTGCTGCGGGCCGACTTCGCCGCCGACCAGTTCCGCTCCCTGGTGGACAAGAACCTGGCCGCCGCCGCCAAGGCCGACTCCTCCTCCACCTGGGTCCTGAGCAACCACGATGTCGTCAGGACAGCCTCGCGCTACGGCCTGCCGCTGGCCGGGGCGGACGACGGCGCCTACCCGCCGCCGACCCTGGCCCGGGACGTCGCCTGGCTGCTGAGCGGCGGGACCAGCCCGGTCGAGGATGTGGCCCTGGGGCTGCGCCGGGCGCGCGCCGCCAGCCTGTTCATCCTCGGCCTGCCCGGCTCGGCCTACCTCTACCAAGGCGAGGAACTGGGCTTGCGCGAGGTCGCCCAGATCAATCCCGCCGACCGCCAAGACCCGGCCTTCTTCCGCTCCCAGGGCCGCGAGGTCGGCCGCGACGGCTGCCGGGTGCCACTGCCCTGGACCACCGACGGCCCCAGCCTGGGCTTCGGCCCCGGCCCGGCCCACCTGCCCCAGCCGGGCTGGTTCAAGGACTACGCCGTCTCCCTTCAAGCCGGCGACCCCGACTCCACCCTGGCCCTCTTCCGCCAGGCCCTGTCCCAGCGCCACGCCTTGTTGTCTGGCTTGTCCCGATCCGACGAGGCCTTCCGTTGGCTGCCCGCCCCGGCGGGCGTCCTGGCCTTCGCCCGGGGCGACGCCTGGCAGGTCTGGACCAACTTCGGCGACACGGACCAACCGTTGCCTCCTGGGGAGGTGTTGTTGGCCTCGACCCCACTGGAGGGCCGGTTGCCCGCCGCCGCCACGGTATGGCTGCGGCCCTGATCTTGGTGCCGCCACGGATAACGTCGTGGCGGGCCTGGCCCGATCGTCACCAGTCGTCATCCCGGACTTGATCCGGGATCTGGGCTGCCCGTGAATTAAGCCTCACTGTGGGATAAGCCTCATTAGCAATCGACCGACGCTTCGGTGAGCGGAATCTCCCGTTCAGTCAGGTTCGTCAGGCTACAGACGCGGTTATCATCACCAAAGCCGATGATAATGCTCTGTCCGGCCGCCAACGTTGCCACTGGATAGGTCTCGCCATCCTCTGGTTGACGGGCCGCTGCTGCGAAGAGCCCATCTTTCGCGGTCGGCTCGTCGCCGAATGTGACGTCGGCGAAACTGATTGTACAAGCCATTAGCGGATCGCCACCGCCGTAATTTCCGGCGTCGAAGGTCGTCCCGGCGAACGAGGGGACACGGTCGAAATGAGCCGGATATGAATATAGTTGGGCATCGCCCTCGAAAGCCATCGGAGTGATAGCCCATGGGGAAAGATAATTATCTTTTGCCCGAGTTTCGGGGTCTGTGGGTGAATAGGCCGAGAAGACGAGGTGCGCGTTTTCTAATTCTATGGATCTAAAAACAACTATCCCGCCTTTAGCCGCGTCGTCGGGAATCGCTGTGTTGAATGTGGTGCCGTAGAAGTTCGCGTAACCTCCGCTGGTGTTGAATGTGGTGCCATCGAAGTGCACCCAGCCTCCGCTGGTGTTGAATGTGACGTAGATGAAGTTCACCCAGCCTCCGTTGGTGTTGAATGTGGCGTCGTTGAAATACACCCAGCCTCCGTTGGTGTTGAATGTGGTGCCTTCGAAGCGCACATTGCTTCCGTTGGTGTTGAATGTGGCGTCGTAGAAGCGCACATCGCCTCCGTTGGTGTTGAATGTGGTGCCGTAGAAGTTCACGTAGCCGTTGAACGTCGCGTTACTGAAGTCAATCGTGTGGGGCAACTCGGCCTGGCCTTCGTCGGCAGGTCCCATGAAAGCGGTATAGCTCAGTTCTACGTCCGGTAAGTAAGCGTTAGTGAAGTCAAAGTCGCGGTCGCCCCAATTGAACCCGCTGGCAGGTGGTGTAACCCGTTTTTTATCGACACAATCGTCATCGTCGCTGTCGTCGTCCTCCCGATCACCGTTGTTGGCGCAGGCCGGTTCGGCGTCCGTCAGTGGCAAGAGGTCGGCCGAGTCTCTTCGCGCCTGAACGATCACCACCTTGGGCAGGTGGTCCTTGAGCAGTTGGTAGAAGGTCTCGCGCACGGCTCGTTCTTCCAGCCAGGCGGCGCTGTGTGGAATCGTCTCGTCGTCGGATGACGAGTCGTCTGCCGAAGGGTCATTCGGTGGCGTCGGGCGTGGCGGCGTCGTTCCGATCCGCTTGGTCCGTGGCGGGATCGTCCGGCAGCGTCGTTTTGAGATAGGCGGTCATGGTGGAGATGACCTGATCCCGTCGCGCCCAGGCCTGGCTTCTCTCGGCCTCGCTCAGACCGTCTGCGTAGCTCATCCAGTCGTCGGCCACTCCGGCCAGCGCCGTCATACCGGCTACCCGGACGGCGGCCGAATCGCTGCCGAGTTGGTCCGAGGCCACCTCGTAGCGGGCGCTGAGACTGGCCCGCTCGTCCGCCCGCATCTGTTGGGCGGCGGTGTCGGCGCTCGTCTCGATGGTCCGCAGGACGCCGAAGACGGCGATGAGGGCGGTGAACACTAGGACTCCGGCCCCGAAGATCTTCTGATAGCTGCCGGCACGCTCCTTGTCATCGCCGAGCACTGCCACCCGCAGGGCTTGACTTCTGACTATTTGGATGGCTATCAGACCGATAACCACGGCGATAACGAGGGCGACGACAATGACATAATTGCTCAGAGCGCCGGCCGAGCCGTCGGCGGGGGCGAATAATCGCAGGAAAACGACTGCGCCCACGCCCAGGACCATGAGAATGATGATCGTCCAGAACAGACCACGGCGGTGGGGTTCGAGCGGGGCCGAGGCGGGATCGCCCAATGGCCGACGGCGCCGAGTCGCTGACACTTCAGCGGCGGCAGCAGGTTCGGACGGAGCCGTGCCGTCGGTGGCTGGTTCAGCGGTCGGTGGGGGCTGGTCTGCTGGCACCACGGCTGCGTCTGGCGCCGCAGCGTCGGCAGCGGTGGACTCAGTGGTCGGCGGGGGTTGAACCGTTGGATCCACCATTACGGCAGCCGAGTCGGGCGGCGCGGCGGCGTCAGCGGTGGGTGTGGCGAGCGGTGACGGCGGATTCTCTGACAAAGGTGGTTTCGAGTCGGGTGGAAGCGGCTGGCGGGAGTGCGAGACCAGGTTTTTGGCGGCTATTGCTCCAACGCCGAGCGCGGTCAGGAGCACGGCCAGGACAGGTTTCGCCCGACTTGGTTGGGCCATGGTCACCGCCTTCGCGCCAATGCTGCTGCCACCAGTTATGTTATCTACACTGTCTGGTCGGTGCCACCTGGCCCAAGCCCGACCCACCCGTTCCAGTCGGCCTGGTCTGGGCGGCCAGACGATAGAGTTCGCCCGCTCAGTCGGTCGTTCGAAAGGTAACAGGCACAGCGGTGGGAATCTTCAAGCGCTCTCAGAAACCGGTCGCCGCTAAGCCGGTCGCTCCCAGGTCAGAGTCGTCCTCGGCGGCTTGGGCGCTGTTAGTGGTCAAGGCGGAGCCGGAGACTTTGGCCGGGTTGGCCGATGACTATCGAATGCGGGCGCTGGTCGGACCGGCCCGCGACGGCTGGACACCGTTGTGGGCGGACGACGCCGAGGAGCCGGCGACGGCCGCCGACAGCCCCGACGGGCCGGCCTGGCCCTTTCCGGCGCTGCTGGTCAACGCCCGCCCCTGGCCGCGCCTGCGGCTGGTCGTGGGGGTGGACGAACAACGGGTGGCCGGGTTCGTCTGGACGCCGCCCGAACTGGGCGCGGTGGTGGGCGACTTGGCCCGGGCGTCCGACTTCGCCGCCGCCGCTGTGGCCGCCCTGCCGGCCGGCAGCCCGCCCGCGACCTTGGCGGCCGACCTGTTGCGGGCGGCCGACCAACTGTCGCTGGTGGGGCTGTTGGAGCGGTCGTTCGACCTGCCGCCGCTGTGGCCGGACGCCGCCCGGAGCGGTTGGCTCCCCGTCGGCACCCCCGACCCGGGCGCCTTGCGCCCCGAGGCCTGGCGCGACCTCGACCCGCTGGCCGCCCCGCACGGTGCCTGACCTATCGGCAGATTGACTCAACCGCGCCGATGAAGCCATGTTCGCGGCGCTACGCGGCTCCCAGATTATTGATCCGTCGTTGCGGTTTGAGTTTGCGTTGCCGTCCACCGATCCGATGCTGTAGGCGGCCGAGTAACTCGCGCTGGTGCGACTGTCGACGGCGTGCTGGATCAGAGTTCAGGGCCGGCGGCGTTCTGCGGCGCGCTCGTCAATAATGCGAGGGTTCCGTTTGTGGTGGATGACGCCGACGATGGCGATGGTTTCGGCAGCCTCGTCCAGATCCGCCCAAATGCTGTAGGGGAAGACGTTGACTGAGCGTCGCCGCAGGCCGTTGGGGTGCGGAGTTGAGGCGTGGGGCTGGTAGCCGAAGCCGTCGATGACGGCTTGGACGTGGTCGAGAAAGGGGCCAACTTGTTGGGGAGCCACGTCCTGGTAGTAGGACGCGGCCTGGCGGATGTCCTGGGCGGCGAGAGGAAGTACGACCAGGTTCCAGGTCACGGGCGGAACTCGTGGTCGAGTGCGGCTCTCACGTCCGCCCAAGGCAGGGCCTCGACTCGACCGGCTCGCCAGTCGCGCGCCCGCGCGGCCATCTCGTCCGCCTCGGGGGCGGGGGGCTCGTACAGGTCCGTCTCAAGGGATGCCTGGAGTTCTTCGATCAGGAGCCAGCGGTCCTCGGGGGCCAAGGCCCTGGCCTCGTCCAATAACCGTGCGCTTACCATGGTCCGAGTCTACCTGTCTCGCCCCGTTGGCCTCGCATCCGCGTCTGTAGGGTCTGAGCGTTTGAGGGTTGTCGGTGCCGGGCGAAAAGCGGGGTTCCATCAGGTGGCGGGGGTCCCGGCCGCATTTCCCAGCCGCTCGCAGGTGGAGGGTTCACTGGCTATGGCACGGGTATGTCAAAACTATACCAAGGTCGTATAGTTTTGACATGTGATTCAGCCTCCGGTCAGGCCGGCAGCAGGCCCAGGAGGTAGTCGCCGTAGCCCGACTTGGTCAGGCGCTCGGCCCGTTGGCGCAACTCGTCGTCGCTCAGGAAGCCTCGGCGCCAGGCTATCTCCTCCGGGGCGCCGATCTTCAGGCCCTGGCGGTGTTGGATGGTGCGCACGAAATCGGCCGCCTCGGACAGGGAGTCGAAGGTGCCGGTGTCGAGCCAGGCCGTGCCCCTGGGCAGGACCTCGACTTGGAGGCGGCCCTGGCGCAGGTACTCGCGGTTGACGTCGGTGATCTCGTACTCGCCCCGGGCCGAGGGCTTGAGGTTCTGGGCGATGGCCACGACCTGGTTGTCGTAGAAATAGAGCCCGGGGACGGCGTAATTCGATTTCGGGCGGGCCGGTTTCTCCTCCAGCGACAGGGCCTGGCCGCTGGCGTCGAACTCGACCACGCCGTAGGAGCTGGGGTCTTGGACCTGGTAGGCGAAGACGGCGGCGCCGTCGAGGTGGTGGAAACGGGTCAGCCGGCTGCCCAGCCCCGGGCCGTAGAAGATGTTGTCGCCCAGGACCAGGGCCGCCCGCTCGGAGCCGATGAAGTCGGCCCCCAGGACGAAGGCCTGGGCCAGGCCGTTGGGCTGGGCCTGGACGGTGTAGGACAAGGCGATGCCGAACTGGGAGCCGTCGCCCAACAGGCGGTGGAAGGCCTCGGCGTCGTGCGGGGTGGTGATGACCAGGATGTCGCGGATGCCGGCCAGCAGCAGGGTGGACAAGGGGTAGTAGATCATCGGCTTGTCGTAAACCGGCAGGAGTTGTTTGCTCAGCCCCAAGGTGATGGGGTGCAGGCGGCTGCCCGAGCCGCCGGCCAAGATGATGCCACGCATAGACCCCAATTTAGACGATCCGCCGCCGGCCAGCCGCCACCGTCGCGGCGGCCCGCGTGGGGACCGGCCCCGGCGGTGGCGGCGTCTATCCTGAACGGCGGGTCCGGCCGTCCGACCGGCCCCAGAGGTTAGTCAAGGAGGCCGCCATGGAGGTCCGTCCGCTCAACATCGAGGGCGCCTGGGAGTTCACACCGCGCCAGTTCGGGGACGACCGGGGGTTGTTCCTGGAGTGGTTCACCGCCCAGTCCCTGGCCGGCGCCGCCGGCCACCACTTCGAACTGGGCCAGGCCAATTTGTCGGTCTCGGCGGCCGGCGTCATTCGGGGCGTCCATTTCGCCGACGTCCCCCCCGGCCAGGCCAAGTACGTCACCTGCCCGGCCGGCGCCGTCTACGACGTGGTGGTCGATCTGCGCACGGGCTCGCCCAGCTTCGGCCGTTGGGAGGGGGTGCGGCTGGACGCGGTGTCGCGGCGGGCGCTCTACCTGAGCGAGGGCCTGGGCCACGCCTTCTGCTCTCTGGCCGACGGCTCGACCGTGGTCTACCTCTGCTCCACGCCCTACGCCCCGGACCGCGAGCACGGCGTCCACCCGCTCGACCCCGACCTCGGCATCGATTGGCCGACCAGCGGGGCCGACGGCCGGCCGTTGGAGTGGACTCTGTCGGGCAAGGACGGCCAGGCCCCCAGCCTGGAGGTCGCCGCTAGCCAAGGCTTATTGCCTACTTGGGAGGCCTCCCAGGCCTGGCGGGCCTCCTTGGGCTGAGCCGGGGCCGTTCTCTCGGGGGTGCCTGGCCGTGGGTCAGGTTCCCGGTTCGGCGGGCGGCTTGGGTCCGAACCCTTCGTCAGCCATCCGCCCGTGGACCGCCGCCTACGGGCGCGGCTGTTCGCTCTCGCGGGCGGGCCTCGTCCGGAGTTGCGGCCGGGAGGGGCGTCGTCCCCGACCCGGCCCCGGGGTTACTGGCCCTGGGCGGCGTAGCCGGCCTCGACCGCGGCCTTGACCGGACGCCACCAGGCCTCGTGGGCGCGGTACCACTCCACGGTGGAGCGGAGCCCGGCCGCGAAGTCGGTTAGGCGCGGCCGCCAGCCCAGCTCCCGGCGCAGCTTGGACGAGTCGATGGCGTAGCGCCGGTCGTGGCCGGGGCGGTCGTTGACCTGGTCGAAGGCCTGGGGGTCTTGGCCGAAGACCGCCAGCAAGGTCCGCACCACATCGAGGTTGTTCCTCTCGCCGTCGGCCCCGATGAGGTAGGTCTCGCCCGGGCGGCCGGCCTCGATGATGCGCCAGACGGCGGCGTTGTGGTCCTCGACGTGGATCCAGTCGCGCACGTTCAAGCCGGCCCCGTAGAGCTTGGGCCGGCGGCCGTCGATCAGGTTGGTGATCTGGCGGGGGATGAACTTCTCGACGTGCTGGTAGGGGCCGTAGTTGTTGGAGCAGTTGGACAAGGTGGCGGCCACGCCGAAGGAGCGCGCCCAGGCCCGCACCAGCAGGTCGGAGCCGGCCTTGGTGGCGGAGTAGGGGCTGGACGGGTTGTAGGGCGTGGACTCGGCGAAGCGGGCCGGGTCGTCCAGCGCCAGGTCGCCGTAGACCTCGTCGGTCGAGACGTGGTGGAAGTGGACGTCCGGGTGGCGGCGGACGGCTTCGAGCAAGGTGTAGGTCCCGACCAGGTTGGTCTGGATGAAGACCGAGGGATCGCGCAAAGAATTATCGTTGTGTGATTCGGCCGCGAAGTGAACCACGGTGTCACAGTCCGCCACCAGCCGTTCGACCAACCCGGCGTCGGTGATCGAGCCCTCGACCAGCTCGATCCGGTCGGCCACCGGCTCCAGCGAGGACCGCTGGCCGGCGTAGGTGAGGGCGTCGAGCACGGTCACGGCCACGCCGGGGCGCTGGTCGACGGTCTGGTGGACGAAATTGGAGCCGATGAAGCCGGCGCCGCCGGTCACCAGCAGGCGCTGGGGAGTCCTAGTGGTCATGGCGGCACTGTACCGTAACGCCCGGCCGGTGGGCGGCGCCGCTGTAGGCTTGGCCGCATGGGCGAGCGCCGTGAAGTGTTGCTGGAGAAGTTCAACCCCGAGCCGGTTCTGCCGTTCAATCTCCGGGAGCTCGACTTCCAATCGGCCATGCAAGACGTCTACGACTTTTTGTTCGACGTGAACAGTCACCTGTCGAGTCGCGGTCTGCCGCGACTCGACGACATGCTGCGCCCGGCGATCATGTCGGGAACCCTGTCAGATCTGCTGACGGAGGCGATGGCCAAACACAGCCGCAGTCTGACCGTGAACACTTATTTCAACGGCCATCCTGATCTGATCGTGCGTGGCCGCTATCCGAACGATTCGGTGAGAGCGGGCGCGGACGGGGTGGAGATCAAAACCACGAAGAGGCGCGGCGGCGCGGTCGACACCCATGGCGCCCGCGACCAGTGGATGGCCGTGTTCGTCTACGAAGTGGACAACAACACTGAGCCATCCGAGCAACGCGCGCCGCTTCGTTTCACCGAGGTTTACTGCGCCCATGTGGCCGTGGGCGACTTCCGTCGCAATGAGCGCGGCGAGTTGGGCACACGGACGGCCACTCTTGACCGAGAAGGCGTCGGTGTTTTGCGGCGGGGCTGGGTTTACTTGGACGTGGAGTAGTCGCTCAGCGCCGGGATGGCGTCTCGGGCCAACTCGACGTAGGCGGTGTCGCGCTCGACCCCGACGCTGTCATATCCCAGCGCGTTGCAGGCCGCCAACGTGGAGCCGGAGCCGGCGAACGGGTCTAGCACCACGCCTTCGCCCAGAGGTAGCGCCGCCCGGCACACTTGACGTAGGAAAGCTTGCGGTTTGAGGCTGGGATGACGGGCCAGTCGGCGCTCGGCCAGTCGGGTAGGGCTGGACGCGATGACATCGCCGAAGGGCCGGCCGTCCTCCAGGCGGCGCAGACCGCCGACACCCCAGCGCCGCAGATTGGCGGCCAACGTGCCCGTGAACGGTTTGCGGAACAGCAGCCAGGGCTCCCACTGCGAGCGGGGCATGGCGGAGACATGGGCGAACTCGTCCTCCGCCCCCTTGGGCCGGTCGCCGCCTCGCATCGTCTGAACCAGGCGCACGACTTCGCCTCGTCGCTCAAAACCAGCCTTGTCTAGGCTGTACGACACCAGGTGGGACACCAACGGGTTGGCCGCCACGAAGACGTGCCCTCCCGGCGCCAGCACCGGGCGCAGGGCCACAGCCCAGTCGTAAAAGAAACGTTCAACGGCGGCCAGATCGGACGTTGTCAAAGTGGTGAATCGAGGCAAGGGCGAACGCCGACAACCGTCGAAGGACGGCGGCACGCGCCAGACCCCGCCTCGGCCGGCTCGCAGTTTGCGTTGTTCCAACGGGCTGTACTCCACCAGGCCGTAGGGCGGATCGGTGACACAGGCGTGGACGCTGTTCGCTGGCTGCTCGGACAACCAGGCGCGGGCCTCGGCCTGGTATAGCGCGGCTCGCTGATGGCGGAAGACCGGTTCCCAGGGGTGTTCGTCCGCCAATAGCGCCGTCGGCATCGCGGTCTCCTCTCAACTGGCGCCCAGCCTAGACGCCGCCAACGACGTCTCGGCGCCGATTGGTCGGGTTGGCCGGGGCGGTCCGCCCGACGGCGGCCGGACGGTGGGGGAGGGCCGCTAAAGTGGGGGCGGACCCGGCGGGGCGACCGCTCCGCAGCGGGCCGCAGGCGGGAGGGCGCGACCCATGAGGTGGATCATCGTCGGTGCCAAAGGCATGTTGGGCCAGGAGTTGGCCCGGCTGGCCCGGCAACGCTGGGACGACGTCTTGGCGATCGACCGGGACGAGATCGACATCACCGACCCGGCCTCCTGCGCCTCCCAACTGGGGTCGGCGGAGGTGGTGGTCAACTGCGCCGCCTGGACCGACGTGGACGCGGCCGAGGCCGACGAGCCGGCCGCCTTCCGGGTCAACGCCGTCGGGGCGGCCAACGTCGCCCGGGTCTGCGCCCGAACCGGCGCCCGGCTGGTGCAGTTGTCGACCGACTACGTCTTCGACGGCCGGGCCACCACGCCCTACCCGGTCGACGCCCCGCTGGCCCCGGTCTCGGCCTACGGCCGCACCAAGGCGGCCGGCGAGTGGGCCTCCCTGGCCCAGGGGGCCGATACCGTGGTTGTGCGCACGGCCTGGCTCTACGGGGCCGGCGGGCGCAACTTCCCCCAGACCATCGCCCGGCTGTTGCGCCAGCGCGGCACGGTCGAGGTGGTGACCGACCAGGTGGGCCAGCCGACCTGGACCAGGGACCTGGCCGATTTGATCCTGCGCCTGGTCGAGGCCAAGGCGCCGTCCGGGATCTACCACGGCACGGCCGGCGGCCGGGCCTCCTGGTGGGACTTCGCCCAAGCGGTGGCGGCCGATCTGGGGCTCGACCCGGCGGTCGTCCGCCCGACCGACTCCCAGGCCTTCGTCCGCCCGGCCCAACGTCCGGCCTACTCCGTCTTGGCTCACGACTCGCTGACGGCGGTCGGCGTCGAGCCGATCCCCGACTGGCGCCGGGGCTGGGCCCAGGCCAGCCCCGAACTGTTGGACTGAGCCCGCAGTCCGTCGCCGGAGCGGGTCGGGCTCCGACTCGCTGGCCGCTCGGCTCTGACTGACGGCTCGCCCGGCCCCAACCGGCGGCCCCGGCGCCGCTCCCAGGCCCGCTGGCCGCCCGCTTCGGCCCGCCCGACCATGATCCACGGCAGCGGCCCAGGCCGCCGCGCCGTCCGTGATGGTGGGAACACCCCGCCGCCCGCACACTCGAATGACCAACCCTGGCCGAATGGTTTTCACGAGGGGCGCCGATTGCCCGCCTGATGGCGGCGAGCCTGGCCACCCCGCCGCCGGAGTAGGCTGCCGGCCAGGCGCCGGCCCGGTCGTCGGCCGATTCCCAAAGGAGTTTCCGCATGCCAACCTTCACCCTCCCTGGAACCGCTCTCACCGTCTCCGACGTGGCCCTCGGCATGATGCGCATCCACGACCAGACCGACGCCGAGATTCGACAACTGGTGGGCGCCGGGATCGACGCCGGGGTCAACTTCATCGACCACGCCGACATCTACGGCGGCGGCGTGGAACACCTCTGCGAGGCCCGCTTCGCCCAGGCCATGGGACTGACCAACGCCCAGCGCGACGCCCTGGTCATCCAGACCAAGTGCGGCATCAACCTGGCCGGCAACTACTTCGATTTCTCCAAAGAACACATTCTGCGCCAGGTCGAGGGCTCCCTCCAGGCCCTCCAGACCGACCGCATCGACCTGTTGCTGTTACACCGCCCCGACGCCTTGGTGGAGCCCGAGGAGGTGGCCGCCGCCTTCGACCAGCTGGAGGCCAGCGGCAAGGTGCGTTACTTCGGAGTGTCCAACCACACCCCCGGGCAGATCGAATTGCTCAAGAGCGTCGTTAGGCAACCCCTAGTGGTCGACCAGGTCCAGTTCTCCATCGCCCACGCCCCGCTGGTGGCGGCCGGCTTGGCGGCCAACATGCAAACCCTGGACCAATCGATTGTGCGCGACAACGGGCTGGTCGACTACTGTCGCCTCAAGGACATCACTCTTCAGGCTTGGTCCCCCTTCCAGCAAGGTTTCTTCAAAGGCACCTTCCTGGGCGACCGCCAGAACCAGGCCCCGCTCAACGCCGTCCTGGACCGGCTGGCGGCCTCATACCAGGTCGAGCCCATCGCCATCGCCACCGCCTGGATCCTGCGCCACCCGGCCCGCTGGCAGGTCGTCCTGGGCACCACCAACCCGGCCCGGGTGCGGGCCGCCTGCGCCGGCTCGGAGGTCGAGCTGACCCGGCCCGAGTGGTACGAGTTGCTCAAGGCCGCCGGCTACACCATCCCCTGAGCCCTGATCCACCGATGGTCGGCCTGGCGAGCGGCGCCCCCACAGGTGTGGTGGGGGTGGGGCCGGCGCGAGGGGCGGATTGGACGGCCGTTGAGCGTCGGCGCCGCCAACGCCCGGATAGGGTCGCTCGGCGGTTGAGAAGCGGTTGATCGGGGCCGAGCCGCCCCGTCGCTGATCGGCGTGGCTAGCGCGCCAGGCGGGTGTGTTGGGTGTTGGGTCGGCGTGAGGGCGGGCTGGAAGCATGTTGAGCGTCGGCGGCGCCGAGAGAGTCAGCGGCGGCGGGCGGACTCAGGACGAAAGAGGACGAAGGAGGACCTATGGGGACGCGGGCTGATCGGTCGCGCGGTTTGGCCGCCGGCGGCGCGGCCCATCTCCTCTGGGCCGTCTTCCCGCTCTACTTCGAGCTGCTGGACCAGGCCTCGGCGGTCGAGGTGGTGGCGCACCGCATCTGCTGGACGCTGGTGTTCTGTCTCATCGGTGTGACCGTCCGTCGCGCCTGGGGCCAGGCGCGGGCGGTCTGGGCGGACAAGAAACTGGTCGCCCGGCTGGCCCTGGCCGGGGTGCTGGTGTCGGTCAACTGGCTGATCTACGTCTGGGCCATCCTGCACGACCAGGTGGTCGACGCCGCCCTGGGCTACTTCATCAACCCGCTGGTGACGGTCGGCCTGGGGCTGGTGGTGCTGCGCGAGCGGCTGCGCCGGCTGCAGTACGTCGCCCTCGGCGTCGGATTGCTGGCCGTCGTCGTCATTGTCATCGGCTACGGCCATTTCCCCTGGGTGGGGCTGGGCCTGGCCCTGAGCTTCGCCGCCTACGCCCTGATGAAGAACCGGGTCGCGGCCAAGGTGGCGCCCCTGGTCGGCCTCGGCCTGGAGACCTTCACCCTGGCCCCGCTGGCGCTGGCCGGCATCGTCTGGCTGCAGCTCGACGGCCGCGGCGTCTTCCTCGGCCACGGCCTCGGCTACACGGTCGGACTGGCCCTGACCGGCGTGGTCACGGCCGTGCCCCTGCTGTTGTTCGCCCAGGCCGCCGGCCGCATCCCCTTGGCGACGCTGGGCCTGCTGCAATACATCACCCCGACGGGCCAATTCCTGATCGGCCTGATCTGGTTCCACGAGGCCATGCCGGCGGCCCGCTGGGCCGGGTTCGGCCTCATCTGGGTGGCCCTGATCCTGTTGAGCCTGCAAGGCCTGAGGTCGTGGCGGGCCCACCGCCGTGATCCGGCGGCCGACGCGGGTGACGGTCCACTAGGCTGAGCCGACCGGGATAGAACTGTTTCGGGGGCGGCCGTCGAGCGTGGTCTTTCCCCGGCCCCAACGGAAGGACTGCCCCATGGCTTGGATCCGCCGCGCCACCTTGATCGGGGCGGCCGTCGTCGTGTTGTCGTTGTCGGCCTGCTCGTCCAGCAAGGGCGGCGCCACCACCTGCGGCGAATACATCGACGCCAGCGCCAACGCCCGCCGCGCCGCCGTGGTGAAGATGCTGGAGGACCGGGGCGAGTCCACCAGCGACGCCTCGGTGACGCTGAACTCGGCCTCAGTCATGTTGTTCTGCCAAACCCTGGGCCAGTCCACGGACACGATCGAGCAGATTTACGGCTAGCCACGAGGGCCATCCACGACGCCCGCGCGAGTCCCATCCGTGGCGGCGTTGGCCCTTGTCGTCCCGGATTTGACCCAGAATCTCGGACGGTCCGAGCCTCAGCCCTGATCCCCCGGCGGTGGCCGTGGCGAGCGGCCCTAGACGGGTGTGGCGGCGGTGGGGCCGGCGCGAAGGTGGACGGACGTTCGTTGAGCGTCGGCGCCGCCGCCAGTTCGCCCGACGCCGCTCGGTGGTGGAGAAATCGGTGGAGTCGTGTCAGGCCGGGGGCGGTGGGGCGTCGGCTGCGGCCAGGTCGCCGAACGGCGACGGGCGGTCGGGCGGCCCGGCGGGGGCGACCTGGTCTCCGAGGCGGGCCGACGGCGCCGGCGGCGGGCGGTCGGGCGACGGCGCCCGGCGGGGGCGGCTCAGGCTCAAGACGATGATGACGGTCGCCTGGAGACCGCCGCCGATCAGGGGGGCGAGGCCCAGCTGGTGGGGCGACGCTCCCGGAGGGGAGCCGAGCACTGTCAGAAAGGCCACGGCGGTCAGGCCGAAGCCGATCCCCAGCAGGCCGACAGCCAGTCCGACCTGGCCCGGGCGGCCCCGGCGGGCGACCGCCAAGGTGATGACGGCGGCGGCGGCCAGGCCGACGTAGAAGGCCACCACGATGGCGGCGGCGGGCCGGGCGTAGCCGCCATCGGCCAGTTCGGCCAGGGCCAGGCCGAGGACGGTCTGGTCCGGGCCGCCGTCGGGGCCGCCGCCCAGCGGCTCGCCGGCCAGGACCACGGTGGCCAGGGACCAGACGATGGTGGTGGCCATCATCAGGGCGGCGGACCGCCAGCGCGGCGGCCCGTCGCGGCGGGCCCATTGGATGACGGACAAACAGACGTAGCCGGTGGCGAAGAGGATGAAGGGGTAGGCCAGGAAGCCGAAGTCGAGGCCGGCCGCCGCTTGGGCCTGGGGGAGGGCTTGGATCAGCCAGGGGGCGTTGTGGCGCCAGGCCACGGTCAGGGCGAAGCCGGCGGCGAAGGCCCCTGCCGTCAAGACCAGGGCCGTCCGGGTCAGCGCCCGGCCCCAGCCCCGGACGGCTGTCCGGGCGGCGGCCGCCACCCAGACGACGGCGGCGGTGGCGATGAGGGCGGCTGCCGCCAGGCCGTGGGCGACGGCCCAGCCGCTCGGGCCACGACCCTCGGCCCCGGCGATGACAGTGGCGATGACGACGATGTAGTTGGCCCGCCCGCCGCCGCCCCGGGCGACGGCGGCGCCGGGCCAGACGGCCGTGAAGATGACGCCGGCCGCCATCGCCAGGCACAGCGCCGTCTCCAACCAACGCCACAGCGGTCGGTCGGAGCTGGTGGCGACGACCGGGCCGGGGGTCGCCGTCTCGGGGGTCGGGGTTGGCGTGGTGGGCGTTGGCACGACAGGGATGGGCAAGACAGGCTCTGGCACGACCGCCGTCGGGGCGGTGGCCGTCGCGGGAGTGGGGTTCGTCGGCCCGTCCACCGGTCGGGGCTGGCCTGGGGTCGCCCCGCCCAGGTTCGGGTCGGGCGCCGCCTCGGTCACGGGTCGAGGTCGCGCGCCTGGCCGGCGGCGAAGGCCCGGGCGGCGTCCAGGGTCAGGGGGCCGGGGCGGCCGTCGCCCACCGGTCGGCCGTCGAGACGGGTCACCGCTGTGACATCGCTGCCGGTGGAGGCGATGAAAACCTCATCGGCGCCGAACAACTCATCCCAGGGGATGGTTCGCGGCTGGGCCTCGGTCCACTCCAACAGCAGCCCCCGGGTGACGCCGGCCAGGGCGCCGTCCTCCAGTCGCGGCGTCCACAACCGCCCTTGGCGGGCGATGAAGACATTGGAGCGGGTGCCCTCGCACAGCTGGCCGGCGGTGTTGGCGAAGATCGCCTCATCGGCCCCGGCCGCCCGGGCGCGGGCCAAGGAGACGGCGTTCTCGGCGTAAGAGGTCGACTTGACGCCGCTCAACGCCCCCTGCTGATTGCGCCGCCAGGGCACGGTGATGGCGCTGACGGCAGGCGGCGGCGGATCGTGGTGGGTGACGGCCACTAACAATCGGAGTTTGGGATGGTCGGCCCGGCCCGAACCCAGGGGGCCGATGCCCCCGGTGCAGGTCAGCCGGATGATGGCGTGGCTGTGGGGGGCCAACCGGTCGGCGTTGGCCGCTAAGACTTGTTCCACGGCCCGGCCGGCCAGCCCCCGGTCGAGACCGGGCAGGCCGAGGGCCGCCAGGGAACGTTCCAACCGGTCCAAGTGGCGGCGCAGGGCGAAGACCCGGCCGTGGACCACCTTGGCGGCCTCGAAAACGCCGTCCCCGACGGTGACGGCGTGGTCCAGGGCCGGGATGACGGCCTCCCCGGCCGGCGCCAAGACGCCATCGACCCACATCACAGCCTCGGCGTCGGCGAATCCCACGCCCGTAGCTTACGTCGTCCGGCCCAGCCCCACCGCTGATCGGCGCCGCTAGATGGTCGAGAAGCGGTGGAGCGTGGCTGAACGACATTCGACCGTCGTCCGGGGCGCCCCGTCACCCCCGCGCCCGCCGGACGGCCCTGGGTATGGCAGGGGCGGGGACGGGGTAGGCTGCGCCTTTTCCAATCAGGAGGGGAAATCATGAGCCTGGTCGGCCGGAATTATCTCAAAGAGCTCGACCTCAGCCGGGACGAGTGGCTCGGCCTGATCGAATTGGCCGGCCGGCTGAAAGCCGAGAAACGGGCCGGCCGCGAGGTCCAGCGGCTGATCGGCCGCAATATCGCCCTGATCTTCGAGAAGACCTCGACCAGGACGCGCTGCGCTTTCGAGGTGGCGGCCCACGACCAGGGCGCCCACGTCACCTACCTCGACCCGGCCGGCTCCCAGATTGGCCACAAGGAGTCCATCGCCGACACCGCCCGGGTCCTGGGGCGGATGTTCGACGGCATCGAGTATCGCGGCCACGGCCAGGCCGTGGTCGAGGAATTGGGCCGCCACGCCGGGGTGCCGGTTTGGAACGGGCTGACCAACGAGTGGCACCCGACCCAATCCTTGTGCGACGTGCTGACCATGATCGAGCACTCGGGCAAGCCGGTGGACCAGATCGCCTTCGCCTATTGCGGCGACTCGCGCTACAACATCGGCAACTCGCTGCTGATGGCCGGCGCCATCCTGGGCATGGACGTCAGGATCGTGGCCCCGCCGGCGCTGCAGAACTGGCCCCACATCGTGGCCCAGGCCGAGACCGTGGCGGCCTCGTCCGGCGCCCGCTTGACCGTGACCGACGATATTGACGCCGGGCTGGCCGGGGTCGATTTCGTCTACACCGACGTCTGGGTGTCGATGGGCGAGCCCAAAGAGGTCTGGCTGGAGCGGCTGCCGGTGCTCTGGCCCTACCGGGTGACAACCGAATTGCTGGCCCGCTCCGGCAACCCGGAGGTCAAGTTCATGCATTGCCTGCCCGCCTTCCACGACCTGGCCACCAGCCAAGGCGGCGAGATCATGCGCGCCGCCGGGGTCGACGACGGTCTCGAGGTCAGCCACGAGGTCTTCGAGTCGGAGGCCTCAATCGTCTTCGACCAGGCCGAGAACCGCCTCCACACCATCAAAGCCGTCCTGGTGGCCACTCTGGCCGGCTGAGGCCGGTCAGCCCATGGCCGCCAGTTGGAGCCCTCGGACCGTGGCCAAGACCGCCAGGACCAGTCCCAGACCGGCCAGGGCCAGCCACTGGCGATGCCCTGGGCGGTCGCGGCCAGTGGGCAGATAGACCAACAAGACCGTCACCACGGCGCCGCCGATCAGGCCGCCGAGGTGGCCCTGCCAGGAGATGGAGCGGAACATGACCACCGTCATGACCACGTTGAGGCCCAGCCACAACAAGATCTGGCGGATGTCCTGGCCCAGTTTGTGCTGCACGATGAGGAGCGCCGCGATCAGGCCGAACAGACTGCCGGAGGCCCCCAAGGTGATGGTGTCCAGGCCGCTCAGCCAGAGCACGACGACGGAGCCGGCCAGGCCGGCCAGCAGATAGAGGGCGAGGAAGCGGGCGCGGCCGAAGATCCGTTCCAAGGGCGGACCCAAGAACCACAGCGTCAACATGTTCATGCCCAGGTGGAGCCACTGCTGGTGGGTGAACAGGCTGGTGAACAATTGCCAGACCGCGCCCTGGGCCACCCCCGGGATCATCTGGCAGCCATGATCGACCCAGTGGCAGGCCTGGATCGGGCTCAGCCCGAACCATTCCAGCCAGGGCAATGAGCTAACACCGGGCAAGCTGATCAGCCCGAAGACGACCAGATTGATCCCCAACAAGACGTATGTCGTCATCTGGGGGCGGGCCGAGACGGCACCGCCGAAGGGACCCTGGTTCTGACGGGTGCGCCGGGTGTGGGCCTTGACGCAGCGCGGGCACTGGAAGCCGACGGCCGCCGGGATCATGCACTGGCCGCAGATCGGCCGCCCGCAGCGGCGGCAGGTGATGCGGGTGAGCCGGTCCGGGTGGAGATAACAGCTCTCGGGGCGGGG
>JAISAO010000071.1 GCA_031266665.1 Propionibacteriaceae bacterium | reverse complement strand
CCACCGCCGAAGAAGGCCTCTGGGCCAGACACGGCTGGGCCGGCCGAAGCCAATAAACATCACTCATTGCCGAGACACGCCCAAGAGCAGACACACATTTTTGCCGATAACCCCGATTTGGGTCATGGGCCAAGCTTGCCCCACCCGGCCGACCACTGCCACCCCGGGCCGCGCCGGCATCAGGCCGCCGCCCCGCCAGGGGCGCACGCCTCCCGACACCGCCCGGCCGGGGCACTCGCCCCCCGTGACCCGACCCCTCCATCCGCGCCGCCCCGGCTCCCCGCCGGGCTCGCGCCGCTCGGACGTCGCCGGCCCCGGCGGGGGTCAGCGCCGCCCGGTGATGACACGGCCGGTCAACCCGCCGCCGATCTCGCTGGCGTCGAGGGCGAACGCCCGGTGGTCGCGCCACTGGCCGGCGATGTGGATGTAGCGCGGCCGGAAGCCCTCGTCGCGGAAGCCCAGTTTCTCCACCACCCGCAAACTGGCCCGGTTCTCGGGCCGGACGCAGATCTCGACCCGGTGCAGCCCCATGACCAAGATGGCGTAATCGACGGCCAGGGCGGCGGCCACCGGGGTCAGCCCCCGCCCGGCCCACTCCCGGGCGATCCAGTAGGACAAGGTGGCGAAACGGGCCGAGCCCCAGACGATGTTGTCGATGACGCATTGGCCGACCAGGGGCCGGCCCGGAGCACGGGCGTCGCGCACCAGCCACGGCGTCGTCCGGCCGTCCCGCGTCTCGCGCCGCAGCCGGGTCCAATGACTGTACGACGGCGGCTCGACCCCCGGCGGCCGGGTCGCCTCCCACGGACTGAGCCAATCACGGTTGTCGGCCCGCAAGCGCTGCCAGGGTTCGAGGTCGCGTCGCCGGAAAGGGTCTAGAACCACCTCGTCGAAGCTCAGGCTGACCGGCCAGCGGTGGGTCGGCGGGAAGACCGGCCGCCCGGCCGCCGGGACTAACGGGGGAAGGCCCGGCCCGCCCAGGGAGGCCACGGTGGCCGGGCGATCATCACGGGCGCCTCCCCCGTCCGAGACGGTGCCCGGATGACCGGCGCCGCCGTGATCCCCTCCCGGGACGGACCAGTCAGGGCGTCGGCCCTCGGCCGGGACGGACTCGTCCGGGCGTCGGCCCTCGGCCGGGACGGACCCGTCCGGGCGTCGGCCCTCGGCCGGGTCGACCCCCCGCGCCCCGCCTGTCACCGGCCGGCTGTCGGCGGTGTCAGCGGGATGTAGTCGACCCAGGCGCCGATGTTGATCTGGCCGGTCTCGGAGGCCAGCAGGGCGAGGCCGTCGGCCCGGTTGATGGCCACCATGGCGTCGACCCCCGTCCGGCGCGGCCGGAACTCCAAGGCGCCGTCCGCCACCTGGACGTGGGCGGCCGTCAGCAGACCGGGCGTGACCGCCACCGGCCGGGTGGCGCGGGCCCGCTCCAACGGTGGCAGGACGTCGGCCGCGCCGGCCAGGCGGCGGACGGCCGGGGCCACCAGGGTGGCCCAGAGGACGTGGGCCGCCGTCGCCTCTCCGGGCAGGGCCAACAGCGGCGTCCGCTCGTCGCCCACCAGGGCGAAGCCTTGGCGGCGGCCGGGGGTGATGGCGACCGGGGTGGTGTCGGCCAGGCCGAGTTGGTCGAGCACGCTGGCGATGTCGGTCTCGCCGGTCTCGAAACCGCCCGTGGTCACGATCAGGTCGGCCCGGATCAGTTGGTCGTTGATAACCTCCGCCAACCCGGGCGCGTCGGCCGGGGCGCCTAGGTGGAAGACCTGGGCGCCTTGGCTCTGCAACTCGGCGGCCACCAGCAGGGAGGCCGGGTACAAGCCATCGACCGGCGGGCGGGTGACCGGGATGACGACCACCCGGGGCCGGGGTCGGACGATGACCTTGCCGATGCCGACCGCCGCCAGCAGGCCGACCAGGCGGGGCTGGACGTTGACCCCTTGCCGGGCCATGACGTCACCAGCCCGGAGGCCGGAGACAGGATGGTCCTGGTCGGCCGTGATCGACTCGCTCAAGGTCAGGCCAACGGCGTCGAGCAAGGCCACCCCGAAGGGGGCCAGGGGGCTCAGCAGGCCGAGGATGTAATCGCGCTGGTCCGTGAAATCACGCAGCCCGTCGGCCCCGGGCGCGGGCACGGGGCTGGGGAAGATCGCCGCCGGCGGCGGCGTGGTGGCAGGTGACGGCTTCTGGCGGAACAATCCCATGGGCCAACGATAGGCCCCCCGGCGCGGCCGGCCACGCTCCCCAGCCCTCGACACGACCAACCACACTCCCCGACCGCCAGCCCGGCCGGCCGCCCCTCCCCACCTCACGAGACGATTGGCCACGCTCCCCCGCCCCCGGCGCGACCGGCCACACTCCCCACCGCCCCGCGTCGGCCGCCCCTCCCCAGCTCACGGAACCGTCGGCCACCTGTCGGCCGCCCAGCCCGCGGAGCGGCGCCACCACAGCGGCGGGGCGGCCGACGGCCGCCAACCGACCGATTTCGCCCCCCAGATTTCACCCCAACGCTTTCGTCCCAACTGATTTCATCCAACCGCTTTCGTCGTACCACTAGGGGTTATATATCCTGTAGACTGTGAATCGCCCCTGGACGGGACCTCCGCCCCGCCCTGCGGGTTGCCGCTGGCTGAAATCTGAGACATGAACCGCAGCACCGCTTCCCCGGCCCATGATCGGCCGTCGACTCCGGACAGTGATCGTCCCCTGGTCGCTCCGTCGCGGTCGGACGACGACCGCAGCCGCCTCAAAGCCGGGCTGCGGGCCGTGATCCGTCGCCAACGCCACAGCCTGACGGTGGAGCAGCGTCGCCAACTGGACCTCCAGCGGACCGAGCATGTCCGCGTCGCCCTGGCGACATTGGAACTGCCGCCGTGCCCGACCGTGGCCATCTACTGGTCGGTCGGGACCGAGCCGGGCACGCTGGATCTGGGTCGGCGCTTCCGCCGCGTCGGCTGGCGCATCCTGCTGCCGGTCTTGTCGCCGGGCGAGGGCGGGACCAACTGGAACCCGGCCTGGGGCGACTGGACCGGCCCCGTCGAACCGCCGCCCCCGGGCGTGGTCGGCCCGAGTTGGCGCGGCCTGCGCCAACCGGCCACCACCAAGCTCGACGCCGCCGCCCTGGGCCAGGCCGACCTCATCATCGTGCCCGGCATGGCCGCCACCGCCGCCGGGACGCGGCTGGGCCGAGGTGGCGGCTGGTACGACCGGGCCTTGCTCCACGCCCGGCCGACAACCCCCCGCTGGGTCTTGCTGAACGAGGCCGAGGTCTTGGGCGAACTGCCGATGCAGGCCTGGGACCAACCGGTCGACGCCATCGTCACCCCGTCCGGCCTCATCGTCTGCGCCCCCCGCCCGGAGGCCCAGCGACCGGCGCCACCGCCCGACGACGCCGACCCGACGCTTTAGGCGCGACCGCCCACCAACTCGGATCCCGGATCAAGTCCAAGATGACGCTGGCCGGCGTCATCTTGGGCGCCGCCAGCTCGCCGCGCGTCAACCGCGCCGGGTGGGCGATTAGCACTCGCTGAGGTAGAGTGCCACCTCGGGCCGAGCTCCAGACCGACTGGCGCGCCCGGGGAGATGGGCCGATGCCGACGTATCAGTATCACTGCACCCAGTGCGATCACGACCTCGAGGTCTTCCAGAAAATGACCGACTCGTCGTTGACGACCTGCCCCAGTTGCACGGGGAGACTGCGCAAGGTCTTCTCGCCGGTCGGCGTCGTCTTCAAAGGCTCGGGCTTCTACGCCACCGACAACCGGTCCAAGAAAACCTCCCCGGCCACCCCGTCGAGCCACGCCGACGCCGACTCGTCCGCCTCGTCCGCCGACACCGCCGCCAGCCCCAAAGCCGAGACCACGAGCCCCGCCAAGGCCGAAACCACGACTAGCGCCAAGACCACGCCCGCCAGCCCCTCATCCGCTCTGGCCGCCTGACGCCCCGGCTCTGGCCGCTCAGTCCCTCCCACGACCAAGCCCGGTTTCGTCGTCGCCGGCGACGTGGCGGCGGCATCCCCGGTGGCCCGCCCCGGCTCCGCCGTCCCCGGTGGCCCGCCCCGGCTCCGCCGTCCCTCGCCGCCGCCTCTTAGAAACCATTTCGCCGACAGTCTCAAGCCCGCCGCCCCGGCGCCAGCCCAGACGCCGTTGGCGCAATCTTTCGGGGGCCGCGCGCTCCCACGGAAGCATCGCCTGCACTCCCCTCGCCGCCGCCCCCGGCGGCCGCTCCTCCAGCGGGCTGGGGATAACCCGGCTCGCCGGAGCAGACCTGGGGACGGCCGGCACAACGTCGCCGCCGCGCCCCACAGTCGAGGTATGAGAGCCAATCTCCTGACCCGCCTGGTGCGTTTCTTGACCCTCCATCGTCGGCTGGTGGCGACGTTGGCCGCCATGTTGTCGGTCACCGCCCTGGCCGTCGTCCTGACCGGCCGCGACCAGGTTCTGGTCGAGGTGGTGACGGTGGTCCAACGGGTGGAGGCCGGCCAGACCGTGACGGCCGACGCCGTTCGGCTGACCGGGGTGCCGCAGGAACTGCTGCCCCAGGGCGCGCTGACCCAGGCCGAGACGGCGGTCGGGCGTCTGGCCGCCGCCGGGCTGCCCGTCGGGGCCATCGTCACGACCGACGCCCTGGTCACCTCGGCCGGGCGGTCCAGCGCCGCGGGGCGATTGGTCATGCCTTTGACCCTGACCCAGCCGGAACTGGTCGACTTGCTGCGCCCGGGCGACGCCGTGGCCCTGATCGTCAGCGATCCCTATGGGGAGACGACGGTGATCGACGATGTTGTCATCGTCGGCCTGCCCCAGTCCGACAGCGGCGGCCTGCTCGCCAGCTCGACCACCAGCTCGATTCTGATCGACGTGTCCGACGCGGTGGCGGCCCAACTGACCGCCGCCCGAGCGGCCTCGACCATCACTATCGCCCTACGCTAACGCCACTCCCAGCCAACCCGGACTTGATACCACGCCAGCCCGGACTTGATCCGGGATCTGAGACGGTTTGTGGGACGGGTCTCCTCGCCTACGGCTTCAGGTGTGACAGGTCGCAGAAGGGGGAGTTGCCGGTCTTGCCACAGCGGCAGAGGGCCGCCCGCGGGGTCTCAATCGGGCCGTCGTCGGTCGTGATGACCAGGTCGCCGCGGACGATGAGGGGGCGGTTGGAGCGGGCGTCGATGGTGGTCGGCCGGTCGGCCCGCTCCGCCGGGACGCCCGCCCGGAGCTCCCCGGGGCCTTGGCGCAGGGCGCCGGTGGGACACTGCTGGACGATGGCGGCCACCTGGTCGGCGGCGGCGGCGTCAGGCAGGATCCAGGGTTTGCGGCTGGTGTTGAAGACCTCGGGCAGGCCTTTGACACAGACGGCGGCGTGGATGCACAAGGCGGCGTCGAAGCTGACATCGATGTCTTGGCCGCGATAGACGCGATTAGTCATGACGTGTTCTCTCTTCTCTCAGTCTGCGGCGGCCGGCAGGTGGAAGGCCGCCCGCTGATCGGCTGGCACCAGATCTTGCAGTTGGGGGTGTTTGACCAGGTAGGCCTGGACGAAGGGGCAATAGGGCAGGACCGCCCAGCCGTTGGCGCGGGCCAGGGCCAGAGACTCCTTGACCAGGGCCGAGCCGACGCCGTAACCCTCCCAGGCCGGATCCACGATGGTGTGGAGCAGCGCCATCCGCTCGCCCCGTAGGCGATACTCGAGATAGCCGGCCGGCTGGTCTTCGGCCCAGGCGATCAGCCGTCCGGCCGCCGGATCGTGTCGCAGACTGATATCCACGCTTCCTCCTACCCCTATAGCCGGACTTGGCCCGGTCGGACTCAGATTACACAACCGTTCAGAGGGCCAACCCGGCGCCCCGGCCCGGCCGGGGATCAGACCGTCAAACGGTCACAGCCGGCGGCGAAGACCTCGGGGCGGGCCAGCAAGGACAAGGCGACACAGCCGTGATCGGCGATGTCGTAGAACCAGCCGGGGTGGACGTGGAGGTGGTGGCGGGCCAACAGTTCGGCCGCCAGGTCGCCGTCGCTGTCGTGGGGCAGATCGACCAGGGCGGTCCAGCCGCCCGCCGCGTGGCGTGTCCGGGCGGTGTCGGGCAGGCCCGTCCGCAGCCGGCGCAGGTTGTGGCACAGCCGGCGCCGGGTCGTCTCGACCACCTCCGGGGCCAGGTCGAGCAATTCGGGCAGGGCCAGGCCCGTGGCGCTGGGGACGGGCAGGAAGGCGTCCGCGATCTCGTCCAGCGCCGGCCGCACCCGCCGGACGGCGGCCGGCGGGCCGGACAATTTGATCCAGGCCAGCTTCAGGCCCGGGGCGCAGAGCCGCTTGGACAACCCGTCCAAGCTGAAGCGCAGCCCTGGCGAGTCCTCCCCCCAGGCGTTTGACCGCTCGGGACCGGCCGATGACGAGTCCTCCCCCCAGGCGTCGGACCGGTCGGCGGCGTCCAGGAGGGTGGTGTCAAAGGCTGTTCGGCCGGCGGGGCCTCGGGCGGGATGAGATTCGGCCTCAAGGGGTTGGGACTGTGGTCGACCCACTGCCCCAACACCTTGGGACCGAAGATCGCCCGATCCGTGGCTCTGGCGGCGGGACATGGTTTGACACCGGTCTCCTAAGGCGTAGGGGTGGAAGACCTGGTCGACGATGAGGGCCAGGCCGGGCCGGGCGGCCAGCTCGGCCAGCAGTCGGCCGGTGGCCGGGTCGACGTAGGCGCCGGTCGGGTTGCCGGGATCGACCACCACCAGGGCCTTGACCTGGGCGGCGGTCTGGGCCAGACGGTCATGGTCGTAGAACCAGCCGTAGGGGTGGAGGTAGTGCAGCGGATAGGGGCGGGTGATGAGGTTGGCGTAGCGGGCCAGCGGCTCGATCAGGGGATAGCCCGGGCTGGGCCGGCCGATGGCGTCGCCCGGGTCGCCCAGCAGGGCGAACAGCCAGGCGTAGGCCTGGGAGGTCGAGCCGGTCAGCCAGTAGTCCTCCGGCGAGCCGCCGAAACGGCCGGCCAACGCCTCCCGGGACGACAGCGGTCCGCGCGGCTCCGGGTCGTAGCTCTGGGACCGGGCCGCCGCCCGGGCCAGAATGTCCGTCGTCGCCGGATGGCCCAGGCCGTGACGGGTCGGGTTGGTGTCGGCCAAGTCGATCAGGTCCACCCCGTCGGCCAACAACTGGGCCTTGAGCCGGGCCAACTGGTTGACCGGCTCCGGACGCCACCGCCTAGCCAACTCCACCGCGCCAGCCTAACCGGACCGGACCGCGACGGGCCGGGCCGCCGGCCGGGGCGGATTAGAGCCCGGTCCCTGAGACGGACGCGGCCCCAACGCCTGACCCCGGACGGGCAGAGAGTGGCGGCGGCCTGTTCGCCCGCCCCTGCGGGCGGACGATCCACGAATCTGCCCAGATCCCGAATCAAGTCCTAGACGACGTGTGGGCTACAGGTACATCCCCCCGGGCGCGCCCGCCGAAGCGTGCTCCCCGCCCCCGCGGGCGACCGACGGCGGGTGGACGATCCACGAACTGGCCCAGCTCCCGGATCACCTCCGGGATGACGTCGGCTACAGGTACATCCCCCCGGGCATCCCCCCGGGCGCGGCCGTCGAGTCGGACAGCGTGGCGCCAGGGGCGGCCGGGCCGGGGCCGCCCTGGCGTTGGCCCAGCGCCTTGCGCATCTGCTCGACCTGGGCCCGGGAGACCATCTGCTGGGCCACCAAGGCGGTTTGCAAACCCTGGAACAACCCCTCCAGCCAGCCCACCAACTGGGCCTGGGCGATGCGCAGCTCGGCGTCGGAGGGGGCGGTGTCGTCGGCCAGGGGCTGGGTGATGCGGCGCAGCTCTTGGGCCAGCTCGGCGTCCAGGCCGCCGGCCAGCTCATCGATCGACTGGGCGTAGATGGTCCGCAGGCGTTGGCGCGACTTGTCGTCCAGCGGCGCGTCTTTGACCTCGTCCAACAGGCGCGAGATCATCCGGCCGATTCGCATCACCTTGGCCGGCTCGACAATGGCGGCGCCCTCGTCGGCCGACTCGTCCTTGTCCGTGGCCGGCTTGTCGCCCGGACCCATGATGTAAATCTCCCCGTCGGGGCCTTGGCCCAAAATGATCTCCGGCTGAGCTGGTTGGCCCGCCGGCTGAGCCGGTTGACCTGCTGATTGCGTCATGACAGCCAGCCTAACCCCCGAACCGGCTCGACCGTCGCCCGGCCGAGCGCCCGCCACCCGAACGCTCGGACAGCGCCGCCCGGACGGACGCTCACCACCTCTGTTCGGCCCGTCCCGATGCCACAATGGCTTGATGTCCAGTCGCACAGACCGTCGTCGGCGCCGCCGGGACCGGGCCGGCCTGGGGGCCGGGGCCGGCTTCGTGGTGCTGTTGGCCCTGGTGTTGTGGTGGCCGGGGCTGGACGGCCTGGACCGCCGCCTGGCGGCCCCGCCGGTGGCGCCGGAGTCGGCCCGGGGCCAGTTGTTGGCGGCCGGGGCGCTGGTCGCCAGTCCCGTGGTCTTGGGGCTGGCGCTGGTCGGACTGGCCCTCTGGTCCTGGAACCATCGTTTGCGCCGCCTGGGGGCCGCCATGCTCTTGGCCCTGGCCGGCGGCATGGGGATCGCCGGGACGGTCCAGTGGCTGGTGGCCCGGCCCCGGCCGGACTCGCCCTTCGCCCAGACGCTGGCCCAAAGCGGCTTCGCCTTCCCCTCGCTCCACGTCGTGGCGGCCGTCCTGCTGGCCCAGATGGTCGGGCGGCTGCGCTTGAAACTGCGAGAGCCGGGGGTGGCGCGGCGGCTGACCGACCTGGTGGCGGTCGGCGGCGTCGCGGCGGTGGCGCTGGACCGTTGGGCGATGGCGGCCAACGCCGTCTCCGACATCATCGGCGGGATCTGCCTGGGGCTGGCCGTCGGCTGGGCGGCGGCGTTGGTGGACCGGCCCCTGTCCCTGAACCAGCCCGCGCCACCGTCACTGCCATTGGACCGATTCGCGCCGCTGGGCCAATCCCCGTCCCTGGGCCAAGCCTCGTCGCCGGACCAGTCCGCGCCGTTGAGCCAGCCCTGGTCTCCGGGCCAGGACCTGGCGCCAGCCGGGCGGCGCCTCCGCGAGCCCCGCCGGCGCGGCGGCGTCCAGTTGGTCGAGCCCCGGCTGGCCGGGGTGGTCTACAACCCGGACAAGTTCGACGACCTGTCGGCCTTCCGCCGCCGACTGGAATACGAGTTGCGCCG
This sequence comes from Propionibacteriaceae bacterium, assembly GCA_031266665.1. GTDB lineage: Bacteria > Actinomycetota > Actinomycetes > Propionibacteriales > Propionibacteriaceae > WQYJ01. The sequence goes on along the minus strand of JAISAO010000071.1, from coordinate 68,207 downwards.
CCGGCAGTGGGGCGAGCCGCTGTGGTGGGAGACGTCGGTGCGCGACTCGGGCGAGGGTCCGGCCCGGCAGGCCCGGCAGCGGCGGGTCGATCTGGTGCTGGCGGTCGGCGGCGACGGCACCATGCGGGCCGTCTGCTCGGGGCTGTTGGGAGCCGCCATCCCGGTCGGGCTGATCCCCTCCGGCACCGGCAACATCTTGGCCCGCAACCTGGGCCTGCCGCTGGACCATGACGCCGCCTTCGCGGTCGCCCTCGACGGCCGGCCCAAGGCCGTGGACCTGATCTGGGTGCGCGCCCCCGGCTTCACCGGCCTATGCACCGCCATGGCCGGCCTGGGCCTGGACGCGGCCGCTATGTCGGGCACCCGCCCCGACCTCAAGAAACTGGTCGGCAGCGCCGCCTATCTGGTCTCCATCGTGCGCCACCTGCCGGGCGACCCCTTCGACGTCGAGATCACCCTGGACGACAACGAACCGGTCGTCCGTCACGCCTTGACGGCCATGATGGCCAATGTCGGCGGCATCCAGCCGCCGTTCCAGCTCTTCCCCGCCGCCCGGCCGGACGACGGCCTGCTCGACGTCTTGGTCTACTCCCCCAGCCACGGCCTCAGCTGGGCCAAGGCGACCGGTGAGATCCTGGCCGGCAGCGTGCCGACACCGGGGGAGGCCCGCCCGTCGCCGCCCCAGGACCTCCCCCAGCCGGACAGCCCGGACGAGCCCCTGGAGTACGCCCAAGCCCGCCGCGTCCGCTTCCAGACCGCCAGGCCGATGCCCTTCCAAGTGGACGGCGACGCCATCGCCCAGGGGACCTGGCTGGAGGGTGAAATCCTCCCGGCCGCCATCCAAGTGATGACTCGGCCTTGAGCGGCGGCCGTGGGCTCCGGGCCGACACTACGAGGATCTCCAACCCGGGCAACGCGACTGGTGGGACGAGATCCCCTGCGTCACCGTCGAGACGGCCATCGACCAGACGACGGTCTCGTTGCCCCGCCCGGACTTGGTGGCACAGGCCATTGACCAGGCCGAGGCCCGAGGGCTCATCGCCCAGGGGACAGCGACATGGCAACGTGCCGCCCTGAAGGAGCGTTATTCATGATTTACGACCTCCCGGACGAGGAACGGCCTCAACCGAGCGCCCGGCTGCTCGATCAATGAGTGCGCGAGGCCGAGAAGATCACCTCGGGCCCGGGCCAGCGCATTGGCCCGCGCATTGATTGGATAGTGGCATCCACGCCCAAGCAGTCGGTCACGGCGGCCGCCAAGCCGGAGAGGGCGGCGGCCCGTTGACTGGCGGCGCTGTAGTCCGGCAGCGCGTCCGTCACCCGAAAATAGACGTTGCTCAGTTCTTTCTCCCCGTACTTGTTGTCGAGGCCGCCGGCATCGAACAGGCGGAAGGACACCGGGAGGTTCATCTGTCCGATCCCTTTGGTTTGGAGGGTCCGGCCGAGCCGGTCGGCGATACCGGGCAGCTCGTCTAGGAGGGTGTGTTCGGGCAGGCTGGTCAGCAGGTCGAGGATGGGGCGTAGTTCTGGTTCGGTGAGGACGTGGAACTCGGTCATGGAGGTGTGTCCTTTCATGAGGTTTGGACCAGTCTTCCCGCCGCCACGGCCTATTGAGAAAACTTTTTATATACTTAATTCAGATGGTCCCCAGGTCATCGTGGAACACCGGCTCGCCCGGAAGCCGCGACACAACATCCGGACCCCTCAACACCCTCCACTCCTCACGCAAATACAAGACGCCGTCCACGCGGCGCATGATGACCTGACCCGTATCGACGAAAAGCACGGCCGAGGCGTCCACCCGGTCGGCCAGCTGGGCGGCCGACACGAGCATCGCAGCCTGGGCTTGTTCGATCTCGTCATCGCTGATTTTATAGTCGAGCGCATAGTTAACCTTGGTCGTCAGTGGTGCGCCGAGTTCCTTGGCGTACATTTCTAGTCCCGGTACATACCTGTCCTCGCCGTTGTGGACGCTTACCCTCCACAGGGCGGGCCACTTGACGGGGGCCTCCGACAGGTGCCGGAGGCCCAAGAGGCCCAGCAATTCCGCCTTCACCTCCGGCGTGGTTTTCGCGGAGTTCAGTCCCAGCGGATAGTTGAACATGTTTCCTCCCCTGTCGTTGTCATGGCCATATCCTCACGATCTGGCCAGCTTTGATGGCAATCACTTCCTCGAGCCCGAAGATCGACTACATCTTAAGCCGGGCTGCCAGCTTATCCACACTGCCTGCTATAAGGTTCCCAAATCATCACGGAACACCGGCTCGCCCGGAAGCCGCGACACAATATCCGGACCCCTCAACACCCTCCAATCCTCACGCAAATATAAGACGCCGTCCACACGGCGCATGATAACCGTGCCGGTGTCGACGGAAAGCACGGCCGAGGCGTCCACCCGGTCGGCCAGCTGGGCGGACGACAGGAACAGCGCGTCCTGCGCCCGGTAGAACTCGTCACCGTCGATTTTACGGTTGGCCGCATAGATAACCTGAGTTGTCAGCGGGGCGCCGAGCTCCTTGGCGTACATCTCCTGGGTCGGCTTGTACATGTCCGCGCCGCCGTCGACGTAGATCATCAGGGCGGGCCACCTGACGGGGGCCTCCGACAGGTGCCGGAGGCCCAAGAGGCCCAGCAACTCCGCCCTCACATCCGGCGTGGTCCGCGCGGAGCTCAGCACCAGCGAATAATTAAACATGTCTCCTCCTTCGTCGTTGTCATGGGTATATTCTCACGATCTGGCCGGCTTTGATGGCGATCACTTCCTCGAGCCCGAAGATCGGCTGCTTTTCCAGCTGGGCCGCCATCTGCTCCACGGTGACCACGGTGTCGTCGAGGTTCAAGACAATCCGGCGGGTCTGGCCTTTGGCGATTTTCTCTCGCACAGTACTAGCGATGTTGTACGGTTTGTCGCTGGTCGGCGCGTAGCAGTCGGCTATCTCGCCCTCGAGGAGGTAGTCGGGCTTCTTCGGACCCGGTACCTTCGGATTCTGCTCTATATTGAACCCGGCGTCCGCCAGGGTTCGCGCGGACTCGTTCTCCCGGGTCAAAGACCGAACCGTGCTGGGATCGTCTTTCGGTGAGATTTTGGTGGGTCGTCCGGTGGGGACGCCGCCTTTCGGGCCGGTCGGCTCGGTCAGTTTGATCGGCGGGTCAGTGGTTTTGTAGCCGATCCTGGCGGCTATTTCTTCGGCGGCTTTGAGGTCGTTTGGGGTGACGACGACGCCGTCGCGGGTGATGCTGCCCCCGTTCTTGAGGGCTTGGATCTCGTCGGGTTTCAGGCGCACCCAGCGGGTGGCTCCGCCTATGCTGATGGGGATGACGGCGAGGGCTACGCCGAACAGGCCTTGGACGATCTCGCCCTCACCCAGGTAGGCGACCGCGTCGGTCAAGGCGACGGCGGTGTCGACGGCGGATAACGAGGATATGACCACGGGCGCGGCCGTGCCGGCGGTGGCGGCCAGGGACGCCACCATTATGACTATGCCCAGGCCCTGCAAGAGCTCGTGCTTGTACTTGTCCCACCACGACAAATGGTCATACACGGTTTGCTGCCGGGCGAGGTGCTCGGCGGCGTTGGCCACATCGGCGGCGAACCGCTCGACCGCGCCCTCGGCATAGGCGTCAGCCGGGCGGTGGCGACCGTCATCCGGCTCGGCCTGGGCGCTCTGCCGCAGTCCCCAGGCGACAGTGGTGGCGGCCTGGCCGAACCAGTAACCGCTGGCCTGGTCGAAACCGTACTCCAACATCAGATACTCCAGGCGGGAGTCGATCTGGGCGGTCCCCGCGTCGGCGTGCTGCCCGTCCGCGTAGTCATAGCCCGGCAGATCGACCAGCGAGGTCCCGTTGCCCTGGAAATAGGCCAGCATCCAAGCCGGGCTGTGGTCGGCGGCCGACTGGAAGACCCCGGCCATCGGGTCCACCACCTGGGGTTTACAGCCCAAATCCTCGTTGAACCGGGGGTCGATCACCGGGACGCCCCCGGGAATCTGCCAGGCGTCGGCGTCCGGCTTCGTGTCGTTGTACAAGATGGTGTCGGCCACGCCGCTGAGGAAACTGTCGGGCCAGGAGCCCCGGCCTATCACCATCGACAACAGGGCCGCCGAGGGAGTGGCGGCGGAGTCCTTGATGACGGCCTGCCATTGGCCGGTGAGGAACGCCAACCGGTCGGGGGGCAGGCCGCGGGCGGCCAGGCTCAACGTCGCCCCCAGATCGTCCAACAAGCGGGCGTAGGAGACGTCGAAGGCCTCCAGATCGGCCGGCTCGGCCGCGCCCAGGCCGATATTGGTGTCCAGCTGGTTGCGGCGCGCGTTCAAACCGTTCAACAGCTGGGCCAGCTGTCCGGCGCCCAGGCGGGCCTGCAAGGCCAGAGCGAACCCGGGATCACCGCTGTTGGCGTCGAGCAGGTCCAACAACTCCTGCGGGACCGTCCCGTCCCCCGTGCCGCCCAGGGTGTTGGCGTCGAGGCACCGCCGGATCAAGACGGCGGCCCGGCGGGCGTCGTCGTTGCTCAGGAACACCGTGTCGTCGAACGTCACTTGGCGCAGCGACTCCCCGGGGCGGGAGTCGGCGATCTCGCGCGCCAGGTCGAGGCGTTGTTGGCATTCCCGCGCCAGCTCGCGCAGCCGCCACACCCGCTGGCCGTCATACAGCCAGTCCGGCAGCCGGTCCGACGACAGGCCCACGTCGTTCAAATAATTGGCCAGCCGGCCCGCCGCCTCCGGCACCTCGCCGATTGCCCGGTTCAACCGGTTCACGACGTCTTGCAACGCGTCGATGTTGATGAACTGCTCCGCCACGACGAAACTACCCCCTCACCACCGGGTCCAACGGGCCCGCCAGTCGGAGATGTCAACTGTTTCCGGCTGCGCCCGGACGACGTCCGCGAACAAGTCGTCCACCTCCTGGGCGGCCGCTGCGGCGGACCACCGCAGATCATAAAGTTCCTGGTAGACCTCGCGCGCCCTGGGGCTGACCCACGCGGGCGCCTCGAAAACCCGCAACACCTAAGCCAACGCCGCCGTCAACAAGTCCTCGTCGGCCTCAAACGCCCACCGCCGCGACACCACACCCTGCCGATAAAGATTCACCAACTCAGTCACAGCCGACCCCTTCCCGCCAAATCACGGCGAAGCACCGCGCTGACCCACTATACGACGGGTTCGTTGATCTTGAAGGCAGTGTAGTTCTCCTCGCGGACCATGTCACGCGTCCCAGCGGCCCACTCGCAAAACTGCGCCTCCAACGTGACCCTGGACCACGAACGCCGCCGCCCTTCCAGGTGGACGGCGACGCCACCGCCCAGAGGACTTGGCTGGAGGGCGAGGGCCTCCCGGCCGCCATCCAAGTGATGACCCGCCCCTGACGGCCCGTCCCGGCCGACCTGTCAGTCGGCCAGGAGTCCGTCCAGCCAGGCGGCGGCCTTGGCGAAGTCGGAGTCGCGGAAGCCGGCCCGCACCACCGGCTCGGTCCGGTCGGCCCTGGGGTAGCTGCCCAGGTAGTCGACCCGCTTGCAGGTCCGGTGCAGGCCGGCCAGGGCCTCCGCCAAGCGGGCGTCGCGCAGGTGGCCCTCGGCGTCGACCGCGAAATAGTAATTGCCGATACGGTCTTTGGCCGGACGGGACTCGATCCGGCAGAGGTTGACCCCGCGCAAGGAAAATTGCTCCAATGTCTGCATCAGGGTGCCCGGGTGGTCCTCCCGCAGGTGCAGGATCAAACTGGTCTTGTCGTGGCCGGTGGGCGCCGGCGGCGGGGCCGGGCGGGACACCAGGACGAAACGGGTGACGGCGCCGTCGTTGTCGGCGATGTCCTGGGCGGCGGCCTCCAGGCCGTAGAGCCGGCCCGCCACCTCGGCGCAGACGGCGGCGTCGAAGTCGGACTGTGGCCGGGCCACCTCGGCGGCGGCGGCGGCGGTCGAGCCCTCCTCCACCACCACGGCCTCGGGCAGGCGGGCCTCCAGCCAGCCCCGCGTCTGGGCGTGGGCGTGGGGGTGGGTGATGATCCGGCGGACCTGGTCCAAGCCGACGCCGGGGCGGACGTAGAGGCCGAATTGGACCGGCAATAAGACCTCGGCCGTGATCACCAGCGGCTTGCCGGCGGCCAGGTCGTCCAAGGTGGCGGAGACGCCGCCCTCGACCGAGTTCTCGATCGGCACCAGCCCGGCCCGCGCCCGGCCCGACCGGACGGCCTCCAAGGTGGCCCCGACCGAGCCGAAGGGCGTCGTCGGTTCGTCTGGGCCAAGGCTGAGCAGGGCCTGATGGGTGAAGCTGCCCTCGGGGCCGAAGTATCCAAGCACGCCGTCAGGCTAGCCCAATCACGACCGGCCGACCCCGCACGGCTCACCCGCCGGGCGGCAAACGGTGCCACGCTCGTCCGGCGGGGCGCGCCCACCGCTGGACGGCCACTCGGACCCCGCCTCAAACGACGCGGTAAGCGTCGGCCCGGTGGGCGATGCGACGGACGTACACCACCCGCTCGGCCTCATCGACGGAGACCAGCACCCGGAAGGCGACACCGACGCGACCGACCCGCATCCCGGCCAATTCCTTGCCGAGAGGCTTTGTCAGGCGGTAAGGGTTCTCCGCCAGCGGTCCCTCCAGAAAGCGGAACACAGCCTCCGCGATTCGCAGCGGTAACCGGTTGAGCGCCCTAGCGGCCGGAGGCGTCAGCCGCACCGCGTAGGGTTCGCTCACCGCCGGGCGGCCAGTTGGGCGCGAACCTCGTCCAGGCTGAGGGTCTCGCCCCGTTCGATCGCCTCCCTCGATTCGGCCATCTCGGCGGCATGCTCCGGATCGGCCAGCCAAGCCAACGTCTCGGTCAAGACCTCCAAGTCCTCCGGGGCGACCATGACGGCGGCGGGACGGCCGTGGCGCGTGATCGTCACCGGCTGGTGCGTCAGGCTCACCTCTTCGACGATAATGGAGAGCGTGTTCTTGGCCTGGTTGATCGGCAACATCTTCATAGCCTGGATTATAGCCTGATATATGGCTAGAAAACAGGCTATAAATCAGGTCATCGCACCCGCAACTCTCACCGGTCGCCCACGCGGCCGGCAGCGTCGCGTCCGGCCTCGACCTGGGCCAGTTGGGCGTCAATCAGCCGCTGGCTCTTGCCCCGGTACAACTTCGATGCGGCCAGTTGGGCCTGTGTCGCGCCGACGGTGGTGTCTGCCGGCTTCAGGGTCAAGCCCGCCGCCTCTTGTGGGTCGTTCGCCACAGCGAATCTGGGCTCAGTCGGTCAGGCCGGCGAATAGCGGGGTGGACAGGTAGCGCTCGCCGAAGTCGGGCGTGATGGCGACGATCAGGCGGCCGGCGTTCTGGGGCCGGGCGGCCAGGTCGAGGGCCGCCTTGACGCCGGCGCCGGCCGAGATGCCGCCCAGGATGCCCTCTTGGGCGGCCAGTTGGCGGGCGGCGGCGACGGCTTCGGGCGTGGCCACCGTCAGGACCTCGTCCACCAGCGAGCGGTCCAAGACCTCGGGCACGAAGTTGGCCCCGATGCCCTGAATGCCGTGGGGGCCGGCCTGGCCCTGGGACAGCAGGGGCGACTCGGCCGGCTCGACCGCCACCACCTGGACCGCCGGGTTCTGCTCCTTGAGGTAGCGGCCGGCCCCGGTGAGGGTGCCGCCGGTGCCGAAGGGCGACACCAAGATGTCGATCCTCCCGTCCGTGTCCCGCCAGATCTCGGGGCCGGTGGTGGTGTAGTGGATGGCCGGGTTGGCCGGGTTGGCGAACTGGCGGGCCAGCACGCCGCCCCGCTCGGCCGCGATCCGCTCGGCCGCCGCCACCGCGCCACGCATGCCCTCGGCCTTGGGCGTCAGCACCAGCTCGGCCCCGAACCCCCGCAGCAGAGCCCGCCGCTCCAACGACATGGATTCCGGCATAGCCAAGACAAGTTTGTAGCCCCGGGCGGCCGCCACCCAGGCCAAAGCGATACCGGTGTTGCCGGAGGTGCCCTCCACCAGGGTGCCGCCGGGCTTCAACTGGCCGGATTGCTCGGCGGCGTCGACGATGGCCACGCCGATGCGGTCTTTGACCGAGTTGGCCGGATTGTAAAACTCGAGTTTAAGGGCGACCGCGGCCGGGTGCGGGTTGGTCCGCGTGGAGAGTTTGACCAGCGGCGTGCGGCCGACGGCCTGGGTGAGCGATTCCAAAACAGGCATGTCTTGATCCTAACGGAAAGGTTGAGCATTGACGTATACGCTAGCATACAGCCGTGCCCGCGCAACCCGGCGGCGGTGTTGCCACCCCTTGAGGCCCTCGATGCGGGCGGCCTATGACTCTAGCTCCGGCGACCAGCCCAAGACGTCGAACAGAGCCCGGACCATGACCGCCGCCTCACAGAGGCTTACTCAGTGGCGGGGCGGGCTGGCTATGGTTGTGCCTCGAAGGGGGGAGCGATGGCCGCTAACGGCGTCAACAACTGGTCCGACACCGGTTTGGCCGCCCAGGCTCTGAGTCATCCCGGCCTGCCGCCGGCCGACCTGATGGCGATCGCCCAAGCCCGCCCGGAGTTGCGTACGACGGTGGCGCTCCACCCCAACGCCTACCCCAGCCTGCTGGACTGGCTGGCGGCCTACGGCGACGAGGCCACCCGGCGGGCAGTCAGCCTGCGGCGCGCCCCGGGTGCCCCCGCCCCCGACGTGTTTCCGGGCTCCCCCGCCCCGGGCGCGCTCCCGGGCGCCTTCGCCCCGGGCGCTCCGGCCGCGCCCCCTCGCGCCCCCACCCCGAACGCTTTCCCAGGCATCACCGCCTCTGACCCCCTAGCCGTGTTTCCGGGCGCCACCGCCCCCGGCGCTTTCGCCCCGGGCACCCCGGCCACGTTCCCCCGCGCCAGCGCCCCGGGGACCCCGGCGTCGATTCCGCCGGCCGCGCCGACCGTTCGACGGCTGGCCGATCCGATGACGGACACGATGCCGTCGCCCGCCGTGCCACTGGCCCCGCTACCCCGACCCGTGCCCGCCTCCCGCTCCCGGAACGTCTGGCTGGTCCCTGTCTTGGTCGGGGCCGTCGTCGTCCTGATCGGCGCCGCCGCCCTGACGGTCCGCTGGCTGCTCGGCCACGACGACCCGTCGCCCGCGCCGCCGGCCGCCCCGGTGACCGTGACGGTGCAGCCGGACCCCTCGCCGCCGGTCGTGACCGTGACCGTGACGGCGGAGCCGTCCGCGCCGGCCGGCCACGCCGTGGTGGCCGACCGCGCCGCCGCCTCCTCCACCCACGAGGGTGAGGACGACGAGGTGACGGGAAAGCACTACGAGTACGGCGCCGACAACACCCTCGACGGCTCTCGGGAGACGGCCTGGTTCGAGAACGCCGAGGACGACGGCCTGGGCCAGTGGATCGACTACAGCTTCGACTCAACGGTCACCTTGCGCGGCCTCTGGATCGAGAACGGTTATTGGCGCAGCCAGACCCGGCTGGCCGAGAACAACCGCATCAAGTGCCTCGAATTGGCCTTCGGCGACGGCTCGGTCGAGAGTTTCTGCCTGGACGATCCGGTCGTCACCGGCTTCCAGTCCAGCGACGGGGTGGACGGCCAACAACTTATTTTCCAATCCGACCACCGCTGTCGGAGCGTCCGCCTGACCATCGTCTCGGTCTACAGCGGCAGCCGCTGGCAGGACACCGGCATCACCGACGTCGTCTTCTGGGCCGACCGCTGACCCCTGTCCGACCGCCGGCCGGGAGGATGAGATTAGCCGCTACGGGACGGCGCGACCGGCCGATGCCGAGCCGTCCGGCCGCGCCCAGCCCGATCTGCGCCACCCTCGGTGCGGCGACACAGCCGTCAAGCCCGCGACCAGTGCCACGGCCAGCACCTGCCGACGACAGCCGTCTACGCCAGCGCCAGAGTGAAAACCAGGAGAATGAGGACGGGCACGCCCACCTCGACGATCAGGCCGGCGATGAAACCGTTGCGCGCCTGGCGCGAGTCGAGCGGCCGCTCCCGCTGCCACACCAGCCACAGGATCAACCCGGCCAAAGGAATGAAGAAGCCCAGCACGGCCCAGCCGAAACTGCCCGAGTCCAGCGGGCCGGCCGTCCCCGGAACTGCCAGCAACGCCCCATCTTGGTTGATCGCCCCACACCCGGGACAGATTTGGGCGCCGTTCAACGGGCTTCGGCAACGGCCGCACATCTCCCCTCGGCGTTGAGGCGCCACCACCACCGTCTCAGGAGTCGCCACACCTTGGTTGACCGCCCCACACCGGGGGCAGATTCGGGCGCCGTTTAACAATCCCCAACAACGGCCGCACCGCTTCCCCTGGCGCTGGGCCTCCACCACCACCGTCTCAGGAGTTGGCTCCACCGTCCGGGATGATCCGGCCGCCACGGACCAGTCGCCGGACGCGGCCTGATAATCGGACGACAGAGATTGCGACATGTCTCCCCCTTAGGGACAATCACGCCGCCCCGATGCGGCGCCGCCCCATTCTCCAATTCGGGGGGGGGGGGGGGGTCAATGGGGATAAATCCCCAATCCGTTCCACCTCGCCCTCGACCAGTCCCGCCTCCCGGTGTCGGCGGTTACGGTGTGGGCGGTGACCGCCGCCCCGCTTCGACCTCATAGCAATTAAACTTAAAAATTAGTCGGGTTCGGGCCGTCCGGGCGGCGACACCCCGGGGCCGACGGCCGACAGACGTTGGCCGGGGCGGTGGGAGACGCCCCCGCCGCCGCTGTCAGATACTCGCCATCAGGGCGAAGAAGTAGATGATGGAGATGAGGAGCGGGATGGCCACCTGGACGATCGTGCCGGCGATGAAACCGTTGCGCGCCCGGCGCGAGTTATTGGGCCGGTCTCGCTGCCAGACCAGCCACAGGATCAGCCCGACCAACGGGACGAAAAAACCCAACACAGCCCAGCCGACGCTGTCCGTGTCGGCCGGATTGGCCGGTCGGCGCACGTAGACGACCCGCGTCTGGGCGTCAGAGCGATATTGCGAGGGCGGGTCTCCGGGCCAGGTCATCCGGGGTGCCACGGCCGCCACAGTGGTGGAGCCCCGACCGACGACGGCCAGCACTCCCCTGTTGGCCACCCCGCACTGAGGACAGATCTGGGCACCGTTCAAGATGGCTTTGCAGCGGCCGCAGCGTTTACCGCCGGCTTGGGCCAGCACCACCTCGACGCTGGCCGACCGGTCGGGCGGTTCGGCGCCAGCCGCGCCGGCTGGCGACTGGGACAGCGGTGCCGACGCCGAGTCGGGGGGTAGTGGTGATACCGCTGTCGGGGCGGCGGCCGGACCGGCGGGATCAAGGGCGGCGGCGGCCGGGACCGGCGGCGGGGGCGGCGGGGGCGGAGTGGCGTCCCGCGCCCGACGGGCGGCCACGGCGGCTGAGACCGCCGAATCGCCCAAGGCGTCCAACCAGTCCAACAGGCCGGGGTAGGCCGCCGGGTGTCCCGGCACGGCCAGCCGCAACTCAGGGTGGTCGTAGGCCAGTTGGGCCAGGACCAGCGCTGGGGTCGCCGGGTCGAACACCTGGCTGGCCGGGTCGGCGGCGGCCGGACTGGCGGGAACAGCCTCAACACCGTCCACCGCCGGCTGAGCCGCCAGGGCGGCGGTTTCGTGGGCGCCGACCGCCGACTGACCTACGAGAGCGGACCCGGCGACGCCCGCCAGCGGCCGAGAGTCCGGGGCCATGACCACCGCCTCTGCACCACCGACCGCCGTCGGAAAGGCCGGGATGACGGGGGCGGCGCCGGGGTCGCCAAACGTCAGTTCCGACGACGGGCCGACGAGAGCGACCGCGTCCATCGATTGACCGGCCAGGCCGAGCCCGGCAGCCTCCGGCGCCAGCTGGGAGGCCGCGCCGACCGCCGCTGACGGGTCGTCCCCGCCAGCCGGCACGGCGGCGGCTCCGAGCGCGTTCGCCTGGTTGTCCGCTGTCATCGGTACCCGACCGTTACGACAAGGCAGAGGCGATGACGATGGCGTAGATGACGCCGACGACGACGTTGACGATCAACCCGGCGATGAAGCCGTTGCGCGACCGGCGCGAATTGTTGGGCTTGTCCTGCCGCCAGACCAGCCACAGGATCAGACCGATCAGGGGAACGAAGAAGCCCAGCACGGTCCAGCCGAAGCTGCCCGTGTCCGATGGGTTAGTGGCCTGCTGGCCGTATGGTTGGGGTTGTGACATGTCGCCACTTTTCAAAATAGTCATTGCCGGAAACCGGATGGTTCGACGCCGTATTCTCCACTACGACCCGAACTCTGGTCAAGGGGGAACAATCCCCATGTCCCGGCCGGCCCGGCCCCCGGCGGTGAGACTCCCCCTGGACGACGGTCAGAACGGCTCAGCCCGGCTCCACCAATTCGCGGCCATCGCGCGATCCCATCCGGACGAGCCGACGTCTAGACCAACGTCCAGTCCGTCTTCACGCCGGCCCCGCCCCACCACTCCCCTTGAGCTCAGGGGCGCGAGGGCCGAAAGACCAAAAGATCAATACGAGCTGAACCAGGCGAAGACGAAGATGATGTAGAGGATGACCACAATGGTATTGGCGATCATGCCGGCGATGAAACCGTTGCGCGCCCGACGCGAGTCTTTGGGCCGGTCCCGTTGCCAGACCAGCCACAGGACCAGCCCGACCATCGGGACGAAGAAGCCCAACACGGCCCAGCCGAAACTGTCCTTGTCCGCCGGGTTGGCCGCCCCATACTGGAGCGACGGCTGGTAGCCGGGCTGGGGGCCGAAACTGGGCACAGCGCCGGCCGGCCCGAAGGCTCCGACCGGTTCGTACGCCGCCGGGGCCATCACCGCGCCCAGGGCCGCCACCGGCGGGGGTGGCGGAACCGGCAACACCGTGGCGGCTTCCCCTGCCCGCCGGGCGGCCACGGCGGCTGAGACTGCCGGATCGCCCAAGGTGTCCAACCAGTCCAACAAACCCGGATAAGCCGCCGGATGGCCCGCCACCGCCGCCCGCCACTCCGGACGGTCATAGGCCAACTGGGCCAAAGCCGCCGCCGGCAACGCCGGATCCAACACTGGCGCGGCCGAACCGGCGTTCTGCGCCAGACCGCCGCCCCCTGACACGACAAACGGGCCGCCCCCGGCGTAGACGCCGCCCTGAGGGTAACGGCCCTCCCAACCGCCATCGGTCATGACACCCTCCGTCCACTGTTGGGCCCCGACCGGAGCCGCCTCTCCATTTAAGCGCCTCGCCGCCGCTTCTGGCAATGGGGACTCATCCCGTCCATCAGCCAGCCTAGCGACAATATATCTTTGGGAATTTGTCACCATGGCGGCGAGGCGGTGACGGCTTTAGAGTGGTCCCGTCAGCCGGCCGCGTCGTCCGGCGACCACCGGAGAGGAAAACCCATGAAGCCGTCGCACCGCCGCCGACGTTCAGCCTTAGGGCTGGGCCTGGCCGCCCTAGGCCCGCTCGTTCTGGTCGGCTGCTCCCAGCCGCCGGCGGTCGACGACTCCCCCGCGCCCGCCGTCACCGTCACAGTCACGGAAACGGTCACCGTCACGGCGCCTCCACCCTCGCCCGCCGCCACCCCGAACCCCAGCGGCTCCTCGGCGACCACCACCGCCGAGGACAAATCCATCTGGCTGACCGACGCCACCTTGGTTTCCACTGACATGACCAACGGTCAAGGATTCGTCACCGGACCATTCCAGGTGAGTGGAAGCGCCGTGTCTAATGGGTTGGGCTTCAAATTTAGTGGGACGGCACGCGAGTGGGCTTCGCGAACATATTCTCTGGGTGGGGTCTGGTCGGAGTTGCGCGGCACGCTTTGCGTCCCCGACGACAGCCGCCCCCAATCGCCCGGCGTCATCACCGTCTATGACGCCAACGACCCCGCCAAGGGACCGATCTTCACCAGCGACCAGCTATTACCGGGCCAGTCTCAGGATTTAGTGGTCCCGGTCGGCGGGATAATCCAGATCGAGATCACTTTCTCCTGGGAAAACCGGACTGATACCAACAAAGCACCGGCGGGCATGGTGTATCTGGCCAACGCCACCCTGGTGCGCTAGCATCGCCTCGAAAAGGCTCAACTCCGCCAACGCGCCCTGGCCAATAAAAGCCTCCCGGCGGGCCGAGGCGTCAGGGGGCCAGCGCGGTGACCGGGGCAACGTGGACGCCGTCGCCACGCCGCCCGGCGGCGCCGCTGGAGGTGACCACCAGCAGCGCCGACGGCGAGGCCTCCCTGAGCCGACACCCAGCGCCGGCCCGGCGGCGCGCGGGCGAGACGGCCCAGCCCGGCTCCACCGATTCTCGGCCGCCGCGCGACCCCATCCGGGCGAGCCGACGTCTCAACCAATGTCCAGTCCGTCCAACCCGCCTCCGCTCCGGCCACACCCTCATAACGCCCGCCGGGCATCGCTGGCCTCGCCGATCATCAACGGTGCTGGGCTCGAGGGCGCGAGGGCCGAAAGATTAAAACGAGCTGAATCAACCGACGCTGAAGAGGATGTAGAAAATTTCTAGGATGACCACAATGGTGTTGACGATCATGCCGACGATGAAACCGTTGCGCGCCTGGCGCGAGTTCCGGGGCCGATCCCGCTGCCAGACCAGCCACAGGACCAGCCCGACCCACGGGGCGAATAAGCCCATCACGACCCAGCCGAAACTACCCGTGTCCGACGGGCTGGCCGTTTCGTACTGGGACGATGGCTGGTAGCCGGGCTGGGGGCCGAAACCGGGCGCCGCGCCGGACGGACCGACGGCTCCGGCCGTCGCGGAGGCCGTCGGGGCCACCACCGCGCCCAGGGCCGCCACCGGCACGACCGTGATCAGGTAGCACAAACCGAGCGTCAGGCCGGTCACAAGGCCATAAATGGTGTAATAACCAAGCGTTCCAGGCAGTGCCGACAATATCTCATAGAACAGACTTGACGCTCTCATCCCACTCACGATCAACTGTCCGAGGAACGCGGTCGCCAACGCCACGGGCAGAACGGCGAATGCTTTGTTCGGCCGGCCGCGCAGCCGGAACCAGCCGGCGCAGGCCGTGGCGGCCAGTAGCGATTGCGCCAGCCAATATCCCAGCGTGAGCGAGTTATAGCCATAATAGTAAGGCTCTAAGTCCACCAGGGACGGGCCGGATGAGACGATGTCCGATAGGTGCGGCAGGCCGAAGATGAAACCGGCCGCGACCACTGCGATGAACCAGGGGGCGGCGGCCCGCCGCGCCACCCGCCCTTTCACCACCAGCCAGGCGCACCCGATAGCGACGGCGTAGCTGACCGCGCCGATGAAGGCGGTCAAAATCTGGCGGACGCTTTCCGTCCCCGGGACGTAATTGTCGATGACGACATAAACGACGAAGAAAAACAGGCTATCAGACGTTCCGACGAGCAGCCCGCCAGCGAATATCCCGGCCAACACCACGAGAATGGCTCCCCAAGCCAACCGGCCGCCCCCGCCGGGCGGAGTCGCGGCGGCGACGGGAGCGGTAGGGGCCATGGGAGCGAACTGGGGAGTCCAGCCGGCCTGGGGCGAGGCCGCCGGGACCAGTTGGGACGGCTGAACGGGCGGGACTGGGACTGGAGGCGGCAAGGCCGATTGGTACGGCGGCCTGGGGGGCGTAGCCGCAGCCTCACGCGCCCGGCGGACGGCCACGGCGGCCGACACCGCCGGATCGCCCAAGGCGTCCAACCAGTTCAACAAACCCGGATAGGCCGCCGGGTGGCCCGCCACCGCCGCCCGCCACTCCGGACGGTCATGGGCCACTCGGGCCAAAGCCGCCGCCGGCAACGCCGGATCCAACACCGCCGCGTCTGAACCGGCGCTTGGCGCCATACCGCCGCCCCCGGCATAGACGCCGCCCCCTGGATAACGGCCCTCCCAGCCGCCATCGGCCATGACACCCTCCGTCCGCCCTCCGGCCCCGACCGGAGCCGCCTCTCCATCTAAGCGCCCGCCACCGGTTCGGGCAATGGAGACTCGTCCCCGGAAGCGGACAGGCCACGGGGGCCGCCACCGCTGTGGTGGCGGCCCCCGGGCCGCTGGGACTAGCTGGGATCAGCCTTGGCCGGCCAGGGCGGCGTCGGTCTCGGCCAGGGCCTGGGCGGTCTGGTCCAGGCGGGTGGCGATGTCCTCCAAGGCGTCGACCGTGGACTTGGCGCCCTGGTTGTACTGCTCGTAATCCGACTGGAAGGCGACCGAGGCCCGGTCGGTCACGAAACCGCTGGTGACCAGGTTGTCGATCTGCTGGCGCAGACGCTCCAGCTCCGAGTTGAGGTTCTCCTTGCCAGCACGCAGACCGCGGGCGGCATTGGACATGTCGTCGTATGAGACATTGAGGTTAGCCATTTTTTCTCCTTATTTCTTGTTTGTGGCGTGGCTAAATCATGGGGGCTATTCCACCCGCAGGCTGCCGATCAGGTCGGCCATCAGGGCGTCGACCACCGGTATGGCGTCGATCCGTTCGGTGAAGAGGGCGGCTGAGACCAGCACGGCCCCCTCGAGGCCGTCCAGCAGGCGGAAATACCACAGGGTGGCCCATAGCCGGTCGCCCTCGATCGGGTCAGGCTCCTGGTCGGACAATTGCCCGGCGGTGGCGAAGTCGATCGCCCGCAGGCAGGGCTCCCCGGCCACCTCGACCTCTTGCAGTGAGGCCTCGGCCTCGGGGCCGACCCGCTGTGAGACGGCCTGCGCCAGGCTGAGGCCGCCGGCTGGGTATTGGTCCAAGGTGACGATCAGGACCGGCTCTAACGGGTCGGCCAACAAGAGCAGTCGCGTCTCCGACAGGTCCGGCTGGGCCCAGCGTCCCAAAACGTCGGCCAACTCTTGGGACTCGAAAGGCTGGCCGGCGGCGGCCACAGCGGCCAGGCGGCTGACCGTCTGACCGGGGTCGGCGGCGGCTTGGGCCAGGTCGACCCAGACATCGGGGTCGAAAGCGACCACCAGCTCAGACATGGAACCTCACTGTCAACATGATTTGGTCGAATAGGGCGACCACGGCGTCGGCCAGGGCCTTGGCGTCCGAGTTGTCGGACTCGACGGTGGCCAGAACGGCGACCATCCAGCCCTGGGGCCGGTCCGGGTGACCAAACAGGTATTGCACCCGGCGGGAGTAGGTAGTGACGGTCTCGCCCAGGTCGGCGGTGGTCTCGATGATGGCCTCGGGCGGCAGGCCGAGTTGACGGCCGGCCTGGGCGGCCTCAGCGGCTAGGTCATGGCCGGCATTAACCGTCCGGGCCTCGGTGCGCAGGGCCACCAAGTCCTCGATCTCGACCAACTGGGCCGTTTGGTCGCGCTGGGCCGTGGCCATCAGCAACTCCATCGGCCCGACTCCGTCTGGCAGTTCTAGGGGGGCGAACATGAAGCTGGTGGCCGGGGCCAGGCCGGCGCCGTGCATGGTCGGCATGACCAAGTCGAGTATCCCCTTGTCCTGGGCCTGGCGCAGTTGGGCTTCCAGGGAACGGGCCAAGTTGGCCCGGACCATGGCCGCCCGGTCGCCCAGGGATGCCCCCTCCAGCAACTTGGCGGCGTAACGCTCGGCTTGAGCGGGCAGCGGGCGACGCAGGTCGAAACGATGCCAGCCCGAGGGCAGGACAAACTCGTAGCGACGCTGTGGCCCCACCGTTGTCAGGTTGGTCTGGATTGGTTCAGCCATGGTCAGCTCCCGTCCGAGCAACAGCAGTTGTACGTCGTCACAGGCGATTGGGTATCCAGGACACTATGCACAGCCGGCGATACCCAATTTTCCCACAAATCTTTGACCGGCTTCTTCGCCACTCCGATCACAGTTTGCGCTAGCCGACCGGAGTAGTTCGTGAATATATTCGATATCCAAGCGGGGTAATTGGCCACCACGTTGGCCACCACGCCGCTCTGGTTCAGTAGATTCGTGCCGACGTTGTTGATTTTCAATAATAACTTCATGGGGCTACTCTTGACCTTGCCCAAGTCCAGCGCCTGTTTGATCCCTTTGCCCGCCTGGCGACCGACGAAGAAAAGGCCGACCCCGACTGCGGCGTCGGTCAGTTGGGAGAAGAATTCTCCCCAAGAGGCGTTGCCGCTGATAGCATTCACAAAGGTCGCGCCGGTTTCCAGCACTTTCATGGCCAGGCTCACTATCGTGGCACCTTTGACCACAGCCAACGCCAGCATCGCGAACGGGCAAACGGGGGCTATCGCCACCAGGACGATATTCAACCACCAAGCGTTGTCGGCTATCAAGTTAGCGATGTACTTGAGACCGTCATAGACAGCCTTCACTATCTCACCGACAGCTTGCAGGATTTCGCCGATCCTGTCGCCCAGAGTATCATGCACCGGGCTGTCCTCGTCGATGTCCTTCAACTCGTTCTGGGCTTTGACAGAGGCGTTGTTGCGCTCGTTTATGGCCCGTTGCAGCTTTTCCTTAGCTACCCGCAGATTAGCGTTGGCCGTACTGACATTTTGATCCAGCCGGCGGAAGTCGTCGGCTAGGCGCTCGCGCTCGTCCGGGTCGTTCGAGCAGTTATAGGTCGATCTGACGTTGGCCCGCTGCCGGTCGGCCCGCCTGCCGGCGTCCGCAGCCGCCTCGGCCTCCCTCAGAGCCTCCAGAGACGTCGCCTGGGACGAGCGCAGCACGGGGTGGTACTCGGTCAAGACCTGGGCCACGCCGGCCACCCGGCCCTCGACCCGGTCCAATTGGCCCCGGACCTCCTTGATGTCGTCCAGCAGTTTCTGCAGGCCCTGGCTCTTGCTGCCGCCGTGGCTCAGCCGGTTCAGCCCGTCGCGGGCCTCCCGGATGGCGTCAGCGGTCTGCTGGTATTCCCCGGCCACCCGCTGGACCGTGTCCGGGTCGCCCGGCACGGGGTCACAGGAGCAACCCAGCGGGCTCCAGTCGTAATAGCGGCTCATTTCTTCTCCTGCCCCTCAGGGGTTTCCAGCTGTTCGGTCTCGACCAAGGGGCGGCGTTTGCGGCGGCGCTCCTCGTAGGAGCCGCCGCCCGAGCGGCCGCCCATCCCGCCCATGCGCATGGCCGCCATGCCGCCCAGACTGGCGATGCCACTGCTGTCTGCGGCGCTGTCGGACGAGACGTTGGACGGGGAGGCGGTGGCCGCCGGGGTTTCGGACCAGTCGGCCGGGCGAGCCGAGGCCGTGCCGCCACCGTCCAGGCCGACGGCCGCCGGAGTCGGGCTGTCGCTCGCGGTCAGGTCGTCGCCCGACAGCAGGGACTCCCCGCCGCCCAACGACCCGCCGCCACCGCCGCCACCTGCGCCACCACCACCGCCGCCGCCCGCAGACGTGTCCAAGGGGGTTTCGGCCGCGTCCAGCGCGCCGCCCGCCGCCTCGCCGGCCGCCGGTTCTTGCAGCAGAGAGCGCCAGTCGTCGCCCGACTTCTCGCCGGGCAGCGTGCCGCCGGCCGCCGCGCCCAGGGCCGGGTCGCCGTCGCCGTCCTCGAACTCCAGCCGCAGGCTGCTGCCGTCGTCTTGGCGCAGCAGAGCGATGATGTCGTCCGGGTCGCCCGGGTCAGTCGACAACTCGACCTTGTCTCCCAGGCCGGCCGAGTCCAGGTCTTGACGCAACATTTGTTCGACCGATTGGCCGCTCTCCGACTCGCCGGCCCCGCTGGAGCCGCCGCCGGCCGCCCGCTCCCGGGCGGACTGCCAGAGGCTGTAGATCGAGCCGACGACACCGCCGACGGCCGCCCCCTGGACCAGGTCCTCGGCCGTGACATCGCCGCCCGTGGTCTGATCGGTCGAGCCGTCAACACCGTTCGAACCGGCCCCGCCACCCTCGCCCGTGGCCGACTCGCCGCCGGTCGACGGGCCGTCGCCGGGGCTCTCGATCGCTGTCTCCGAGCCTAGGTCGTCGGTCGATGAGGCGTTCTTCGAACGGTCGCCGGAGGTGTTGTTCGACTGGTCGCCGGAGCCCGGCCCGGGCGGCTGTGGGGTTGGGTTATTGTCCAGAGGGGTGTCGTCGTCCAACTTGTTGTCGGTCGGTTTATTGTTAGTCGGCTTGTCATCGTCTGGCCGATCGTCCGGCCGATGGTCATCATTGTCGTGAGGATCGTCCTCGCCGGCCAAGGCCGCGTCCGTGTCGTCCCAGGCCTCGCGCTGCGTCTGGACCTCCTTGCGCAAGGCCTCGAACTGCTCGCTCATCTTGCCCCGCTTGATCCGCCAGCGCTCGGCGAACCAGGCCAGCTTCCCACCCAGTTTCGGCTCTCCGACCGCGTCCTCCAGACTGTCCGTGGTCTTGGCGTAGGCCGCGAAGGACTGGGACACCTGGGTCAGATCCCGTTCAATGTCCTCCAGGTCCTTGGCCTTGATGATCAGGTCCGCCTGTGCCATGACCTATTCACCCCTTTCCGTTGCCGTCTGCGCCGCCGTGTTCCCAGCTAATCGGCTGGCGGTCCGCGCCGCGATGGGGAGGAATCCCCATCGGCCGCTTCCCGCCGCCTTGGCCGCTGTGTTCCCAGCCAATCGAGTCACGGTCCAAGCCGCGATGGGGAGTAATACCCATCGGCCGGCGGGCCAGCCGCCCGAACCCCCGCCCGCCATCACTCCCCCGCCTTGGGGACTTGGATCTTGAGCGTCCGCCCGCCGTAGACCCACCAGCCGCGCCCGGGCGGCGGGTCGCCCTTCTTGAAGCGGGGCAGCTCGGTCTTGAGAATGGCCTGGCCGTCGCCCGACTCCGGCTGCAGCAGCAGGCCGGTCCGAATGGTGCGGACCTGGGCCACCAGCGAGGAGGTCGAGTAGCCCTGCGGCCAGGCCGTCGACTCGCCCTCCAGCACGATTAGGTTGCCCGAGTCCCGGCAGGCCTTGACGGTCTCCTCCAAGGCGGCCTCGACACTGCTGCCCACGAAGTCGGGGAAACCCTCCACGAAGACGGCCAGCCGGGGCTCGTCGGCCCCGCCGTATTTGGCGATGATCGACTTGACCGTCTCCAGGGCCTGGCCGGCGACCTCCAGGCCGACGGCCGAGCGACTCCACAGGTCCAAGGCGGTCAGGGTCGAGGATTTGCGCGACAGCCGCACCAGGGCCAGCTTGGGCCGCCAGCGCAGCAGGGCGGCGGCCATCCAGTGGACGGCGTTGGTCCGCCCGGACTGCATCGGCCCCCACAAGACCATCGGCCCGGTGGGGTCGAAGGACACCGGCCCCAAGCTGGTGTCGGCCACGCCCAGCACCGGCCGGCCGTCCACCTCGTCCGGCATGTCCTGGCCCGGGATGTCGGCCCCCAGGGCGGCCACCTGGAAGGGCGCGGCCGTGTTCTGGCGGGGCCGGGCCTGGGCCAGGGCCTCGATCTCGCGCGCCTGGGCGACGACGTTGATGTTGTCCCCCAGGATGGCTAATTGGAGTTGCAACTCGCCGGCGCCGACCTGGACCGCCCGGCCGGGGGGCGAGTCGGGGTTGAGCACGTCCTTGGCCACGCCCAGGGCGGAGTAGCCGTCCTGGTCGGTCTGGCGCAGGACCAGTTTGCGTTGGAAGGACGAGGCCATGGAGTGGGCGATGGCCGAGGCCCGCTCGGCGCTGACCGCGAAGTGGAGGCCGACGCCACGGCCGTCGACCAGCAGTTGCTGGTAGAGGCTGAAGATGGCGGCCTTCTCGGTGGTGCCCTCGTACTCGGCCTTGAACTTGCCGGCCCCGTCGATCAGCACCAGGATGCGCGGCTCGGACTGGTCACCGACCGTTTGGCGGTAGTCGGTCAGGGTCGGCGCCCGGGCGGCGGCGTAGCGGGCCGCCCGGTCGTCCGCCAGTCGCCGCAGCCAGCGGAACAGCCGGGCCACCCGCTCGTCGTCGCCGCCGTCGATGATCGAGCCGACGTTCGGCATCGGCTCCAGCAGTTGCAACCCGCCGCCGCCGAAGTCTAGGCCGTAGAGGTGGACCTCGCCCGAGCGGGGCGTGACCGAGGCCGCCAGGGCCAACGACCGCAGGGCCGTGGTCTTGCCGCTACCGCCCGCCCCATAGAAAGCGATATTGCCTTCGGAGTCGGGCCGGAAGAACTCCGTCCGCTGCTCTTGGCGGTCCGGGTCGTCGATCACGCCCAGCACCAACTCGCTGTCACGACGCTGCGGCAGCAAAGCCAAATTGTAAGCGGTGGCCAGCTCGTCCAACCAGGGTTTGCGCGGCGCCGGCAACTGGGCCACGGTGGCGGCGGCCGTGATGGTGTCGACCAGCCGGTCGATGTCTTTGGGCCAGGTGTCGAGGTTGGTTTGTGGCTTGGGCACCCGCCAAGGCCGGCCGGGACCGAAGTCCAGTTCCACCACCTCGACCGGGGCGGCCACCGCCTGGGCCGGGGTCTTGGCCCCGGGGTAACCCGACTGGAAGGGCGAGATTCGCCCCGGGCCCATCTTGGCCGCCCCCCGCCCGGGGGTGCCGGGGTCGAAGAAGGCGGCCATCTTGTCGCCCAGAACGTCTTGCGAGTCGTGCTCGTCGGCCATGCGCAGGGCCACCCGCAGGTTGGTGTTGGCGCGCAGGTTGTCTTTGATGACGCCGGCCGGCCGTTGGGTCGCCAGGACCAGGTGCAGTCCCAGGGAGCGGCCCCGCTGGCCGACGTCGACCACGCCGTCGACGAACTCCGGCACCTCGGAGACCAGGGCGGCGAACTCGTCCACCACGATGATCAGGCTGGGCGGGCAGTCCGGGTCGCCCGACTTCTCCAATTCGACCAGGTCCTTGGCCCCCTTGGCGTTGAGCAGGTGCTCGCGGAAGCGCAGCTCGGCCCGCAGGCTGGTCAGGGCGCGGCGCACCAGGTAGGGCGACAGGTCGGTCACCATGCCGACGGTGTGGGGCAGATCGGCGCAGCGGGCGAAGGCCGACCCGCCCTTGTAGTCGACGAATAGGAAGGTCACACGGTCGGGCGAGTGGGCCGCCGCCAGGCCCAGCACCCACGACTGCAGGAACTCGGATTTACCCGCGCCGGTGGTGCCGCCGACCAGGGCGTGGGGCCCCTGGGAGCGCAGGTCGAGGGTGAAGGGGTCGGTGCCGGAGTGGCCGACGGTGGCCCGCAGGGTGATCGGGTTCTTCAACGGCTGGGGCGGGCGGCCCGGCCGCCGGTCGATGACGGACTGGTTGGCCCGCCAGCGCTCGACCACCACGGCCGGCTGGTCGGCCACGTCGGCGCCGACCAGGGAGACCAGTGAGACGGCCTGCGGCAGGTCGGAGACGTCGGCCACCGGCACGCCGGCGTCGACCACCGGCGCCAGGACCCGGCCCAGCCGCTCGGCCAGGGCGGCGTCGAGTGTCTCCAACGCCACCGGCGCGGCCGTCCGTCCCTGCCTGACCTGGCCCACCTGGGCCTCTTCCGGGCCGATCTCGATGTAGGTCCGACAGGCCGCCGGTAGCTCCGCCCGCTGGGGGGCCAGCCAGACGATGTGGACGGCCACGTCCGGGCCGCGCTCCGCCACCCGGGTCAGCCGGCCCCGGTCGACGGCGGCGTCGTCCACCAGGACGACGACCACGGGGAAGACCGGCTCGCCCATCGACTCGGCCTGCTCGGCCGGGCCGCGCCACTTGGGCTCGGAAGCCCGGCCCGAGCGCAAGTCGACCAGCTCCTCCAACTGAGACAATAAAGCTTTTCCAGTGGCGGGGTCGGCGGCCAGGTGGAGGCGGCCCAACGGCGAGTGGGGGGACGAGCTGTGGGGCAGCCATTGCAGCCATTCCCAGCAGTCAAGCCGGCGCTGCGAGGTCAGGCAGGTGACCACCAGGTCGGCCGGCGAATGCATACAGATCAACTGGGCCATGACGGCCCGGGCGGCCCCCTCCAGGCGCTCCTGGGGGCCGCACAGGCCGAGCGAGCCGCAGTCGCGCAGGTTGACCACCAGGGGGGCGTCGGTCAGGCGGGCGAACTCCGCCTCCAAGGCGTCGATCTGGTCCTCGCAGTCTTCTACCGACGCCTTGCCCTGGGAGCGGTTGATGGTGGTGTAGGGCGGGATGTCGCCTAGGCCCAGCCGAAGGCAGAGGAACTCGGGGTGCTCGCGCCGGCGCCACCACAGCGTCGGCCCCAATTGGGCGGCCGACTGGCAGGACTCCTCGACGTCGGGGAAGATGGTTTTCAGCCGCTCCCGGTCGCGCTGGTGGGCCTCGGCCAGCCGTCGCCGGGTACGTCGCACCTCTTGGCCGAAGGCCTTGATGTCGGCCTTCAGCCGCCGGCGCGAGCGGATGCGCTGGTCGATGTAGGTCCCCAGCATCAGGATCGGGCTCAGGGCCACGAACAGCAGGCTCATCAGCTTCATGCCCGCCCCGGCCGTCAGGTACATCACCACACCCATGATCAGCGGCGCCACCATGGCCAGCAGGGGGAAGCGCTGCCGGTCCAGCGGCGACGGCGGCTCGGGCAGGTCGATCTCCTCCGGGACCATCCGGGGCAGGACCAGCGGCGCCCGGGTGAACCAGATGTCGGTGCTGGTGGAGGCGGCGGCGCCCGGGGCGCGGACCAGGGTGACGCTCAAGACGTCGTCGCCCAAGGTGACGCCGTCGCCGGGGCCGATGACCACCCGGGTGACCTGCTGGCCGCCCACCAGGACGCCGTTGGCCGAGTTGGTGTCGGCCACCTCGACCTCGTGGCCGACGATCACCCGGGCGTGGGACTTCGACACCAGCGGGTCGGTCAGGACGACGGCGTTGTCCGGCCCCCGGCCGATGGTCGACGACCCCAGGGGCAGCCAGCGCTCCAGGCCGGCGTCCGGGCCGGACAGCACCCGCAGCAGCGCCACCGCCTCCAGCGGCTGGCGGGCCTGGGCGGCGGCCTCGACCACCTCGACCGACCAGCCGGAGCGGATGCCGGAGTGGGCCAGGGGGGTGGCCGGGTCGAGCCCGGCCGGGTCGCCCGCCCCCGGAGCGCCCAGCGGACGCAAGGTGTATTGGTCCGAGGCGGGCAGTTGGCCGCCGCCGTCCAGGCTGGCCACGGCCACGGCGGCGGCGATGTCGCCCACGCTGGCCGTGCCGTCGGCCGTGATCATCAGGTTGTGGGTGGCCGGACCCCGGCGCACCGTCAGTCGCAGTTTCACGCTGGTCCTCCCGGCGGGCCGACGGTCAAGGTGACGTCGTCGCCCAGGTCGAGCACGTCGGCCGGGAAGAGGGCCACGACCTGGCCCCGGCCGATCAGGTAGGGCGGGTGCTGGCCCCGGCGCAGCCGGGTGCCGTTGAGCGCCCCCAGGCCCTCGATCACCAGGCCGCCGTCGCGCGGCGCGACGATGGCGTGGTTGCGCGAGATGGCCTGGGTGGGGCTGGGTAGGCGGATCAGTCGGCAGTCCCGCCCCGGGATGGCCCTCGGGGCTCGGCCGAAGAGGATGTCGCCGCTGACCGCGACGACCTCGCCGGTGCTGACGACGATGGTCCCCCAGACCGGCTGGGCGGGCGGCTGGTTCGGCTGCGACGACTGGTTCGGGGACTCGGCGGCGTCGTCCCGCACCGCCCGTACGGCTGCCCGCTCGACCGGCCGCAAGGTGGTCGGGGCCCACAGGGCGTCATAGTCGTGGCCGGCCCCCGGCTGGCCGTCCGGCCCGGTCGCGCTCATGGCCGAGCCCCTGGACGGGCGGCGGCCGGCCCGGCCGGACCGGCCGAGCTGATGGCCGGACTTCCGGGGCGGGCGGCGGCCGGCGGGCTGTCGCCGTCCCAGTCGTCGTCTCCCGGCTGGTCGTCGTCCCAGTCGTCGGCCTCGGCCGACTGGTCGAGCAGTGCCAGGTCGGCCCCAGTCACCAGGCCGGTCGAGACGGCCCACTCGATCAGGCGGGCGCGACGGTTGGTGGCGTGGGCGCTGACGCCGCCGCGCATGCCGTCGACGCCCAAGCGGTCGAGCTTGCCGCAGACGTTGTCCAGCTTGCGGTTGAACCGGCTCATGTTCCAGCCCAGGCGGCGGGCGGCCTCGGCGTTGGAGGGGATGTGGATGACGCCGGCCCCCTCGCGCCGCAGCACCGGCTCGGCCAGGGCAACGATAAGTTGTCGCTGGGTCGGGGTCAGGGGCAAGGCGGTGACGGTGGTGTCGCCGTTGCTCGGGCCGACGGCCAGCGGCTCCTGCCACAGCGGCGAATCGTGACGCAGCCGGATCTCGTAGGCGCAGGGGCCGGCCGTGAACTGGACCGCCAGTTGGGCGAAGGTGATCGGCAGCCGGGCGCCGGGACCGAGCCAGGCCTGGGTGCCGCTGACCGGGTCGGAGACGGTGGCCGACAGGCTCGAGCCGACGTTGACCAGCCACCAGAAGCCGTGCTCGAAGACCAGTCGGAGGAAGCGGCGGTGCAGGAAACGGTTGCCGTTCAGCGACAGGTCGGCCTCGCGGCCGATCTCGAAGGCGGCCTCGGGCGCCACTTCGATGGTCCGGCCCTCGAACTCCAGCCGCAGGGTCGCCGCTCGGGACGAGTCGGGCGTGGGCGACGGCTCAGACGTGAGCGACGGCTCGGACGCCGGCTCTTCCGTCGGCCACTCGGCCTCCGGCGACCGCGCCGATTCCGGCGACCGCTCGGGTTCCAGCTGGAAGGTCGCTGTCTGGGTCATATCGGGCTCCTCGGGGCGGGCGGGCATCGGCGGGACCTATGACGCCCGGGCGCAGGTGTTGGCGGCGAGCGAGCCGACGCCGTTGGAACGGACCACCACGACCTCGACGCAGACCGTCAACTGGCCTTCTGGGATGGGCACGTCGGCGGCCGCTTCGGCCACCCGGTTGGAGACCGCCGCCGGGTCGTTGGTGACCATCCAGCGGTAGACGTCGCCGGGCTGGGGGTCGAGGTTGGTCCAGCTGCAGTGGGCCACCTGGTCCTGTTTGAGGCAGACCAGATCGGCCGGGGCGGGCGGGGCGGCCGGCCCCAGGGGGTTGTCGACCTCGCCCGGGGCCGAACTGGTGGCCTGGCCGGGGCCGTCGATGGCCTCGGGCGTCCTGGGGCCGCTGGACCAGACGATGAGCCAAATGACGACCCCTATCAGCGCCGCCACCGCCAGTGGCAGCCAAACCTTCCACCAGGCGCGCGGCCGGGCCGGCTCCGGCTCCTCCACCGGCTCATCCGGGACGGGCGGGGACTCCGGGGCGGTCGGGCGCTGCCGCGTGACTCCCAGGACCGCCTGCCGCAGCACGGTTTGCGAGCCGGCGTCGAAGGGCGGGGGCGCGCCCGGCGCCAAAGTCGGCCCGGAGGCCGCCCAGCCGGGGAGCGACGGGCCGGAGGCGCTGTGGGCGCTGGGGGCGGAAGGGCCGGATAAGCCGGAGGTGGAGGCGCCGTACGTGCTGGGGCCGGAGGCGGAGTGCCAGCCGGTCGAGGGGGCGGCTCGCAGTGAGGGCCAGCCGATCAGGGGTCCGGGCGCGGTCGGCGGCCGGCCGGCCGGCCCCTCCGGGTCAATCGAGGTGATCGGCCGCAGCCGGGTGCCCTCCTCATCCTCGTCCTCGTCCTCGTCATCGTCGGGGTTGTCGTCGATGATGTCCATCCGGGTGGTGGCCGTGCCCATCTCGTCCTCGACCCCGTTCAAGGCGATGCCGAAGGCCCGCATGGTGGGGTAGCGGTGGGCCGGGTCCTTGGCCATGGCGGTGGCCAGCACCTGGTCCAGCGCGGCCGGCGCGTCCGGGCGGCCCAACGGCCGGTAAGGCGCGTGGCAGATGCGGTCGGCCATGGCGTAGTCCCGGTTGTCGCCCGGGCTGGCGAAGGGGGGCCGGCCGCTGAGCAGGGCGTAGAGGGTGGCGGCCAAGCCCCAGACGTCGGACTGGGGGTAGGCCTTGGGCGGGTCGGCGAAGGCCTCCGGCGGGCTGAAGGGGACGGACAGTCCCTCGGCCTGCTGGCTGGCCTGGGCCACCTCCATGGCGATGCCGAAGTCGCCCAGCATCGGCCGCCCGGAGCGGTCGACCAGGATATTGGCCGGCTTGATGTCGCGGTGCAAGATGGGGACGCGGTGGGCCGACTCGACGGCCCCGGCCAGTTGTACGCCGATGGCCAGGACGTCGATGACCGAATGGCGGGCGCCGCGCAGACCCTCAGCCAAAGACGGCCGGGGGTAGTACTCCATCACCAGGCAGGGCCGGCCGTCGCGGGCCGTCTCGGAGGTGAAGACGGTGACGATGTTGGGGTGCTGGGACAGCCCCGCCATGACGCTGGCCTCGTCGTGCAACCGTTGGGCGGCCCCCTGGTCGACCGCCTCGGCCAACAAGACTTTAATTGCCACATTGCGCCGGGTGTTGGACTGGCGGTACAAGAAGACGTCGGCGAAGCCGCCCTGGCCGATCAGGTTGTGGTCTTTGCCGGGCAGGTTCTGGGGCTCGTAGCCGGGGATGACCGGCGGCACGGAGGCGCGTTTGGCCGGGCTCATGCCAATTCCACCACCTTGATGGTCACGCCGTCGCCCAAGTCGTAGAGGTCGCCGGCCTGGGCCACCACCTGCTCGCCCGGCCGTAGTCGGCGGTCCGGCTGGCCGGCCCGGCGCAGGACCGTGCCGTTGGTCGAGCCGGCGTCGGACGCCAACACGCTCCACTCGTCCAAGTCGATCTTGAAGTGGGAGCGCGAGATGTCTTGGCGGGGGCCGTTGACCGCCACCAGGCGGGGCAGGTCGGCGTTGGAGAAGCGGGCCGCCTTGGGGCGGCGCCCGAAGACGACCGGCCGGTCCAGCGGGATCAGCTCCCCGGTCGAGAGCTTGAGCTGGCCCAACACCGGCCTCGGAATGCGCCGGGCGTCGCCGCCCAGCGGTTGTCCGCAGCCGGCGCACTGGGGGCGCAGGGTCGAGTTGGGCCGTCCGCAGGCGGCGCACAAACGGGCCAAGACGGTGGCCTGCCCCGGCGCGGCGGCGGCAGCGGCGGTCTGGCGGGACGGATAGGGGGAGGGTGCGGCGCCCGGGAAAGGCGCAACGCCCGGGGAGGGAACGGCACCCGGGAAAGGCACGGCGGCGTCTGGCGGCACGGCAGAGCCGGGCGGCGGGGCGGCCAGGCTGAAACTGGCCACCGTCATACCGTCGTGGTCGTCCCCCCAGTCGTCCTCGGTCTGGGCGGCGGGAGGCGGCGGTACTGGGGTCGCCGGGGGCGGCGGCGCCGGGGGCGGCTGGCCAGGGCCGGCGGCCTCGGTCGTCGACAGCCGGGTGGGTTGGTCGAAGGGGTCGAAGAGGCGGTCGTAGCCGCCCGGCCCGTCGCCGCCCGCCTGGCTCCAAGAGTCGTCGTCCAGGGGCAGATAGGTCGTCTGCCCGCTGTGCTCGGCCGGGACCGGCGGCGGGTCTGGCGGGACCGGAACCGGCGCGATCGGATACCCGGGCACGGACGACACGACGGCGGTCGGACCGGGCACGAGCAGCGCTGGCGCAGACGGCACGTACGCAAACGTGGGCGGCACTGACGCGGGCACGGCCGAACCGAGCTGGGACGCGGACGACGCGGGCTCAGACTCGGACGACGCGGGCACGCGCGGCTCGGACCCGGACGACGCAGACCCGGACGCCCCGAGTGTGGGCACGGGCGATGCGGGCGCGGACGGCACGACGGCGGCCGAACCGGGCTGGGACGCGGACGGCACGGACGACGTGAGCGGCGCGGGCGCGGACCCGGACAGCGCGGGCGCGCGGTCCGGCGTGGACTCAGACGACACCTCCTCGGTCGACCCTGGGGCGGACTCGGAAGACGCGGACGACGTGGCGGACGACCCTGGGGCGGACGACGCGGGTTTGGACCCAGAAGACGCGGGCGCGGACGGCGCGAGCGCGGACGGGTCCGCCCCCTCCGCCGCCCGCCGGGCCGGCGGCGCCGCTAGGTCCGGCGTTGGCTCGGCCGGGTCCAGCTCCACCCAGGCGGCCAGCACCTGGCCCGACTCCAGCCCCAGCTCCTGGCCGCCCGGCTGGTCGATGGCCTCCAGGCGCAGCCGGACCGGGCCGGCCACGCTGTCCTCGCGCCAGGTGGCGACTCGGCGGCCGTCTCGGCGGATCTCGCCCTGAGCCGTCTCCAGGGTCACCCGCAGCGGCCCCCGGACCGCCAGCCGGCAGTCCTCGGGCCCCAGCACGGCCAGGGCGAAGGACGGCAGGTCGGCCAGATTGCCCTCGATCAGGCGGCCGAAGACGGCGTCGAAACCGTCCTGGGCCGCCAGGGCGGCCCACAGCCGGTCGGCCCGGTCGGCCTCGGTGGTGGCGGGCAGCAGGGCGCAGGCCCGGGGGGCGACTAGCGCCAACCAGGCTCCGACGGCATAGCGGGTTGTCATAATGTTCGACCTATCAAAGGCACGGCGGCGGTGATCGCCCCGTCCGCCGCCACGGCCCCGGCGGCGCGGCGGCTGATCAGGGCGCGACCGATCACAGGCTCGGCGGCGACGCCCGCCCCGGCGGTCCCGGCGGTATGGCGGCCGGTCATGGCGCCCGCCCTGTCACGGGCATGGGCACGGTGTCGTCGTCGACCTCGCCGGCCGCGCCCGCAGCGGCTATCTCCTCGACCGTGGGAGCCAAGTCGTCCGCGGCCGACGGCTGGCAGGCGTCCACCACAATCAAAGAGACATTGTCTCTGGCGCCGGCTTCCAGAGCGGCCGCCAGCAGGACGTCGACCGCCCCCTGCGGCGTCGGCTGGTCGCTCAGGACGGCCATCAAGTGTTGGTCGGGCAGCTCGCCGGTCAGCCCGTCCGAGCAGATCAGCCAGCGCTCCTCCGGCTCCGGCGGCAACAGCCAGTAGTCGGGCTGCTCGACGATGCCGGCCCCCAGGACGCGGGTGACGACGTGGCGGCGGAAATAGTTACGCGCCTGGTCGTCGTCTATCCGGCCGCCGTCCAACAATTCCTGGACCTCGGAGTGGTCGACCGAGATCTGTTCCAGCCGGCCGCGGCTCAGCCGATAGGTGCGCGAGTCGCCCAGGTTGACCACCAGCCAGTAGGGCTCGCCCTCCAAGACCACCAGCACAATGCCGCTGACGGTGGTGCCGGGGGCGTGCCGCTGGTCGCGTCCGGCCACCTGGGCGATCCGCCGCCGGGCTTGGGCCAAGCTGTCGCGGACCTCTTCGACGCCCAGGTCGACCCGTCCGGCCAGGGCCCCCAGCTCCTCGACCACGATGGCGCTGGCCCGCTCGCCCCGGTCGTGGCCGCCCATGCCGTCGGCCACCAGGAAGCAGGGGAAACTGGCCACCACGGCGTCCTCGTTGAGACGCCGGCGCCGCCCCGGGTGCGTCCCCTGGGCGACTTGGAGCTGGGGAAAGGCCGGCCCGGTCATGTCGGCCCCGGCCAAACCTCGAAGCGGCTATGGCCGCAACCGATGATGTCTCCGGCCGCCACGTAGACCTGGGTCTTGGGCTCCAACCGTTGGGCCGACTGGCCCGGCCGGGTGATGGTCGAACCGTTGGTCGAGCCCCGGTCTTTGACCCAGGGCCGGCCCTGGTCGAGGCCGAACTCCAGGTGGGTCTTGGAGATCGAGTGGCCGGGGTCGTCCAGCACCACCGCCTGGGCGCCGTCGCGGGCCACCGGGTCACGCCCGATCAGCCCGGGGCCGGTCACCGCCACCCGCCGACCGTCCGCGAACTGGAATTGGACGCCGGCCGGCGGGGCCGCCACCGCCGACCAGGACAGGTGGGTCACGGCCTCCTCGTCCGACTCGTCTGGGTCGTCCGGCCGGGCCGGCGGCAGTGCTGAGGGCAGTCCGGCGGGAGCGGCTAGCGGCGCCGCCACGGCCACGGCCGGGGGCGGCGGGGGCGTCAGCGACGGGCCGGCGGCCCACGGTGGCACGACTTGGTCCGACGGCTGAACGGCCCACGGCGGGGCCGGGTCCGGCGGCGGGACGGCGGGGACGGCCCAGGGCGGCAGGGACGGCAGCCCTCCGGGGGCGGCGGCCCAAGGTGTCGGCCCCGCCCCGGGCGGCCGGGCGGCGTCCCAGCCCGGCGGCGGGGGCGGCGTGAGGACCGCCACCGAGGCCGGCGAGGCCGAGCCCGGTAGCGCCGGCCCGGCGGTCCACGACGGGGCCGGCGGCTGCCCAGTAGAGCCCGGCGACCCGGCGACCTCCCACGGCGGCGCGGCGGCCGGCGGCGACGCGACCACGGGCCAAGGCGGCGGGGGCGGCGGCGGGACGAGCCTCCCTCCCGGGGCGGCCGGCCCAGCGGCGTCCGAGAAAGGCGCGGCCAGTCCCGGCGGCGGGGGCGGCGGGACCAAAGCGGCCGGCGGCGGCGCGGCCCAGGGCGAGGCCGCCTGAGGCGGCGACGGCACGACCGCCGGGGCCACTGGCGAGATGACCGATGAGACCACTGGCGTCTGCGGCACAGCGGCCAGCGAGACCAGCGGTGACGGCGCGACCGGAACCACTGACGGCGGCGGCACAACCGGAACCACTGACGGCGGGACGAACCCGACGGGCGGCGGCGGGACGAACCCGCGGGGCGGCAATCCGGGGGGCGGCGGCAACCCTTTGGGGCCGGCCTGGACCGCCAGCAGCGGCGGCGGCACCGCGATCATCGGCCGGGCGGGCGGCGCGGCGGCGGCCGGCCGGTCGCGGCGGACGACCCCGGGCACCGCCGTGATCAGCCCGGCCCGGCCCGGGGCCGCTGGGGCCTTGAGGGTCGTGGCGGCGTCCTGAAGGCGGACCGCTGGCACGCCGCCGCAGTCACAGCCCTGCGACCCGGCCTCGAGCGGTCGGCCACAACGCTGGCAGTCGACCACCGGCTGACTCATACGACCTCCTCCAACACGACGACAGGACGGGAACATCGGCGCCGGCAGATCAACGCCCGGTGGCGGCAGAGCGACCGACTCATACGGCGACCTCCTCCAACGCGACGGTGGGACGGGGATGGCGGCGCAGGGAGACCAGCGCCCAGGCCGCCCGCGCCCGCCGTCGCCGGGAGAGTGAGCGGCCGAGGGCCTGGCGGGCGCCGGCCACGGCTTCCCAGTAGGCGCCGGCCTCGTCCGAGCTGGGAGGAGCGGCGGCGAAGACGGCCCGGTCGGCCCTGGCGGCCAACGCCTCCAGACCCTCGGCCCGGCGGTGTCGGGCGGCCAGCAGCCGGCCGGCCTCGCGCCGGGTGGCGGCCGCCGGCACCACCGTGCCGAGGTCGGCCGCCCGGTCCAATAGCTCCTGCCAACCGCCGACCAGCCGGGCCGACAGGTCAGTCGCCCGCTGCCGCCGCTGGCGGCGATGGCGCTTGAGGGCGGCGATCAACAACGGCGGCCCCGCCAACAAGAGCAATGCCCCGGCCCCGGCGCCGGCCCAGGCCAACACCCGCCGCCAGTCGAAGGCCTTGGGCTTGTCCTCCTCCGAACGGCGGTCGTCGGGCAGGTTCTCCGGCTCGTCGGCCTCCGGCTCGTCGGCCGGCGGCGGCGGTTGCAGGATTTGCGGCTTGGGCTCGGAGTGCGACTGCGGGGTCTCCTCCATCGGCTCTTGGTCCTCGTCCGGCACCGGGTCGAAAGGCACCCAGCCGAGGCCGACGAAGGGCACCTCGACCCAGGCGTGGACGTCGGACCCGGTGACCGTCCAGACGCCGTCCCGGATTTGGGACTGGTCGTCGGGCCAGAAGCCCATCACCACCCGGGCCGGCAGGCCGAGCTGGCGCAGCATCAGGCAGGCGGCCACGGCGTATTGCTCGTCGTCGCCCACCATCCGGTCGGGGTTGGCCAGCAGGTCGGCCAGCCGGCGGCTGGAGTGGCCCGGCTGGGAGGCCTCCTGCGACTCCAGGCCGTGCGAGAAGAAGCCCGACTGGGACAGCCCGGCGGTGATGTTCTGGACCTGTTCGAAGCCGTCGCGAGCGTCGCCGCTCAGCCGCGAGCCCATTTCGGTGACGGCGTCGGGGACCTGCAGCGGCCGGGGCTGGTCGACCGTCTGGTCGACGGCGTGGTCCCGGGCCTGCTCCGGCCCCACCGAGGCCAGGGCCACGCCCAGGGTCAGGCTATCGCCGGTCGTCAATCCGGCCGGGTCGACCAGGGCGTCGGCGTCGGCGTTGTAATACAGCGCGGCGGCCAGGGCCTCGGCCCTGGGGCCGGCGAACTCGGCCGTGCGCAACTGGCTGACCCCCGGTGCCCAGACCCCCCGGTAGGACTCGACCGTGACCTCGACCTGGCTGTCGGCCGGCGTCTGGCCGGGGCGGCCCAACCGGGGCCCCACCCGGTCGTAGCGGGCGTCGCGCGACTGGCTGGAGACGTTCATCACCATGCCGTCGAAGGCGTCCATCACGGCCAGGCGCAGCCGGGCACCCTCCGGCCAGCCGCTGACGCTGAACAGGGCGGTCTCGGCTTGCTGGTCGGTGTAGGCCCTGAACCAGGTCAGGGGCGAGGCGTAGGCCCGTAGGTCCAGCGGCGGCACCACCTGGGAACGGGCCGCCAGCCGAGGCTGGTCGCCGCTCAGGACCGGTCCGGCCAGACCGGCACCGCCGGCCACAGCCAGGATCAGGGCCAGGCCCAGCCAGCGCGCCCGCCGGGCCGCCCGGCTCTCGGCCGCCGCCTGAGGCTGGGCCGTCCGCCGCCGCCAGGCCAGCCAGACCAGGGCCACGGCCAGCCAAACCAGGCTTTGGGCGGTCGGCTGGAAGGCCTCGGTCGTGCCCAAGACGATGACGCCGACGAAGACCACAGCGGCCGGCAGCAGCGCCCAGGCGGCCGGTCGCGCCCGCCAGGCGGCCGTCAGACAGGTCACACCGCCCAGCAGCCCGACCAGGTAGGGGACCAGCTTGAGGCCGGCGAAGCTGTCCAGCGGCGTGGTGGCGGTGAGGAATTGGCGCCACACCTCGACCGGCCCGAAGACCAGCCCCCGCAGGGTCGCCAGACCGGGCAGGACGTGGCCGATGGCCCGCTCCGGCAGGCCGGCGGCACCGCCCAGGAAATAGGCCACCACCACCGCCAGGGCGGTTAGAGCGGTGTTCCAGCGCCGCCAGGCGGACAACCCGGCCACCGCCACCCCCAGGGCCAGGCCGACGCCGGCCGCCGGCACGAAGCCGGGGCCGGCGAAGACCGGCCAGAAGCCGGCCAGCCCGGCCGCCAGCAACACGACCATGGCCCCCAGGTCGAGCAGGCCGGAGCGGTTCAGACGGCCGGCGGTCACGCTGGCGCTATTCGAATGACTGGTGGCGGCCAACAAGGTGGCCCGACTGGGGCGGCTGGCGGACGCCGTCGAAGTGGCGTTGTTCGGGCGGGTGGAGCGGGCGGAGCGGTTCGAGCGGGTGGCGGCCGTCGGGCCGGCACTGTTCGAGCGCTTCGAGCGCTTCGAGCGTTTGGCGGTCATCAGGCCCCCAGCGATCTAAAAGCCCGGGGGAAGTCGCCCAGGGCGCCCACCGTCAGCACGGCCGAGCTGGCGATGGCCCCCCGGCCCAGGGCCAGGCCGGGCTCGACCCGCACCAGGACGGTGGCCACGTCGACCGGGAAGCGGCGGGCGGCGGCGTGGAAGCGGGCCCCCGACAGGTTGGACCCGGCCACCAGCACGGCCACCGAGGCGTCGGGAGCGTCGGCGGCGGCGGCCTGGGCGACCATCTCCAGGGACTCTTGCGGGCCGCCGAAGTCCAGGCGCGAGAAATCGTCCAACAGGCGCTGCTCGGTGCCGGTCTGCAGTGTCCGGCCGGGCGCCCGAATGGTCAGGTCCTTGTCCTCGTGCAGGGCTTGGCGGCCGAGCGAGGCGGCCAGGCTGACGCCCAGCTCGAAGGCCTCCGGCGAGGGCCACTCCGACTCGTCCATGGCCAGGCAGACCACCAGGTGGGAGCGCCGGGTCTCCTCGAACTGACGCACCATCAGCTTGCCCAGCCGGGCCGAGGTCTTCCAGTGGACGTGGCGCAGGTCGTCGCCCATGACGTAGTCGCGCAGGGCGTGGAAGGCCACGTCGGAGCTGGACAGGGTGTCGGTCGGGCGGCCCTCCAGGTCTTTCAGGAAGCCGGCGCTGGAGCCCTCCAGGGAGACGGTGGCCGGATGCACGAACAATTCTAATTGTTGACTCCAGACCAGGTCGCGGCGCAGCAGGCCGACCGGGTCGCCCCGGGACGAGCGGACCGGCCCCAGCGGCACCACGGCCCGCCGCTGGGTCGGAATCTGGAAGCTCTCCTGGTGGTCCTGGCCAGGCGCCAGGCGGGGGGCCCGGAAACTGGCCCGACCGCGTCCGACCGGCAGGACGAAGTCGGAGGCCAAGACCGCCCGGGGGCCGATGTTAGCGATGGTCAGGCCGCCGAAGGCCTTGTCCCCGACCGTCACCCGCAACCGGGCGACGTCGACCGTCACCTGATAGGTCGAGCGCCCCAGGACGAAGCCCAGGGCGGCGATCCAGGCGGCCGTCAACGCCAACGCCGCCGCCGTCAACTCGGCCCAGCCCAGCCGCCGGCCCAGCGGCCAGGCCAAGGCGATGACGGCCAAAGCCACCCAGCCCAGCGGTCGGACGGTCGCCAACAGCGGTTTGAGCCGGCCCCACCACGGCCGTAGCGTCGGCCCCAGACGCTCCGCCCAATGGGTCTGCCAGCGGCTCAACGCCTGGCCCAACCGGCCGGCCGCCTCGACCGGGCGGCGCCAGGCCCATGACAGCGGGCGGGCGCGGGCCGGGCGCGGCCGGGCCGGGCGGCCCGCCACCGCCGGAGCCGACTCGGCAGCCATTGGTCTAACGCCCCTGCGGCACAGGGGTCTGGGCCAGGGCGGCGGCGATCACCTGGGGGGCGGTGGCGCCGGAGAACTCGGCCTCGGGCTCCAACACCAGCCGGTGGGTCCAGACCGGCCCGGCCAGCCGCTTGACGTCGTCCAGGGTGACGTAGGCCCGGCCTTGGGCGGCGGCCCAGACCTTGGCCGTCCGGGCCATCGCCAGCGCCCCCCTCACCGACACGCCGACCCGGGTCTCCATGGCCTCCCGGGTGTCCTCGGTCAGCCGGGCGATGTAGTCCAGCACGGCCGGCTCCAGGTTGACCTCCCCGGCCAGGTCGGCCATGTCGCCCACCGCCTGGGTGGTGATCAGCGGCGTCAGGGCGGCGGCCCGGTTCTTGACCGTGGACCCGGACAGGATCTCGACCGTGGCCGTCCGGTCGGGGTAGCCGATCGAGGTCTTCATCAGGAAGCGGTCCAGCTGGGCCTCGGGCAACCGGTAGGTGCCGGCCTGCTCGATCGGGTTCTGGGTGGCGATGACCATGAAGGGCCGCCCCACCGGCCGGGTCTCCCCGTCCACGGTCACCTGGCCCTCCT
Source organism: Propionibacteriaceae bacterium (assembly GCA_031266665.1). Lineage (GTDB taxonomy): Bacteria > Actinomycetota > Actinomycetes > Propionibacteriales > Propionibacteriaceae > WQYJ01. Next base: position 31,284 of record JAISAO010000071.1, on the reverse strand, counting down.
CCATCACCTCCAGCAGGGCCGACTGGGTCTTGGGGCTGGCCCGGTTGATCTCGTCGGCCAAGACGATGGAGGCGAAGACCGGCCCGGGGCGGAAGACCCAGGCGCCTTGGCCCTGGTCGAAGATGGTCACCCCAGTGACATCGCTGGGCAGTAGGTCGGGAGTGAACTGGATGCGCTTGTCGACGCCGTCGACGGTGGCGGCGATGGCTCTGGCCAGCGAGGTCTTGCCGGTGCCGGGGGCGTCCTCCAGCAGCAGATGGCCCTCCGCCAACAGGCAGGTCAAGGCCAGCCGGATGACCTCCGGCTTGCCCAGCACGGCCTGGGAGACATTGCCCACCAACTGTTCGAAGGTGGTCTGGAACCACTGGGCCTGATCGTCGGTCATTCCGGGCAAGATTGTCTCCTTGTATTGTTGGTCATGGTTGTGGGCTTCAGACCGTTAACTGCAGTTCCAAGTAATCACGTTCGACTTGGTCCCGGCTATCTCTATTTGGATAGTCAGTCCGCAACTCGAAGCTTTCCAACCACCGGAAGTGTTAATACCGCTCCCATTAGCGTCCGAAGGATAGAAGCTCAAGCAGTCCTCAGTTTTTCCGGTGTTGAAGACACAGCCCGTCCACTTGCCGCCCTTGTAGATCACGATTTGGTTTGAGCCGGGAATGTTGCCCCAAGTGATGCGCGCTTCCCCCCCGCCGCTGACCTTGCTGGCGGTTTGGGTCTGCGTAATGTTCACCCACGGTGCCGGCCGAGGGTTCGAGGTGGCGCAGAAATCGTTTTCGCCCGAGATCTGACCCAGGTTGTCGACGGTGCGGACCTTGATGCAATGCAGCTCCGAGTAGGCGTCGCCGACCACGATCTGGCCACCCACCAGACCGCCGTGGTTCCAAGTCCCGTTGTTGTCGACCATGTACTCGACCCGCTCGACGAAACGGCCGTTGTACGGTGGGGCCGAGCCCCACCACAACCGGACGGCTTTTGCCCCCTCGGGCTGGGCGTTGCCGTCCGGCTTGAGGGGCGGGCCGTAGGGACTGCACTGGCCGCTGGTGGTCTTAACGCCCTCGTAGCTGGCACCTTGGACGGTTGTGACCGCCCAGACCGTGAATGTGTAGGCCTGACTGTTGGACAGCCCGGTGACGGTCCCGGAGTTAGAGATGCCGAAGGAGCCGACGGCCCCGTTGCTGACCTGGTAGTGGTAGCTGACCTCGGAGGCGCTGGCGCCGTTTAGGGCGGCCGGACTGAAGCTCAGCCCGCAGGCCCCATCCTTGTCGGTGGTGGCGATGTTGGAGACCGATCCGGGCTCGACGATCGAGCGGAAGGGGGCTGAGGCGGGCGAGAAGTCAGACCAGCCGGCCTTGTTCTCGGCCTTGACTTGGAAGGTGATGTTGTTAGTCGAAACAGGCAGAGAAAGGGTTTGGGGAGCCCCGGCGGCTGATGCGGGGAAATTCCAGGTTTTGGTCACCCCGCCGGATGACACAACCTGGTAGGACTTGATCTCGGCCCCGTTGGTGACGGGCTGCTGCCAGGTGAGCTGGACCTCCGACTCGGTGCCAGCCGAGCGCAGCCGGGCGGCCGTCGGCGCGGCCGGCGGCTCGGGCCGCTTGGCCGGGATCTCGGGGGCCGAGTAGCTGGAGAACTGGCCCTCATCCTCACATACCCCGGGCGCCGCGTTGACCGGGCAGATCCGAACCCTGTATTCGGTGCCGTTCTTCAGTCCTCTCCAGATGTAAGTCGTGCCCGGCTGACCGCCGGAGGCCGGGTCGCCAATCTGGGCGATGCCGTTGGTCGGCGGCGGCGAGATTTCTAACACGTAGCCGGTGACTGGGCTGCCACGAGTGCCGGGGTAGGTCCAGCTCACAGTCAAGCTGGTGTCGCCGAACACCAGCGTCGGCGGTGAGGCGTGGTTGGGGAAGGTGTCGGGCCTAGCCTCGGGCGAGACCATCGAGGCCTCCGAGGTCCCGACCTCGTTCGTGGCCGTGACCGTGAAGGTGTAAGTCACATTGTTGGTCAGCCCGGTCAGGACGCAGACCGTCTGGGTGCCGCAGTTGATCGGCCCGTAAGCGGGCGTGCCGCTCACCTGGTAGCTGGTCACCGGGGCGCCGTTGTTGTTGGCCGGGGACCAGGACAAGGTGACCGTCTGGTCGCCCACCTGGTCGACGTGCAGCCCGGCCGGGGCGTCGGGACGGCCCCTGACGTTCAAGCGGATGCGACCCTCGACCCGGCGGTCCGGGTCGGCGGTGGCGTCCTCGACGGTGTAGCGCACCACCATCTGGCCGACGAAGCTGGCCCCGGGCGTGACCTGGACCGAGCCCTGGCCGGAGCAGCCGGTGGAGGCCGACCCCTGGCCGGTCTCGACCGCCGCCGCCACCACCTTGAGCGGTGTGTCGGGGAAGGGGTTGACGTCGTTGGCCGTCACCTGCAAACAATGGTCCTTGCCTTGGTTGGCGTTCGGCTCCGTGTCTTCGACCGCCTGGGCCAAGGGTTGTTTGGAGGCCACCACCACGATCTCGACCTGAGCCGTCACCGGGTCGTTGTGGCCGTCCGTCACCGCCAGCGTCAAGCTGGTGGCGGCGCCCTTGGCCACCGTCCGCTCGGCCTTGACCGTCAAGGTCGGCCCGTCGACGGCGGCGGTCACGCCGTCCAGGGCCGGCGGCCGGGAGACGGTGAAGCTGAAGCTGTCGTCCGGGTCCGGGTCGGTCACATAGTCGGCCAGGCCCAGTTGGGCCTCCTGGCCGGCCTCGACCTCGACCCGTCCGCCCATCAACTCGGGCGGCTGATTGCGTTTGTCGGCCGCCGTCACCGTCACTGGGATGGTGATCATGGCCCGCAGGGCGGCGTCGTCGGTGGAGTCGGCCACCTCCAGCGAGATGGCCGCCGGGCCGACGTAATCCTCCGGGACGACGAACGACACCGTGTCGGCCGACACCAGGGCGGCGGCGCCGTTCCAGGCCGACAGCTTCGAGGCCTCGGTCGCCCGGGGCGTCTTGCCCGGGCCGACCAGGACGTGATCGACCAGGGCCGCCTGGACGGTGACGCCGGCCTTGACCTCCAGGCCGACGCTGTCCGGGTCGAGCATGGGTGGGATCTCATCCGTCCCCGGGACGGTGATGAAGGCGTGGCCGACCAGGCCGTCCGGGTCGGTCAGGGAGTAGTCGATCAACTGTTGGGCGGCGGTCAGGGTGACCGTCACCCGGCCGCCCGAGGCCACCGCCGTGTCGCCCTCGACCCGCAAATCGTCGCTGGTGGCATCGCCGTCCGGGTCGTCGTCGTTCTTCAACACCTCGACCTCGACCGTGCCCGTCTCGGAGCGCAAGACCTCTAGCCGGTCGACTTGGTCGTCGCGCGGCAGCGGCTTCTTCAAGGCCACGTCCTGGCGCACCTTGACCGTCACCACGCCGGTCGCCTCCTGACCCCAGGCGTCGCGGATGACATAGGTGGCCGAATAATCGCCCTCCTCCGTCGGGGCGGTGAAGACCAGCCGCTCGTCCCGGGTTGAGACCGTGAAATCGTCCGACCGGGCCGAGTCCGCCGCCAAGACGATGGCGTCGCCGTCCGGGTCGGCGTCGTTGGCCGTCACATCAACATCGACCTGCCTCCCCGGCCTGACCTCGACCGCGTCCGAGTTGGCGATCGGGTCGTGGTTCTGGGTCTGGGCGCCGGCCACCCCGACCCGGATCTTGGCCCGGCCCTCGGCCCCCAGCCGGTCCTTGACCACATAGTCGAACTCGACCGTGCCCACCGTCAGCTCGCCCGGGTCGTAGACCAGCGCGTCCTGGGTCAGTCCGGTCACCCGGCCCTGGCCCGGGGCCGACCCCAGAGAGGCCAGGACCGTGTAGTCGCCGTCCGGGTCGATGCCGTCCAGCGGCACCTTGATCGTCACCGGCTGCCCGGCCACCGTCCGGGCCTCGACCTCCTGGGGCCGGGGCGGCTGGTTGCGCTCCGGGTCCGGGGCCATCACATGGATGGTCAGCCGGCCGGTGTCCGGCTCGGCGTCACCCTGGGTCGCCTCCACTTGATAGAGGACCGTGTAAGTACCGGCGGTCTGCCGAGCATGGACACGGATATTGTTACCGGCGGTGAAGACCAACGCCTCCGAGTCCGGGTCCGGCAACTCCCCCACCAATTCCGGGCGCAGCCGCAGCGGCACCCCGTTGGGGTGGGAGTCGTTGGCCAGCACCGCCACCGTGGCGATGTCGCCGGCCCTGACCCGCACCTCGTCGTCGCCGGCCGACGGCGGCAGAATCGTCTCCGGAGCCTTGACCGACACCACCGTCAAGGTCGACCGGGCCGTGCTCTTGCCGTTGGACACCCAATAGTCCAGTTTCACCGGCTGGTCGAACTGGCGCAGCTCCGTCACCTTGACGTTGGCGTGGCTCAGCACCGCCGCCGACACCGGCGCCCCGTCCGGGGCCTGCACCCGCGTCACCACCAGCGGCCCGCCCAGCGGGTTGACGTCGTTGTTCAAGACCGCCGCCAAGACCTCTTGCCCCTTGGGCAACAGGACCGTGTCCGGCACCGCCAGCGGCGGCGCGTCCACCGGCGCCTCGTCGGTCACGTCCACCCGCACCCACGACTCGACCGCCGTCGGCCCGTCGGTCACCGCGTAGGTGAAATAGAAGCTCCCCGGCCGCGACCCCTGGACCGTGAAACGCCCGGCGTCCAAATCCTTCGTCACCTGCGCCCCGGCCGGCTCCGACACGTCCACCAGGCGCAACGTCTGCCCGTCCGGGTCCATGTCGTTCAACAGCGGCTGGACCACAATCTGCGAGCCCACCGGCCCCGAGGCCAGATCCGGGCGCACGATCGGCCGGTGGTTGCCGGACGGATAGACCACCACCGTCAACTCGCCGGTGGCCTCCTCGCGGCCGTCCGACACCACCACCGTGACCTTCTTCACCCCGGTCGAATAGCCGCCGTCGCGGAACTCGATGGTCCCGTCCGGGCGCGCCACCACCACGTCCTCCGGCCCCGGCGGCGCCGCCGACACCAGGAAGATCTCGTCCCCATCCGGGTCGCGCCAATCCGTCAAGACGTTGTAGGACACCTTCTGGCCGGACGAGACGTACAGCCGGCTGGCCTCCCGCTCCGTCACCGGGGCCGGCGGCCGGTTCGACTCCGGCCGGACGACCTCCAAGGAGACCCTGGCCGAGGCCGTGCCGCCGCGCCCGTCCGAGACGGTGTAGCGGAAGGACGACGACCCGGTGGCGTCGTCCGGCACCGTCAGTTGGAAGACCGAGTCGGCGTACACCAGCCCCAGCGTGCCGACGCTGGGCGGCGGCCCGTCCAGGGCGGCCGTCAACAAGTCGCCGTCCTCGTCCTGGTCGTTCTCCACCACCGGCAATAAGAACGAGCCCCCCGGCCGCACCCCGAAACTGTCGTCCTGGGCGGTCGGCGGATGGTTGTCCTCGCTCCGCTCCGGCGTCACCTCCTCGTCCTGCTCCTGCAACGACTCGTCCAACTCGTCACCCTCGTCCGTGGCCGGAATGACGTCGTCCCAGTTGTCGACCGGCTCCAAATCGTCGGTCACCAGCCACAGGCCCCCCGAGTTGACCTGGTTCAACACCACATGGCCACGGTTTTGGCGCAGCTTCAATTCGTCCCGGGGGCTGGCCCCCTCCACCACCTGGCTCAAACTGTCCCCGGCGTCCGGGCAATCCCGGCGGAAGGCCGCCGACGAGTTCCAGACCGAGAAGACACAACCCCCCAAGACCACCGGCGCGGCCGGCCGGCCGCCCGTCACCGCCGGCGGCGACACCACCGCCTCCCCGCCGGTCAACGGTTGGCTGACCACCGCCTCCGGCGTGGCGAAGACCACCGCTGGGGCCGCCGGACCCGGCTGCTGCAAGACCGCCGCCGTGACATCCCCGGCCCCGGCCGGCGGCATCGCCTGACCGCCCTCCCAGAACAACTGGTGCGACCCGGCCGACCACACCACCGGCCGGTCGCCCACCGCCGTCAAGGCGAAAGCTCCCTCCTGGGGCACCCCCTCCAGTTGGCGGTCGGCCGTTATGGAAGCGGCTAAATCACCCCCCCCCCAGCGAAATCAGGCGTCCGGCCGCGGGGTCGAACAGATGGGTTTCCCCGTCGGTCCCGACCGTCATGGCGGCGTTGGCCGGCAAATCCGTCAAAACCGGCGGGAAAGCCTCCGAGTCGACCTGGAAACTGGCCACCGCCGTCTCCGCCATCACCCACAAACTGCCCAGGCTCGGCGCCCAGACGGCCGCCCGGCCGCCCCCCAGCGCCACCTGCGCCCCGGCCGGCAGCTCCACCGGCCCGCCCAACTCCATCCGGGCCGGCGACACTTGCGCCAACTGCCCCGCCACCGGGTCGTGCAAGAAAACTTGGGCGCCGTCCTGCAGGACCTCGAAATCATCGGTCGAGGCCACCAAGGCCCCGTCCAGACGGCCGGCGTTGTAATTGAACCGCCCCAAGCTCAACCGCGCCTGGCTGGTCACCCAGACCCCCGAGTCGTCCAACTCCAACTCTGTGATGGCAAAACCGTCCTGGGCCACCGCCAGACCGGCCAGGGCCACCGCCAGGGCCACCACCGGGGCGACCGAGGCCACCCGCCGACGACGACCTGACAACAACCGGCCCATCACCATCACCCGCTTTCGACGCCACGAAGAACTACCGAAGACCCCGGCCGGGAGCCCGGCCGAGACAGCGACGCCCCGTCACCCGACGGACGCCGAAGGCGATTATAAACAGATCATCGACAGTCCAATCCATGGGGATAAACCCCCACCCGACCACCCCCGCCCCGTCCCCGGTCGCCGACCCCAGCACTCGCCTCGCCGCCCCAGGCGCTCCAGACGGCCCTTGGCCTGAGCGACCAGAGCCTCCCGCCCACGACCTGCCCCACATCGTGACGGCTGATCGATCCGGGAATGAGTAGGCCGGCCGGCGCGCTGTCCGTCCGACTCGGCCCGTGAGGATGGGTACACTGCCCCCAAGAAGGACCAGTGGGCGGGTTGGCCGAGACTCCGAAACGGCGACTGGAGGGTATGGCTGTGACTGAGTTGTTGAATCTTTATCGGCAGGGTGTGGTGTCGCGGCGGTGGGCCTCCGAGGCCGACGAGGATGTGTTGTCGGCGGCGTTGGCCTCGGTGTTGCGGGTTTTCGGGGCACCCGCGTGGGTCAGCCCCAGGGCGCGCCAGGTCTACGCCGAGTTGTATGACCTGAGGTGGTCCGCCCACGCGGCGGCCCAGGAGGTGGACGACTTGTTCGCGGATGTTGTCCGGGCGCAGCCGGAGATGGTCGACGTCTCCGAGTGGCGGTCCCGCTGGACCCGCTGGTGAGAGGGTTTCGCCGTGGCCGAGCAGTCCATCAACATCGACGCGCTGCAAGACGTCGTGAACCGGTTGAACCGGGCCGTCGAAGAGGCTCCGGAGGCGGCCGGCCGGCTGGCCAATTATTTGAACGACGTGGGCTTGTCGTCGGACCGGCTGCCGGACTGGACGTATGACGGCCAGCGCGTGTGGCGGCTGCGCGAGCTGGCGCGGGAGTGCCAGCAGCGTCTCGACCTGGCGCGCGAGATCGCCGACTCCCGCCCCGGGGAGTCGTTACGCCAAGTGACGTTCGACGACACGGTGTTCCTGAGCGACGACGACGCCCGCCGGGCCGCCGTCTTGATCCAACAGTGCCTCGACGCCAACACTCTGGGCGGCACGGGGGACGGGACGGTCCCGCAGGAGCTGTTGGACCTGCTCGACGCCAACAGCGGCGACCCCGGATTCGCCCTGGCCTTGCAGGCCCGCCTGGGTCCCGGGCGGCTGGCCCAACTGTTGAACGGTTTGAACACGCGCCGCAACCAGTTGGATGTCAATATCGGCTTGGGCGCCGCCGAGCCGTCCGACCTGGAGGCCTTCGACGCCGACTACGGCCACTTGTTGGACGACTTGGGGGCGACGTTGAGCCTGGCCGCCCGCAGTCTGCCCCCCGACCGGTTGGCGGCCCTCACCGGCCAGTGGCAGGGTGTCATCCGAGACTCGGCCGCCGCTCCCTCGGCGGCGTTGTTGTCGATGGTGATCGGCCGGGGGTCTTGGCCGGACGAGTTTTTGACCGGCGTGTCCGACGCGATCTTGTACAACGACGGGAAGCCGGACGCCGCGGCCTGGCAGATCCCCGGCGGCACCCCGGTCATCGACCCCCGTTTCAACGAGGATCTGGGCTGTCAGCCGCCGGTGGTGGACCCGATGGCCGGGGTCTTCCAGTCGGCTGCGGACTACAGCCCGGCTTGGATGCTGAACTATTTCCAGGGCAACGGGACCACGCCGGTCGACCTGCCCGGCTACGACTACCCGGACGGGCAGCACGCCGACCCCGGCACAGCCCAGATCGACTCCCGCCTGGAATACCTGATGCTGGAGTACGGCTTCGACCAGGCCAGCGGCTACTGGTTCGGCCAAGCCGCCGCCACCACAGTCGCCTGGGGATTACAACAGAGCGCCCAAGCCGAACCGGCCGATGGCCGGAACAGGCCGTCCGACGCCTACCAGGAGGGCACGGTCGAGCGGTTCGCCGCCGACGTGGCCAACGCCGCCGAGCATCTCGCCCGCCAGCAGGTCGTGTATGACCATTTGTCGTGGTGGGACAAGCACAAGCATGAGCTTCTGCAGAGCTTGGGCATAGTCATAATGGTGGCGTCCTTGGCCGCCACCGCCGGCACGGCCGCGCCCGTGGTCATAGCCGCGTTGTCCGCCGCCGACACCGCCGTCGCCCTGACCAACGCGGTCGCCTACCTGGGCGAGGGCGAGATCGTCCAAGGCCTGTTCGGCCTAGCCCTAGCCGTCATCCCCATCACCATCGGCGGCGCCACCCGCTGGGTGCGCCTGAAACCCGACGAGATCCAAGCCCTCAGAAACGGCGACAACATCACCCGCGACGGCGTCGTCATCACCCAAAACGACCTCAAAGCCGCCGAAGAAATAGCCGCCAGAATCGGCTACAAAACCGTCGAACCGAAGATCAAACTGACCGAGCCGACCGGCCCGAAAAGCGGCGTCCCAACCGGACGACCCGCTAAAATCTCGCCGAAAGACGATGACAGCACGGTTCGGTCTTTGACCCGGGAGAATGAGTCCGCGCGAACCCTGGCGGACGCCGGGTTTAATATAGAGCAGAAGCCGGAGGTGCCGGGGTTGAAGAATCCCGACTATCTCATCGAGGGCAGGATATTCGACTGCTGCGCGCCGAATACCGACAATTTGAGGAACATCGCTTCCCGTATAATGGAAAAGGTTGAAGAGGGACAGACGAGTCGGGTCGTTTTGAACCTTGACGACACCACGGCCACTGCGGAGCAGGTGGCGGCCGAGCTAAAAGCCTGGGATCGGCCCGGGCTCGTGGAAGTGATCGCTATCAAAGCCGGTCAGATCGTGAGGATATGGCCATGACAAGGGAGGAAACATGTTCAACCATCCGCTGGTGCTGAACTCCGCGAGGACCACGCCGGAGGTAAAAGCGGAGTTGCTGGGCCTCTTGGGCCTCCGGCACCTGTCGGAGGCCACCGTCAGGTGGCCCGCCCTGTGGGGGATAAGCGTTTACGACAGCGATGGCCTGAACGAGCCGACCCGAGAAATGTACACGGATGAGCTAGGGGTCCCGGTGACGACCAAGATTAGCTATGCGCTTAACCATGAAGCCGACGATGACGAGATCGAGCGGGCTCGGGTTACGATGCTTGTGTCGGCCGCCCAGTTGGCCGACCGGGTGAACGCCGTGGCCACGCTTTCTTCCGATACTGGTCCGGTCATCATGCGCCGCATGGGGGGGGTGCTATATTTGCGTGATGACTGGAGGGCGTTGAGGGGGCCGGATGTTGTGGCGCGGCTGCCGGGCGAACCGGTGTTCCGCGATGACCTGGGGACCATCTGACCGGTCACCACAAATAAACTGGCGGCTCAGTTGGGGGAGTGGCCGCTTTTCGGGTTTGTGGAAGTGATCGCCATCAAAGCTGGCCAGATCGTGAGGATATGGCCATGACAACGACCTGGGAGGAAACATGTTCAACTATCCGCTGGGGCTGAACTCCGCGAAAACCACGCCGGAAGTGAAGGCGGAGTTGCTGGGCCTCTTGGGCCTCCGGCACCTGTCGGAGGCCCCCGTCAAATGGCCCGCCCTGTGGAGGGTAAGCGTCCACAACGGCGAGGACAGGTATGTACCGGGCCTAGAAATGTACGCCAAGGAGCTCGGCGCACCGTTGACGACCGAGGTTTACTATGCGGTCGACTATAAAATCAGCTATGACGAGTTCGAGCGGGCCCAGGCTGCGATGTTCGTGTCGGCCGCCCAACTGGCCGACCGGGTGGACGCCTCGGCCGTGCTTTTCGTCGATACAGGTCAGGTCATCATGCGCCGCGTGGACGGCGTCTTGTATTTGCGTGAGGAGTGGAGGGTTTTGCGGGGTCCTGATATTGTGTCGCGGCTTCCGGGCGAGCCGGTGTTCCGTGACGACCTGGGAACCTTATAACCAGTCATCATGGATGAGCTGGCGGCCCAACAGTCCCGATATCTTAGGGGGTGATGTCTTCGCGCCCCGGCGGCGGGCTGGGACGGGCTACGACTCCCGACCCAACAGCCAGTCCAAGACGTTGAGCTGGACGATCCCGTTGTGGGATATGGGCGGCTCGGCGTCGAGGGTCAGCAGACGTTTCGGATGGTGGTCGTCGATGGCTCGCAGTGGGGCCAGCTCCCGCTCCAAGGTGGCAGGGTCGCGCACCGACTGGGCCACCTGGAAGTAACCCGTCCGCTCGGCCTGGCCGACCACGAAATCGATCTCCCGGCCGCCCGTCCGGCCGACTCGGACACGGGAGTGGCGGCGCCGCAACTCCAGGAAGACGACATTCTCCAACACATGACCGCTGTCACCTCCGGCGTAGCCGACGAGGGCCCGCCGCAGCCCCGGATCAACGACGTAATACTTGTCTGGGATGGCCAGGTGGGTCAGCCCCCGGACGTCCCAGGGGGCCACCGGATAGACCAGGTAAGCGTCGATCAGACCCGTCAGATAGCTCTCGACCGTGTGCGGCGAGGGGCGCCGCCCCAACGAGGTCAACGAGTCGGACACCCGCCGCAGCGACACCGGGCTGCCCACGTTGTGGAAGAGGTAGGCGGTGACGTCTTGCAACAGGCGGGCGTTGGCCACTTTCTGGCGCACCGCCACGTCCTTCAACAGGACCGTCGCCAACAGCCCGCCGAGGTAGTCGTCAACGGCGTCGCCGTCGGGCACGAGGCTGAGGACGAAGGGGAAGGAGCCGAAACGGACATAGTCCGCGTACAGGTCGGCGGGCGCGGCCTGGGGGGAGACCGCCCGGCGGGCGGCGGCGAACTCGGCCAAGGACAGCGGCAGGACCGCCACCTCGACATAGCGCCCGGACAACAAGGTCGCCAGGTCGCCGGACAGAATATGGGCGTTGGATCCCGTCACGTAGAGGTCGACGCCGGGCCGTAGCTGCAAGCTGGCGATGGCCCGCTCGAAGTTGGGCACGGCTTGGACCTCGTCTAAGAAAACGTAGGTCGGCCCGTCCGGGGCCAGCCGGGCGGCGATGTGGTCGTGCAACGCCTGATGGCTGGCCGTCAAGGCGCCCAGGCTCAGATCTTCTAGGTTCAAGGCGATGATTCGCTCCGCCGGCACTCCCTCGCCGGCCAGCTCGCGGCGATAGAGCTCCAGCAAGGTCGATTTGCCACAGCGCCGGACGCCGGTCACCACCTTGATGACTGGCCGGTCGCGCCACCGCCGCAGCCGGGCCAAGTAGTCCGGCCGGTCGACCAATTCCATGACTGTGCATTCTAATGCACGCTAAGCCCAAATTCAACCACTGCGTGCGTTAGAACGCTCACTGTCCCGCAATCGGCCTCGTCGACCGTGGCGATGGCGGCGTCGATGACAGTCCCAACTGATCCACCCGCCCGACAACCCCCCGAGCTGACCAGCGGACTCACCCGATCCGTCGGCGCGGCGTCAACCCGGAGGCTATAATCGGACTATCCCCACCGAGCGGCTTGGGGGCGGCCCGTTGCCTCCCGACGGTCGGGCGGCGGGTTAGCCTTGATTGCCAGTCGGGGCTATCTTTGAGACACCGTGAAACGAGGTGTTGCAATATGTCAGTCCACACCCGCCGCCGCCTCGTTGGTCCGGCGGCCGTCGTCTTGGCGCTGTTGATCGGCTCGCTCTTGTCCGGTTGCGCCGTCGATCAGCAAATCGTCGGCAGCTGGCGCCTGGAACACAACCAAGACTACTTTTACCTGGACACCCCGGCCGACCCCTACTTGTCCGCCACCGGTCTGGTCTTCGGCGACAACGGCAAAGCCTCGGTGCTCATCTACGGCAACGCCGCCGGCGAAGACGTCTTGCGCTATAAGACCCGGGACGGCCATATCGAGGTGACGTACGAGGGCGAAGTGGTCCAGACCGTGGACGGCGTTCCCCTGTCCGGCACATATTGGTTCAATAATGAAGCTTTGTTCATTTCATTGGACACCACTGACGTCGAGTTGATTTTCTTCCGCCTCCCCTGAGTCAAAAGAGCCGCTATGTCAACCAATGATCAGCCACCCTTCCCGGGATACACCCCGCAGCCGCCCGCGGCCGGCCCGCCACCGGGACCGCCGCCGCCAGGCTTCGTCCCCTTCCAGCCGGCCGACTTCGGCCCACCACCACCACCAGCCGACTTCGGCCCGCCACCACCACCAGCCGACTTCGGCCCGCCCGCGCCGGGCCCATACGAGCCGCCCCTGCCGCCGCCGGGCGCGGCCGACTTGGCCGGGTCCGGGGCGGGGCCGGCCAACTCCGGCCCGCCCCCATACCTCTCGGCGTCCGATCCCCGGTCTGCCTATCCAGCCGTCTATCCGCCCTCCCCGAACCAGCCCCAGTCGCCGACCGGACAGACCGGACAGATCAGCCAGACCGGCCCCCAATCCTTCCCGGCCGCCGGCCCCGAAGCCTTCTACCCCCCTGCCCCGAACCAACCACCACCGGGACCAGCCGAATCCACCGGCCCGCAATACTTCCCGGCCAACGGCCCCCAACCCTTCCAAGCCGCCCCGAACCAACCACCACCAGGACCAGCCGAATCCACCGGCCCGCAATACTTCCCGGCCAACGACCCCCAGCCCTTCCAAGCCAACGGCCCCCAACCCGCCTACCCGCCAAACCCGAACCAGCCCCCGCCGGAGACGACCGGCTACGGCCCCCAGCCCTTCCCGCCGGCCGGCCCCGGCGCCTTCTACGCGCCCGCCCCGAACCAGCCCCAGCCGCCGTCCAAGGGCCGACGGCCGAAGCGGGAGCGCCAGCCGAAGCCGGCCCGACAGCCGGGGCAGCGGAAGCGGCTGGTGCGGATCGTCGGCCTGTGCCTGATCGGGGTGCTCCTGATCGGCGGCGGGGCGACCTATCTGCTGCGCTACCAAATCGGCCTGGCCGTCCACCCGGCCGGCACCGGCCCGACCCTGACGCCCCGTTTCCAGGCTTATATCGACCTGATGAGCGACCTCACCCCCGAGCAGCGGCGGTCGATCGCTTTCATCGAGCAGGACGAGACCATCGTGGCGGTGGACTACGACGGCCGATCCGAGGAGATCTCGGCCGCCCTGGTGGAACACCTCGACGGCCTCGACTGCCGCCTGGCGCTGGAGGATATTACCTACGTCTTCTTCCTCCAGTCGTTGAACTGCGCCTCCCTCGAGTTGGCCGTTCCCACCACCGCCTTGGTGGATGACGTTTCCGCCATCGACCTAGCCAATCTGACCAAGTTGCGCACCGAGGAGTTGGCCCCGCTCGACTGGATCGACCGAGAGGGCCAGACCTGGCCCGAGGTCACCAGCCTGGCCTACGGCAACCCTTATGACCAGGGGCTGAGGGTGGTGTCTTATTTCCCCAACCTGACCGACTTGACCGTCATGCTGCCGGACGAGAACGCCGACAAAGGCGATTTCTCACGCTGGTATCCCCAGCCCCTGCTCGACTCCCAGGTGACCAGTTTGACCCTCGGCACCAGCTCCGACCTGTGGTATTCGTCCGCTTGGCAACCAGAACTGCTGACCCGGCCGGCGGCCTCGCTGGCGGACTGGCTGACGACCCATCCCGGGAACCTCCAGACCATCAACGGCGTCTCGGTGGCCAACTTCGACCACCAAGCCCTCAGCAACCTGACGGCCGACGAGCTGGCCCAATACCGGGCGGACAAGATCTCCTCCATGGCCCGCGCCGGCACCGCCATCCTCGGCGCCACCGATCAGTACAACGCCAACCTCCCGGCCCTGACCGGCGGCCTGGCGGTCGACTTCGCCACCGGCGTGGCCGGCCGCGACTGGCAGGCGTCCTTCAGCAACGGCCCGGCCGGGAAGGATTTCCGGGGGGTGGCGGCCAGCTACCTGCCGGTGATCCCGGACGAGTTGCGCTACGTCATCATGGTCAACCTGCGCAACGGCGCCAACGACGGCTGGTATTACAGCCGGTCCACGGGCGAACGCACCGGCCAGGCCTTCCTGGGCATCACCTACGTCGTCGTCTACGACTTGGTGGACTATGTCTCCTACGGCTTCTTCGACACCGCCAGCACCTCGGCGCCGGACGAGGTCCAAGGCTCCGGCGACCACTCCGGGCCGATCCAGCCCCAGACCGCCATCGACTGGGTCGTGTCCCACCTGAGCTGACCGTCACGTCGGCCCGTCGCCCGAGAATCGTCGCCCAAGCCGGCGGGCGACGTCCAGCCCCAGAGCGCCGTCGACTGGTTGGCCGCCCACCTGGCGCCGCGTTAAGGAAGTCCGACCTGTCCGCCACGGCATCGAGCCTCTGGTCCCGACACGGCCGACGATCACGGTCTAATCCGCCCGGGTGTCAGACCCGATTCGTATGATTGGTCCGAGCCGTCGGCTAAGGAGGCGCGTATGGACCGGGACGAGCGTTACACAGTGCCCCTCTACACGATTGGCCTGGCAGCGTCCCACCTGGGCTTGAACCCGGAGAAGCTGCGCCGATGGATTAACAAGGATAATTTGTTAACCAGTCTACCCGCCGCCGGGCAACAGCCACGGTTGCCGTTCATCGCTTTGGTCGAGGCCCAAATCTATCGGGAGTTACTCCGCGCTGGCCTGCCCCTACGGGCCATCACCACCGGCATGGGGAGAGTCCGCCAGCACTTGGGGGAGCGGATGCTGCGCCAAGGAGTGCTGGCCCACGACGGCCGGGACATCCTCATGAACCTGGCCGCCCAGGGGGACACCCAGTGGACGCGGGCCAAGGACTTACAAGGCGGGCTACCGCAAGTCATCGAAACCGGTTTGCGACTGATCACCTGGGATGATCGGGGATTCCCCGAGGCGGTGCGCCTGACGGCCTACGACTCGACGCCCGTGATCGCCGACCATCGGTATGCCTTCGGCCAACCGATCATCGCCGGCACGACCGTCCGGGTGGACGACATCCTGGCGTTGTTCAAAGCCGGAGACACTATCCAGTCGGTGTCCGACGAGATGGACCTGCCACCCGTCGTGGTCGAGTCGATTGTGCGCACCCGTGTCGCGCTCGCGGCCTAGAATCCTGGTCGACCAGAGCTTAGGCGTGCGGAGCGTGCCCGCTTTTTCACGGCGGCGGGCTACAGCGTGATGACCGTGCGAGACGAATACGGCAGTAGGGAAATCCCGGACGAGCGTTGGCTGCACGACGCCGGCGTCCATGGCTGGGTGGTCGTCACCAAGGACGAGCGCATTCGGCGACGGCCGAGGGAGAAATCGGCCTTCTTGAAAGCCAAGGCTAGAGTCGTCTGCCTCACCCCGGGCGGTCTGACGATGGCGGAACAGGTCGCCTGTTTCCGCGACCACTTAGAAACCATCGAGCAGTGGTGGGACAAACCGGGTCCTTGGCTTCTCGTCCTGAGGCGCGGAGGCGTGGAAGAGCTATTCTGGTGAGAGAATAGTCGCCATGCCAGACAACGATTCGCCGCCCCTCCCCCATACGGATGACGCCCCGCCGCCGGGCGCGCCCAACTTCGCCCCGCCCGGGCCGGGGCCTACGGCTCGATTCACGCCAGCCGACGGCCTCCAGCCCCACACACGTCGTCGCGCTCACCTGGCGGCCGTCGTCCTCGCGCTATTGGTCTGCGGGCTGTTGTCCGGCTGCGCCGTTGATCAGCAGATCGTCGGTTCCTGGCGACTGGAGCACAACCAGGACTACTTCTCTTTTGACAACCGAACTGACCCCCGCTCGTCGGCGGCCGGTCTGGTCCTGCGCCACGGCGGCAGCGCCTACTTGCTCCAACCCGACGACAGCGCCGGTAATGTCGCCTTGCGTTACCAGACCCGGGACGGCCACATAGAGGTGACGCACAACGGCGACCCGGTCGAACTCAAAGCCGGCGTCCCCCTGGCCGGCGAATACTGGTTCAACAACAAAGCTCTATTCATTCATTTGGACGAGGCGGACGTCGACTTGGTCTTCTTCCGCCTCCCCTGAGCCGAAGAGCCGCCATGCCGAACCACGAACAATCGCCCGAGCCGATGCCGGCCGGCCCCAGCTTCCAACCGCCCCTACCAATATCCGCCCCCCAGCCCCTCCCCTACCAGCCGCCCCCACCGCCCCCACCGCCCCAGCGAGGCCGAGGGCGACGGCTGGGTCTGGTCATCGGTCTGAGCCTGTTCGGGCTGGCCCTGGTCGTCGCCGGGGCGATGAGCTACCGACTGCGCTACCAACTCGGCTTGGCCGTACCGCCGGTCGCGGCCGGCCCGGAGTTATCGCCCCTTTTCCAGGCCTACATCGACTTGATGAGCGACTTGGACCCGGAGCAGTGGCGGTTGGTCAGTTTCAACCAGTCGGACGAGACTATCGTGGCGGGCTTGACCGACGATCCCGGCCGGATCGCGGCCGGCCTGGTGAAATACCTCGACGGCCTCGACTGCCGTCTGGATCTGGGGGCTGACTCTTATCTACCCTACCTGATGTCGTTGAACTGTGCCTCTCTCGAGTTGGCCATCTCCGACAACTACAACGAGCTGGCCGACGTCTCTGCCCTCGACTTGGCCAATCTAACCAAATTGCGGACCGAGTCCTTCGAGCCGTTTTACTCGCACACCCATCCGGACAATAAGTGGCCCGGTGTCACCAGCCTGGCCTACGCCAATCCGACCGAGGCGGGGCTGGAGCCCGTGTCCTATTTCCCCGATCTGACCGAGTTGACCCTCATACTGCCGGACGAACAAGGCATCCACGGCGGTGTCTTTATGTGGGAACCCCAGAACTTGCTCGACTCCAAGGTGACCAGTTTGACCATCGGCACCAGCTCCGACCGATGGTCCGCGGCCGATTGGCGGCCAGACTGGTTGACCCGCCCGGCGGCCTCGCTGGTGGACTGGCTGACCACCAACCCCGGTGTCCTTCAGACCATCAACGGCGAGCCGGTGGCCGACTTCGACTACCGCGCCCACAGCGACATCACCGCCGAGCAACTGACCCAATACCGGACGGACCAGATCACCTCAACGGCTCAAAACTTGACCTCCAACTTCGGCGCCGTCGGTGTGCCGGTCACCGGCCTACCCACCCTGGACGGCGGTCTGATAATCGACCTCGCCCCGGACCTGCCCCGCAACAGCTGGCAACCATCCTTCAGCAATGGACCCGAGGGGAAGGACTTCCTGGGGGTGCCCGCCGACTACTTGCCGGTGATCAGGGACGAGATCCGCTACGTGGCCGTGATCAGTCTGCGCCCGGGCGAGGCCGGCGACTGGTACACCGACGCGGCTACCGGCCAACGCCTCGGCCAGGCTTTCCAGGGCATCACCTCCGTCACCGTCTACGACTGTACTGACTCATTCGTCTACGGCCCTTTCGACACCGCCGTCACCGATCCCCCTGACCAAACCAGCGGCGTCGGCGATAACTGGGGAGAGGTTAAGCCCCAGAGCGCCGTAGACTGGCTGATCGCCCACCTGACGCCGCCTTAGGGCCGGGCTGCCCGGACCCGCCCTGCGCCGGCCCCCGGGTTCACCCCGGACGACCGCTTTCAGCTACCGTGTCCTGGTGAACGATAGCCAGACACCAGCCCAGTCGCCTCAGACCCCGACCGACGAGCGGCGTTCCGAGACCCGTCGGCTGGGACCCGAGTTCGAGCCCACCAACCCCATCGCCACCGGCCCAGTGGTGGCGCCCCAACACACCGTTGACGGCTTCGTGCGCGAGTTCTTGCACGAGTTGAACACCGGCCAGGGCGTCACCTTGACCGAATCGACCGTCAACGACCAGTACCTGGCCCTGGCCCGCACCGTCCGCCACTATCTGATGGCCCGTTGGCTGGAGTCGATGCGGCGCATCCGCCAGACTGGCTCCAAGGTCGTCGGCTATCTCTCGGCCGAATACCTCCTGGGCCGTCAACTCGACAACAACTTATTGGCCTCTGATTTGGACGAGATCGCCGAGGCCGGGCTGGCCTCCTGCGGGCTCAGCCTGGAGAGCCTGCGCTCCCAGGAGATCGAGCCCGGACTGGGCAATGGTGGTTTGGGGCGGCTGGCAGCCTGTTTCATCGACTCCCTGGCCACCTTGCGCGTCCCGGCCGTCGGCTACGGCATTCGCTACGAGTACGGCATCTTCCGCCAGACCTTCGTCGACGACCAGCAGGTCGAGCAGCCCGACAACTGGCTGGCCCTGGGCAACCCCTGGGAGTTCCCCCACCCGGAGCGGGCCGTCCGGGTCGACTTCGGCGGCCACGTCGAGCACGGGCCGGACGAGACCGGCCTGGACCAGGCCCGCTGGGTGCCGGGCTGGGAGGTCCTGGGCGTGCCCTACAACTACATGGTCCCCGGCTTCGAGAACGGCTGGGTCAACACCTTGCGCCTGTGGACGGCCAAGGCCACCAAGGCCTTCGACCTGGCCCTGTTCAACTCGGGCGACTACGTCGAGGCCGTCCGGGCCCAGACCTTCGCCGAGAACATCACCAAGGTGCTCTACCCCGAGGACACCACCCCCCAAGGCAAAGAACTCCGCTTACAACAGCAATATTTTTTCGTGACTTGTTCGTTGCGCGACTTCATCGACCGTCAGGGCGATGACTTCGACCTCCACGACCTGCCCGACGCGGTCACCTTCCAGCTCAATGACACCCATCCCGTCATCGCCGTGCCCGAACTGATGCGACTGTTGGTCGACGTCCACGGCTTGGACTGGGACGACGCCTGGGACATCACCAGCCGATGTTTCAATTACACTTGTCATACTTTGTTGCCTGAGGCCTTGGAGACTTGGTCGGTCGAGGTCTTGGGACGATTGTTGCCGCGCCACCTGGAGATCATCCTCCGTCTGAACGACGCTTTCCTGGAGGAGGTCCGCTCCCGCTGGCCGGGCGACGAGTTGCTGGCCCGGCGGATGTCGATCGTGTCCGATTGGCCGGAGCGGTCGGTGCGCATGGCCCACCTGGCGGTGGTGGCCGCCCTGAGGGTCAACGGCGTGGCCGAGTTGCACTCCCAATTGTTGCGGGACAAGGTCTTGCCCGACTTCTCCGCCTTGTGGCCGGACAAGTTCACCAATGTCACCAACGGTGTCACGCCACGGCGTTTCCTCAAACTGGCCAATCCTGATTTGGCGGCCTTGATCACCGACGCCATCGGCCCGGGCTGGCTGACCGATCTGGAGCGTCTGCAAGAGCTGGAGCCCCAGGCCGAGGACTCGGATTTCCGCCAGTTGTTCCGCCACATCAAGGCCGAGAACAAAGATCGTTTGCGTAGAGTGTTGTTGCGCCGCGACGGCATCAAGCTGCCGGATGACGCCTTGCTCGACGTCATGGTCAAGCGCCTGCACGAGTACAAGCGCCAGTCGCTCAAGCTGCTCCACATCGTGTCGTTGTACGAGCGGATCATCAACGGCCGCCTCGACCCGGCCGACGTCACCCCCCGGGCCTTCATCTTCGGGGCCAAGGCCGCCCCCGGCTACCGCCTAGCCAAGGAGACCATGCACCTGATCAACTCGGTCGCCAAGGTGATCAACGCCGACCGCCGCGTCCAGGGGTTGTTGACGGTGGCCTTCCCGCCCAATTACAACGTCACCTTGGCCGAGCGGCTGATCCCGGCGGCCGACTTGTCGGAACAAATCTCTTTGTCCGGCATGGAGGCCTCGGGCACCGGCAATATGAAATTCGCCCTCAACGGCGCCCTGACCATCGGCACCAACGACGGGGCCAACGTCGAAATCCGCGCCCGCGTGACCGACGCCAATTTCTTCTTGTTCGGCATGTCCGAGCCCGAGGCCGCCCAGCTGCAGGAGGCCGGCTACCAGCCGTCGGCCTGCTACGAGTCCGACCCGGACCTGAAGGCGGCCCTGGACCTGATCGCCTGCGGCACCTTCTCCGGCGGCGACCGCCACGTCTTCGAGCCCATCGTGTCCAACCTGCTCTACCAAGACCGTTTCATGGTCCTGGCCGACTTCGCCGACTACATCCGCGCCCAGGCCGAGGTCGACCGCCGTCTGCAGGACCCGGAGGCCTGGACCCGCAGCGCCATCCTCAACGTCGCCCGCTGCGGCTACTTCTCCTCCGACCGCTCGATCCGCGACTACATCGACCGCATCTGGCACGTCCGCCCCCTCTGACCGCCGGCCGGCCGCCGCCTGATCCGCGACAGCTGGAGGGAGTCTGTGGAAAAGTAAACTCGGCCCCAAACGGACCGGGCGGTGGGCGGAGGGATCTACCAGGCCCCAGCCCGAACCTGGATGTCGTGTCGCTGATCGGCAACACGCGGCTCAATGTTCTCAAACGGCAACAGTGGGACTAGTCTGGCCCGGTGCGAACGACACCTGGAGGACCTGGAAGCACGACGGCTGAGCCGCTACCGCCCGACCCGGCGGCCGCAGAGCCGACGCCGAACACGGCGCCGCCGCCTAACGCCAGTCGGACGACCGCCGCCCCGGCGGCTCCGGTGGTGGTGCGCACCCCCCACTTCGTGGGCGCGGCGGTGCGATCCGCCCGCCAGGGGGCCGGCCTGACCCAGGCCGACCTGGCCCGCCAGGCCAAGGTGGGCCGGACCTGGCTGAGCCAATTCGAGGACGGCCAGAAGGTCTCGGCCCGGATGGACATGGTCTTCCGCCTGCTGGCGGCCCTCGACCTGCCGCTGGACATCCGGGCGGTGCGCCTGCCGTGACCGACCCCCGGATCGCCCTGCACGTCTTGATCGACGGCCGCCACGCCGCCGGGGTGGACGGCTACCGCCGACGGGTCCGGCTGTTGTACGACGCCGACCCCGGACCCGTGCCTTTGTCCTTATCCATGCCCACGGCCAAGCGGCGCTGGCCCCACGCCGCCATCCACCCCTGGGTGTCGGCCCTGCTACCCGACGACGAGCGCACGCTGGCGCGTTGGCGCCAACAGTTCCAAGTTTTGGACCACGACCCCATGGCCCTGCTGCCCCACATCGGCGAGGACGTGGCCGGGGCGGCCCAGTTCGTGCGCGAGGACCGCTTGGAGGCCGTCCTGGACCGGCCGGGCGACATCATTCATTTGTCAAAGGACCAAGTCGGCCGCCTGTTGGAGGCCGCCCGCACCGCCGGGCCGTTCCCCGAGCCGGCCCGAGGCCGTTTCAGCCTGGCCGGGGCCCAGGCCAAGATCGCGCTGCGCCGCCAGGACGACGGCTGGGCGCTGCCCGACGGGGCCGAGCCGTCGACCCATGTGCTCAAACTGCCGGTCCCCGGGCTGGCGGACCAACTCCTGGCCGAAGCCATGACAACCCGGGCGGCCAGCCGCCTCGGCCTGGCGACGGTCACGGTCGAGCTGGCCGACATCGCCGGCCAGCCGGTGATCGTGGTCGAGCGCTACGACCGCCGCCTGGTCGACGGCGCCTGGCGCCGAGTCCACCAAGAGGACTTGGTCCAGGCCGCCGGCGGCGACCCCCGGCGCAAATACGAGGACCAAGGCGGCCCGGGCGTCGCGGCCTGCGCCGCCCTGCTGCGCCGCCACGCCGGGGACGCCGCCGTGGAGGGTTTCGCCCAGGCGGTCATGTTCAACCACCTGGTCCAGGGGACGGACGCCCACGCTCGCAACTACTCCGTCTTGTTGCCGGCCGACGCCCCGCCCGCCCTGGCGCCGCTGTACGACCTCAACGCCGGTTTGCCCCACGGCCCCGGCTTCGCCCAGCACGCGGCCATGGCCGTCGGCGGCGAGTTCCGCTTCGCCGCCGTCGGCCCGCTCCAGTGGCGCGGCTTCGCCCACGACTGCGGCCTGGACCACGACTGGGTGGTCGCCCGGCTGCGCCGGCTGGCGGCCGACCTGCCCGACGCCTTGAGCGAGGCCGGCCGGGCCGTCGACATGCCGCCCGACAGCGCCCCGTGGGTCGGCGCCTTCGTCGTCGCCGCCGCCGCCTGGTGCCGGACCGCGGCTCCAAAGTGACGCGAAGCGCCATCCTCAACGTCGCCCGCTGCGGCTGCCTGGCCGAAGAACAGAACTTGAGAAGACTCGTTCACGCCCAACCCAACATCTGGGTCATGGGTCGAGCGGCGGCTTGGATCCCCATCGCCTCCGGCTCGGGCAGATCGTTGTCCTCGGCCTTGGACCAGAGGAAGTCCATGGCGTCGGACTGGGCGTCGAAGTCGGTGACGTCCAACCGCTTGGCGCACAGCGGCGGCCAGAGGTGACGGGAGACCAAGGCGTCGATCACGACCGCCAGTCCGCTGGCCGGACCGGCGTCCGCCGCCCGACACCCAATCCTAGAGCGGCGCTTGCGCCCTGGACCGCCGCCTTGGCCGCCGCCGGCCGTGCAAACAGGGTTGATTGTCTGACCTCCGGGACTCGGCCGGCGCCCGGCCCCGGTTGGGCGACTCCCGCCGGGGAGGGGACGGGGAGGGGATAGACTCGGCCGATGGTACGCGAGCGGCCCTAATACGGCCAGGCGAGCCCCAAGTTTCCGGTCTCACAAGGAGAGCACTTAAGAAATGACATCGACGAAATACGTCTACGACCTGTCCGAGGGCAGTATGGAGCTGAAGCCGCTGTTGGGCGGCAAGGGCGCCGGGATCGCCGAGATGAAGCGGATCGGGGTGCCCGTGCCGGACGCCTTCACCGTCACCACCGAGGCCTGCGTGGCCGCCATGCGCAACAACGGCCAGTGGCCCGAGGGGCTGGCCGACCAGTTGGCGGCCGGGTTGAAACGGCTGGAGGAGCGCACCGGCAAGGTGCTGGGCTCGCCCGACAACCCGTTGCTGGTGTCGGTCCGCTCCGGCGCCGTGATGTCGATGCCGGGCATGATGGACACCATCCTCAACCTCGGCATCTCGGACCAGTCGGTGGCCGCCGTGGCCCAGCTGGCCGGCAATGAGCGCTTCGCCTGGGACTGTTACCGCCGCTTCATCCAGATGTACGGCGAGGTGGTCGAGGGGATCGAGTCCCACGTCTACGAGGACGCCCTGACGGCGCTCAAGACGGCTCGCGGGGTGGAGTCCGACACCGATCTGACGGCCGCGGACCTGAAGGGGCTGGTCGACACCTTCAAGCAATTGTCGAACGAGGCCCTGGGCGGCGAGTGGACCTCCGACCCGCATGAGCAGCTCAGCCGGGCGGTCGAGGCCGTCTTCCGCTCCTGGCTCAACCCCAGGGCCGAGGTCTACCGCCGGGCCAACAACATCTCGCGCGATCTGGGCACGGCCGTCAACGTCCAGCAGATGGTCTTCGGCAACCGGGGCGAGACCTCGGCCACCGGTGTTTGTTTCTCGCGCAACCCCGCCACCGGCGTGAAAGAGCTGTACGGCGAGTTCCTGGTCAACGCCCAGGGCGAGGACGTGGTGGCCGGCATCCGCACCCCCCGCCCCCTGGCCGAGATGGAATCCGTCTTGCCGGAGGCCTTCCAAGAGCTGCTGGCCACCATGAGCACCCTGGAGCAGCACCAGAAGGACATGCAGGACATGGAGTTCACGATCGAGGATCGCAAGCTCTACATGCTCCAGACCCGCAACGGCAAGCGGACCGCCGCCGCCGCCGTCAAGACGGCCGTCGACATGGTGGCCGAGGGCCTCATCACCAAGGAAGAGGCCTTGTTGCGGATCGAGCCGGCGGCGCTCGACGCCCTGCTCCACCCCAGCATCGACCCCAACGCCCCGGACAAGCCGGTGGCCAAGGGCCTGCCGGCCTCGCCCGGCGCGGCCGTCGGGGCGCTGGCCTTCACGGCCGACGACGCCGCCGCCCGGGGCGGCCAAGGTGAGAAAGTCATCTTGGTCCGGTTCGAGACCACGCCGGACGACATCCACGGCGTCATGGTGTCCCAGGGCGTGATGACGGCCCACGGCGGCATGACCAGCCACGCCGCCGTCGTCGCCCGGGGCATGGGCATCACCTGCGTGGCCGGCGTCCAGGACATCAAGATCGACCTGGAGGCCAAGACCGTCACCATCGACCAGGTGGCCTACGGCGAGAGCGACGTCTTGACCCTCAACGGCTCGACCGGCGAGGTCTTCGCCGGGGCGCTGCCGCTGGTGGAGGCCAAGGTCAACCAGGACTTCGAGACGGTGGTGGCCTGGGCCGACCAGGTGCGCCGTTTGGGGGTGCGGGCCAACGCCGAGAACTTCGAGGACGCCAGCACGGCCCGCAAGTACGGGGCCGAGGGCATCGGGCTCTGCCGGACGGAACACATGTTCATGGTGGCCGACCGGCTGCCGGCCGTGCGACGGATGATCCTGTCCGACTCCGAGGCCGAGCGGAACCAGGTGTTGGCCGAGATCCTGCCCATGCAGCAGGCCGACTTCGAGGAGATCTTCACGGCCATGAAGGGCCTGCCCGTGACGGTCCGGCTGCTCGACCCGCCGCTGCACGAGTTCCTGCCCAACCTGGTCGACCAGTCCCTGCTGGTGCAACGCCTGGAGTTGGAGCAGGCCCCGGCCGACCAGTTGGCGGCCGAGCGCGCCCTGCTGGCCAAGGTCAAGGGCCTGCACGAGCAGAACCCGATGCTGGGCACCCGGGGCTGCCGCCTGGGCCTGTTGTGGCCGGGCATCCCGGAGATGCAGACCCGGGCCATCGTCAGGGCCGCCCTGGCCGTGCGCCAGCGCGAGGGTCAAACGGTCGGGGTCGAGATCATGATCCCGCTGGTGGCGCTGCGGGCCGAGCTGGCCGACCAGCGGGCCATCGTCGAACGGACCGTGGCCGAGGAGCTGGCCGCCGCCGGCCAGGCGTTGGACGTCACTATCGGCACCATGATCGAGCTGCCCCGGGCGGCCGTGGTGGCCGACCAGATCGCCCAGGTGGCCGACTTCTTCAGCTTCGGCACCAACGACCTGACCCAGACCACCATCGGCATCTCCCGCGACGACGCCGAGCAGAGCTTCCTGCACGTCTACGTCGACCGCGAGATCATGCCCCGCAACCCCTTCGAGTCGATCGACGTCGACGGGGTGGGCGGCCTGGTCAAGCTGGGCGTCGAGAAAGGCAAGGCGGCCAAGCCCGGCCTGAAGTGCGGCGTCTGCGGCGAGCACGGCGGCGACCCGGACTCGATCAAGTTCTTCCACCGCACCGGCTTGGACTACGTCTCCTGCTCGCCCTTCCGGGTGCCCATCGCCCGCCTGGCGGCCGCCCGCGCCCAGCTGCTCTACGGCTGAGCCGTCGTCTCGCCGCCCGCTGACCAGGCGGGCGGCGAGACGAACACCGTCCGTCGGACTGCTAGCATGACTGCTGTCACTACCGATCCGAGGGGGGCGCGATGGCCACGCTGACGGTGCGGGGACTGGACGAGAAGGTGTACGAGGGCCTTAAACGCCTGGCCGAGGCCCAAGGCGTCTCGATGGAGGCGGAGGCCCGCGACATCCTCGACCAGGAGGTCGCCCGCCGCCGCCGTTGGGCTGTCGCCAGTCTGGCCGACCTGTCCGGCGACGCGACGCTGGCCGACATCGACCCGCCGTTCGTGCGTTCGGACGACGAGCCCCGCCGGACGACGTTCGAATGAGCCTGCTGCTCGACACCATGGTCGCCTCCGAGCTGCGCAAAGCCCGCCACGCCGGAACCGATCCCGTGTTCGCCGCCTGGGCCGAGGCGGCCCGCCTGTCGGACGCCTGCGTGTCCGTCATCACTATTCACGAGTTGGAACGCGGCGTCTTACTGGTCGAGCGCAAGGATCCGGCCCGAGGGTCGGTCCACCGGGCCTGGCTGGACGAGTTCCAAACGGCCTTCCGCAGTCGTGTCCTGCCTCTGACGATCCGTGCCGCCCGACTGGCCGCCGCTTTCCATGTGCCCGACCCCGCCCGGTTGGCCGACTCCTTGATCGCCGGCTCGGCCAAAGAGCACGGCCTAACCATCGCCACCCGTAACAGCGCCGACTTCGCCCGCTTCGGACTGCCCCTGACCAACCCCTGGGAGCCGGGCGCCCCCCACCGCTAACGCCATAACGTCACGACGGTCAGGCCAGGAGGGCCAGCAGGACGCCGCCGGCCATGGCCGAGGCGATCTGGCCGGCCGCGTTGGCCCCCATGGCGTGCATCAATATGAAATTGCCGTAGTCGGCCTTGGCGGCCTCCCGCTGCACCACCCGGGCGGCCATGGGGAAGGCCGAGATGCCGGCCGCCCCGATCAGGGGGTTGAACTTGCCCCGGGTGACGATCCGATAAAAATGGCCCATCAACACGCCGACGGCGGTGTCGGCGACGAAGGCGAACAGGCCCAGGCCGAGAATGGCCAGGGTCTTGAGGTTTAGGAAGTTGGCCCCCACCATGGTCGAGCCGATGGCCAGGCCGAGGCACAAGGTGACGACGTTGGCCAACTCGTTCTGGGCCGCCCGGGCCAGACGCTCGACCACGCCCGACTCGCGCATCAGATTGCCCAGCATGAGCGAGCCCACCAACGGCAGGGCGAAGGGCACCAACAGACCGACCACAATGGTGACGGCCACCGGGAAGACGATCCGCACCGTCCGCGAGATCGTCCGCGAGCTGTACGCCATCTTGATGGCCCGCTGGGCCGGCGTCGTCAACAGGCGCATGACCGGCGGCATGATGATCGGCACCAACGCCATGTAGCTGTAGGCCGCCACCGTGATCGGACCCAACAGATCGGGCGACAACCGGGCCGAGACGTAGATCGAGGTCGGACCGTCGATGGCCCCGATGACACCGATGGAGGCCGCCTGCTCCGGGGCGAAGCCCAAGGCCAGGGCCAGCAGCAGGGTGAGGAAGATGCCGAATTGGCCGGCCCCGCCCAGGAAGATCATCTTCGGGTTCTCCAACAGCGGCCCGAAGTCGGTCATGGCGCCGATGCCGATGAAGATCAACAGGGGGAAGACCTCGTTGGCCACGCCGACGTCGTACAGGGCGCTGAGCAGACCGTGGGCGGCCCGCAGAACCAGGTGGCCGTCGCTGCTGTCCCACTCCCCCAGAAAGGCCGACAACGGCAGGTTGGCCCAGATACAGCCGACGCCGATGGGCAACAACAACAAAGGCTCGAAGTCTTTGGCGACGGCCAGGAACAGCAGCAGGCAGCCGATCACGATCATGATCAGCCCCCGAACGCCGTCGGCGCTGGCCAGCCACTGGCCGACGCCGGCGAAGAGACTCCCAAAACTGTCCCAGATCATCGTCCGGTCCGGCTTATGACGAGCAGCGACTGGCCGAATCCGACCGTTTGTCCGGCGGTCACGGCGATGGCGCTCACGACCCCGGTATGGGAGGCGCAGAGGTCGTTCTTCATCTTCATGGCCTCCAACACGATCACCGGCTGGCCGGGGGAAACCGAGTCGCCCACCGCCACCAGCAGTCGGTCGACCACCCCTGGCAGGGGGGCGGTCAGGGGAACCCCGGGGTCGGCCGGGTCCCCGCCCGGCCCGGGGGCCGCAGCCGGTGGGGCGGCGGCCAGCGGAGCGGCCGAGGGAGGGCCGGCGGGCGGCGCGACCGCCGCCCCGGACGACGGAACGACTGCGGTTGGCAAAGCGGCGGCGTGGGCGAGCGGAGGCGGGGCGGTGGGAGCGACCCGTTGGGACAAGGACTCGGCGATCCCGGCGACCGCGGGTGGCACGCCCGGGGACGAGACGGCCCCGGGCGGGGAGACGGGACTGTCGCCGTCCACCACGACGGTGTACTCGTCGGCGCCGGATCGGGTCACGTCCACAACGTGGCGACCGTTGGGCAGATTGATGATGTAGCGCGACATGTTCTCAATTCCGGTAGGGCTGACGGGGTTGGCCGGCGCGGGCGGCGGCGGTCCATTGGCTGAAATCCGGCCAATAGCTGAAATCCGGTCGGTCGCTGGTGGTTGGACCGGGGGCGGCCTGGCCCGGATCGGCCCGACCGGGGTCGACTTGGCCACTGTCGGCCTGATTACCGGCCGAGCCACTGTCTACCTGACCACGGACAGCCTGGCCACGGACAGCCTGACCACGAACAACCTGACCACGAACAACCTGGTCACGGGCGGTGTCGTCGGCCACGGCTTGGTGGACGGCCAGGGCCAGGGCGGCCAGGTCCAAGGGGCCGAACCCGACGCCCGCCCCGCCGGCCGCTGTCGGCGCCGCCGAGGTGACCGCGCCCACGGCTGTCGCCGCGCCAACCGGTCCGCCGCCCATCGGCGGCGAGCCGCCGCCGAGACCGACTGAGGCCGCCGTCTGGCCGCTCGGAGGCCGGCTCCCGCTGGCCGGGGCGAGCGCGACCCGGCCGGGGCCGACATCCGGCTCGGCCGTCCGGCCGCCAGCCCGGCGGCCGTCTCCCTCCATCTCGGCCGCCGTGGCGCCGGGGCCAGCCGTATCAGTGGTCGGACCGGCGCCGTCGGCCGCCGGCAACGCCGCCCGGCCGCCACCGCTGACCGGTCGGGGCGGGCGTTGGACGATCCGGTCCAAGGCGGCGATGGCCTCGACCGCCAAAACCAAGACCAAGAGCATGGCGAAGACCATGCCCAAGCCGGCGACGGTGATGCCGCCGCCCCAGGCCAGCCGGGCCAGCCGGTCGGACTCCAATGGGGTCATGCGCCGCCTCGACTCCTCTCCGCCTCCGTGCTCGTCGGCCGCTCTAACAGGTTGTCACCACTGTCGAAACGGTGCAACAGCCAGGTCACGGCCACCAGGTCGGCGCTGCCCCCCGGGCTTAGCCCCCAGCCGGTCAGCCAACGGTCGGCCCGGGCCAGGTGGGAGCGCAACTGGTCGGGCGGTACCGCCGCCCGCTCCAGGGCCGCCGCCCAGCCCTGGACCGCGCGCAGGGCCGCCCGGCCGCCCCGGGCGATCAGGTTGCTGTCCTCCAGCCGGGCCAGCGACGCCACCAGGGCCGCCAGCAAGGCGTCGTCCTCGGCCCAGCCCGCGTTGAGCGCCCGGCGCAGGGCCGGCAGGCAGTGCCGGGTGACGGTGGCGAAGGCCGCAGCCGCCTCGCCCCGGGCGCCTCGGGGCCGGCGGCCGGCCGGGGCCGGGGACGCCTCCAGCCAGGCCGCCAAGACCGGTTTGGTCAAGCGCCCCACCCGGGCCGCCAACCGCTCCGAGGCCAGACCGGCCGCCGAATCCTCCAACCCGGTGACGGCCGCCGGCTCATCCAACCCAGTGGCGGACGCCCGGCGGCGGGACTCCGAGCTGACAGCGCCCCAGGGCGTTGCGCCACCCTCCGTGATGGTGGAAACGAGTCCTATTTTCATGTCAGCGGCCCTGACCGCCGGGCGGCCATCATGGGAACCGAAACCGCCCGCCGGACCAGTCGTTCTCACAGCAGCTACCCGCGACCGGTCGGCCGCCCGTGGGGAGGGGAACACGGCCCCTGGGCTGTCGGCCTGACTGCGATCGGGCGTTTGTTCCACATCAGGCGAAGAGACGGGCGGGCGCTCGGGCCGCGGTGCCCGGGCCTCGTCGGCGCTCGGCTGGCCGCCGGCCGCGGCGGCCAGCCAGCCGAGGGCGAAGATGGCTCCCCGGTGGGTGTTGACGCCACCCGTCGCTGACAACATAACCTGTTCGGCGTCCCTGCCCAGGGCTTGCAGCCGGGCCACGCTCCAACCCGGGGTCGCCCCCAGGGCGGCCATTTTGACGAACTCGGGCTCCAAGGCGTCGGCGCTGGCCAGCATCAACTCCAAGGTCAGATCGCGGTGCGCGCCGCGATTGTCGCTGTCGACCAAACCCGGCTTGGGGGTGAGCCGGGCCTCGGCCCGCAGCGCCTCCCCGGCCCAGGCGCCGATGACGGCCGGCGGCCGGCCCGCCCCGGGGCGGACAACGGCGGCCCGGCCGCCCGGCGGCGCCGCGCCCCGGGCCGAGACCTCCCCCGCCGCGCCCCGGGCCGAGACCTCCCCCGCCGCGCCCCGAGCCGAGACCTCCCCCGCCGCGCCCCGAGCCGGGACCTCCCCCGCCGTCACGCCCGCCGCCCTGGCGCCCGTGGTCGGGGGGCCGGCCGCCGATGGTTCCGCGTCCGAGGGCCGCCGCTTTGATGAGACCGGCGGCGCGTATCCGGTCGGGCGGCCGAGCGCCGGGGCGGCCATGATGGCGGCCATCGCCCGCTCCAGCTCCGCCAGTCGGTGGCGGCGGGACCGCCCGCAAGCGGCGGCCGGCCGGTGGCACAGCAGGCAGGTCCGGGGGTCCAGACCCAGCTGCGGGCGCGACCACGGGCCGGCGGCCGTGACCACGTCGATGTCCCACAGCCGGCCCCAGCCGGACCGGTCCTCCAAGGCCGCCATGGCCCGTTTGACCGCCGCCGGCTCCGCCGCCAGGGCCAGCAACAACTCCGGGCCGGTGGCCGGATGGCGCTCGTCCCGGGCCTCGACCGGCCAGCCCCGGCCCGCCGCCTCCAAGACGACGGCGGTGGCCGCCGCCGCGAACAAGCGTTCCACCGTGGCGGAACGCTTGGCCGGACCCGGGGCGACCACCGTCAGCGACACCACCGTCGGCCCGGCCGCCAGCAGGCGACCTTGCCGCCGTTGGCGGTCGTCGCGGGCCGCCAGGATCTCGGCCGGCGTGGCCGTCCGGCCGGCCGTCGCCGTCGGCCGTCCGGCCCACCCGCCTGGCGCCGTCGGCCGGCCGCCCCGCTGGACCGTCCGATCAGCCGCCACCCGGCCAGCCGCCACGCACGCACCGCCCGCACCGACCACCCCAGCCACACCGCCGACCGCACCCGCACCGCCGACCGCGACCGCACCGCCGACCGCGACCGCACCGACCGCACTGACCACCTCAGCGACCCTGACCGCCGGGCGGCCATCATGGGAACCGAAACCGCCCGCCGGACCAGTCGTTTTCACAGCAGCCACACCGCCGACCGCACCCACCCCAGCCACACCGCCGACCGCACCCGCCGCCGCCCGGCCCCCGGCCGGCGGCGCGGCCCTCCCCGGCGTCCCCGCCCGGGGCCGGGCGGCGGTCCCGGGCGGGGCGGGCCGCGGGGCGGTCAACGGG
>JAISAO010000054.1 GCA_031266665.1 Propionibacteriaceae bacterium | reverse complement strand
CCAAGTTGGCCCTGGCGCTCGGCCTGCAGACCGACATCGACTCCGCCCTGGCCCTGGAGGCGGCCTGCTTCGCGGCCTGCTTCGAGACCGCCGACCAGCGCGAGGGCATGGCCGCCTTCGTCGAGCGGCGCCGCCCCGAGCCCTTCCAAGACCGCTGACCGGCCGACCGGGTGGGACGATGCGCCACCGGCCGACCGGGTCGCCGCTCCCCGGCCGCGCCCACCGTCTGAGCGGGGACACCAAACGTGAATATCAATTTAACAAGCATTAATTTAAGGAGTCTGACATGCTCGTAGCTGTGGTCGGCGCCGGCACCATGGGCGCCGGTATCGCCGAGGTCTTCGCCCGCTGCCCCGATTTCGAGGTCAAGCTGGCCGACATCAACCTGGCCTTGGCCACCAAGGGTCGCGACCGGCAACTGGCCGGCCTGGAGCGCCAGGTGGCCAAGGGCCGCCTGACCGCCGAGGAGCGCGACGCCATCGCGGCCCGCCTCAGCCCGGCCGAGATCGACGACCTGGCCCAGTGCCAGTTGATCGTGGAGGCGGTGATAGAGGACTTGGAGGTCAAACGGTCGCTACTGCTGCGCCTGGACCGGCTGTGCCAGCCCGAGACCATCCTGGCCACCAACACCAGTTCCTTGTCCATCACCCAACTGGCCCACGGTCTGACCCACCCCGTGGCGGGCATGCACTTCTTCAACCCGGCCCCGGTCATGGCCCTGGTCGAGGTCACGGCCGGCGCCGACACCGGCCTGGCCGTGCTGGACCGGATCACCGCCATCGCCCAACAACTGGGCAAGACCCCGGTGCGGGTCGAGGAGGCGGCCGGCTTCGTCGTCAACCGCATCCTCATCCCCATGATCAACGAGGCGGTCGAGGTCCTGGCCGCCGGCACCGCCTCGGCCGAAGACATCGACGCCGCCATGAAGCTGGGGGCCAACCACCCCATCGGCCCGCTCGCCCTGGGCGACCTGATCGGCCTGGACGTCGTCTTGGCCATCATGGAGGTCCTCCAGTCCGAGACCGGCGACCCCAAGTACCGCCCCCACCCGCTGCTGCGCAAGCAGGTCCGGGCCGGCCACCTGGGCCGCAAAACCGGCCGCGGCTTCTTCGCCTACGCCTGAGCGCCAGCCCCTGGTCTGAGCGCAAACCCCTGGTCCGCGCCGTCCAGAACCGGGGCTACCGGGTCGGGACCGGCTTACTCTCCACCGCACTGCGTGCTGGGCGAGCTGACCCGGACGGGCCGCCACCCGGCGCGCAGAGCTTCGGGCGGACTCGGTTTTCTGGCTGACGGGGCCTCGAGTTTCCTTCTCCAGTATCCTCGAGTTTCTGGCTAGACAGGCCTCGAGTTTCTGGTTGGGAGCGCTACGATGAGGGTCATGGGACAAGTCGGCGAACTGGTCTGCCGGAGGCTCCTCGATGTCGCCGCGGAGCGGATGCGCGATGAGCCCGTGATCCTCCTGGAGGGGCCGCGGGCGGTGGGCAAGTCCACCCTGCTGCGCCAGCTCGCCGGGCGCCTCGGCGGCACCGTGGTCGATCTGGACGACCTGCCGACGCGCGCCCTGGCGCGGGAGGACCCGACGCTCGCCATCGACGTACCCGGCCCCGTCCTGCTGGACGAGTACCAGCACGCGCCCGAACTGTTGTCCGCCATCAAGGCGCGGCTCAACCGCGTCGGCTCCCTGGGCGGCCAGTTCGTCTTGGCCGGCTCGTCGCGCCACGACAGCTTGCCTTTGGCGGCGGAAGCCCTCACCGGCCGCCTGCACCGGCTCACGGTGCTGCCCCTCGCCCAGGCCGAGCTAACCGGCGCGCCCGGCCTGCTGGCCCGCCTCTTCGCGCATGGGCCGGACGTCGTGAGGCCGGAGTTGTCCACCACCAGCCGGGATGATTACGCCGCCCGGATCATCGCCGGAGGCTTTCCCGACGCCTTGGCCCGGTCGACGACGGCTCGCGGCCGTTGGCTCGATGACTACATCGCGGCCACGCTGGCCAAAGACGTGGCCCAGTTGAAAAGGATCCGGCAAGCGGCGGCCCTGCCCCGAGTGCTGGCCGTCCTGGCCGGACAGACGGCCCAGATCCTGAACATGCGCCAAGCGGGGGAGACCCTGCGCCTCGACGCCGGCCTGACCGCCGGCTACACCAAACTCTTGGAAGCGGTCTTCCTCATCCGGTTGCTGCCCGCCTGGGGCAAGACCTTGACCTCGCGCAGCGCCGCCAACCCCAAGTGCCACGTCGTGGACAGCGGGGTCGCCGCCCGGCTGCTGCGCCTGTCCGCCGCCAAACTAGTGGAGCGCGACGCCACCTCGCTGACCGAGTTCGGACACCTGGCCGAGTCCTTCGTGGTGGGACAGATGTTGACGGAGGCGTCGTGGTTGGACGGCGTCGCCGCCGCCGGCCATTGGCGCACCTACGACGGCGACGAGGTGGATCTGGTGTTGGAGCGGGACGACGGCCTGATCGTCGCCATCGAGGTCAAGGCCGGCAATCGGGCCGGCCAAACCGCTTTCCGCTCCCTGGCCAAGCTGCGCGACAAGACCGGGCCCGCCTTCAGGGTGGGCGTGGCCTTCCACATGGGCCAACGCGGCCATCACTACGACGACCGCCTCATCGCCTTGCCCATCGACTCACTGTGGCGCTGAGCCGCCGGCGCGGCGGCGTCTGGACCCGGAGTCGGGGTAGACCTCGGACAGGTAGGAGCCGTTCGGCAGTTCCTTCAAGACGGGCAGGACCGAGTTGGCCCTCATCCGCCAGCCCAGCTGGGCGCCCCGGCCGGTGGAGGTCACAGCCGACGACGGCTCGATCGCGCTCGAACGGGTCACTGAACTACCGCGCCGGTGACGATGGCGGCAGCGGCGGTGTCGGCCGTCGCACAGTGCGCGGTTGCGGGGTCGGCGGGAGGCTGAGGAAGCGGAGCGCGTCCTGGCCCCGCTGCGCCCGGTCGGAAGGTCCGCCACGACCGTCTGGGTGGAGGCGTCACGGGTGAGGAAGTCCAGCATCAAGTCCACATCCGTGGTCGCCCTGGTCGGCGTGACCCCGGCCAGCATCGCATGAGCCTGCACCATCAACCCGCCCACCAGCACCCACAGGTCGCGATGGGAGCCCTGGGCCACCTCGAACAAGATCGGCCAAGGCGGCGGCCAACCACCCACTGGCGGGGTCAGTGTCCGGTCAGCCATCACGCGCCTTCAAGAGTGCGCCCAACAGATGCTCGCCAGCCGCCCGCTCACGCGGTTCAGCCGAGTCCAGCAAATCCACCCCGACCACCGCCGCAGGCATCGCCCCCGACCAAGCAGCCACCACCGGATGGTCGCTGACCCTGACCGTCACGACACCCAGGTCGTCGGGGACCAGATAGAACTCTTCGACCAGCATCCCTAACTCCTCAGTGGTCGCGTACCCCTCGATCCGGTCAGTGGCGGGGGTGAGCCGGTCCCTGCCCTGGTCCAGAGCAGAGACCCCCGTGAGCCGCAACCGCCCGCCGATCATAGAAAGAACCGACCCGGACGCTCGGAAGCGGGCCACCTCCGCCCGGCCACGGGTCGCCCACGCCAGACTGCGGGCGCCGACCCGGGTCAAACGCTGGTCCAGTCGCGTTGACGGCTGGTCCGTGACCCACCCGGCCTCCAGACCCGACAGCCGCCACAATCCGGCCCAGGCCACACCCGGCGACCACGGACGGCCCCGCCGGATCGCCTGTCCTTTCAGCGCCGCCACCGAGGAGGCGTCCACCACCAACGAGTTCCCCACCCGCCGCGCGCCCCGCAGCCGCCCAGACGCCGCCAGGCGCTGCACCTGCCGCTGCGACACCCCTAGACGCCGGGCCGCTTCAGCCGTCACCATATCCACGAAAGCAATAATAGTCGCATAGACGACTAATAATGCAAATGAGTGGCGCGGGAAGGCAGACAGCCGCGCCCACCGCCCAGACTGGCCACCCTCACCCCACGACAATCGACTACACCCATCGAGCCCACCGGTAGGCGGTCGCCCGATCCGGGCCGCACCCCGACCGGCTAGGCCGACTTGCCCGGCGGGCACCACCGGCCCCGCTACCCCGACGCCCACTCCAGCCCCGATGTCACCTGCCGTATCACCTCGTCGTACGAGTCCGACGAGAACAACGCCAGCGCCAACACAAAATACGTCGTCACCGGGCCGGCAACAACCGCGACTTCGACTCCCTCCGCCCGCACGACTCCACCACAGCGTCCACCGCCCCGGCCGGGAACACCTGCGTCAGAACCCCCAACGACACATGATCCTCCAACCGTCTCACCCGGAGACGGCCTGACCCAACCAGAACGAGGCATACCACCAGAAACCCACTAACTAAACGGTATTGAGGCTAACCGTGCTTCCCAGTAGCACTGGGGGTCACGAGCCTTAGGCAGTCGTCTGGCGTTTAGGCCAAGGTTGCCAGCCGGCCTTCAGCGGCTTCAACAGTCGCCGCGCTCGGGCGATGTAAGCGGCGGAGTAGGGCAAGTGCTTGAGCCGGTAACTTGAGCGATAGCTACCCTCTGGGCGGCCGAGAAAAGTCTCCACCCGGCGTCCACGAATATTCTCGGAGAAAGCTCCCCGTGCCACCGCTAAGACCGTCTCATCCAGCCTGGCCGCGCAGCCCGACCACTCCTCGTCGCAAGCATCGCAGCCACAGCCGGGGAAAGCCGCATCAAAAAACGCACCGGCCTGCAGCTCGACCGACGGAAGATCGGTAAACCCCACTAGCAACCGAGCAGCGTCACCTCGGCCAGGGGTGATCTCTAGCATACGCCGCATATGGGCAATCTCTGGCGTAAAAGAATACTTTAATTCACGCTCTTGGGCCAAACTTGAGATGTCCTCGACAACCACGTCATAAGTCTTGGTCAAATACGCGATTATCGCTTCCGCCACGGTCACGATGGGCGCGAAACGTTCCGAGTGGTGAACCTCCGAATAGGCCTCACGGGGAGGCCCGGCTTCTCCCCACCGAGTCCCGAATCTGATTACCTCACCGTGGTCATCCAGGCAAGTCGGCGTCGTGACAGAAGGGCGGATGTAGCCGGAATCCGCCACGCGCCAACCGGCCTCCGGGGGGAAATCGGCTCGGCCCGACCTCCCAGTTAGACGCCATCGTCCGGATCGGCATCGCTCGCGGGCCATCGCCACCATTCGATCAGACGCTCTCATAATCATACCGCACCTCCCCGAAAGTCATACTGTGGATCGCTCATAAGTTGATCTTAGCCTGAGCGTCAAGCGACCTTGGAGGCTTGTTCACGGGCAGACTCATATCTCGGCTCAAATCTGCGAGGACGGATGACAACGTCATTGCGAATGTCGCAATCTCGCCGCAGATAGGCCTCTTGGTCGTCGGCACCTGCCAACGCTGACTGGAAGATCTATTTGAAACTCGGCTACACGCGCGCCTTGCTGGCCGCCATCCCCGCCGCCGACCCCCGCCGCGCCCGCCGGGGCCGTCCGGCCCCGTGGTCTCCCACGGACTGGCCGCCCACCCCGCCGCCACTGGAAACCGTCTCGCCTAGACACACCGTCGCCCCAGTCTGAAAGGATCAGCCCATGCGCCCCGACCAACTAGACCGCCTGCACAGCCTCTCCCGGCCCAGTCTCCACCCGGACGGCTGGGCCGTCGTCGCCGCCACCCGGGGCGACTTCGCCGCCGACGCCTACGTCGGCCAGCTGTGGCGCGTCCCGCTTGACGGCGGCGCCCCCCGCCGCATCACGCGCGGCTTCCATGACACCGACCCCCGGGTCTCGCCCGACGGCCGCCTCATCGCCTTCCTCCGCCAAGCCCCCGGCGGGACGCCCCAACTGGCCGTCGTGGCGGCGGACGGCGGCGAGCCGGCCACCTTCACCGACCGCAAACTGGGCGTCCAGGAGTTCGCCTGGCTGGGCGACTCGGGTCGGCTCGTCTTCACCTCCCCGGTTCCCGAACCCGGCCGCCACGGCACCCTCGGCGGCGTCGACGCCGCCGCCGAGGACCCGCGCCAGATCACGGACCTCCAGTTCCAACTCAACGGCGTGGGCTTCACGGCCGACCGGCGCGTCCACGTCTTCCTGGTCGACGTGCCCGACCCGGCCGGCGAACCGCCCGTCCAGCCCGTCGGCCGGGCGGCCCAAGGGCTCAGCCCGGAGCGGCGGGCCCAGCCCGCCGGCCTGCCCGAACCGGTCCAGCTCACCGAGGGCGACTTCGACCATCACCACCTGACGGCGGCCGGGGACGTGGTCCTCATCGTCGCCCCCCGCCACCTTGGCCACGACTCAGACCTGGGCGAAGATGTCTACCGCGTCCGGCTCGACGGCGGCCAGCCCAGCCCGCTCTACCCGCGCGACCCGGCCCACGTCCTAGCGGCCAGCCACCCGGTCGTGACCGGGGAGGCCGTCTGGTTCCTGGCCCAAGATCTGGGCGCCAGCGGCGTCGCCTTCACGGCCGCCAACGAGGTGCCTTACCGCGTTCCCCTGGCCGGCGGCCCGCCCCAGCGCCTGGGCGACCCGGCCACGACCCAGTTCCTCGGCCTCCAGCCGGACGGTGCCGCCACCGACCATGTCCTCGGCCTCGTCTTCGAACGCGGCCTGGGCCTCCCGGTCCGAGTCAGGGCCGACGGGACCACGTCCCGCCTCGGCCTCCCGCCCGGCGCCACGGTCTTGTCGCTGACCGGCGACGGCCATCGGGTCGTGGCGGCCATATCCACTCCCCGGCTGCCGGCCGAGGTCGCCAGCCTGGGCGAGAGCCCCACGGTCTTGACCGACTTCTCCGCCCTGCTGCGGGAGGTGGCCGAGCCCATCGTCCCCCGAGAGCTCATCGCCACCAGCCCCGACGGCGCCCCAGTCCACGGCTGGGTCCTGACTCCGCCCGGCCCCGGCCCCCACCCCGTCTTGTTGACGATCCACGGCGGCCCTTACTGGGCCTACTCCGACGCCTTCTTCGACGAGGCCCAGGTCTACGCCGCCGCCGGCTACGCCGTGGTCCTGTCCAACCCCCGCGGCTCCGCCTCCTACGGCGCCGCTTGGGGCCGGGCCATCCACCACGCCTACGGCACGGTCGACGCCACGGATGTGCTGGCCTTCCTCGACCACGCCCTGGCCACAGTCCCGACCTTGGACGCCGAACGGATCGGCGTCCAGGGCGGGTCTTACGGCGGCTACCTGACGGCCTGGCTGATCGGCCAGACGGACCGCTTCCGGGCCGCCATCGTCGAGCGCGGCTACCTCGACCTGCGCTCGGACGTCGGCGCCTCCGACATCGGCTGGTTCTTCGTGCCCGAGGAGCATGGCTCGGACCCGGCCCAACTCGACGCCCAATCGCCCACGCTGTTGGCCGGCCGGGTGACGACCCCGACCTTGGTGATCCACTCCGAACAGGATCTGCGCTGCCCCATCAGCCAGGGCCTGCGTTATTACACGGAACTGAAGCTGGCCGGCGTCGAGGCCAAGCTGCTCCTGTTCCCGGGTGAGAGCCACGAGCTGAGCCGCTCCGGGCGCCCCTGGCACCGCCGCCAACGCTTCGAAGCCATCCTCGACTGGTGGCGCCTCCACTTGTGAGCCCCCTAGATGGTTAATTCCAAGGGCTGGGCGATGGATTCGCGCTCAGGCGGCGGGCCGGCCAGGAAGAGGAGGGAGGCGATGTGTGGCATCGCCGACCGACGATGACGCCGCCGGCGCGTCGTCTGAGCGTGAGGACGAGCCCATGGCTTGGAATTAACCATCTAGACCACTCGGGCGCCCGGGGCCGGGCCGTGGACGCGCAGCACCCGGCGGGCCACGCCCTCGCTGGACAGGCGCACGGCGATGGCGGCGGCGGCGGCCTCGTCGGCCGCCAGCAGGGCCACGGTCGGCCCGGAGCCCGAGATCAGGGCGCGCAGGGCGCCGGCCGCCAGACCGGCCGCCATCGTGCGGCGCAGTTCCGGGGCCAGGGACAAGGCGGCCGGCTCCAAGTCGTTGACCAAGCTGGCGGCCAGCCCGGCGGCGTCCCCGGCGGCCAGCGCCGCCAATAGTTCGGGCGGGGCCTGGGGATCCTGGCCGCGGTCGCCGCTGTCACCGCTCTGGCCCTCAGGCTCAGGGGTCCGGTCCGCGCCACCCGTGGTCTGGTCTCCGCCGCTGGGCCCTGATCCACCGCTGGTCGCGCGGTGGTCGAGCAGCGGTGGATCAGCCACCCGCGACCGGTCGGCCGCCCGTGGGGCGGGGAACACAGCCCCTGGGCTGTCGGCCCGACCGCGGTCGGGCGTTTGTTCCACATCAGGGCTGAGGCGGTCGAAGCGGTGGTAGACCGCCGCCGTCGACAGGCCCCGGTCGGCCTGGGCCAGCACCCAGTGGAAGCGGCCCCGGCACAGTGCCGAGGTCAGTCGTTCGCCCCGGCCCAGGCCCAAGGCGCAGCCGCCGACCAGGGGGAAGGGCACGTCCGAGCCCAGTTGGGCGGCCAGTTCTAGCAGGTCGTCCCGGGTGACGGACAGCCCCCACAGCCGGGCGCAGGCCAGCAGGGCGGCGGCGGCGTCGGCCGAGCCGCCGGCCATGCCGCCGGCCACCGGTAGGCGTTTGTCGATGGTCAGGGCGGCGCTCAGGCCGGGGTGGCCGTGGCGTTGCCGCAAGGCCGCCGCCGCCTTGACGGCCAGGTTGTCGGCCTCGGGGCCGACGGCGGCGGCGTCGAAACCGGTCACGGCGCAACTGATCATCCCCGGCGGACCCGGCACAGCCGTCACCTCGTCGGTCAGCGACAAGGCCATGAAGACGCTGGCCACGGGATGGAAGCCATCCTGCCGCCGGCCCCCCACCCGTAGGGCCAAGTTGACCTTGCCCGGAGCCCGCACCCGCACCGTCAAGGTCACAGCTCCCCCCGCCGCTCCAACGCCCGGTAGGCGATCCAGCCCAGCGGGATGCGCACCCAGAAGGTGGCCAGACGGAACACCAGCACGACCGAGGCGGCCACGCCGGCGTTGACCCCGGCTGCGCCCAGGGCCGCCATCTCGGCCGCCTCGATCGCCCCCATGCCGCCGGGGGTGGGGGCGGCCGAGCCGGCCGAGTTGCCGACCAGGTAGGCGATGGTGCTGGTGACGAGGGGCAGGTCGCGGCCGAAGGCCAACAGGGCCGCCTGGAAGGCCGCGGCGTAGCCCAGCAGCATCACCACATTGCCCCCCAGTCCCAGGGCCAGCCGCCCCGGGTTCGACACCAGCTCGACCAGGCGGGGCCAGGTCTGGCGCAGCGTCGGCCAGATTTTGGCCAGTAGCCAGGTCCGGCTGCCGGGGATGGCGAAGAGCAGGCCGACGGCCCCGATCAGGACGGCGGCCACGATCAGGACGACCGGGCCGACGCGCAGGGAGGCGGTCTGGGTCGAGCCGGTGGCCAGGGTCAAGACGATCAGGGCCAAGGCCGTGATGGCGATCTGGGAGACCTGGACCAAGGCCGCCGTGGCCGTGGCCAGACTGCCTTTGACGCCTTGTTTGGACAGGAAACGGATATTGAGCCCGGTGGTGCCGATGCCGGCCGGCACGGAGACCGCCACATAAGAGGCGGCCAATTGGCTGACCCAGGCTTTGACCAGGCCGATCTTGACCGGTGAGAAGGCGATCAGGATGAGAGCGGCGCCGAGGACGCCGACCAGTCCCAGGCCGAAGGCGGCCAGGGCCCAGTACCAGCGGCTGGCGCGCAACGCCTCGCCCACCTCGGTCAGGTTGAAGGAGGTCAGGACAATGAATAGGGCGACGGCCGTCAGCAGGACCGAGACCACGGTCTTGG
Organism: Propionibacteriaceae bacterium; assembly: GCA_031266665.1. GTDB lineage: Bacteria > Actinomycetota > Actinomycetes > Propionibacteriales > Propionibacteriaceae > WQYJ01. The sequence continues at coordinate 66,699 of JAISAO010000054.1, read as the reverse complement.
GGCTGACCCGGGCCAGTTGCTGGGGCTCGACCTCGGCCTGGGGGAAACGCTCGATCAAGCCCTGGCGCAACTGGGACAACAAGTCGGGCTGGGAGCGGAGTTGTTCCCGGGCGCGGGCCGGCATGGCCGGGGCCTGCAGCAGCGAGCCGACGGCCCGCAGATCGTCCTCGCCCAACTGTTCGGCGGCCAGGGCGACGGCTCGCTGGGGACCGATCTTGAGGGCTGTCATGGCCAGCAATTGGGCTTGGTCGATGTGGCGGGCCAAGTCGGAGCTGGCGACGTCGCCGGCCTCCCAGCCCAAGATCCATAGCTGGCCGTCGCCCGACGGGGGCTGGTGGACGCGGAAGGCCTGGTCGGTCAGGGCGCGGTGGACGATGCCGGCGCGGTGGGCCAGGGAGACCTCGCGCCAGATGGTGGCGACCAGTTGGTCGGTGATGTCCTGGTCCGCCAACTCGGCCAGGACGGTCGAGGGGGGCACGGGCTGGCGGATCAGCAGCATCGAGTCGTTGGCCTCGGCCATGGCCAGCACTCCCGGCGTGCGCAGGCCGGCGGCCTTGACCGAGTAGGCCAACAGGGCCGCCCGCTCGGCCGACTGGCGCAGCGAGGTGACCGAGCGGGGGTCGATGCCGCGCGAGCGCAACTGGCGCCACCAGCGTCGCAGCACGCCCACCACCTGGCGATCGCCGTCCAGCACCACGACGTCGAACAACTCGCCCGAGGTGGTCTTGAGGGCGTAGAGGCGGTGGTCGAGGAAGAACTGGGGCACCTGGACACGGTGGTTGCGGGATTGGCCGCCCTGGTCGAATTGGATCAGGGAGGCCCGGTCCAGGCTGACCGGGTCGAAGCCGACCGAGCGCAGCCCGGCCAGCAATTCGCCGCCGTAGGCCCGCTCCGAGGGCACGCCGACGATGTAGCGGGCAGCCAGTCCGACCAGGCAGCCCAGCAGCAGGCTCAGCCCCATCCCGCCCAGGGTGGCCTTGGAGGTGACGATGTCGACGCCGACCGTGATCCACAACAGGGCCCACGAGGCGGTCAGGCTGCGGCGGCGCGACGGCCCGGCGGCGGCCACCAGCAGGGCCAGGATGGAGGCGGCGTAGGGCGGCATGGTGATCACCGGCGGGCGACCCAGGGCCAAACCGTCGAACAACTCGGCCGGCGCCAGCCAGGCCAGCAGCGACAAAGTGATGGTGTTCAAGACCAACCCGGCCAGCGCCGCCGACAAGGTCGTCAGCAAGACCGTGGTCTGGCGGCGCAGCAGCAGGGCGGCCGACACGGCCACGGGCGCGAACAGCACCAAGACGGTGCGCAGAGCGGTCACAGGGCCGGTCAGCAGCCGCTCCATCCACTTGGTGGCGCCCAGGACGTCGTCGGTGATGCCCTGGGTGGTGTGGCCGGCGTAGACCACCAACAGGCAGACCACGACCATGGCCAAGGCGCAGCCGATGATCCCGAGCAGATCGGCCGGGTAGCGCAGCCTCAGGGCAGGCCGGTCGTGGATGCCGACGGAGCCGCCCCCGGGCAGGGTCACGACCACGGTCGGCTCGGTGGCGACCTCGGGCATATCGGTCACGACGCCGCCCGCCGTCGCCCGGGGCGGGGGAGGCGGCGAGCCGGGGGTGGGCGGACCGGAATCGTCGTTAGACATCGCCTTTCAGTTTAAGACCCCGCCGCCGTCGCCGGCCGGGCGCCGCCCTGGCGCTGGCCTCACTTGATATGAACTTGCTAACCCCCGCCGCCTGTTAGCAAGTAACTATCAAGTAGAGTCCGACCCTGGATCAGGCCACCGAATCAGGCCGTCAGGAAGCGTTGCCCCTAGCCAGGTCGTAGTCGATGGCTTGGAGTTGGACGGTCACGCCATCGGGATCCACCACCCGCAGACTGCGGCCGAAGTCCTCGTCCTGCAACTCGCAGGGGATGCCCAGCCCGGCCAGACGGGCGGCCACAGTCTCCAAAGACTCGTCCGTCGCCAGCGCCAGCTCGGCCGTGCCCGGCACCCGGCCCTTCGAGGCGGCGGCAGCGTGCAGACCGACAGCCCCGGCGTCGGCGGCGAACTGCGCCCAAACGGAGAAACTGGCGGCCTCGTCCAGCGCCAGCCCGAGGGCGGCGTAGAACCGCCTCGACGCCTCAATGTCACCCACATACCGGATCGTCATCGCCGTCAACATGTCGCCACCCCTTCCCCAGCCCGACTCCGAGCCAGAATTTCAACCTAACACGGAACCTACCCCAGCCATGGTCGCCGGGACGGGGCACAGCGGCTGGCCTCGCCAGCTTTAGCCTGTCGGAGGGCCGCTCTCGCCCTGTCTAGCCCCTGATCGACTCGGCCGCCGCGTAACCGGCCAACGTCGCCGCGAACGTGCGCGGGCTCGTGCTCTTCGAGACCTCGCCGAAGACGCCCGAGTCGCCGCCCGTGCGCGGCGAGGTCACGACGGCGGCGCAGGTGTACAGATTTTCGAGCATGAGCTTGCGGCACAAGATGTCGTACCTCTGCAAGTAGGACGCGCCCTTGAACTCGGGGAAGACGTCGAAGTGCGGCGTGTCCAGACGCCGCCCAGGCGATCGCGAGGCCGGAGCGTCCTCAACCAGCATCAACCAGCCCACGAACGGACGCGGCTGGTCGGCGCCCAGAACGCCCTCCCGATAGGCCGTCCAGAAGTCGTACGCCGTGCCGATGGCCTCTTCGGCCCGGTTGTTGAAGTTGTTGCCGAAGGACGGTCCCACTTGGCTCTTCAACTCGATGGCCGCCAATAGTCTCGGCCCGTTGAGAATCAGCAAGTCCCAGTTCTTGGTCGCCCGGTAGTAGCCCGGCAGCGTCAGTCTCGAGCGGTCGACGCAGACCTGGGCCTCGGTCAGCCCGTTGGCCTTGACGAGGTCGACCAGCAAGGTGATGAACCCGTCCATGTTCTTGCCCGCCGTCACGCCGGCCCGTTCCCCCTGATCAGTGCCGCCGCCATCCCGCTGACGAGCGGCGGCCTGGGCGCGGGTGGCCCAGAAATGCGCCACCGCCGACGCCGCCTGTCGCTCATAGGGGCCGAGGTCGAGACTCATCGCCACTCCTCCATAAACCCCAGCGCGCCTGCGGGCAAGCCGCACAGACGCTCCAGCAATTGGCGTGGCGCCTTGTCCCCGGCGACGCCGGCCGCCTGTAGGGCGGCCTGGTCGTCCGCCGCCAAGTCGCGCCACGCCGGCACGCGGATCCGGCGCAGATATTGGGCTTGGAATCGTAGGAACCCGCCACCGAGCTTCACCGCGTAGGCCTCCACGAACAATTTGGCCAGGCCGGAACGCAGTAGCGCTTGCAGCGCTCGGAGGTCCCAGACGTCCGATGTGATGTGATACAGGTTGTGGTGCGGATACACCGTGCCCTGGTCGAAGGCGATGGCGTCGCCGTCGCCCCGGATGTCGGGCACCAAGAGTTTCGGCCGCCAGGTCAGTTTGTCTGTGATCCGGTCGATGGTCTTGTACCAGCGTCTGTCCGGGGCCGCCTTGGCCGTGTGCCTCTGCGCCAGCCTTGCCCGGTGGGGCTCGAGGTAGGCGGCGAGCTTTGGATAGTCGTCGAGATCGACCAGCCCGCCTCCTGGCCGCCAGGGGTTCACGACTCCTGTGCCATGCCAGGCGAACGACCCCTGGACGATGTCGCGATTGACCGCCAGCGGCAGCTTCCGGTCGTCTTCTAGCGGCAGGTCGTCGTATTGGCCGACGAACACCTGGTCCGCGCCCGTGGCCACGCCGATACCCACCCGACAGCCAGCCTGCTCCAACGTCGGGCAACGGTCCTCCAGTTGCCGAATCGCTTCCAGCCGACGATCTCCCCGCAACAGCCAAGGAGCGCCGCCGGGCGCCGGGGCGGCCACGGATTTGACTTCGCCGGCCTCCTTCAGGGCGCGCGTCAACCGGGCCAGATCCTCGGGATCGGTCGACGTGGCGCGAGCCGACCGGACCGGCCCCGCCGGCCCACGCTCGATCAGCGTGATCGACGGATAGGCCCCCACGCTGGCCTCGAAGGCGTCCAGCCCGTACATGTCCACGTACGCCCGGAGCGCGAACTCGCTCGTGACCAGCCGCCGCAGCTCCCGCCCATACTCATTGCGCGTCCAGGCGTCGGCGCAGATGAAGCTCAGCTTCCCGCCTGGTCCCAATAGCCCGAGCGCCCGCTCGAAGAAGGCCACGTACAAGTCGGCCCGCCCCACCATCGTCGGATACGTCGCCCGATACCAGGCCAATTTGGCTGGTCTCATCAACTCCTGACGGACGTAGGGCGGATTACCGACAACGACATCGAACTGACCCTCGATCCCCACCGCCAAGAAGTCGCCCCCCACCAGCCACCGCTTCGCCACCCGCGCGGCCGACAACCCCGACAGGCCTCCGTCCATGAGCAGGCTGACAACCTTGTGGCGAGTCGCGTCGAGAGTCGCCCGATCCAACTCGACCGCCCGGATGGCGTCATCAAGAGCGGCATCGTCGGCCCCGGCCCGTCGCCAAGACTCCAGCAGCCGCCGCGCCACCACCAGCAGGAAGCTCCCTGGGCCACAGGACGGCTCCAGCAACCGCCGCCCCGTCAGGTCCGCCTCGGTCGTGTAGCCCACAAGATCCAACATGAACTCCACCACGGAGGGCCGGGTGAACACGGCCCCGCGCGTCTTCTCGTCGGCGGGCACGGCCCCATCGTCCGGCGGCGCCCCAGCCGTCGGATCGTCAAGCGGAAGGATCTGGACCGACATCGTGAGCGAGTCTAACCGCGATCCCCGACAGCGCTCCCTGCCATGAAAATTCGACAGCCGCGTGCCGGAACTCCACCCGCCACGGCCCAGGTCGCGCCCTCATTGGAGGGTCCGCGCACCCTCAGCACGACCGCCTAGGAGTCGGGCCGGGACGCCGGCGGCTGAGAGCAGTTTGGCGGCCCGGCGGTCGAAGGTGACGAACTCGTCGGCTCCGAGGGAGCGGCCCAGGGCGGCGATGGCACCGTCGGCGAAGTCGCCGCCGACGTCGGCCAGCGCCAGACCGGCCGCCACCGCCGCCCGGTCGACGACCACGTTGGACGGCGCGACCAAGGCGCGAACGGCTCGGGCGACCTCGGGCGGCGACACTTGGTAGACGGACCGGAGCACCCACACCAGTTCGCACAGTGTCGGCACGGTGATGACGAGCGACTCGGCCTCGGTCAGGACGCGGCGGGCGACCGCCGCCTGGCCGGAGTCGTCACCCGTGACGAAAAGCACCAGCACATTGGTGTCGGGCGTCAGCCTCATAGCCGCCCGGCCCACCCGTCCGCGATGGCCTGGTTCAACTCCTCGACCCCGACCGGCCGAGTGACGTGGCGGGCCAGCATCCCGGCGGCGTCCGCCAGCGAGGCCGCCGGTCGGACGGGGCTGAGCACCACCGACCCGTCCGCCGCCACAAAGGCTTCGACCTGATCCCCCGGGCCGGCGCCGAGCCGCTCCAAGATCGCCTTCTTGAGCGTGACCTGCCCCTTGGCGGTGATCGTCAATCGAGTCATTTCCCCCTCCTTGAAAGGTATATCAACCTTACCCGACGCCGGCCCGACCCCGCGCGACCAGATTCAAGACGCTCCCGCGCCCGTCTCGGACGGTTGACCGGCGCGTAGGCGCCGCGACGGGCCGAGGGCCGCCCCCGTCGGCCTAACAGGTCATGTCCGGCCAGACGGATCGGTGCCTTAGACAAATCCCGGTAGGCATCTCAGACAGATCCCGATAGACATCTCAGACAGATCACAGTGGGCACATCAGACAGAACCCGGCAGCGTCGGCGGGGCTGAGCGGTCATGGGCGAGGGCCAGGGCGGGTGGGCTCAGCGCCGTCCTCGGGCTGGGCCGGGCCGGCGCCCTGGGCGCCGCGGACGGCGGCCAAGGCGGCGGCCAGGCGGGCGAATTGGGCGATGTCCAGGCGCTCGCCCCGGGTGGCCGGGGCGATGCCGGCGGCGGCCAGGGCGGCCTCGACGACGGCGGCCGGGAAACGGGCCGCCAGGGCCGAGCGGATCATCTTGCGGCGCTGGCCGAAGGCGGCCTCGACGACGGCGAAGACCTGCTGGCGGGTGGCGCTGGTGGCCGGGGGGTCGCGCCGCGTCAGGCGGACCAGGGCCGACTCGACCTGGGGCTGGGGCCAAAAGACGCTGGCCGGGACAGACCCGGCCCTAGTGGCCGTCGCCCGCCAGGCGATCTTGGCCGAGGGGACGCCGTAGGCCTTGGAGCCGGGGGCGGCGGTCAGCCGGTCGGCCACCTCGGCCTGGACCATGACCAGGGCCGAGTCCAAGCTGGGCCAGGTCTGCCAGCAGTGCAGCAGGATGGGCACGGCCAAGTTGTAGGGCAGATTGGCCACCAGCTTGGTGGGCTCGGGTTCGGGCAGTCGGACCAGCCGGAGGGCGTCGGCCTCGACCACCCGCAAGCGGTGGGCGGCTGGCGGCTGGAGCTCCGCCATCGTCTGGGGCAGGCGACGGGCCAAGGCCGGCTCGACCTCGACCGCGGTGACCTCGGCCCCGGCGGCCAGCAGCCCGGCCGTCAACGACCCCAGCCCGGGTCCGACCTCCAACACCACGGCGCCGGTGGAAGACTCCGACCCGTCCCAGCGACCGTCGTGACTGGGGGTGGCGGAAAACTCCCGCTCTGCCCCGGGCACCCGGTGATCGTGGTCCCCGGCGGCGGAGGGCTCCCGAACGGACTCGGACGGCTCAGCGCCATACCGGTCAAGGCCGGCCAGGCGGACCAGGCGGCGGATGGTGTTGGCGTCGACCACGAAGTTCTGGCCCCGCCGCTTGCTCGGGCGCAAGCCTAGTTCCTGGGCCAGGCGGCGGACGGCGGTGGCGTCGAGGTAACCCTCAGCCATCGTCACCCCACGGCCCGGTGAAGGCTGCGGCGGCGGGTCGGCCCTCGGCCCGGCTCGACCGCTTCTCAGTCACCGGGCGACCCTATCCGAGCGCGCCGACAGCGGTCAGGCATCGCGCCCCCACGGGCCGCCGAAGGCCGCCTCGGCGTTGGCGGTCAGCTGGGCGCCGGCTCGGGCCAGGTCCCAGCCGCGCCGCTCGGCCAGGAAACGGACGGTGTGGGGCAGTAGGTAACTGGAGTTGGGCCGTCCCCGGGCCGGCACGGGGGTCAGGTAGGGGGCGTCGGTCTCGACCAGGACCCGCTCGGCCGGCGTCACGGCCAGGGCGTCGCGCAAATACTGGTTGGCCTTGTAGGTGATGACGCCGGGGAAGCTGAGCCAATAGCCGCGCTCGACGCAGCTACGGGCGAAGTCGGCCTGGCCGGAGAAGCAGTGCATCACCACCCGCTCCGGTTTGGCAGAGCCGTCCAAGACATCGAGGATGTCGCGGTGGGCCTCCCGGTCGTGGACCACCAGGGTCAGCCCGGCGGCGGTGGCCAGCTCGATCTGGGCGGCGAAACCGTCTCGCTGACGGGCCTGGTCCGCCGGGTCGACAGTGCGGTAGTAGTCCAGGCCGGTCTCGCCGATGGCCCGGACGTGGTCCCCGGCCCGGGACAGCCGCTCGACGGCGGCCAGGCCGTCCGCCACCCGCTCCGGGTGACGGGCGATCTCGTTCGGGTGCAGGGCGACACAGGCCACCACCTGGGGATGGCGGGCGGCGAAGTCGGCCGCCCAAGCCGAGTCGGCGGCGTCACAGCCGACCTGGACCAGCCGGTCGACCGCGACTCCGGCGGCCAGTTCCAAGGCGGTCTCGGGGTCCAGCCGGGAGCGTTCGGCGGTGGCGTCGAGGTGGGTGTGGGCGTCTATCACCGGGACGGGCAGGGGCGCGGGCGCGGCCGGCAGGCCGAGGTCGGCCAAGACTTGGCGCGGGTCGATCACGGCCCCAGTCTCCCACCGGGATCAAGCCGACGCCGCCGGACCGCCCCGAAAACGACCCGGCCCAGCGGTGGCACCCGCCCTGCCAGGGCGCCGCTAGCCAAGCCGATCATCGGTGGATCTGGGCTAAAGCCAGCGCCGGTCTTCGCGGCCCGGACCGGCGGCGGCCATAACCACCGGGCCGATCTCGGCCAACCCGCATGGCCCGTCCGAGATCTGCAAGCGGTCGAACACGTCCAGATGGTTGACCGCCAAGCCGTCGCACATGGTCTGGCCGATGGCGGTCCGCCCGGTCAGATCCAGCCGCTGAGCCACATCCGCCACTGCCAGTGGTCGCGGGTCAACAAGCGGTCGGTGTAGACCGGGTACATGAAGGCGAAGTCGAGGATGATCAGAGCGACTATGACGCCGACGATGACCGCGCCGACGAAGCGGCGGCGCCCGGCCGCCGCCGGCCCCAGGACGACGCCCAGGGCCATGGCCAAGCCGATGGCCGTGAACGGGATCATGGTGATGGCGTAGAAGAAGAACAGCGGCCGACCGCCAGTCTCGGTCAGCCACGGCACCCAGGTCGACAGCAGGCCCAAGCTGGTGACGCCGAAGCGCCAGTCCGCCCCCGCCAGCCACCAGACCAGCCCGGCCAACAGGGCCAGGGCGGCCAACCACCACAGCAGCGGCGTGCCATTGGCCGAGATCACCCGCAGACAGGTCGAGCCGGCCTCGGCCGCGCAACCCTGACTGCCGGGCTGGATGTCGTTGACGGCGTCGAAGCCGATCGGCCGGAGCAAGATCAGCCAGCCCCAGGGGTTGGAGCCGTAGGTGTGGCCGACACTATTGATGTAGTCGCCGGTGTGGAAGTTGTAGGTGTCGACGGTGTAGTGCCACAGCGACCCCAGGGCGCGGCCGAACAGGCGCACCGACCAGTCCTCGGGGTGGTTCTGGCCCCAGTCGCGGTCATAGCCGCCGGCGCTGGTCAGCCAGCTGAACCAGGAGGCGACGTAGACCACCACCGAGACGACCACCAGGGACAGGAAGGCCGGGGCGCCGTCCAGCCACAGGGCTGACCAGCGCCGGCCCCGGGCCCCGGCCAGGCGGCGGGCCGAGACCGACCAGGCCACCACCAGCAGGCCGAAGACGGCCAGCGGATAGATCGAGTTCCATTTGACCGAGCAGGACAGGCCGAACATCAGCCCGGCCGCGAGCAGCCAAGGCCGGAAGATGAAACCGCCGGCGGCGCCCTGGAGGTCTGGGGCGCCCGAGGCCTCGATCCGGTCGGCCAGCCGGTGGCGGAAGTGGTCCCGGTCGGCCACCACCGCGCCCACGGCCAGGACCAGGAAGGTGGACTGGAAGATGTCCAACAGGCCGATCCGAGACATCACGAAGCTGAGCCCGTCGCAACAGATCAACAGGCCGGCCAGACCGCCGATCAGAGTCGAGCGGGACAAGCGTCGGCCCAGCCTAACGACCGCGCCGATCAGCAGCGCGCCGAAGACCAGCGAGGCGAAGCGCCAGCCGAAGGCGTTGAAGCCGAAGATTTTGATGCCCAGGGCGATCAGCCACTTGCCCAGCTGGGGGTGGACGATGAAGGCGGCCTCGTCCTTGAGGCCGTTCCAGGTGCAGGTCTCAACCCCGTCCGGGCAGTATTTGGCCACCGCCTCGGGCTCCTTCTCCTGGGCCACGGAGTAGTCGCCCGAGACCAGGATCTCGTTCGCCCCGCCGACCCACGAGCGTTCGTAGCCGTATTGGAGCAAGGAGTAGGCGTCCTTGGGGTAGAAGGTCTCGTCGAAGATGAAGTTGCTGGGGAATCCCAGTCCCACCAGCCGCAGGGCGAAGCCCAAACCGACCAGCACCAGGGTCACGATCCAGGCGATCCGCCGGTCCCGCCGATCACTCGGCGGCCCCTCCCGCAACCGTTCCACCACGCTCAGCCCGGTCTCGGCCCGGTCCGCCGACGGCCCCCAGACCAGCCCCGAGGCCCAGCGGCCGAAGCCGGCTTTGAGCCGCCTCGCCGTCAGACCGACGGCTGAGGGCGTCGCCGGGGCGGCTTGATCCGCCGCCGGGTCCGCCACCACGGCCAAGGCCTCGGCTCGGGGGCGTTCGAGCAAGGCGGTCTGGACCGGGGCGGCCTGGGCCACGGCCGCCGACGCGGACTCGCCCGCCGCCATGGTCTGGGCCCGGTCTGTGTCCGAGTCTTTGTCGAGCTGCCCGGCCGGGTCCGGGGAGGCGGTGTCGACCCGCAGCACCGCCGGCTCCACGATCCGCCCGCCCTGGCGGGCCGCGAACTGGGGCGGCGGCGGCAAGTCGACCGGCGGCACGATGGCGATCAGGCCACCGTCCGGAACGGGGCCGATCAGCGAAATAGGGTCGGATGACGGGGCAGGCTCGGCCTGCGAGTCGAGGCCGGACGACGGAGCGGGGTCGGCCTGCTGGGCGGGGTCGGCCTGCGGAGCCGGGGCGACCGGTGAAACGGGATCGGCCTGCGCTGTGGGGTCGCCCGGTGGAACGGAGTCGGCGGGCGGGGCCGCCGCCTGAGTCTCGTCCGGCCCGGCCGGACCGGGGGCCTCGTCCTCGTCCGGGCGGTCGGCGGCCCGACCGTCGGGTGTAACGGTTGAGGGCAGTGGCGGCTCGGTCACAGGCCACAGCTTAGACGGCTGCCTACCAGCCGTGTGGGAGCGCAGCGGCGTCGAGGACCGTCGGCCGCCCTCCCGCCCGGGCCGGGGCGGGATCGGGGGGCTGGTTCACGGACGGGCCGAGATCCCGGATCAAGTCCGGGATGACGCGGTCTGACGACAGCACGCCACCATGGGCGCGACCCGCGCCCTCGCCCGGACCTGGGCGGAACGGGGCGAGATCCCAATCGCGGTTCGGCTGGGGCTAGCATCACAGATCAGTTGAGCCCTGATCCACCGATGGTCCCCGTGGCGAGCGGACCTGGACAGGTGTGGTGGCGGTGTCGGCGGCGCGAAGACGGACTGGACGTCCGTTGAGCGTCGGCACCGCCGTCAGCGCGTCCGGATGGGGTCGCTCGGTGGTCGAGAAGCGGCGGATCGGGGCTGAAAGGGGAGGCGAATGGCGGACGGGGTGTTGGTCTTGGCGGCCACGCCGATCGGGGACTGGCGCGATGCCTCGCCCGGGCTGGTCTCGGCCTTGGGCCAGGCCGAGTTGATCGCGGCCGAGGACACCCGCCGGCTGCGCCGGCTGGCCCAGCGGCTGGGGTTGGAGCTGACGGCCCCGGTGGTGTCGTACTTCGAGGGCAACGAGGCCGCCAGGGGTCCCGGTCTGCTGGCGGAGCTGGTGGCGGGGCGGCGGCTGGTGCTGGTGAGCGACGCCGGCATGCCGGCCGTGTCCGACCCCGGCCACCGGCTGGTCAAGGCGGCCATCGCCGCCGGGGTCAAGGTGACGGCCGTGCCCGGGCCGTCGGCCGTGCTGACCGCCCTGGCCGTCTCGGGGCTGCCGACCGACCGGTTCTGCTTCGAGGGCTTCCTCCCCCGCACGCCCGGGGCCCGGGCGGCCCGCCTGCGGGACCTGGCGGCCGAGCGGCGGACCATGGTCTTCTTCGAGGCCCCGCACCGCCTGTCCGCCTTCCTCGACGCCGCCACCACCGCCTTCGGCCCCAGGCGCCCGGGAGCGGTCTGCCGCGAGCTGACCAAGACGCACGAACAGATCGTGCGCGCTCCTTTGTCCGACTTGGCCGACTGGGCCAACGGCGGGGTGCTGGGGGAGGTCACGGTCGTGATCGGCGGCGCCGCCAGCGACCGGCCGGACCAGGCCGACTCTTCAGACGAGGCCACATCCCTGGCTGAGGCGGTGGCCGAGGTGCGGGCGCTGCTGGCGGCCGGGTCCAAGCCGGCCGCCGCTGTGGCGGCGGTGGCCGCCAGCCGCCGCTACGACCGCCACCAGCTCTACCGGGCCGTCACCCGTTCCCGGTCCACCACAACTGAGATTCCGGATCGAGCCTAGGACCAGGCGGGCAACCTGAGATCCCGGATCAAGTCCGGGATGACGAAGGGCGAGCGGGATGACGGCTAAGAGCGGCGGGGTTACTCGACCACGATCAGCCCGGCGCCGCCTTGGACCGGGTCGCCGGCCTGCGCCAGGATGCTGGTCACCCGGCCGGCTTTGGGGCTGACGATCTCGGTCTCCATCTTCATGGCCTCCAGGATCACCACCACCTCGTCCGCCGCCACCGGCTGGCCGACCTCGACCAGGACGCGGCTGACCGTCCCGGCCAGGGGAGCGGTGACAGTGCTGCCGGCCGGGGCGGCCGGGGCCGACGGGCGGGGCGGCTTGGCGGCGCCGACGGTTGTGGCCGAGCCCGCGCCGATGTTGATGATCGGCAGCGCCAGCTCGGGCGCCGCCACCTCGACCTCGACCTCGTAGGGCACCGAGTCCACCGTCACTTTGAGTTTCATCTCACAACCTTTACCGATCAGCCTGTCAGGAGTACAGCGGGTGGTGGGCGTGCTGGGCCCGGCGGGTGTTGGCCGACCAGACGGGGCTGGCCGGCAGGCGGGGCTGGCGGCGCGAGCCGTCCTCGCCTAGATAGGCCGCCACCGCCGCCGCGATGGCCACGACGTGAGCCTCTGGGACATCCGCCCGCACCCGGTCTCGCAGTCGCCGGACCTCCAGCTTGAGGCCTCTGAGGTCGGCCAACAAGGCCTTGACCTGGCCGGTCAGCCGGTCGTCGTCGGTCATAGCGCCTCCTCCGCGATAGAACAAGATAAAGTGTCAGACGGGCAGCAGTCCGTGTTTCTTGCCCGGACGTTGCTTGCGTTTGGTCGACAACAACTCCAGCGCGGCGGCGATCTTCTGGCGGCTCTCGCCCGGGTCGATGATCTCGTCCACCAGACCCCGGGAGGCGGCCACGAAAGGCGTGTTGAAGGTGTCGCGGTACTCCTCGATCTTCTCCTCCCGCTTGGCCGCCGGGTCGTCGGCGGCGTCGATCTCACGCTTGAAGACGATCGCCGCCGCCCCCTCGGCCCCCATGACGGCGATCTCGGCCGTGGGCCAGGCGAAGACCTTGTCCGACCCCAGGTCGCGCGCCGCCATCGCCAGATAGGCGCCGCCGTAGGCCTTGCGCAGCACCACCGTGATCAGCGGCACCGTGGCGGCCGAGTAGGCGAACAACAATTTGGCGCCGTGGCGGATGATGCCGCCGTGCTCCTGGGCCACGCCCGGCAGATAGCCGGGCACGTCGACCAGGGTCAGGATGGGAATGTTGAAGGCGTTGCAGAAACGGATGAACCTGGCGCCCTTGTCCGAGGCGTTTATGTCGAGGCAGCCGGCCATGACGTTGGGCTGGTTGGCCACCACCCCGACCGAGCGGCCGTTGATCCGAGCGAAGCCGACGATGATGTTCTGGGCGTAGCCGGCCTGGGCCTCTAAGAAATCAGCATTGTCAACCAGGCGCTTGATGACGTCGCGCATGTCGTAGCCCTGTTTGGCCTCCGCCGGCACCACGGCGGCCAGCCCCGGGTCGTACTCCACCGGCGCCCCGGTGTCCACCAGTGGCGGCGCCTCGTCGTTGTTCTGGGGCAGGAAGCTGAGCAGCTTCTGGGCGATCAGGATGGCCTCGGCGTCGTCCTCGGCCACGAAGTGGTTGACGCCGGAGACCCGCTGGTGGGCGTCGGCCCCGCCCAACTCGTCTTGGGTCACCTCCTCGCCCGTGACCTGCTTGATGACGGCCGGTCCGGTGATGAACATGTGGGCCCGGCGGGTCTGGATGACCCAGTCGGTCAGGGCCGGGGAGTAGACCGCGCCGCCGGCGCAGGGGCCGGCGATGATTGAGATCTGGGGCACCACGCCGGACAGCAGGACATTGGCGTAGAAGACTTTGCCGTAGCCGGACAGGGAGTCGATGCCCTCTTGGATGCGGGCGCCGCCGGAGTCGTTGACGAAGATGAACGGCGTCCCCATCTCCAGGGCGCCCATCATCATCTCCACCACCTTGGTGTTGTGGATCTCGCCGGCCGAGCCGCCCACCACGGTGAAGTCCTGGGAGGCCAGGTGGACCGGCCGGCCGCCGATGGTGCCGCAGCCGGTGACCACGCCGTCGGACGGCATGTCGGCCTTGTCCATGCCGAAGGTGACGGTCCGGTTCTTGCGGAACAGGCCGACCTCCTGGAAGGAGCCGGCGTCCAGCAGCCGGTCGACGCGCTCCCGCGCCGTCAGCTTGCCCTGGGCGTGGTGTTTGTCGATCCGGGTCTGTCCGCCGCCCAGGCGTTGCCGCTGGCGGGCGGCCTCCAGGCTCGCCACCTGTTGGTCCATCGGGACTACTGCTTTGGCCATTCTCAGACTCCAATCACGCGGGCTCGACCGTGACGGCGTGGTCCCGCCCGCCGAGGCTGACCTTGTACCGGACCGGGCCGGCCACCTGGGGGGCGGCCGTCGCCTCGGCGGCCTCCTGGGCCTCCATCTGGGCCACCGACAGGGCGACCGATCGCGGCCCCTGGTGGCGGCTGGCGAAGAAGCCGGGGGCCACTTGGGGGAACATGGCATAGGTCAGAACGTCCTCGTCCGAGCCGTCGTCGCCTTCCAGGACGGCGGCCTCGCTAGACAGCGCGTCCCACTCGGCCTCCAGCAGGTCGGCCGGGCGGACCGTGATGGGGTCCTTGCGGAAGTCCCGGCGGGCGATCTCGACCACCTGGGGATCGCGCGGTCCGATGGTCTCGCCGTAGTAGCCCAGCATCAGGTCGGCGAACTCGCCGGTCAACTGCTTATAGGGGCCGAACATGACGTTGAGCACGGCCTGGGTGCCGACGATCTGGGAGGTCGGCGTCACCAGCGGCGGGTGGCCGGCGGCGGCCTTGACCTTGGGGATCTCGTCCATCACCGCTTGCAGCTGGTCTCCGGCGCCTTGGTCCTTGAGCTGGGACTCCAGGTTGGACAGCATCCCCCCCGGCACCTGGGAGGTCAAGATGTCGGTGTCGACCAGGGTGGCCGACTCGAAGGCGGCGTAGCGCGGGCGGACGCGGGCGAAATGGTCCCGGATGACCAACAACTTGTCCATCTTCAGATCGGTCCTATAAGGGCTCCCCTCCAGGGCCGCTACCAGCGACTCGGTGGGGTTGTGGCCCGGGCCCAGCGACAGGGACGAGATCGAGGTGTCGACCGAGTCGGCCCCGGCCTCGATGGCTTTCATCAAGGAGACGAAGGTCACCCCCGAGGTGGCGTGGCAGTGGACGGCCACATGGACGTCGCCGTAGGCCTGCTTGATCCCTTGGACGATGTCGTGGGCCGGCTGGGGCTGGAGCAGGGCGGCCATGTCCTTGAGGCAGATCGACTCGGCCCCCATGTCGATCAGCTGGCCGGCCAGTTTGATGTAGCCCTCGACCGTGTGCAGGGGGGAGATGGTGTAACAGATGGTGCCCTGGGCGTGTTTGCCGGTGGCCTTGACGGCCGCCATCGCCTTGGCCATGTTGCGCGGGTCGTTCAAGGCGTCGAACACCCGGAAGACGTCCATGCCGTTGTCGGCCGCCCGCTGGACGAACTGGTCCACCACCGTGTCCTCGTAGTGGCGGTAGCCCAGCAAATTTTGGCCTCTTAACAACATCTGAAGACGCGAGTTGGGCATCAGCCGGCGGAAGGTCCGCAGCCGCTCCCAGGGGTCCTCGTTGAGGAAGCGGATACAAGAATCGAAGGTCGCCCCGCCCCAGCACTCGACGGACCAGTAACCGGCTTGATCGATCGCGGCGCAGGCGTCGACCATATCTTCGAGCGCCATGCGGGTCGCCAAGAGGCTCTGATGCCCATCGCGTAGGACGAGTTCCGTGACACCAATCGTGCGGGGACTCATGGGGTCTATCTAAGCATGACCGGCCACCAGCGCGAGAACCGGCCCCGCCGGGCGGACGCGGGCAGACGGTTGTTAGCGGGTCCGCCGACAACCGCCGTCAGTCTCGTTGTCAACGTTAGTTTCAGTACTGGGAGGCCCCGGCCACCAACGGTGGTTGGCTGGACCGAGAGAAGGCGATCCAGTGGTCCCGTCGTCCCCGCTTGAGCCCAGATAAACCGATCCTCAGTCATCGGGCGACCAACGGTTAGTCCGGGGCGACGTTGGCCGAACCGGTGGGTCGGCTAGACGGGAAACCAACAGGCAAGCTCTTCGGCCAGACCGTCTTGCTGGACGTCCCCCGTGGTGTGGTCCGCTTGGTCGCGCACCTCCTGGGGGGCCTGCCCCATGGCGACGCCGCGGCCGGCCCATTGAATCATCTCGAGGTCGTTGCGGCCGTCCCCGACGGCTAAAATATCGGCTCGTTGGATCTGCAACAGCCGGGCCAGCTCTTCCAGCGCCGACCCTTTGGTGACACCCCCGGGGCCGAGGTCGAGCCAAGCGCGATAACCGACCGAATAAACAACCTCGCGGAGGTGGAGAGAACTGGCCAGCCGGACGAAGTCGGCCACTGTGGCCTGGGGGTCGCGGATGATGGCCCGCACGGTGCGCCCGACCAGCAGTTGCTCACGGCCGACCAGGATCTGGGGGCCGAATAATTCTCCCTCGGGGAAGGGCGCGGAGACGCGATAGCCGCGGCCGAGATCCTCGACGGCGATGAGGGCGTTGGGGACCGCCGCCAGTATCTGTTTCAAAGAGTCGCCGACGTCGAAGCTGTGCGAGACCACGACCGCGCGGTCGGGCAATCGGGCGACAACTGCCCCATTGGAGCAGATAATGTAGCCGTCGTTCAAGCCGAGGGCGGTGACTATATCGTCAATTTCAAAGGTGGCCCGCCCGCTGGCTAAGACGATTAGCGCCCCCTGGTCGCGCGCCCGGTCTATAGCCTCGACCACGGCGGCGGCGATGGGACGTCCGGGGGCTAGAATCGTGCCGTCGATATCCATTGCGACTAACCGTGGCCGCCAATGGGGACTCACACTGCCTCCCGAGACCGTAGACGGGTCAAAGGAGCCGCTAGCGAGAGAATGATGAGGCCCAAGATGACTTCCAGTTTCCATGCTATTCAATTTCTCCGAGACGGCCTGTCTTTATTGTACTTAATAGGGCGGGATGCTTGAACAGCTCCTCGACGGCTGGAGCGCGATCCGGTTGCAGCCTATAGTCGGCGGCGGTGAACCAACCAATCTCCGCTATTTCAGCGCAGGGTCTGGGAGGACTCTCCAGGCTGGCCGTGAAACAGGCCATACGGACGAGGACGCCTTGAGGCTCCCCGTAGGCCTGAGCGATAATATCGCATAGATGGGTGATCGGGGGAACGGCCACACTGCCCAACTCTTCTCGCACCTCCCGGTTTAGAGCGGTGAGCGGCGATTCGTGATGTTCAATTTTTCCTCCTGGCATATAAAAGGCAGTTTTACCGGCAGGCCTAACCAAGAGTAAAGCGCAGTCTCGGACGAACACGAGCGCGGCCGTTCTGATCATTCAGACTCCTGATTGTTGAGACCCCGGCCGCGTCCGGAGCGGCCGTCAGTACTGGGAGGCACCGGCCACCAGGGGCGGCTGGCTGGACCAGGGGAAGGCGATCCAGTGGTCGGTGTGGCGCCAGACATAGTCGCAGTCCACCGCCGAGGTCGGCTTCTGGTAGAGCACGGCGATGCGGATCTGGCGCACTCGGCCGGCGCAGTAGTCGCGCACCAGCTTGAGGGTGCCGCCGGTGTCGGCGACATCGTCCACGCACAAGACTGATTTCTCTTTGAGGTCAATCTCCTGCGGCACCGGTGGCAACATGATGGGCAGCGGCAGGCGCTCGTCCACGTCGGTGTAGAACTCGATGTTCATGACGTGGAGGTTCTTGATGCCGAGGGCGTAGCCCAGCGCCCCGGCGATGAACAGGCCGCCCCGGGCGATGCTCAAGATCAGGTCGGGCCGGTAGCCCGAGGCCACGATGTCGGCCCCGAGTTGGCGGCTGGCCTCCCCGAAACCGGACCAGGTGAGGGTTTCACGCTCCGCTTCCATGACGTCATCCTGCCACGCCCGTCCGGGCCGTCGGACCCGGCACCGGGTACGGGCCCGCCGCCACCAGCCTCTCCTGGCTCTCCGAGATAGAATCAAGGAGTTTGCTCGCTGCCGAAGGAGATCTATGGCCCAGCGGCCCGACCGGCGCAATGTCGCCATCATCGCCCATGTCGACCACGGCAAAACCACTTTGGTCGACGCCATGCTCTGGCAGTCGGGGGCCTTCCGGGCCAACCAGGAGGTCGAGACCCGGGTGCTCGACTCGATGGATTTAGAGCGGGAGAAGGGCATCACCATCCTGGCCAAGAACACGGCCGTCCAACACCGTCGGAGCGACGGCCAACCCATCACCATCAACATTGTCGACACCCCGGGCCACGCCGACTTCGGGGGCGAGGTCGAGCGCGGCCTGGAGATGGTCGACGGGGCGCTGCTGCTGATCGACGCCTCCGAGGGACCCCTGCCCCAAACCCGTTTCGTCTTGCGCAAGGCTTTGGCCAAGAAACTGCCCATCGTGGTGGTGATCAACAAGGTCGACCGGCCCGACGCCCGCATCGCCGCCGTCTTGGATGAGACTTATAGCTTGTTCTTGGACTTGATCGAGGACGACCAAACCCATCTATTGGACTTCCCCATTGTTTATTGCGCCGCCAAGGCCGGCCGGGCCTCGCTCGACCGGCCCGAGGACGGCGCCATGCCCGACAGTGAGAACCTGGAGCCGCTGTTCCAGACCCTGTTCGACACCATTCCACCCCCCAGCTACATCGAGGGTTTCCCCCTCCAGGCCCACGTCACCAACCTCGACGCCTCGCCCTACCTGGGCCGGCTGGCCTTGTGCCGGATTGTCAACGGCTCTCTGCGCAAGGGCCAGACCGTGGCCTGGTGCCGGTCCGACGGCACGATCCAGAACGTCCGTCTGTCGGAGCTGTTGCGCACCGAGGCTCTGGAGCGGGTGCCGGCCGAGGAGGCCGGGCCGGGCGACATCGTGGCCATCGCCGGCATCCCCGAGATCACCATCGGCGAGACCCTGTCCGACCCGGACAACCCCCGTCCCCTGCCCTTGATCCACGTCGACGAGCCCTCGCTCTCGATCACCCTCGGCATCAACACCTCGCCCTTGTCCGGCCGGTCGGGCAAACACCTGACCGCCCGCCTGCTGCGCCAGCGCTTGGACCAGGAGCTGGTCGGCAACGTCTCCATCCGGGTGCTGGGGACCGAGCGGCCCGACACCTGGGAGATCCAAGGCCGGGGCGAGCTCCAGTTGGCCGTGCTGGTCGAGACCATGCGGCGCGAGTCCTTCGAGCTGACCGTGGGCAAGCCCCAGGTCGTCACCAAGCTGGTCGAGGGCCGCCCGCACGAGCCTATCGAGCGGCTGACCATCGATGTGCCGGAGGAGTATTTCGGCGTCACCACCCAGTTGGTCGGCCTGCGCAAGGGTCGTTTGGAACATATGGTCAACCACGGCACCGGCTGGGTGCGGATCGAGTACACCATCCCGGCCCGGGGCCTGATCGGCATCCGGACGGAGTTCTTGACCGAGACCAGGGGAACCGGCGTGTTGAACCACGTTTTCGAGGGCTACGAGCCTTGGGCCGGCGACATCCGGCTGCGCCCCACCGGCTCGCTGGTGGCCGACCGCCGGGGCACCGCCACGACCTACGCCTTGTTCAACCTGCAAGACCGTGGCGCCTTGTTCATCGGACCGGGAACAGAGGTTTACGAGGGCATGATCGTGGGCGAGAACCCCCGGCCCGAGGACATGGACGTCAACCCCACCAAGGAGAAGAAGCTGACCAACGTCCGTTCCTCGACCGGCGAGGAGCTGGAACGCCTCATCCCGCCCAAGCAGTTGAGCCTGGAGCAGGCCCTGGAGTTCTGCCGCGAGGACGAGTGCCTGGAGGTGACGCCGGCCCACATCCGCATCCGCAAAGTCACCTTATCAGCCCGGGAGCGCGGCCGGGCGCGGGCGCGGGGCAAGCACCAGTGAGTTGTCACCAATAAAGCTTGCTAATGGAAAACCGCCAAGTGCCCACGGCGTTCATTCCACTGAACAGCGGTCGAACTTTCACGCCTGATGCTCAGCGTGCTGAACGTCACTGGTCGCCGCCCCAAACTCGATCCGGGATCTGGGGCGGCCGTGCTGGCCCACGGGAAACTTCTAAAGAAAACTAAGCGGACTGCCGGACTTGCCGTCCCCGACCGGCCGAGGAATCTATACCTGTCGGTCGTCCTCCAAGAGCCACTCCACAACCGGCCGTTGGACGATCCCGTCGTGGGTCGCCGGTGGCTCCGGGTCGAGCGTGAGGAGAAATTTGGGGCGATGGTCCCGCACGGCCTGGAGGGGGCCGAGTTCTCGGGCCAAGGTGGCGGGATCGTGGACCGAGGCCGCGACCTGGTAGTAGGCCAAGTCGACGCCCTCTCCGGCCAGGAAATCGATCTCGCCCCCGGACGAGTGTCCGATCCGGACCCGGCCGTGGCGGCGATGGAGTTCCAGGAAGACGAGGTTCTCAAGGACGTGGCCGATGTCGCCACCCGTGTTTCCGACCAGGCTGGCGCGCAACGCGGGATCGACGCAGTAGTACTTCGCGGGACCGCTGAGCCGGCGCAGGCCTTTGACGTCCCAGCGCTCGACGGGATAGAGCAGGTAGGCGTCGATCAGGCCGGTCAGGTAGCTCTCGACCGTGTTCGGGGAAGGGCTCCGCCCGGCTGACCTCAGGCTGTCGGACACTCGGCGGAGGGAGGTCAGGTTGCCGACGTTCTGGAACAGGAAGCCGGTGACGTCGCGCAGCATGGCGGCGCTGGACACGTTCTGACGGACGGCCACATCTTTCAGGAGAACGGTCGAGACGATGCCGTCGAGATAATCCTGGGACGCCCGCAGGTCGGGTATGAGGTCTTGGACGAGGGGGAAACCGCCGAACCGGAGGTAGGAGGCGTAGAGGCCCGCCGGGGACAGGTCCTCGGCCGCCCCGGCCCGGTCGCGCCGGGCTTGGGCGAACTCGGCCAGCGACAATGGTTGAAGCTCGATTTCGACGTACCGGCCCGACAGCAACGTGGCCAGTTCCCCAGACAGCATTCGGGCGTTGGAGCCGGTGACGTAGAGGTCGGCCTGGGGGCGAAGCTGAAGGCTGTTCACCACGCGCTCGAACTGGTCCACCAGCTGGACCTCGTCTATAAATACATAAGTTGTTCCACTGGGGGCCAGCCGGGCGGTGATGTATTGGTGGAGGGCCGAGGCCTCGCCCAGGTGGGCCAGCGCGAAGTCTTCCAGGTTCAGGCTGACGATGTGGTCCGGGGCCACGCCGCCCGCGATCAATTCTTGTTGGAACAACTCCAGTAGGGTGGACTTGCCACAACGTCTGACTCCGGTCACGACCTTGATGACGGGCCGTTCACGCCAGCGCCGGAGCGCGGCCAGGCTGGCCGGCCGGTCAATCAACTCGTTCACGACGTTCAGTCTAATGAACACCGACCAACTTGTCACGTCTTGTGTTCAATGTGATGAACGTTACCGCGTCTATCTCCTACTCCGAGAACGTCGTCCGAGCCTGGGGCTGGCGGTCCTCAGACCGCTCGGCGGCCAGGGCCGGAGACTCAGGCCGAGCGGGTGACCGCCAGGTCGCAGAGTTGGTCCAAGGAGGCCTTGGCCGGGCCTTCGGGCAGGCTGGCCAACTCCTGGCGGGCGGCCTCGGCCCGGACGGCGATCTGGCGGCGCACCTGGGCCGCCGCCGGGTGGGCCCGGACCAGGGCCAGGGCCTCGGCCAGGCGCTCGGGCGGCACCGGGGCGGCCAGCAACTCCAGCAGGCGGGCGTCCTGGGGGCGGGCGGCGGCCTGGATCAACAGCGTGGTTAAGGTGGGAACACCCTCGCGCAGGTCCGTGCCGGGGGTCTTGCCGGAGTTCGGGGCCACGATATCGATCAGGTCGTCGGACAACTGGAAGACCGTTCCCAGGATCTCGCCGAAGCGGGTCAAGGACTCCAACTGGGCCGCGTTCGCCCCGGCCACCATGCCGCCGAAGCGGGCCGAGGCCGCGATCAAGGCGCCAGTCTTGTCGGCCACCACCTTGAGGTGATGCCCCACCCGGTCGGCCCCGGCGGCCGGGCCGCGGACCTCCTCGATCTGACCGGTGACCAGGCGGGCGAAGGTGTCGGCCTGGAATTGGACATAGGCCGGGCCCAAGGTGGCGACGACGGACGAGGCCCGGGCGAAGATGAAGTCGCCCGTCAGAATGGCCAAGGTGTTGTCCCACAGCTTGTTGGCGCTGGGACCGCCCCGGCGCAATTCGGCCGAGTCCATGACATCGTCGTGGTAGAGCGAGGCCACATGGGTCAACTCGACCACCAAAGCGGCCCGCAGGACCTGTTCCTCGTCCACCGGCCGGCCCCAGCTGAAGCCCAGCCCGGCGGCGCCGATCACCAGCAGCGGTCGGAAACGCTTGCCCCCGGCCGCCGCCAAGTGGCCGGCCAGCTCGGTCACGAGGGGCGAGTCGGCGGTCAAGACGGCGCGCAACCGTTGCTCCAGTCCCGCCAGCAAGCGACGCCCCCAGGCGTCGAACTGGTCGGCGGTCAGAGGACTCCGGGCGGTGGGTTCGATCTCCATCTCGGGGCCATCTTCCCACGCCCGTCCCCCGAGGGCCATCCGGCGACCGAGCGGCGGACGCGCGGCGGGCCCAGCCACAGTTGTATCGATTTATCTGCTTTATCACCGCCACCGGCCTACACCGCGCCTCATCCGCCACGACCCCACTGCCGTCGTCCTGCCGTCGTCCCGGACTTGATCCGGGATCTGGGGAGGTGACGAGTCAAGCCCGTTGGCGTACCCATCGCCGCCCCGCCCCCGATGAGCGATGCCGCCGGTCTTTCCCACCACGACCCCACTAGATGGTTAATTCCAAGCCATGGGCTCGTCCTCACGCCCAGACGACGCGCCGGCGGCGTCATCGTCGGTCGGCGATGCGACACATCGCCTCTCTCCTCTTCCTTGCCGGCCCGCCGTCTGAGCGCGAATCCATCGCCCAGCCCTTGGAATTAACCATCTAGCGTCATCCCGGACTTGATCCGGGATCTGGGTCAGCCGCGAACCAGCCCCCGGAGAGGGGACGGGTCAAGCCCGCCCTGGCGTTACCCATCGCCACCCCGGAACCCGGCCCGACCGCCGAAACACGGCCCGACCGCCGGAACCCGGGGCGAATAACGGGCGACGTAGGATGAGCCGATGCCTCAGGCGATGATCTATCTCGACCACGCGGCCACCAGCCCGTTGACGCCGACGGCGGCCGAGGCCTGGCGCCGGGCGGCGGCCGTCGTCGGCAATCCGAGTTCGCTCCACGCCGGCGGCCGGGCGGCCCGGCGAGTGGTGGAAGAGGCCCGTGAGCGAGTGGCCGAGCGTCTGGGAGCCGAGCCACAGGGGGTGATCTTCACCTCCGGCGGCACCGAGGCCGACAACTTGGCCGTCATCGGCGGGGCGCGGGCGCGGCGGGCGGGCGACCCTGGACTCAACCAGGTGTTCGTCTCCGCCGTCGAGCACCCGGCCGTGTTGGAGGCGGCCCGGGCGTTGCGGGCCGAGGGTTTCACGGTGGTCGAGTGGCCGGTCGGTCGCGACGGGAGGGTCGATCTGGCGGCGGCCCGCCAGTCGTTGGCGGCGGCCGCCGGGACGATCGCCCTGGCCTCGGTCATGTGGGCCAATAACGAGACCGGCGCCATCCAGCCGCTGGCCGAACTGGCCCCGGCGGTCCGGGCGGGGGGCGCCCCCTGCCACAGCGACGCCGTCCAGGCGGTGGCCTATGGCCCGGTGCGGCTGCGGGCGGCCGACGACGACGGCCCCGACGCGGTGAGCGTGTCGGCCCACAAGCTGGGCGGACCGGTCGGCGTCGGCGCGCTGGTGGCCCGGCGCGACTTCCCCCTGACGGCGCTCAGCCACGGCGGCGGCCAGGAGCGCCGCTTGCGCTCGGGCACCATCCCGGCGGCCCTGGTGGCGGCCTTCGCCGCCGCCCTGGACGAGGCCTGCGACCGCCGCCAGGACGAGGCCCGGCGGCTGGCCGAGTTGTCGGCCCGGCTGACGGCCGGCCTGGGCGGGTTGCCCGGGGTGGTTGTGACCGGGCCTCAGGACCCCGCCGCCCGCTCCCCCCACATCGTCAACGCCGTCTTCGACGGCTGCCTGGGCGAAAACATGTTGTTGCTGTTGGACGCCGCCGGGCTGGCCTGCTCGGCCGGGTCGGCCTGCGCCGCCGGGGTGGCCCGGCCAAGCCACGTCCTGACCGCCATGGGCCACCCAGCGGAGCGGGAGGCCCGTTGGGGGTTGCGCTTCAGCCTCGGTGTGACCTCGCGGGACAGTAATATCGACGCCCTGCTGACGGCCCTGCCGGCCGCCATGGCGCGGGCGCGAACGGCTGGGGGCGAGTGATGGTCGGCCGGATCACGACCTCCGCCCCGGATGACAACCGCTCTGCTAGCAGCCCCGTCCCGACGGCGGGCGGCGAGAATGGACCGGTGGATGATCGGGCCGCGCCCCCGGGGCAGACGATGGAGGGTCTGGTGGACGGTCTGACGGTGACCCCGCTGCGGGCGCGGGCGGCGGGGGGCGAGTGATGGCGCCATTGGTGGCGGACCCGATCCGGGGCACGGGCGGCGGGGAAAGGCCGACGATCACTTCGACAACGACCCCGCTGCGGGCGCAGGCGGCGGGGGGCGAGTGATGGCGCGGCTGGTGGCGGCCCTCTCCGGCGGCGTCGACTCGGCCGTGGCGGCGGCCCGGATGACGGCGGCCGGACACGACGTCACGGCCGTCCACCTGGCCCTGTCGCGCCACCCGGCCAGCCAGCGGACGGGCTCGCGCGGCTGCTGCTCCTTGGAGGACGCCAACGACGCCCGCCGGGTGGCCGACCAGTTGGGCCTGCCGTTCTACGTCTGGGACCTGTCGGAGCCGTTCCAGCGCGACGTGGTGGCGGACTTCGTGTCCGAGTACGCCGCCGGCCGCACCCCCAACCCGTGTTTGCGTTGCAACGAGCGGATCAAGTTCGCCGCCGTCTTGGAACGAGCCTTGTCGTTGGGCTTCGACGGCGTGGTGACGGGGCACTACGCCCGGGTGGAGCGGACCTCGGCAGAAGCCGAGTTGTGGCGGGCGGCGGACCCGGCCAAGGACCAGTCCTACGTCCTGGCCGTCATCACCCAAGAGCAGTTGCGACGGGCTTATTTCCCCCTGGGGGACACGCCCAAGGCCCAGGTCCGCCGGGAGGCGGCCGGCCTCGGCCTGCGGGTGGCCGACAAGCCGGATTCCTATGACATTTGTTTCGTGGCCGACGGCGACACCCCGGGCTGGTTGCGCGACAAGCTGGGCGCCCGCCCCGGCCCCATCGTGGACCAGTCCGGCGCCGTCCTGGGCCACCACCAAGGCGCCTTCGCCTTCACCGTCGGCCAGCGCCGCGGCCTGCGCCTGACCCGACCGGCGGCCGACGGCCGGCCGCGCCACGTCCTACGGGTCGAGGCCGAGACCAACACAGTCGTGGTCGGCCCCCGCGCCGCCCTGCGGGTGGACCAGATCCACGGCTGTCCCCCGCTCTGGATCGCCGGCCGGCCCCCCGCCGGGCCGTTCCCGGCCGCCGTCCAACTGCGGGCCCACGGCCGCCCCCTGCCGGCCGTCGTCAGCCCGACCGCCGAGGGCGTCCGAGTCGACCTGCTGGAGCCGGCCGACGGCTTGGCCTCGGGCCAGACGGCCGTTTTTTACGACGGCGACCAGGTGGTGGGCTCGGCCACCGTCGTCGCCACCGCCGCCACCGGGACGGCTGACGACTCTGGGGCTCCGACCGACGCCTCCCCGAGGACGACTGACGCCGCCGCCCCGCCGCCGGGGCGCGTCCGCCCGCCAACACCCGGCCACGCCACGACACCCGATCACGCCACGACCCTTGGCCACGAGCCGGCGGCCGGCCGCCCAGCGGCCGCCGCTTAGCCCAGCCGACAACCGACGAAGGAGACAACATCATGTGCCGAGCGGTGACCTGTCAGGTCTGCGGCAAGACCACTTGGACCGGTTGCGGCCAGCACATCGACCGGGTCAAAGCCGTCGTGCCAGCGGACCAGTGGTGCGACGGCACCCACACCCCCCAGGAGGCCCACACCCCCCAGGAGACGCGCCGCCCGGTCTAAGCCCCGCGCCGCCGCAGGGTGAGGACCGCACCGGCCAGGGCCAAGACGATGAAACCGGCCACAATCGCCACATCGGGACCGGCCTCGTCCCAGCCGCCGCCGGCCGCGATGTCTTGGACGGCTTGGACGGCGTAGGTCAGCGGCGCGATGTCCGACAGCCACTCCAACAGCCGCGGCATGGCCGCGCGCGGCATCACCAGGCCGCAGACGAGCAGTTGGGGCACGATCACCACCGGCATCATTTGGACGGCCTGGAACTCCGTCCGGGCCACGGCCGAGGCGGCGATGCCGAGGGTGGAGCCCAAAACGGCGTCCAACACCGCCACCGCCGCCAAGCCCCACAACGACCCGGCCACGTCCATGCCGCAGACCCAGTGGGCCCACGCTGTCAGCACCACCGCCTGGAGCGCCGCCAGCAGGCCGAAGGCGATGGCGTAGCCGCCCAGGAATTCGCCCTTCGAGATGGGCAACGTCATCAGACGCTCCAAGGTGCCGGCCGCCCGTTCCCGCTGCGTCGTGACAGACGTGATCAAAAACATGACCAGGGCGGGGAAGACGGCCAATAGCAGCGGCCCCCACTGATCCATGATCTGGGGCTGGTCTTGGAACATCCAGGCCAAGAGCCCCAAGACCAAACACGGCACCACCACGATCAGGCCCAAGGACCTCGGGTCGTGGCGGAGTTGTCGCAGCAGGCGCCCGGCCGTGGCCCAGACTCGTTTGGGGCTCATCGCTCGCCGCCCGCCTGGAGCGCCAAGGCCAGGAAGGCCGCCTCCGTGTCGTCCGCGCCCGTCAGCGCCAGCAGGCCGGCGGGCGTGGTGTCGGCCAGGACCCGTCCCTGGCGCAATAAGACCAAGTGATCGCAACGGGCGGCCTCGTCCATCACATGGGAGGAGACCAATAAACAGGTCCCGCCGGCCGCCAATTGTCCGAACAGTTCCCACAATGATTGCCTCAGCAGCGGGTCGAGACCGACCGTCGGCTCGTCCAGCACCAACACCTCCGGCCGGCCCAGCAAGGCCACCGCCAAGGACACGCGGGAGCGCTGGCCGCCGGACAGGCGCCCCACCAGGTCGTGGGCGTGGCTCTCCAGGTCGACCCGCCGGATGACCTCGTCCACCCGCTGTGAGTCCACGTCCAGCAGGGCGGCGAAATAGGCCAGATTCTCCCGCGCCGTCAGATCCGGGTAGACCGAGGCCGCCTGCGTCATATAGCCTACGCGCCGCCGCAAAGCCGGCGCGCCGGCCGGCAGTCCCAGCACTTCGACCGTGCCGCCGGCGATCTGCTGCGTCCCGACGATGGCCCGCATCAACGTGGTTTTACCCCCGCCCGACGGCCCCAACAGGCCGGTCACCCGGCCGGCGGCAACGCTCAAGCTCAAATCGGGCAGCACCGCCCGCCGACCCCGCACCACCCTCAGCCCGCTGACGGCGATGGCCGCGGGCGGCGCGGCCCCGGGATCGGCGGCTCTGGCCACAGCCTCCCCACCAGGCATGGACTGGTCCTCTCACTCGCCTACGCCTAAAACTGTAGAGGACCCGGGCGCCGATCCGCTCCGCCGCGCGGCTCGGCCCGGGGATCGGGCCAGGGCCGAGGACGTCTCGGGCTGATCGGCCGACAGGGCGGTATCCGTGGCGCCTAGATGGTTGATTCCAAGGGCTGGGCGATGGATTCGCGCTCAGGCGGCGGGCCGGCCAGGAAGGGGAGGGAGGCGATGTGTGGCATCGCCGACCGACGAGGACGCCGCCGGCGCGTCGTCTGGGCGCGAAGACGAGCCCATGGCTTGGAATTAACCATCTAGGTCAGAGCTGACAGTTGACCAGGACCGGCTCGGGCTCCAAGGTGACGCCGAAACGGTCCGCCACCCCGGCGCGGATGGTCCGGGCCAGGGCCAAGATGTCAGCGGCGCGGGCCTGGCCCCGGTTGGTCAGGGCCAGGACGTGGCGGCTGGACAGCCCAGCCGGGCCGGTCGTGGCACCCGGCTGGGGTCTTGGCCGCTCGCGCCCGGAACGAGCGTTCATCGGCGGCTCAGATGGTAGTCGGCCAACAGCGCGCGCACCTCATCCGGTGACCGGTTAGTCAAGTTCGACTCTTCCTGCAAGAGGAAATCTCTCAGGTTGACCAGATAGGTGTTCTCCGGGGTCAGGTCGCAGCCGGCCACGAGGCTCTTCGACTCGTCTGGCAAGTAGAGCTGGTCGTCCGACGCGCCCCAGTATCCAGTATTTATGTCGTCGTCTCCCGTCTTGGCGCAGCCGCCGGCCACGAGCGCGACGATCAGCGTCGCGGCCAGGCACGGCTTGTATACCATCGCCCGGGTTCCCATTTTCGCCATCAGTCCATTTTCTCGGCCATGGGCGACGTCGGTGGCAGTCACTGGCCGTAGGCGCTAATGACCACTTTGTGCGTGGCCGGGGAATAGAAGGCTGTCACCACGAACGCCGGGTCCCCGCCGGCCGTCAGGGAGTCCTCGAGAGCGGCACTCGTGACCAAGCCCGTCGGCAGTTCTGGTTGAAGCGCGGCCACGACGTCGGGTTGGTCAGCGACGGCCGTCAGGGTGGGGTCGGCCTCGATGGCGGTCGCGGTCTCAGCGTCGACTGTGACCACCGCATCGATCCAATAGGTCGACGGGCCGATTTCGGACGCGGAGCCCGTGGTGCCCGAGTACCAGACGGCCACCGTGGCACCGCTCAGCAGCGGGAACCGCTGGACCAAGGGCTCCATGTCGGACCGGCGTTCGCCGGTGCCGTTCTTTTCGGCGGCTGGATTCATGATTATCCCGGTCCTATCGTTGTCGGGTCTGGCCGCCTCACAACCTGCGACGGACATGCAGGCGGCGGATAGAATCGCGGTGGCCAGGAGAGTCAGTGAGCGTCTAGCCATTGACACGCCCCGTATCTCGGCCACCGGCCGGCCTCGCATCGGCCGAGCCTCGGCCGCCGCCGTCGGAACGGTCTTCTCGCCCCGCGTTGAATTCGGGGCTGCCTGAGTCAGTCGTGGCGCTCGACTCAGATCCTTCTCCCAGCGTCCATGTGATCGTGCGGGTCAACTCCCCATGGGTGTCGAACGGTTTGGCCCAGCCAAGTTCCGTGAAGCGACCATTGTCGTTGTCAGGGGCACCAGATGCTATGTCTTGTTGCCCGGGATTGAAATTGTAATGATCCTCCGCATGCACTGTCACGGTCATTGTGACGGTCTGGCCGACAACGCTGACATCCGCACTGGACCACATCTGGTGGTCGCCTATGGTCTTCTGCCAGTTCTCGGTTGAAGGGTATGGCTTAGCGGCGTGAGGGTCACCGGTGATGGGAAACACGGGAAAACCGTCTTGGGCGAGATCATCTGCGGCGGTACGGACTCGACCGAGTTCAGCATCCACTGCCGCGCGAATGTTGTCATCTTCGAGGTAGGCCTCTTCATAATCGAATGCCAGTGGTTTCCCGTCATTGTCCCAGTAATGCGCATACATCTGCGTCGCATCATCCAAGTCAGCCCTGAGGGTTCTCGCGCCGTACAGTTGCGCCTCCCAGCGCAACCGACTAGCGTAGTCGTCGGCAGTGGGTGACGCCGTGCCCCACTCAAACCCTTCGTCCCAGGTGAAGTCGGGTCGCTGAGGAAGGCCGAGATGAAAGCCATCCACAGAGCCAGCAGAAAAGTCCGGCTGCCAAGCTAACCGAATCGCGTCAATATGATCTTGCAACCCCACATACGGACACCATTTCTGGTGATTGGATCCCAAAATGTCGCCTATGTCCCAGCCATCCTTTCGGGCGCTTCGCTCTTGAATCGTGGCTAGCATCTCATTCAAGATTGCGGCTGATGTCTGGCTGAAGTCTTGGCCTCCGGGAACGGTTGTTGCCACCTCTAGTGCTCGTCCCAGGCCATCGCCCTCGTCGCTGCCGTGACCGACGGCCCAGATCCGTTCGGCTATGAGGTACTGGAGACGGCTGTTGACCTCGAATTGTTGCCCGTTGATGGTCACGGTCGTGCTGCCGCCCTGGGTGAAAAATCGTTGGGCGGCTTCGGGGCTGGTGGACAGCATGGCCATGACTCCGGGCATGGGGTCGGTCAGGCTGGTGCCGTCCGGTAAGGTGAAGTAGGTCCCGCCGGCCACGCCCTGGCTCCAAGTGCCGGAGAAGTCGCCGCCACGCTCATAGTCATAAACATCAGCGGCGATGGTGTATGCAAAACCGGTGGAGTAAACGCCATACCCGAGGACCGCGCCCATGGCCGCCGGCAGGGGTCCCTGCTGGTGGAGGACCGCCACCACCTGGTCGGCGTAACCCTGGTACAACTGCCCCGTCCGAGTGGCCGCGCCCAACACAGTGCCCAACGACGCGAGCCTTTGCTGGTAAGCGTCGGCTTGGCCGGCCGCCCAGTCGGTCAGCGCTTGGTCGCCGCCCATGGCCTGGTAGGCCGCGTACTCGTCGCCCTGGTACTGCAGGCGGGTCTGATACTGGCCGGACAGACTCAAGGCCGTCTGAGCCAAAGTCTCCGGGGGGCAGTGGTTGGCCAAGGCGACGGCGAAATAAGGGTCCGCAGACAACGATATGAGGTCTTCCCAGTCCTGGTCGGTCATCTGCTGGTCGGTCAGGCGTTGGGCGATCTCCCGTCCCCGGGCGGCGGCCTGGCCGACGGACAAGCCGGTGATCCGGTCGTCGTCGATCCAAACGGTGTCGCCGGGCCGGAAACTGGGCGTGGCCGAGGCCACATCCTCGGCCAGGGCCAGGCGGCGGTTGATGTCGGGGATGCTGTCATCGATCCAGAACAAGACATAGCCCAAGCGGCCGGTCGAAGCCTCGACCAGGCGGCCGCCGTGATCTGTGGTGGCCTTGTTTAGGAGGGCGTCCAGTTTGGTTTTGAGGTCGTCGACGTTGGTCCGGGCCTTGTGCAGGCCGTTCAGCATGGCCCGCATGGCCTCGATGTTGATGTTAACGTCGGTCACGGCGTTGGCTCGCAGATCACATACCAGCCCTCCGGCTCCGCCACGCGGGCGGCCTGGATGGCGTCCTAGACCTCCTGACAGACCGACACCAGGGTCGTTTTCTGATCCTGCAGGGCGTAGCCGAAGACCTCGCGTGCGGTCCCGCCCCTCCAGGCGGCCCCCAGATGGTCGGAGACCGGGTTCAGCGCCCACAAACCGTCTCGGGCCAGATCATGGGCCACAGCTAGGTCGCCGGCCAGGAGAGCCCTGGCCTCGTTCTCATGCCAACACCGCGCGGGAGGCTCTGTCATCGAGATCCCTTCGGAGGACAACAGCGATTAACTCACCTTAGCATGTGAGGGGGCGTTGAAGCGGCTCGTCGGCGCATAAAGCCTTGGCGGCGCCGACGCCCGTCGAACCTGGCTAAGACGGTCTCGCCGGAGACTGGCGCGGGCTTGAAGGCGTTAGGCCGGCAGGCTTGGCTCTGCGCTTGTCGCCAGGCTTGCCCATCCATGATCGTCCTTCTTACTTCTCAGCCAAAGCAAAATGCGTCAAACGATAACTTAACTTCCAGGCCTGGGGCGGCCCGCGCGAACTCTCGGCGCCTGTAGCTCGAGCCCTGGCCGCCGGAGGTCAGAGTTGGCAATTGACCAGGACCGGCTCCGGGGTCAAGGTGACGCCGAAGCGGTCTTCGACCCGGGCGCGGATGGTCCTAGCCAAGGCCAAGATGTCGGCGGCGCGGGCCTGGCCCCGGTTGGTCAGGGCCAGGACGTGGCGGCTGGACAACCCAGCCGGGCCGTCGCCGTAGCCACGGAGGAAGCCGGCTTGTTCGATCAGCCAGGCGGCCGACAGCTTGACCCGGCCGTCCGGCTGGAGGTAGCGGGGGGTCTCACCCGGCAGGGCGGCCGCCTGATCGGCCGGCAGCAGCGGGTTGGTGAAGAAACTGCCGGCGGACCAGGTGTCGTGGTCGTCGGGATCGAGGACCATGCCCTTGGACCGGCGCAACTCGAGGACGGCCCGGCGGACGGCCGCCGGCGGGGCCGTGGCGCCCGGCTCGACACCGAGGCGGCGGGCCAGTTCGGCGTGCTGGATCGGGGCCGAGGCGCCGCCCGGCCTCAGGCGCAGGTCGAGGCTGAGGATGACGTGGCGGTCCGGCTGGCGCTTGAAGTCGGAGACGCGGTAGCCGAAGCCGCAGTCGGCCGGCGACAAAACGCGGACCTGGTTGGTGCGACGGTCGAAGACGCGCACCCGGGCGACGACGGTGGCGATCTCGGCCCCGTAGGCGCCGATGTTCTGCACCGGGGCCGCCCCCACCAGGCCGGGCACCCCGGACAGGGCCTCCAGCCCGCTCCAACCCTGGTCCACGGTCCAAGCCACTAGCTCGTCCCAGACCTCCCCGGCGGCGGCCGTGACCAGGACCGTGGTGGTGTCGTCGGGCGGGGCAGATGTGACGCCGGGCGCGCGAGCGGGCGTGGCGCCCAGGGCGTGGGCGGACACGGGAGTGTCGGGCGACGGGGCGACCGCGACGGCCAGGCGCGTGGCGCCAAGGGACCTGGAGCTGTCGGGCGTGGCTTGGTCGGACATGGCCCGGTCGGACATGGCCCGGTCGGACGTGGTTTCGGCGGGCGGGCGGGTGGCGGACCGGCCTCGGTGGGCCACTAGGACGACCGTGCCGGGGAAGCCGTCGTCGCCCACCAGGACATTGGAGCCGCCGGCCAGGACGAGCAGGGGGGTGTGGTCCCGGTCGGCCTGGCGGACGGCGGCGATCAACTCGGCCTCGGTCTCGGCCCGGATCAGGCGGTCGGCCGGGCCGCCGACGCGGAAGGTGGTGTGGTCGGCCAGTCGGCGGGAGTCCGTCACGGGGCGGGCGGGGTCGGTCGGGCGACCTCGACCATCACCTTGGACAGGACCGGACCGCCGCCGACCACGACATCGAGGCGGACGGTGACCGACGACTCGCCCTCGGCCACGACCTTGCCCACCACCCGGACCTCGACGCCATCATCGTTGTCGGGGACGACCACCGGGCGGGCGAAGCGGGCGCGGTAGGAGCGGATGGCGGCCGGGTCGCCGGCCCAGTCCGTGACCACGCGCAGGGCCAGGCCCATGGTCAGCAGGCCATGGCCGATGACGCCGGGCAGGCCGATGGCGCGGGCCTGGCGGTCGGACCAGTGGATGGGGTTGAAGTCGCCCGAGGCGCCGGCGTAGCGCACCACATCGGCCCGGGTGAGGCGGTAGACGCCAGGCTCGATCGGGTTCACGCCGCCACCGCCTGAGGGGTGGGGCGGTTGTGGATCAAGGTGGAGCGGGAGACGGCCACCGCCTCGCCCTGGGTGGTGCTCAAATGGACGGCCAAGGTGATGAAGTCCGTCGTGCCGCGGGCCCTGAAGTCCTCGATCTCGGTCGCGGCCACCAAGACGTCGCCGGCCCGGATGGGGCGGGTCCACTCGAACTGCTGGTCGGCGTGGATGACGCGCTTCAACTCGACATCGAGGCCGGGGTCGTCGAACAGGACCTGCCAGGCCTGGTTGGCGATGACGGCGGCGAAGGTGGGCGGGGCGACGGCCCGGTCGCCCTGATAGGCCGGATTGGGGTCGGCCAGCGCCCGGGCGAACTCGGCGATCTTCTCCCGGCTGACCTCATAGGGCGGTGTGGCCGGCCAAGTCCGGCCGATCAGGTCCGCTGGGTTCAACACGGGGCCAGCCTATAGCCTCCACCTCCGGCGAGTCCGGTGTGTTCGGTCAAGGCCCAGCGGCGGCACTAGTGGTCTGTCGCATCTAAAAGTTGGGTTGTGAGCGGTGTCGGGCGATGTCGCTGGCAAGGCGGAGGAGGTCGTCGGGCTGGAGCCCGGCGGCCGACGACAACGCCGCCAGCGGCGTCGTCCGGTGCCGCGAGTCCGACGTTTTAGGTGCGACAGACCACTAGGTCAGCGGGTCTCGCGGTGCGGCTGGTGCTGGCGGCAGCGGGGGCAGAACTTCTTCAGCTCCAGGCGGTCGGGGTCGTTGCGGCGATTCTTCTTGGTGATGTAGTTGCGCTCCTTGCACTGTGTGCAGGCCAACGTGATCTTGGGGCGGATCTCAGCCGTCTTCTTCGCCATCTCGTCCTCGTTCGTCCAGTCGTTGCTCCGTAGCGGGGATGGGACTTGAACCCATGACCTAGCGATTATGAGCCGCTCGCTCTGACCGACTGAGCTACCCCGCCTGGGATGGAGTCAGCGGGAAGCCGCCGGCCACCCACAAACACCGAGCCCCCATGCGGAATCGAACCGCAGACCTTCTCCTTACCATGGAGACGCTCTACCGACTGAGCTATAGGGGCACAATCGCCACGTCACGATACACGACCGATCCCCGGGAAGCCAGCCGAAGCGGTGGCGGCTTGGGGTCGCGAGGGCCAGCTGAAGCTGTGCCGACCAGGGTCGCTATGCCGACCAGGGTCGCTATGCCGACCGGGGTCGCTGTGCCGATCGGGGTCGCAGTCAGGTCGGGCCAAAGCGGCGCTGGTCGCCGTCAAGGGTTCGAGTTGGAGCGGCGTCGGCCGGGGTGTCGTCGGATCGCCGGGCGTCTGGGCGGCGACCGCCTTCGGCCCGGTGCCAGACCGACTGGCCCAGAGCGATTGGCCGGGGTACGGCCACGCCCTCGAAAGGGTGGCGGGTGAAGGATTCGAACCTCCGAAGGTATCCACCGACAGATTTACAGTCTGCTCCCATTGGCCGCTCGGGCAACCCGCCAGGATTGTGTCCGGCGGGCGACTCTACCAGGCGGTGCCGCCAGGGGGCAAAGCCGCCCCCGGCGACCAGTCCCGTGATCGTCCCGGCGACCAGCGCTGTGATTGTCCCCGGGCGGGCGACCCCATCGGCTGGTGGCACCGGGGAACTGGCGTCCCCGTCGCCGGAGGCCGCCGCCGGGAGCGCGTCGAACACCCGGCGCCGGGAGGACGGCGAAGGCTGGCTCAGCCGTATGGATACCACTCGGCCTCCCAGTCGAGGACCTCGCCCGTGGTGGCGTCCAGCTCGAACTCGAACTCCGTGTGGTCGTGGACCACCGAACCTTCCCAGATCGCCCGGTTGTTCTCATAGTCGAGGCTGATGCGCAAATCCTCGACCCGGGCGCCCGGGACTCGGGCCAAGACGATGTCGCCGGCCGCCGCCTCGGTCAAGATGCCGCCAGCCGGTGGCGCCGTCAGACTGGGCCAGGGATCGTCGCTGTCCGAGTCGTAGTCGAACTCGATGATGGCGCCCGTGGCGACGGCGATGTCGTAGTCGTACTCGGTGCCGGCGTAGTAGAACTCGACTTCGTAGACCTCGAAACCGTTCTCCATGGCCCGATGGCCGCGCGTCGATTGGGCAATGGACTCGTCCCCCTCGGGCACCCCGGCGTGGGTCAGCGCCACGGCGATGGCGGCGGCCAGACCGATGTCGGCCGTCGAGCCGGCCGTCGTCGGGTCGGCCACTGGCGGCCCCGAGACCGTGGCGGCCGTCGATCCGGGAGCGGTGGCCGGGGCCGGGGTCACAACCAGCGGCCCGCCCAGCCAGTCAGCCTCAAGGGCGGCCGAGTCGGCCGACGGCCTAGTGGTCACGACCCAGGCGGCGGCCACGCTGGCGCCGACGGCGGCGACGGCGCCGAGGGCGAGGCCGAGGCGGGGACCGGGCGCGTGAGACATGGCGGCTCCAAATCAAGGCGATGGGCGCGACCAGTCTGTCCGTCGTTTCTGAGGCCCTGGTGAGACCGCTATGAGGGTGTTCTTAGACTTCACCGTCGCCCGACCGGGCCGCCCGCCTGGGCGGACCCTTCCGAGGCCGGTCTTAAGAGACCGCTCTCATCAATCGCTCAAGGAGCCCTTAAATAGTTCCGCCAGGCTGGGCAACACCAGGGGGACGGCCGGTCGCCTCCCAGACTCACAGAATGGAGCCATCATGCATCACCCGCTCAAACGCCTCGCGGCCCTGGCCGCCGGGACGGCCGTCGTCGCCTCCGGCCTGCTCACGGCCACCGCCGCCGACGCCGCCGCCGCGCCCGCCCTGTCCTTTGACCAAGCCGTCCAGATCGTCCTGGCCCGCGTCCCCGGCACCACCGCCGCCGACATCGTCAAGATCAAGCTGGAGCGCGACGACGGCCGCAATGAGTGGGACGGCGAATTGCGCTACGGCGGCTACAAGTACGAGTTCGAGGTCGACGCCCAGACCGGGCGCGTGAGGGACTGGGAGCGCGAGAAGTCGCGCAACCCCCAGCCGATCCCCACCCCGACCACACCGACCACCCCTCCCGCGACGGCGATCTCCCAGGCCCAGGCTCTCCAGATCGCCTACGCCCGGGCCGGTGTGACCGCCGCTGACCGGATCAAGAAGATCAAGCTCGACCGTGAGAACGGGCGGCTCGTTTGGGAGGGCGAGTTCGTCTCCGGGCGCTACGAGTACGAGTTCGAGATCGACGCCGCCAACGGCCGCGTCCGCGACTGGGAGCGCGAACGGGCCTAGCGGTTCGCGCCCGCCGGCCGCAGCGGCGTCGAGCCCGAGACCGGCTCATCCGGGGCGGACCTCCCCCTGAGTGAGCCGGTCTTCGCGCGGACGGAACGGCGGCAAGCCCGAGACCGGTTCATCCGGGGCGGACCTCCCCGGATGAACCGGTCTTCGCGTGCCTTCGAGCGGCGCCGCCATCGCCGCCAACCCCATAGAGGCTCGTCCACGGGCTGGCCCAGATCTCGGATCTAGTCCGGGATGACGATGAGTGACGCCATTGCGGGCGGGCCACGTCTATGCCGCCCAGAGCCGAACAACCCTCCTGCTGGCCAGGGTGCCCCGGGCGGTCAACCCCCGGCTCTGGACGTCGGCTTCGACCTGGCCGCAAACAATAAGTCATTTCTGACGTAGGTTCGAGCTATACGTCAGATTTGTCTCATCACCGCCCAAAGGTCTGGATGCTCGGAGACGGCTCAGCTTCACGCTGTCAACCAACTCGCATCTGCCCGACTAACTGGTCCGCTATATCGCCCGTGTCTATCGTCTCGTCGGCGCAAGCCGCCAGAATCCCCGGTACCACCGATTTCAGCTCACGCTCAAGCTGATCAAGCTCGCTTCGCACGATCTTCTCGTAGTAGGGGAAATTCATGCAGAGCCACAGCATCTCCCCGTAGTCTGTCATCAAGTCAAGCTGACCAACCAACGGGTTCTCCTCCACCCACTGCCGATAGGACGGGCGGCTGGCGTAATCCGGATCTGCCCAGTACAGCCAGTCCCACATGTCGGACTTGTCTTTGGCGGCGACGAGTCTGAACTCGTCACGCCCCGCCGGCGACAGGCCGATGAAAAGACGATCCGCACAACGCAACACCAGTTCCGAACGAACGAAGGCCAACAGGCCGGGCTGGCGGGCGAACGGAACCTGAGCCAGGCCAGTGCGGCGGAGAAAATTCGCGTCTAGCCGTCGAGCTGCGTCGCAGGGCGCGTTCGGCAGCTGAGCCCGCTCTCTAATATCCTCAAGCAGCGCCAAAGGCATCGGGCCGACCAGCGGCAGATCGCCGTCCGGGGCTAGGGCGGCGGGAGCCGAACATTCGCGCCGCCAGCGTTCCAGCAGCACTGCCGCACGGCCGGCGGTTATGGTCCGTCTAAGTTCCTGCGCCTGGGCCACCTGATTGGCGGCACCCGAGCGTTCCAACAGCTCCACTAGTTCCATCGTGGCAGCCTCGGCTTCGGCCGCGTCCGGCGGTATGGCCGCCGGGACGGCCAGCGCCTCTTCGATATGGTGGATCGCCCCGTCGATGTCGCCGCGATCTCTCAGGTCCAGTGCCAGTTCGAGTTGGCTCAAGGCCAAAAACCACCGAATGTCGGGGGCAATCGTCTTGACGCCCGAGCTATCCAAATTGACGGCCAGCAATTGCTGGTAGCTTTGGACGCGCAGACCAGAATCGTTGGCATCATAAGCTGTCGCGGCCATTCCCTCACATATGGACCGCCTGATCCAGTCATCAAAACGAAGGACTCGTCGTGCCCGCTCATTGAGGTCTATGTAAAGACGCAACGCCTCGTCGACCCGTCCGGAACGGTGCAACGCATGAGCTAGTCCTTGGGCTAAGAGAAGCGTCTCTCGGCTCTTTGATCCGCTGACGCCGCCGACCAATATCAGCCGATCGCGTAAGAGCGTGATCGACTCATCGACTTTTCCAAACTCATACAATATACCCGCCAGATCATATAAGAACTCGCCCGTCCTTGAGTTGAAACGGCCGAGTCGCTCTTGCGCCTGAGCCACGATTAAACGCATTTCAATAATAACTTTATTGGTCGGCCTGAACCTCATTTCAGCAAATGCTTTAAGAAACCTGATCTCAAGCCTATCGGCCTCATCAAAATGGGGGTCGGACGACACGGCTCGGACATAGATATCCAGCTCATCTA
The DNA here is from genome assembly GCA_031266665.1 of Propionibacteriaceae bacterium. Classification (GTDB taxonomy): domain Bacteria; phylum Actinomycetota; class Actinomycetes; order Propionibacteriales; family Propionibacteriaceae; genus WQYJ01. Next base: position 28,517 of record JAISAO010000054.1, on the reverse strand, counting down.
TCGCCTCCTTAAAATCATCTCTTAATAAACACTGACGGTAGGCCAACCTCGCCATAACCGCGAACCAATTTGTGCCGCCATCCACCAACGCACGAGCCGTGACCAACGGCAACAGCAGCGCCATCGATGGTTCACCTGTAAGAGAGCCGGTGGACATCCTCTCGCACACAGCGAGCAATGCCTTACCGGACTCGGCGTCATCTATTGGTCCGTTCACAATCAGTCCGACGAGATTCGGCAGGTCCGTCTCGCTCACATACGGGACCAATGCGGCGGCTAGTCGGTCTTGCTCCGCACCAGACAGCGCGCTGTTCGAGTGGGTCAACGCGCTTGCGACGATGTCCCACTCATCCGATGTCAGATAGTCTCCCTGGTCAAAAGCCGACTCGATGGTTTGGACGGCCGCGTCCGTCTGGCCGAGTATGGCCCTCAATCCAGCAAGGGCGACTTGGGCCAGACGCGTCTCAGCGGGGAGTACACCTTTCAGCGCGTCCAGCGCCTGGCCCAGCCATTCCTCGCTGCCACCGGCCCGCACCGCTATCAAAGCGATCTCAATTCGCATCAGCCCGGCCGAGGCGGCGGCCAACCGGTCCTCGATCAGCGAGGCGAGAGACACCGGTAAGGCCAGCGCTAATTCGGCGCTGCCTTGGTGTTGCAACTGGGCCAGAGCTTCCGCCACTCGACTGGTCTCTATCACCACGGCATCGTTGTAACGCGGTGGATAGGCGATGGTGGAGCGCAGCTTGGGCCAATGGCCGATCCACTGCTCCCGGACCTGAGCCGCTGGTTCGGCCGCCCGCCTAAGAGCATAGCGGCGATACAGTGCGGCCATGGCTGAGACCACACCGACGCGCATCTCAACATTGCCGGGATCATCAGCACCAGCGGGGCCGTCGGATTGATCGGACTCGGCCTCATTTCCCCTCGGGCTATCCGCCCTCGGCCCACTTGCCAACTCTTGAATGAGGTTGGGGAGTGCGAGGGTGAGAGGCGCAAGCTCTGTCTCGGCCAAGTCGTAGCGCGAGAACCAGGCCGCCAGGAAGTCGACCACCATCGCCACCGGGCGACCTCGGGTCTGCTTGAGTTGAGGGCCGACCCGGGCCAAGGGCTCGGCCAATTGGTAATAGGTCAACCGTTTATCGACAAAGGCTTGCAGCGCGCCCGTCCTGGGCTCCAGCCAGGCCGGCCGCAGGCGCTTGATGGTGGAGGCCACGGTTTGGGGCGAGATCCCGGTCCGCTCGGCCACCTCTTTCGGCGTCATGGCGCGGTCGTTGGTGATGAACTCCCAGACGATCTGCAGCTCGGTGGCCGACAAACCGCGCAGTTGTTCTTGGTAATAGGGTGTGAGGTCGTCAAACTTGGTGATGAGCAGGCTCACCATGTCATCGATGTTGGACACGGTCAGGCCGGCGGACAATAGCGCCCACAGGCGCGGCTGGCCCCCCGCCAGTTGGGCGATGGCGGCCAAACGCGGGCGCACGTCCGGCTGGGCCAAGCGGGCGACCAGGGCCTCGTCGCCGTCGTATTGAGCGGCACGGGTAAGCATGTCGATGGCCTGGTCGAGCGAGAAGGGGCGCAACTCGATATGGTCGAAGAAGCCGTAGAAAGGACGGGCCTGTCGGATCAGATTATCCGTCAGCCGAGTGGACGACGTTATCAGCAGAAGGTTGGCCTCCCGTTCGATTCGGGCGCGCAGCCGGCGCTGTCCCTCGGCCCCGAGGGCCTTGAGTATCCAGTCGAAACCCTCGGCGAAAACCACAGTCAGCGTTAAGTCGGGATGTTCTTTGGCGGCCTCCACCTGTTCGATGAAAGTGTCAAAGGATCTAATCCCCCAGGGATCCTCGTCCAACCAGGCCAATGTGAAGGTCTCGCCATAGCCGGTCAATTGGGTCGCCCGGTGGTGGATGAGCGATATGAGGTGCGTCTTACCACTGCCCCTGGGACCGGTGTACAGGACATGGGCCAGACGCCCGCTCTCGCCGGCGTCGCGAATCCGGTCCACACCGTCCTCGAGTATGTCTTGGCGGGCGACGAATAATTTCTCCAAGGTGGGGCCGTCGTGGATCGACGGCGTGAACCGCGCGATGTCAGACATCAGATATCACGTCGTCGCGCCCGCCAGATCAATTGGAGGGGCCGGTGGCGCCAGGAGTACAAGGCCGAGGCCTGGTCGAAGGCCAGATAGCGGTCGGACAACAGGAGGTCCATGACTTGGCGCACCGTCCGTTGGTCGGGCGCCGCAGTGTCCAGCCCGGCCGTCACCTCGGCCAATGTCTGGGGGGAGCGGGCCACGGCGTCGAGGATCGCCTCCGCCAAGGGGGCTTTGTCCTGGTAATAGTCTTCGACCTTGGTCAGCAATGGCGTCCAGTTGGCCCCTATGGCCGGGTCGCCGGCGGCGGCGAGCAGCAGTTTCTGGGCCGCGGCTCCGTCCTGGGGCAGAGCCCGGCTCGCGCTCTTCAGGTTATCCCGCAAATACTTCACCATCATTTCCACCACGAACGGGACGCCTTCCGCCACCCCGGCCAGGGCGCGAGCCGCCGGCTCATCCTCCAAACCGATATCCATCAACAGCGCGGCGGCCAGCCAACTGGTCCATTCGGGCGTCAACGGCCCGATATCCCGCACCGTGACGTCGCCCATCTCTTGGCCGTGGCCGCCCAGAGCGCGTTGCACATGATGGAAGCCGATCGAGCCGGTGAAGACCCAGCGGATGCGCTGGCCGTCGTCGCTTTGCCGACTGGCCTTCAACAGGGCCAAGACGTCCCGGGCGGCGGCGGCGCCCTCATTCCGTTGGATCGCGGCGATGGAATCGGGGAACTCGTCCCACATGATGGCCAAATAAGCGTCGTCTTTCCGCAGGTCGGCGGCCAGCGACTCCAGCAGAGAACGGAAGGTCTGGCAGGCGCTCCGCTTGATCTGCGGGCTGAGGCTAACCTTGGCGACTTTGGCGTTGACCTCGATGCCATCGACTTGTTTGACGAACGACAGCAGACCTCTCTCGACATGCCTTTTGATCTTGGTCTTGACCTTGGTCTGGCCCAACAGTTCGTTCAACGTCAGCTCAAGCAGGTCGCTGGTGGACAACACATCCTGCATGGTGGTGCGGACGCAGAGCCAGCCCTCAGGGGCGCGCGACTCCATCAGTCGCAGGATGGTGGACTTGCCGAAGCGGCGCATCTCGCTGATCTGAAACGAGTTGCCCACCAGATCCCCCCACAGGGAGTCGGCGGTCTCGTCCCGGCCCACGATGTCTCTGTCTGGCACCCGTCCGCCGAAGGTGAGTCTCATCGGGCGAACTGGGGGCAACTGACTGGCCATGAAGACTCCTTGCCTAAGCTGACTCAGATCGTACGTCATTTTTGACGTATGGTCAAGTTATACGTCAAATTTGACTTACACCCGCCCAGGAGCCGGGGGAGCTGCGCCGCTGGCGCGGCTCAGGCCCCTCAGTGGCAGAGGCGGCGTTGTGCCTGCCCTGATCCGGGCCTGACTGGTCCGGATCAGGGCTCAGACCGGCTCGGTGGCGGGGGCGGCGGCGTCGATCCCCCAGCGTTTGAGGTAGTCCAGGGGCACGAAGGCGTAGCCGCCGGCACCCCAGTCGGGACCCCAACTGTTCTTGATCAGCAAGTGACGGCCGTAGCCGGGGAGGGTGGCGGCGCCGACGACGGTGACGGCGTGGCCGCCATGGACGACCGCCTTAGCGTCGGGCAGCTCGACCCGGCCATCGGCGTCGGGGGCGTAGAATTGATCGGTCACCTGGAGGCCGACCAAGACGGGGCGGCCGGCGGCCAGGTTGTCCTCCAAAGCGGCCTCCACACCGTCTTGGGCTAGGCGCAGGCGGACCAACTCGGCCCGGTCCCAGGGTCGGGCGGCCTCGGCCGGGGCGGGCGGGTCCTCCGTCTGGGCGCCCAGGCCTGGGTCGTAGGGCCACAGCGCCAGCCCGGGTTGGCCGGAATCCCGCAGGGCGGCGATGACATCGGGCACGGTCAGACCGTTGGCCGAGGCCCAGCCCCGCTGGTGGCAGTACCACCACAACGCCTCGGGGGCGTAATGCCCGACCACGGCGGGGGCGGATTGGGAGCGGACCCGGTCGGGCTCGTCGGGGCCGGCGGAATCATCGGACGAGGCTGTCTGGGGCGACGGCTGGGCGAGGATTAGGTCGAGTCGGGCGGTGATGGCCTCGTGACAGGCCGAGGCGGCGAAGGTGGCACAGGTCGGGCGCTGCCCCTGGTCCAGGACCTGGGGGCCGAGCAGGGGCCGCAGGTCGACGTCCGGGCGCTCGGCGGGCTGGACGGGGACAGTTTTAGGGCTCACGACGACCGTCCCCGAACTCGAACCGCCCCGTCGGTCAACCGGTGGGCGTGTTCTAGGCCAGCTGGCGTCCGCCAAGCCGGTGTCGAGCCGGGATTCACGACGACTGCTCCTTGAGGCGGGCCGCTCCCCAGCGCAGTTGTTGGTCGTGCTCCTGGCGGGCCGGCGTCGGCCAGACCGTGGCCGGGATCTGGACGCGCCGGATGGCGGAGTCCGGATCCCAGGGGCGGGCGTAGACCAACTCGATGTCGCGCCGGCCCGGGTTGGTGGTGTCGAAACGCAACCGTCGCCCCACCACCCCGCCCAACAAGGGCGCGGGCTCGAAGTCGACCACCATACCCTGGTCCGACTCCGGCGGGCCGGGGGCGGCCAGGGCGGGCTGGTCGTCCTCTCCCCCGTCGCTGGTCTGCGGTTGATCGCCCTCTCCTCCGCCGCTGGTCCGCGGCGGGTCGTCGCCCGCCCAACCGGTGGCACCCAGGGCGGGCAGGCCACCCTCGTCCTCGACCAGGGCCAGGACCGGAGCGGGCGGGGACGACAGCGGGCGGGGGGTGAGGCCGTCTCCTGCGGGTGGGGGCGGGACGGGACGGGCACCGTCGGGCCAAGTGCCGTCGGCCAGAACCGGTGCGCCATTGGTCAGACCCGGTGCGCCGTCGGCCAGGACCGGGGAGCCGTCGTCCAGGAGCGGGGAGCCGTCGGCCATCTCAGAGCTGGTGGGGCGCGGCGATGTCTCATCCGTGCCGGCGCCCCAAAGGCGCGACGCCGTGTCGTCTGACCAGGCGGCCGAAACTGGCTTGGGCCTGACCGACTCGGCCTCGGCGGCGGAGCCGGGCCGGCCGGCCGCGACCGGCGTGTCTGGAAGCGGCTCGGACTTCGAGGCGGCGTCGGGCGGGGCGGCCGCGACCGGCTCGGACCAGACCACCTTGGCCCCGGGGGCGGCGAAGGACGGCGGGGCCGGGCGGGGCGGGCGGCGGGTCAGGCCGGAGGGCTCCAACCAGCGGTAGCCGGTGCCGGCCTGCTCGTCCAAGCCGGCCCAGAACTGGTCGTCCACCACCAGGTTGAGGGGGTCGTCGTCGGCCCGGGCTCCCACCACCCAGACCTCGCTGTCCGACGGCGCCGGGCGGCCGGCCAAACGCTCCTTAATGGCCCGCGGATGCACTCCTTCCAGCCGGTCGTAGTCGGACGGCGTGATCTCGCCCCGGTCGCGCAGGAGGCGCAGCAGGGCGGAGTAGGGCGCTCCGGCGTCACGGGCCATTAGATAGGCCGCCTCGGGGGTCAGCCGGCCGCCGGGCCAGTGGCGTTCGGCCAGGCGGCGCAGCAGTTCGGGCGGCAGTAGGAAGGCCCGGGCGAAGCGGCGGGCCTGGCGCTCGATGATGAACTCTTTGTGTCCGTTGTCGCCTGGGGCCACGGGGCCATTGGGCTGATCGGACTGGTCGGCGTGGTCGAACTGTTCGGACTGGCCGGACTCGCCGATGACGGCGGCGGCGTCGTCCGTCAGCCGAGCCACGGGACCGTTGTGGTTGAAATGCAGCTTCCAATGGCCGATCTCGTGGGCGGCGGTCAGGCGCTGGACCGTGACATGGCGGGAGCGGCTGAGCAAGACGCCAGCCGCCCCGCCGGGGGAGCCGGGCAAGACCGCGCCCAGGAGGTTGTCCAGGGGCTGGAAGACCAGGACCAAACCGAGCTGGACGATGGCGGCGAAGGGGTCGACCGGGCGGGCCGGGTCGATGCCCAAGTCACTTCTCAGGCGGTCGGCCTCCACCGCCGGGTCGGGGACGGCTACAGGCATAGGGCCAGACTAATACCAGGCGCCGACACCGACTGTGGCATCGGACAGCGGCACCACCGGCTCAAGCCCTGATTTCAACGAATAGTGGATCCGGGCTCAGCCTTGATCCGTCTGGGGCGGGCTCAGCCTCGATCCGTCTGGGGCGGGCGGGGGCTGGCCGTGGCCAGAAACTCGGCGAAACGGAGGACCTGCTCGCGGTCCGCTTGGCTCAGCTCGCTGACCCGGGCCTGGAGGGCGATGTCCGGACTGGCCGCCAGTTGCGCCGTCCCCATCAGCCAGTCGACCGAGCGGTTGTAGAGGCCGGCGAAGCGTTTCAGCTCGACGGCTGAGACCTTGCGCCGGCCGGACTCGATCTCGGTCACGGTGGTGCGGGCCAGGCCGACCGTCTCGGCCACCTCGTCCTGGGTGAAATCGAGGTATTCCCGCGCCTGGCGTAGTCGGGCGGCGATCACCTTGCCCTCGTCGGTCGGATCGGCCATTGGTCAACCTCCTCCAGGTTGTGGCCGGCGGAGCCGGCCGGGTAGCGCTTCCAGGGTCGTTGTCGGATTTCTCGACCTTGATGTCAAGAATAGCGACCTCGCCGCCGTTGGACAAGGGCTCAGGCCGTTGGGCCAAAACTCAGCCGCTGGACCGGGGCTCAGGCCGCTGGATCGGGGCTCAGCCGTTGGGCCAGAACTCAGCCACTGCGCAGGGTCACCAGCACGATCTCCGGGGAGGCCAGCACCCTCACCGGCGGCCCCCACGAGCCCACCCCCCGGCTGGTCACGACCTGGACACCGCCGACCTGGTGCAGGCCGTCCACCACCGGCTGTTGCAGGTGGACCAAGAGTTGGCCGGGCCAGAGTTGGCCGCCGTGGGTGTGGCCGGACAATTGCAGGTCCACGCCCAAGCGGGCCGGCTGGTCGTCGTTGCTCAGCGCCTGGATGGGCTGGTGGGCCACCAGCAGGCGGAAGCGGCCGTCGCCCACAACGCAGACCTCGGCCTCGGCGCACGAGTCGACCGTGCCAGCCGCCTCGCCCGTCCCCCCGCTCGTCCCGCCCGTCCCGCTCGTCCCGTCCGAGCCGTCCGTCCCGTCGGGCCGGCCGTCCCCGTCCCCGACCTGGGGCAGGCTGGCGAAGGCGGCGGCCAGGTCGGGTCGGTGCGCCCCTGTGCCCCGGCGGTCGTTGATGCCGATGATGTCGATGCTGGCCCCCGGGCGGGTCAGTTGGATGGCCGAGTTGTCCAAGACGGTGATCCCCTGGCCCCGCCAGAAGTCGAGCCAGTCGTCCACGTCACCGGTCATGAACTCGTGGTTGCCCGTGGTCAGGACTGTCCCGTAGGTGGCCTCCAGGCGGGCCAGCGGGGCCATCTCGTCCCCCAGTTGGGCCACCGTGCCGTCCACCAGGTCGCCGGCGATGACGATCAGGTCGGGCTGGGCGGCGTTGACCTGGTCCACCAGGTCGGCCACGAAAGCGCCGGAGATGGACGGCCCGAGGTGAATATCGCTGATCAGGGCGACCCGCAGGCCGTCGAATTGGATCGGCAGGTCGGCCGACCAGACGGTCACCGGGTTGACCGCCGGGTGGCGGGCCGCCACCCAGCCGGCCCCGGTGACGAGGACGGCGGCCAGCGCCACCGCCGGTGTGGCCCAGCGCAAGAACCTGGTCCGGGCGGTCGGGCGGGGCGGCAGTCCGGGGCGGCGCGATCGCTTGGCCTCCCGGCGGGCGCCCCCGGGCGGCGACTGCGTCCCATTCCCGAGCGGCGACAGCGTCCCATTCCCGTGCGCCGCCGCCGTGACCGCTTGACGCTCGGACGGCCCGACGACAACCCCTGACGCCGACATCGTGGCCCCGCCGTCGGCCACGTCGGCCGATATTCCCCCACGTCCAGGCGATGCGCTGGCGGTTGGCCATCCGGCCGCGCCCGCCGACGCCGCCGCGGCCTCCCGCGCGGCGGGTGTCCCGAGGCCGTCCGCGACCATCGGCCCGGCCGGCGAGAGCCCGCGGGCGCCCGGTCCCGCGCCCCGCGCCCGGCCCGCCACCGCCTCGGCCAGCCGCCAAACCCCGTTGACCAGGGCCACCACCGCCAGGCCGAGGCCGAGGTAGAGCAGCCAGGCGGCGGCGACCAGGCAGGCGGCGGTGACCGGGCGCCAGCGCCGGATGTCGTCCAAGTCGCGCCCGGCCAGCAGCGCCCAGAGACTGGCGGCCATCATCAGGGCGAGCCCCATCCGGACGACCCGGCCGGCCGCCCGCCCCAGCCCGGTCCACCGGGCCAGGGCATGGCCCATCCCCCACCACGCCAGCCCCAAGACGACCACGGGGGCCAACCACATCACGCGCCGGACTCCCCGTCGGCGGCGCCGTGTCCCGCCCGACCCTGATCTGACCGCCCGTGGTCTGATTGTCCCTGGCCCGCCCGACCCTGGTTTGACCGGCCGTGGCCAGTCCGTCCGTGGTCTGATCGGCCGTGGTCTGATCGGCTGTCGGCCACCGTCTCGGCCCCGCCGCCGGGAGGCACGCCGTCCCCGCCGGCCCGCCGCTCCGCCGCCCGGCCCTCCGCCGCCGCCGACTGGCCCTCCGCCGCCGACTGGCCCGTCGGCACCTGGCCGTGGGAGCGGTCGTAGTCCACCACCACGGGGGCGTGGTCCGACACCCGGGACTGGTAGCTGGCCGGCCGGTCCGTCGTCCCCGCCGCCGCCCTAGCGGCCAACTCGGGCGTGGACAGGTGGTAGTCGATGCGCCAGCCGTAGTCCCGGTCCCAGCTTTGGCCGCGCCAACTCCACCACGAGTACGGCCCCTGGCCGTCTAGGTGGAGCGACCGCACCACGTCCACCAGCCCCAGTTCCAGCGCCCCGGTCAGCCAGGCCCGCTCCTCGGGCAGGAAGCCGTCCAACGGCCTCTTGGAATGGTTGTTGTAGAGGTCTTGGGGCGTGCGGGCGATGTTGAAATCGCCCACCAGGGTGTAGGGGCGCCCGTCGCGGCCGGCCCGCTCCAAGGACGTCTTGAGGTGTTCGGATAGGGCCGCACAAAAACGTAGCTTGCGGGCGTATTTGGCCGCCTCGGCCTCACCGTCGTCCGGCACCGCCCCTTTGGGCAAATAGAGCGAGGCCACCGTCACCGGGCCGGCGTCGAATTGGTAGTCGGCCTCGATGTAGCGGCCCTCGTGGCGGAACTCGGCGTCGCCCTCCAGCCCCGCCCGGACCGCCAGGGGGGCGGTCTTGGACAGCAGGGCGACGCCGTTGCGCCCGGCCAACTGGCCCGGGTCGTAGGCCCAGTGCCAGCCCGTGATCGCTTCCGGAGGCACGGCCTCGGCCGGCGCCCGGACCTCTTGCAGACCGACCACGTCCGGGTCGGCCCGCTCCAGCCAGGCGCGGAAGCCCCGGCGGTCGGCCGCCCGGATGCCGTTGACGTTGAAAGTGACGACTCGCATCAGCGGTAATTGGTGAATTGGAGGGCGAAATCGAACTCGGCCTGGCGCACCAGCTTTTGGACCGCCTGCAAATCGTCGCGCGATTTCGAGCCGACCCGCAGCTCGTCGCCCTGGATCTGGGCCTTGACCGATTTCGGGCCCTGGTCGCGGATCAGTTTGGCCACCTTGCGGGCGTCGTCGGCCGAGATGCCCTGCTGCAAGGAGCAGAAGACCCGCCAGCGTTTGCCCGAGGCCTTGGGGTCGCTCGGTTTGACCGACCGCAGATCGACTTGGCGGCGGGCCAGTTTGGACTGGAAGACCTCTAGGGCCGCCTTCAGCCGGTCCTCGGTGCTCGACTCCAGGGCCACGACCTCCCCCGACCAGGCCACGGTGGTGTCGGTGCCCTTGAAATCGAAGCGCTGCCGCACCTCCTTGGCGGCCTGGTTGACGGCGTTGTCGACCTCTTGGCGGTCGACTTGGCTGACGATGTCGAACGAGCTGTCCTGGGCCATGTCACGATCCTCTCTAGCACCGGCCTCTCTAGCGCCGGCCTCTTAGGCGCAGGCCCCCGGTCCGAGGCCAAGGGCTCGACCTGACATTACCGCCGCCGCCTGACTCGGGAGTGCCCCGGTTAGTTTTAGGGCGCCGGGCCCAAGCCCCAGTCCCAAGCGCCTCAGCCCGCCTCAGCCCGCCCTAGTTCGGCTCAGGCCGGGGCCGTCGGCACCTGGAGCTCAAAGTCCACGATCTGGGTGGCGTAGGTCTCCAACTGGCTCAAGACCACCGCTGGCACGACGCCGCCGTTGTCGTCGTAGATCAGTTGGACCACCCCCTCGGCCAGTCCCTGGGAGACGGTTTGGCCCCAGCTGACCGAACCGTCGGCCAGGCCCCGGAGGGTCGTCTCCAGCGCCGGGCCGACCTGTTCCACCACCGAGGCCAGGACGTGGCCTCGGTAGAGCCCGTTGTCGAGGGCGTCCGAGCCGATGGCGTAGCGGTCCAACTCGGCCGCCGCCTGCAAGGCCCCGGCCCCTTGGGCCGCCGCCGTCTGAAAGACGACATCGGCCCTCTGAGCCGAGAAGAGGTCGCGCGCCGAATCGTAGAACGAGCCCTGGTGGGAGTCGAGGTAGACCGTCAGCACCTGGATCGTGGGGTCGATGGCGTGGGCCCCGGCGGTGAAACCGGCCGCCCGGTCACGCTCCGTCAGACTGCCCTCCCCGGCCACCAGGGCCACCACCTTGGAGCCTCGGGCCAGCGGGAACGAGCCGGGGTCGGTCGTCGCCAGCCCGGCCAGGGCGCCGGCCAAGAAGGCGGCCTCGTTGTGGCGCAGCCTAACCGAGGTGATGTTGTTGGCCTGGAGCAGCCCGTCGTAGAGCAGATAGTGCTGGCCGGGGAAGCGCTGGGCCACCTGTTCGACGACGGCGGCCAACTCGCCGCCGGCCACCACGATGTCGTAGTCGCCCGACACCTGTTCCAAGGACTGCTCCCAGTCCGCCGGCTCGCCGGCCTCGATCGTCACGATCTGGTAGCCCTCCGGTGCCAGGGCCTCCAGGCCGCTATGGACCGAGTCCGCCACAGCGCTGTCGAGGGTGCTGACGACATCGGCCACCAGCACTAGGCCCGGGTCGGGCTCGTCCCAGGCGCAGCCCGCCAGGACCAGCCCGGCGGCCACCAGGGCCAGGCTCCACAGCCGCAACCTCACCGTCGGCCTCCTCCAGAATGACGCGGGCTCAGCCCTGGCGGGTCGAGCCCGCCCTGACGTTATACCGTCAGCGACGCTACCCCACGCCCGACGCTATCCCACGCCAGCGACGCCATCCCCCGGCGTCCAACCCGATCCGGGATGATGCGGGACGGCGTCAATGACCGTCCATGACGTGGGATGGGCCTGGCTGGCGTCGCCGTCCTCAGCCCGGATCCACCGCTGAGCGGCGGCGCTCGTGTCTCAGTGTCAGCCAGACCAGCAGAGCGGCGGTGGCGACGCCGGCCGCCAACAAACCGTTGCGCCAGGCCAGGTTGATGGCGGCATAGGACAACAGTCCTATCGTGACGACGACGGCCGCCCGGGGCAATTGCCGGCGCTCCGGCGTCAGGGGCAGCAACAAGCCGCCCCACAAGATGTACCAGGAGTGCAGGGCCGGCCCCAGGGCGGCGATGACCAGCCAGGACAAGGACAGGGCCAGCAACGGTTGGCGGCGGCCGACCCACACGGCGATTAAAGCTGTCACGACGAAACCGACGATGACGCCGATGCCTTGGGCCAGGCGGATGTAGGTGCGGTCGCCGACCACGCCGGCGTGGCCGGAGGTCTGGTTGACGACCCACTGGATCGACTCGCCGATCAGCGAGGTGGGAGAGGCGGTGGCGACGGAGCCGGGGACGTCGAGGGCGTGGATCCAGCCGAAACCCAGGCCGCAGGCCCACGAGCAGAGCACGAAAACCCCCACCGCCAGCGCCAGGGAGGCCACCAGACGCCACCCGGCGGCGGCCGCCTGACGCGGGCGCCGCCAGTCGGGCGGTGGGGCACCGAGCAGGGGCAGGACCAGGGCCGCCAGAAAGGCTGGTTGTTTAATGGCGGCGGCCAGGCCGATGACGCCGGCCGCCAGCAGCCACCACCACCGCCCCCGGGCCGCCAGGCACAGCGCCACCACCACCAGGCCCATCATCAGGGCGTCGTTGTGGGCGCCGCCGACGAAGTCGATCACCAGCAGGGGGTTGAGGCAGGCGAACCAGGCCGTCCGTCGGGGGTCGACCCCCAGTCGGCGGGCCAGCCGGGGCAGGCCGGCGGCGATCAGGACCACGCCGACGACGGCCGGGAGGCGCTGCAGCTCGGCGGCCACGGTGGCGTAGTAGCCGGACAGCTCGACCAGGCCGTGGGAGATCTGCAGGCTGAGGGGGCCGTAGGGGGCGGAGGTGTCGCGCCAGACGGCGGCCACCAGATCGGCGAAGCTGCCGGGGAGGATGCCGGGGCCGACGGCGTAGGGGTTGAAGTGGTTGTGGATCAGCCAGCCCTGGGCGGCGTAGGAATAGGCGTCATGGCTGAAAATGGGCGGGCCGAACGACAGCGGCAGACTCCAGATGAGCAAGACCGCCCACGGCTTGGGCTCATTCGGGCAAGGCTGGCGCAATTTGAACCAACCGTCCACCAGCAGCCAGATACCGGCCATGACGATGATCGTGCCGACGACCTTGACGGCCGGACCGGCCAGTTGGGCCGAGCGCAGCCAGCCCCAGATGGGCGAGGCCTGGGGCAGGTAGGCCGGGGTGAAGGAGCCCAACTCGATGGCGATCGAGCCGAAGCAGGCTTGTCTAACGGGACGGTGGCTCCAGGCCACGGCCAGCGGACGGGTTAGGCGGCGCCACCCGACGGCGGGCGCCGTCATCCGGTCGGGGGTTGCCTGGGCCACCCCATCAGGCTAGATGAAAACTCGGCTCATTCGTCGGCCTTCTGATCCCCAAGAGTCTCTAGGGCGGTCACCCTTGAAGCCTTGGCCCGACATTCTTGGACCGGCCGCCATCCCCCACGCCACACCACCGCCCTCCCCCGCCGTCCCCAGGCCAACGCCGCCGGGGCCGGGGCCGACCCGGGCGACCCGTGCCGGCGGCGGGCGGAGCGGGGGTGAGAGCGAGAGGTGAGAGTGAGGGGTGAAGTAGCCTGCCACCATGCGAATGGTGGTGCAGCGGGCCTCCCGGGCCGAGGTCCGGGTCGACGGTCGCGTGGTGGGGCGGCTGCCCCGGCCGGGCCTGGTCGCCCTGGTCGGCGTGACCCACGGCGACACCCCGGCCACGGCCGCCAAATTGGCCGACAAGTTGTGGCGCCTGCGTATCCTCGACGCCGCCTGGGCGCCTGACCGGGAGTCCCCGCACCCGGACCGGCGAGAACCGGACACGGCCACCCCGAACCAGGAGGAGCGGGAACCGGACACGGCCACACCGAACCAAGGGGAGCGGGAACCGGACACGGACCTGCGGGAACCGGACACGACCACACCGGACTCGGACTGGGGGCAGCCGGACCAGGCCACGGGCGCCCGGGGCTGGTCCAGGGGCGACGTCTCGGCCAGCGAGATCGACGCGCCTTTGCTGGTGGTGTCCCAGTTCACGCTCTACGCCGACACCCGCAAAGGCCGGCGGCCGAGTTGGTCCGCCGCCGCCGGGGCGGATGTGGCCGAGCCGCTGATCGACCACTTGGTGGCCCACTTGCGCCAGCTCGGCGCCAGCGTCGAAACGGGCTCCTTCGGCGCCATGATGGCGCTCGAGTTGGTCAACCAGGGTCCGGTGACACTAATCCTGGACGCCTGAGCCCTGCTGTGGAACAAAGGCCCGGCCACGGCCGGGCTGAGGGCCGCGAAGACGTGTTCCCCGCCCCATGGGCGGCCGACCGGTCGCGGGTGGCTGATCCAGACCGATCACACCCGTCATGACGTCATCTTGGACTTGATCTGGGATCCAGCCCGCCCCTGAATCCAGTCCGTGAATAAATCTTCCCGACGGGCGACGGACGACGGACGGACCATCGGCGGACCGTCCCCGCCCCCAGCCCCGGCCGACTACTGGGCGCGGTCTTCGTCAGCGCTTCCACTATTCTTCCCCCAGATGGCGCGGGCTGTGAGGGGAGGGCTATGGCGAGCGTCTTGCTGATCACCGACCGGAGGGACCGCGACCCTCTGCCGCCGCTGTCCCTCCTGGCCCATCAAGTCACGCTCCGCCGCTCCAGCGACCAGGTTCTGACCGATTCGGCCGGCGCGGACGTGGTGGTGGTGGACGCCCGGGACGACCTCGTGACCGCCAAGGGGATCTGTCAGTTGTTCAGCAGCGCCGGCATCGTCGTCCCCCGGCTCGTCATCCTGGCCGAGGGCGGTCTGGCCGCCTACTCCCCCGACTGGGGTTGTGACGATTTCATCCTCGACGGCGGCGGCCCGGCCGAGTACGACGCCCGCCTGCGTATCGTCGTCGCCCCGCCGGCGGCCGACTGCGAGACGATCCAATTGGGCGGCTTGGCGATCGACGAGGCGGCCTACTCCGTCACCCTGGACGGCGTTCCCCTGGAATTGACCTACACCGAGTTCGAGTTGCTGAAGTATCTGGCGCTCCACCCCGGCCGTGTCTTCTCCCGCCATCATCTTTTGGCCGAGGTCTGGGGCTACGACTACTACGCCGGCACACGCACCGTCGACGTCCACGTCCGCCGCCTGCGCGCCAAGCTGGGCCCCGAGCACGAGGCCCTGATCGGCACGGTGCGCAATGTCGGCTACCGCTTGGCCGTCCGCCCCAAGCCGGACGGGGCCTCCAACCGCTGACCGCTGGACGATTGCCGCCAGCGACGCCGCTCAACTACGCGGGGCCTACGTCTTAGCTACGGCAGACCACTAGTCTGGGGCGGTGGCGACTACTCGGACACATCGGGTGACGACAGCGCCGGCCCTGACCGCCGCTGAGGCGACGGCCGTCCGCGCCCTGACGCGAGCCGCCACGGCCGCCGACGGCATCAGCCCCCTGAACGACGACGCCCTCTTCGCCCTCGACCCGACCAGCGGACGCGCCTCCAACCCGGTCACCCACCTCTTGGCGCGCGAGGCCCACGGCGCCATCATCGGCTACGGCCAACTCGATTTCGCCCACGTCTGCCAGTTGGTGGTGGCCCCGGACCACCGCCGTCAGGGCATCGGCCAGGCCCTGGCGGATTCGGCTAGGGCGATGGACCCGGCGGCCCAATTGTGGTCCTTCGGCCACCTGCCGGCGGCCCAGGGCTTCGCCGCCCGCCTCGGCCTCCAGCCGACTCGTGAACTGCTCCAGATGACCCGCGACTTGGCTCAGAGCCCGCCCCGGCCGACCGTGCCGAGGCTGCCCGTCCGCGTCCGCGGCTTCCAGCCGGCCGACGGCGACGCCGTTCTGGCCGTCAACGCCGCCGCCTTCACCTCCCACCCGGAGCAGGGCCGCTGGACCAGGGCCGATCTCAGCGTCCGCCTGACGGCCAGTTGGTTCGACCCGGCCGGCCTGCTGCTGGCCGAGGACCTGGAATCCGGCCGCATCGTCGGTTTCCACTGGGCCAAGATCCATGCCGCCGCCGGCCGTCAGAGCGTGGGCGAGGTCTACCTCCTGGCCGTCACCCCCAGCTTCTCCGGCCGGGGCCTGGGCCGCTCCCTGCTCGAGGCCGGTGTCGACTATCTGGCCGCCGCCGGCCTGCGCTACATCATCCTCTACGTCGAGGGGTCCAACACCCGCCTGGTCCGGCTGTATCAGCGCTCCGGCTTCTGGACCAGCCGCCGCGACATCCTCTACGCCCCCGGGAAGACCCCGCCACGACCCACCGCCGCGACCGCCGCCACGCCACCGGCCACCACCGGGACCACACCACTGGCCACCACCGCCACCACCGGGACCTCCACCGCCACCACGCCACCGGCCAGCACCGGGACCACACCGCCACCAACCGGCCCGACCACACCACCGGCCACCACCGCCACCAAGTCACCGGCCACCACCGGGACCACACCGCCACCAGCCGGCCCGACCACACCGCCAGCCCCTGACCCGACCACACCACCCACGGCCGCTGCCGGCGCCGCCTCCCAGGCCGCCTCGGCCCAATGGTTGTTCTCCTCCCCGCCGGCCGACGGCCGGTCAGAGGCCAAGCCGGAGCGGACCAGCGGCCCCACGCCGACGACAATCGTCCCGCCCCGCCCGCCCGGCGCTTTGAAACCGTCGGACTGGCTGCCCCTGGCCTCGACCTCGACCAGCTCTCCCCCGGGATCGGGGCTGCCGACGACTGTGCCGGACGGCGGCTTCGCCCCCCTCGACCTGCCCTCGGCGAACGGCCTCCCAGGCGCGGGACCGCCCTCGCCCAGCCAGGCCACGACGACTGCGCCGCCGGCCCGCGGCCGGGACCCGAAGCCGGACCAGACCGGGCCAGAGCCCGCCGCCTTGACCACTGGGCCGCTGAAACGCCCGCCGGACCCCGGACCGGGCGTAACCGAGACCACCGGCCGACCACCCCTCACCCCGGCCGCCCCGGCCGACCCGCATCTCCGCCCGGCCGCCACCCCGCCGGACCGCCCGACGGACCCCGGACCGGGCTCGACCAAGACCACTGGCCGACCGCCCCTCGCCCCGACCAACCCAGCCGACCCGCATCTCCGCCCGGCCGACCGCCCGACGGACCCCGGGCCAGGCTCGACCAAGACCACCGGCCGACCGCCCCTCACGCCCGCCGCTCTGACCGACCCATATTTCCGCCCGGCCGCCGACAGTCGCCCCGGCCCGGCCTCGACCCTGGACCACGACCCGGCGACGGCCTTGGACCACGGCCCCGCCGCGACCACCGGCCAACCGTTCCAGACCGGCCCCCCCACCGGCCAACCGTTCAACCCTGATCCACCGCTTCTCGACTACCGAGCGACCAGCGGTGGATCGAGTCTCAACCAGACCGCTGCCGCCCCGGGCCGATCAAACCCCATCGGCCTCGATCCCTGGCTCTCGGAGCGACCAGCCGCCGTCCCGCCCCCAGCCGGTCCCACCAACGGCCCCACCGGCCGCCCCGCCCCGCCCCTAGCCGGTCTGGCCGGCGGATACACCGCGCCAAGCGCCGCCCCGCCCTTGACGGACCCCGCCGCCGGACTCGCCAGCAGCGCCGACCCCTTCTTCGGCGGCCCGTTGGGCCAGCCCGCCACCAGCGTGGCCCCGCCCCTGACGGGTTCGGTCAGCGGCCACGCCACCACGGCGGACGCCTGGAGCGGGATCGGCTTGCCCGAGTGGCGGGGCAGCGGCCTGTCCACCGGCCTTTGGCCCAGCGCCGCCGACCCGGCCCAGGCCCTCCACCGCGCCACCGCCGACCAGACTTTCCCCGCCGCTGAATCAACCCAACCCCTCCCCCACGCCGCCGGCGACCCGGCCCAGGCCTTTCGCGCCGCCGCCGACAAGTTGGCCCAGGCCAGCGCGGCCTACGTCTTCGAGACCACATCCCCACTGGCCGGACGCCCGTCCCACCCGGCGGCCGACTTCGAGACCCCGTTCCCACCACCCGGACGCCCGTCCGCCCCAGTGGCCGACCAGTCCGGCGGCCTGAACCCTGATACACCGCTGCTCGACCACCGAGCGACCAGCGGTGGATCAGGCTTCAGGGCCGGCGCGGACGCCGACCCGGCCCTGAATCTGATCGGCCGACCTGGCGGCGCCCCGACCGTGGACTTGATCAACGCCTTGGCGTCCGACCCAACCCTGATCGGCCGACCGGCCCCAGACTCAACCCCAGACCTGATCGGCCGACCGAACCTCGTCCCAACCCCGGACCTGATCGACGGACCAGCCCCGGACCTGATCGACGGGCCGCCGCCCGGTCCGGCCACCGGTCGACTGCTTGATCGGACCGGCGGGCCAAGGCCGGAAAGGCCCACGCCCGCTCCAGCCCTCGACTCGCCCCGGCCCGGTATGGCCCCCGGCCCGACCGCCGAGACGACCGTCTCGCCGCCGTCCGCCCCCGACCCGAGCTTTGGGGCGACCCCGCCCTGGCCGGTTGACTCCGCCGCCACATCGTCCCCGGGGACGCGATCGGCCGACCGGCCGCCCCCGGCCAGCCGTCAGCGGATGGCGGCGGACGACGCCCGGCTCGACTTCTCCCACCCGCCCGAGATCGTCATCGAGTTCAGCCCCCCGTCGTCCGCCACCGCCGAGGCGGCGCCGACCCGCCGCCCAGGGGCCTCCAGCCTCACCGGCGCCGCGCACTGGACACCCGCCCTGGCCAGCCGTGGCACCGTCGATCACACCCTGCGCCTGGCCCTGCCGCCCGAATCCGGCAGCCGCGACGCCTTCGAGCCCACCCCGCCCGAGCCCACCCCGCCCGAACCCAGGCCGTCCGAACCCAGGCCGCCCGCCCAGACAGCAACCGACATCGCCCTGGCCGAGACCGACGCGCCCGACGCCAACCCACCGGCCCCGCCGGCCCAGACCGAGATCGAGACCGAGCCGGCTCCGACCGCCGTCTTAGCGATCGACAGCCCGCCGTCGGCCGACAGCCCACAGTCAGCCGACTCGGCCAGCGATCTCATCTCATCGGCCGCCTCGCCCGTCACCGCCTCGTGGCCACCGACGGACGTCCTGTCGGCCTCGGAGTTTGAGACCGACCGGGGCTTGACCGACTCCCCCTACGCCGACCGGGAGTTAGCCTGGCTGGCCTTCAACCGCCGGGTGCTCGACCTGGCGAAGGACCGCCTGCGCGTCCCCCTGCTGGAGCGGGCCCGTTTCCTGGCCATTTTCTCCTCCAACCTGGACGAGTTCTTCATGGTCCGGGTGGGCGGCCTGAAACGCCGCATCGAGGCCGACATGGCCCAGCCCGGCACCTCGGGCCTGCTGCCGCGCGAATTGCACGACGCCATCTTGTCCACCACCCACGACCTGATGGCCGAGGAGGGCCGCGTCTTCACCGAGGAGATTCGCCCCGAGCTGGCCCAGGCCGGTATCCACATCCTCCATTGGCAGGAGTTGACCGACCCGGAGCGCGCCCGTCTCAACGGTTTGTTCAGCGACCGTATCTTCCCCATTCTGACACCGCTGGCGATCGACCCCAGCCACCCCTTCCCCCACCTGTCCGCCCGCACCCTCAACCTCATCGTCCAGGAGCAGAACCCGACCACCGGCGTGAAATTGTTCGCCCGCGTCAAAGTGCCAGACATCCTGCCTCGCTTCTACCGTGTGAGCGAGGATCGTTTCGTGCCCCTGGAGGATATTCTGACCGCCCATCAGAATGAGATCTTCGGCATGACCGTCCTCCATTCGACCATTTGCCGGGTGACCCGCGACGAGGACGTCGAGGTCGAGGAGGACGACGCCGAGAACATTTTGTTCGCCATGGAGAAAGAGATCGGCGGCCGGCGCCGCCCGGGCCGCCCGCCGGTCCGGCTGGAGCTGGCCGAGGGCACGGACCCGGTGTTGTTGGATTTCTTGTTGCGCGAACTCGACATCACCACCCAAGAGGCCTTCTTCATCCGTGGCCCGCTCGACCTGCGCGGTTTGTTCGCCATCGCCGACGTCGACCGCGAGGACCTCAAGTACCCCAGCTTCACGACCCGGACCAGCCCCCAGCTGGCGGAGTGGGAGTCGGCCCGTCCGGCCGACCTTTTCGCCGCCCTGAAGAAACGCGACGTCCTGCTGCACCACCCCTACGACTCCTTCGCCACCAGCGTGCAACGCTTCATCGAGCAGGCCGCCGCCGACCCCCAGGTCAAACTCATCCGCCAGACCCTCTACCGCACCTCCGGCGACTCGCCCATCGTCGACGCCCTGATCGACGCCGCCCTGGCCGGCAAAGAAGTCTTGACCCTGATCGAGATCAAAGCCCGTTTTGACGAGACGGCCAATATTCGTTGGGCGCGTAAATTGGAGCGGGCCGGCGTCCACGTCGTCTACGGCGTGGTCGGCCTCAAGACACATTGTAAATTGTCGCTCGTCATCCGCGAGGAGGGGAACGGGGAATTGCGCCGCTACTGCCACATCGGCACCGGCAACTACAACCCCAAGACGGCCCGCCAATACGAGGACATGGGCCTGTTGACCGCCGACCCGGCCATTACCGCCGATGTCCACCGCCTGTTCAACTCTTTGGCCTCGGCCACGGTCACCACCGGCACCACCTACAAACATCTCATGGTCTCGCCCCACGGTATCCGCCAGGGTTTGTTGGAATTGATCGAGCGGGAGATCGAGTCGCACCACGCCGGGCGGCCCAGCCGGATTCGGATCAAGGTCAACTCGATCGTGGACGAACAACTCATGGACGCCCTTTACCGGGCCAGCCAGGCGGGCGTCCCGGTGGATCTTTGGGTGCGCGGCATCTGCGCCCTGCGGGCCGGCATCCCGGGATTGTCGGACAATATCCGCGTCCGCTCCATACTGGGCCGTTTCCTCGAGCATTCGCGCCTGTTCTGGTTCGAGAACGGCGGCCGGCCCAAGGTCAACATCGGCTCGGCCGACCTGATGCACCGCAACCTCGACCGTCGGGTGGAGGTCTTGGTCCAGCTCAACGACGAGTCCCACGTCCAGCAAGTCGGCCACCTCTTCGACCTGGCCTTCGACGAGGCGGTGGCCTCCTGGTGGCTCACCCCCGACGGCTGGGTCCAGCGCACGGCCGGCCCCGACGGCCAGCCCCTGATCGACTTGCAGCAACACTTGATCACGTCCATGGCCGCCCGCCAGCGCCAATCCTGAGACCTCGCGGCCCAGTCCAGCAGCCCACCAGCCATGTCCGCCCACTCGCCCGCCCCGCCCGACCGGCCGACGCCGATCTGGGCGGCCGGCGCCGTGGCTTGGCGGTCGTCCGACGGCCGGCCGGCGGAGACCGTCTTGGTCCACCGCCCGGCCTACGACGATTGGACCCTGCCCAAGGGCAAGGCCGAGGACGACGAGTGTCTGCCCGCCACCGCCGTGCGCGAGGTCTGGGAGGAGACCGGCCTGCGGGTTCGGCTGGGACCGCCGCTGAGGCCGCTGCGCTACTTCGTCGGCCACCGGCTCAAGCTGGTGGCCTGGTGGCAGGGTGTGATCTTGTCCCAGCGGGAGCGGACGGCCGCCGCCGCCGAGATCGACCAAGCCATTTGGCTGTCGGCCGATCAAGCCGTCGGCCGCCTGACCCACGCCGACGAGCGGGCTCTGCTGGAGGAGTCGCGCCGCCTGGCGGCGACCACCCCCCTGCTCCTGATCCGCCACGCCCAAGCGGTCAAGCGCCACCGCTGGAGCGGCGCCGATCGCGACCGTCCCCTGACCGAGGAGGGCCGATCCCAACTTCTGTTGCTAGGCCAAATCCTGTCGGCCTACGGCGTGGTCGATTTGGTCACCAGCCCGGCCCGCCGTTGCCGCGCCAGCCTGACCGGCGCCCTCCAACCCGGGAGCGTCGTTCCGACAGCCGAGGCGGCCCGCCGCCCGGACACCCCGGACACCCCGGACGGACCGGCCCAGACGGCCGCCACCGCCCCGGACGAACCAAACCCAAGTGCCGTCTCGGCGAGCGGACCGAGTTCGGGCGTCACCCCAGACGAACCGAACCCGGGCGGGCTCGGTCCCGCCGCCCCCACCGTGGTCGAGGCCCTGTCCGAGGAGGCCGCCGCCCAAGACCCGGCCGGCTTGGAGCGTTACGCCGCCCGCCTGGCGGCGACGGTCGCCCGCTCCGGGCGACCCACGGCCGTCTGTCTGCACCGCCCCACCCTGCCCCGCCTGCTGGCCGCCCTGGGCCAGCCCGACCGCCCCCTGGCCCCGGCCGCCGCCGTCGTCCTACACCTCGACCGCTCGGGCCGGCCGGCCGCCGTCGAGTGGCACGACTCCGCCCGCGTCCGCCAACTCCCCTGACCCGGGCTCCGCGCAGACCGGAGGCCACCCGCCATAGAGTCGGATATGGCCCCAGTCTGAAAAACTCGCACCGCTGGTGCGAGTAGTCGGGCTCCGCCCAGGCATGCCCCAACCCCCGAAAGCCCCCGTGTAGATACGAGATACTTGGAACGGCGTTTGCGGCTTGCACTGGCTGTCGGGGCATGGGGCTCCTGTGGTGGGTGTGGCGGCGCCGCGCGTCGTAGCCTTTGACGCTGGATGGAAGGAGAGAGTCCCTCGATGACGGAGATCGCCGTGGGCAGCCCCGAGGTCGACGGCCAGATTGCCTTTGCGCCTGGTTCTGTTGTGGTTGTCCGCGATGAAGAGTGGATGATCGAGTCCATCGACTCCGACGGCGACACGACGTGGCTCCACGTCCGAGGCCTCTCCGAGTTGGTCAAGGACACGACGGCGACGTTCTCTCCGGCGCTCGACCGGATAGAGGCGTTCGACCCGTCGGCGACCAGAGTTGTCGCCGACACCAGCCCGCAGTACCGCACGTCACGCCTCTGGCTGGAGTCTATGTTCCGCAAGACGGCAGTACCGCTGGCCTCGCAGGAGGTCACGGTCTCAGCCCAGGCGTTGGCCGACCAGTTGGAATACCAGCGACTGGCCGTCACGAAGGCGCTCGACCCTGACAACCTCCGACCCCGCATCTTGTTGGCCGACGCTGTGGGTCTGGGCAAGACCATCGAGATCGGCATGATCCTGTCCGAGCTTGTCCGGCGTGGTCGTGGCGACCGGATTCTGATCGTCTCCCCACGCCACGTCTTGGAACAGATGCAGCACGAGATGTGGACCAGGTTCGCGTTGCCGTTCGTCCGACTCGACTCGGCAGGTATCCAGCGGGTGCGCCAGCACATCCCGGCGACGCGCAACCCGTTCACGTACTACCGCAAGGCGATCATCTCCATCGACACGTTGAAGTCGGACCTGTACGTCCACCAGATCAAGAAGCAACGCTGGGACGCCGTGGTCATCGACGAGTCGCACAACCTGTCGAACTCCGCCACCCAAAACAACCGCCTCGCTCGGACACTGGCCTCCATGACGGATGCGCTGATCCTGGCCTCCGCCACCCCCCACAACGGCGACGCCCGCTCGTTCGCCGAACTGATCCGCCTGCTCGACCCGACGGCGGTGAAGCCTGACGGTGACCTGATCCCGTCCGAGGTGGGGCGACTTGTGATCCGCCGCCATCGGCACTCCCAAGAAGTCGCCTCCGTGGTCGGGGCGGACTGGGCTGAACGGCTTGACCCCCTAAACATCCTGGTCGTCCCGACCTTTGAAGAAGACGCCATCGCCGAGGAATTGGCCGAGACCTGGCTCCACCCTGAAGGCGGCGTCAATCCGTACTCGGGAGCCGTGCGAGCGCTCTTCCCCTGGACGCTGGCAAAAGCGTTCTTGTCGTCTCCAGCCGCGCTACGGCAGACGGTCGCCAACCGGAAGAAGACCATCTCTGCCGATCACAGCCCAGCAGCCAACCGGGAACGTGAAGCCCTGGACCGGTTGGCCGAGTTGACCGATGCCGCCATGGGCAGGCCGAGCGCCAAGTTGCAACGCCTCGTCCAGCACCTCAAAGAGGTCGGCGTGGCCAAGAACTCCGACACCAGAGCCGTCGTGTTCGCCGAGCGCATCGCCACCCTGGAGTGGCTCCGCGAGCAACTGCCCCAGGCTCTCGGCATGAGACCGGAAGCGTTCGAGATCATGCACGGCGGCTTGGCCGACGAGGACCAGATGCGGATCGTCGAGGAGTTCAAAAAAGCCTACAGCCCAATCCGCGTCTTGTTGACCGGCGATGTCGCCTCCGAGGGCGTGAACCTGCACGCGCAATGCCACCAACTGGTTCACTACGACATTCCCTGGTCGCTCATCCGGATCGAGCAACGCAACGGGCGCATCGACCGCTACGGCCAGAAGTACCCGCCCCAGATCACGACGCTGATCCTCAACCCGAGCCACGAGCGATTCTCCGGCGACGTGCGCGTGCTGACCTCGCTCATGACTCGTGAGCACGAGGCCCACCAGGCGCTGGGCGATGTCGCCTCGCTGATGGGCAAGTACTCGGTGAAGGCCGAGGAAGACGAGATCATGAAGGCCCTCGCGGCGGGCCAGCAAGACTTCACCGCCGTCATACGGACGCCCACTCAAGTCGTCCAGAGCGCCGGGTTGGCGGGGTTGTTCGCCCAAGTCTTCGGACAAGCGCCACAGTTGCCGACTGAGGTGTTCGAGGAGGAGCAGGCCGCCTTGTACCGGGATCTTGGCCTGTACGCCAATCAGGTGTCCTTCCTGGAGGACGCCCTGGCCGCCGCGCTCGCTCCCGCCGCGCCGAGCGACTCCCTCTCCCAAGGGGGTGTCGGCTGGCGACGTGACACCAACTTCGGCACCGCCGAACTGACCCCACCACCCGATCTCGTGCAGCGCCTCGAAGTGCTGCCGCAGAGCTATCTCAAGGATCGCCACGTCACGGAGAAACTGGTCTTGGCGACGACACCGCAGCGTGGGCAAGACCGTCTGGCGGCAGCCCTGGCGGATCAGTCGGACTCGTCCTGGCCGGACGCCCACTACTTGAGTCCGCTCCATCCTGTGCTCGACTGGGCGGCTGATCGGGCGCTGGCCAAGCTCGGACGTGGAGAGGTGTTCGCGGTGCGTGGCGGCGTGGATCAGCCGACAGTCCTCCTGCTGGGCACCCTCACCAACAAGGCTGGGCGCGTCGTCGCCACCTCGTGGATGACGACAGAGTTCCCCAACCCGGCGAACCCGAGTTTCGCCCCAGTCACAGTTTGGGAATCCGCGCACGAGGCCGTGACCGAACTAGGCCTGGTTGAGCATCGCGCCAACCCAGGCCCGGTCACAGGTCTAGACACCCTCACCGGGCTCATCCGTGTCGCGGTGGCCAAGGGCCGGGACGCTCTGAGCGAGCATGTGAAAACCCAGCGTGATGACGCCGAGAGGCGTGTGGACCACTGGACTAGACGCATCGACGAGTGGGATGACGAGGCCGGTGCGCTGATCCAGCGCCGTGAGGTCACGGATCGCCGCCGGTCGGTGGAGCAGCAAAATGAACTTGTCCTAATGATGGCCCCCGACCGCCCCCTGCTGAGACCGATCCTCGTGGTAGTCCCGGAGAATTGGGGAGGCGTGGCATGAGCGTCTTCGAGTCAATCACCATCGGCGAGGGCTGGATTTCCGAACACTTCTTCACCTCGTCCGGGTCCGGTTCCTTCGAGACCAAAGTCAAGGAACGCCTCAAGGAATGGGACGAAGCTGAAGTGGCGGGACAGACCAGCCCCAGAAGCCGTTTCACGAAGGCACGCCGCGATCTCCTGGCCGAGTTGGCGGCCCTGGAAGAGGCCGAATCGAGCGAGTCTGGCGGCAACGCACACGCTCAAGAACTCCTGCTCACCACCCTCGGTTACGTTGACGGCAGCGGCCTCAAGGTCGCCGCTGAAGGCCCGCTTCTTCGGGTGTCCGCCCCCGGCGTCGAGGCCCAAGTGCCACTCGCCATCGTTCTGGCCAGCCCAGTCGAGACCGCCGACGATCTGCTCGCCAAGGACGAGCCGACGTTGGTCGAGCCAGTCAAGCTCGACGAGGACGGCGACGAGTTCACCAGCGTCGCGCGTCTGCTGTCGGCGTTGTTCACCGGCGACGACCCGCCTTCCTTTGCCCTCGTTCTGGCCGGACGCATTACGTTGCTGGCCGAGAAGGGCCGCTGGGCTGAAGGCCGCTACCTGGCGATCAACCTGCAACTCGTCGCCGAGCGCAACGACACGCGCAAAGGCGGTGAGATTGACACCGCGCTGACCTGCCTGGAAGCCCGGTCGCTGGTCCCGGACGCCGAGGGCGGCACCTGGTGGGACCGCATGCTGGCCGAATCGGTCAAGCACACCGTCGGCGTCTCCAAGGACCTGCGCGACGGCGTGCGCCTCAGCATCGAGTTGATCGCCCAAGAGGTCGTGGATCGCCGCAAGGAGAAGGGCCTCGACCCGCTACCCGCCGACCAAGCCCAACCGTTGGCCCGCCAAGCGCTGCGGTTCTTGTATCGCATCCTGTTCTTGTTGTACGCGGAGGCGTCGCCCGAGCTTGAGGTCCTGCCCGTCGGCGCGCCCGAGTACGACCAGGGCTACTCCCTCGACCGGCTGCGCGAACTCGTCCAGGTCAAGCTCGCCACCCCCCAGGCCAAGGCCGGCACCCACCTGTACGACTCGCTGGCCCTGTTGTTCCGTCTCGTGGACCAGGGCCACACCGCCCACGGTGAGAACGACCTCGCGTTCAACTCGTTGCGCGCCGACCTGTTCAAGCCGGAGGCCACCGCTCTGATCGATGAAATGAGCCTCGGCAACGAAGCCCTCCAGCGAGTCCTCACCCACCTCCTGCTGTCGAAGGAGCAGCGCGGCAAGGACCGGGGCTTCATCTCCTACGCCGAACTCGGCATCAACCAGTTGGGCGCGGTCTACGAGGGCCTGATGAGCTACACCGGGTTCTTCGCCGAGACGGACCTGTACGAGGTCGCCAAAAGCGGTGACAACTCCAAGGGCTCATGGGTCGTGCCCCACGACCGTATCGACGGCATCAGCGAAGACGACTTCGTGCGCCAACCCGATCCGGTGACGGGTGAACTCAAGCCCGTCCTCCACAAGCGCGGTTCCTTCGTGTTCCGGCTGGCCGGGCGGGAACGCCAGCAATCCGCCTCCTACTACACGCCCGAGGTGCTGACCCGCTTCACGGTCCGCCAGGCCCTCGACGAGTTGCTCGGCCCCGAGGGCTCGCGCCCGCCCGAGGGCACGGCGGCCGCCACACTCTGGGACGAGGCCCAGCAGCGCGGACGGCTCTCCGCGTCCGAACTCCTCGACCTCACGATCTGCGAGCCCGCGCTGGGCTCGGGGGCGTTCGCCATCGAGGCAACCCGACAGTTGGCCGAACGGTATCTGCGCCGCCGCCAAGAAGAGTTGGGTGAGCGCATCGACCCCGACGCCTACCCCCACGAACTCCAGAAGGCGAAGGCCTACATTGCCCTCCATAACGTCTACGGCGTGGACCTCAACGCCACTGCTGTCGAACTCGCTGAAATCTCTCTCTGGCTCGACACCATGGTCTCCGGCTTGGCTGCCCCCTGGTTCGGCCTCCACCTCCGGCGAGGCAACTCCCTGATCGGAGCGCGAAGGGCTGTCTACTCGCCGACCCAAGTCCAGAAGGGCATCTGGCTCAAGGAGGTCGCCCGTGACCTACCCCTGTCATCGCTCGCCGCTGACGCCGAGGCCGGATTCATTGACTCGGACTTGGGCGATGGCGTTCATCACTTTCTACTGCCCGCCGATGGCTGGGGCGCCGCCGCCGATGCGAAGGAAGCCAAAGATCTGGCTCCCGAGGTTGTCAAGGCTCTAAAGGCCTGGCGCTCGGGCATTCGGCGCAAGCCGACCACGAAGCAAACCGTGGCTTTGCAGAGCCTTGCCCGCCGCGTGGAGACCCTGTGGCAGTTCGCCCTGCAGCGGCTCCGCATCGCCGAAGACCAGTCACGCCGTGCCATCGACGTCTGGGGTCTCCCCACCCGTCATTCCGGTCCCGATATCCGTCCATCCGGGCTTGACCCGGAATCTCCCGGCCACTACGTCACCCGTGAAGAGATCGAGGCCACGCTGGCCGACGCGAATGGGGCGCTGTCCCGGCTGCGCCGCGTCATGAACGCCTGGTGCGCTCTCTGGTTCTGGCCGCTGACCGACGGACTTCGCACCGTCTCCACAGAGAACGGCGAACTGTTGGTCAACCCGCCCACCCTCGACCAATGGATCGCGGGCCTCCAACTCGTCATCGGTTCGGCGGGCAACAAAGCAGCCTGGCAAGCCGACACCCTCATGCCGAAACTCGACTGGACTGAACTTGGCGACGCGGAAGTCTCCGACCTCGAATGGGCCACCGCCCAGAGCATCGACCGGGCCAAGCAGGCGCAGCCGTGGCTGGAAGTCTGCGAGCGCATCGCCAACCAGCAGGGATTCTTCCACTGGGAACTCGAATTCGCCACGGTCTTCGCGCAGGGGGGCTTCGACGTCCAAGTCGGCAACCCGCCGTGGGTTCGCCCACGATCCGACGTCGAGGCTCTCCTCGCAGAAGCCGATCCGTGGTGGCAACTGAAGTCGAAGTCCACCGCCCAGGAGGACAAGATCCACCGCGAGAAGGCCTTGGCGGTCGCCGGGATGCCTGACCTGATCCTCGACGGCACAACCGACGTAGCCGCGCTGGCCGCTCTGGTCGGCGCACCACCGGAGTACCCGCTCCTCGCGGGCCTTCAGCCGGACTTCTACCGATGCTTCATGGAGCAGACCTGGCGACACGCCAAACCAACAAGTTCGGTCGGCCTGATCCACCCCGAGACCCACTTCACCGACGAGAAGGCCGGGCTGCTGCGCCGGGCCGCCTACCGGCGGCTCCGCCGCCACTGGCAGTTCATCAACGAACTTCAACTGTTCCAGGAGGTGGACCACCACGTCTCTTTCGGCGTGCACACCTACGGCGGCGAGAGCCAGCCGTCGTTCCTGCAGGCGTCGTCTTTGTATCACCCGGACACGGTTGAAGCATCGCTCAAACATGATGGTTCAGGCACTGAGCCCGGCCTGAAGGACGAGGACGGCCACTGGGATCTGCGCCCCCACGCCGGGCGCATCCAGTCCGTCGACCGAGGCATCCTGGCCGCCTG
>JAISAO010000033.1 GCA_031266665.1 Propionibacteriaceae bacterium | reverse complement strand
GGGGGTCCGGTTCGGTTGTCTCGGCCGGGGCGGTCGGGGAGTCAGGGTTGGTCGGGGGGTCCGGTTCGGTTGTCTCGGCCGGGGCGGTCGGGGAGTCTGGGTTGGTTGGGGGGTCCGGTTCGGTTGTCTCGTCCGGTGCGATTGTCTCGTCCGGGTCGGGCCTGGCCCGCCGTCAGGCCCGCACCCGCGCCCGGGTGGTCGAGAGCCTGGGCCAAGTCGGCCTGCCCGATCCGGCGGCGGTGGCCGAGGCCTTCCCGCACCAGTTGTCCGGCGGCCAGCGTCAGCGGGCGATGTTGGCCATGGCATTGGTCAACCGGCCCCGCCTGGTCATCTGCGACGAGCCCACGACGGCCCTCGACGTCACTGTCCAGGCCCAGATCCTGGAGTTGCTGGACCGCCAGTTGACCCTGACTGGCGCGGCCTGTCTGTTCATCTCGCACGACCTGGCCGTGGTCGCCCAGGTCTGCCGCCGGGTGGCCGTCATGCTGGACGGCCGGCTGGTCGAGGCCGGCCCGGTCGAGGCCGTCCTGCGCCACCCGGCCCACCCCTACACCCGGGGGCTGATCGCCGCCGCCCGCCTCGACCGGGCCCAGCCGGGCAGCCGCCTGCCGACGCTGGGGGAGGACTGGAGGACGGACAATTCTGATTTGTCGCGATCGGGCCGGGCCGATGGGTCGTGCTCCGATACAACCGGTCCGCCGCTGGAGGACGCCGGGGTACCTTTGGGGGACGGCCTTGATCCGATCCGGTCGGACCCGGCCGGTCCGCCGTCGGCCGACGCCGGGGGACCTTTGGGGGATGGCCTTGATCCGATCCGGTCGGACCCGGCCGATCCGCCGTCGGCCGGCGCCCCGGGAGACTCGGAGGAACGGCCATGACCCCGGTTTACCAGGTCGATCAGGTCGGCCGCCGCTTCGGCCGCCGTCGCGCCCGGACCGGCGATGTCCAGGCCTTGGACGACATCAGTCTGACCGTGGCGGCCGGCCAGCGTTGGGGGATCGTGGGCCAGTCCGGCTCGGGCAAGACGACGTTATTGCGTCTACTGGCCGGGCTGGACGCCCCCACCGCCGGTCGGATCAGCTTCCAGGGCCAACCCCTGCGGGTCGATGACAAAGCCTCGCTGGCCCGGCTGCGGGCCTTTGTCCAACTGGTCTTCCAGGACCCACGCAGCTCGCTCGACCCCAGGATGCGGGTCGGCCAGATCGTGGCCGAGCCCCTGCGCCAGCGCCACGGCCGGTGGGCCGGGGCTGATGGTGTCGGGGTCGATGGGGCCGTGTCGGGCGAACGTAGGGCTCAGGTGGCCGGAGCGGGCGACCCCGGGACGAGCGCCTCCGAGGTCCGAATGGTCGTGTCGGGCGACCCCGGGGCGAGCGGCCCCGAGGCCCGGATGGCCGGTGCGGGTGACCGCAGGGCTCGGGTGGTCGTGTCGGGCGACCGCAAGGCCCGGGTGGCCGAGGTGCTGGCGGCCGTCGGCCTGCCCGGCGATGCCGCCGACCGCTACCCGCACGAGTTCTCCGGCGGCCAGCGCCAGCGCATCGCCATCGCCCGGGCGCTAGCTCCCGGACCCCAGGTCCTGTTGGCCGACGAGCCGGTCTCAGCCCTCGATGTGGCGGTGCGGGCCCAGGTCCTCAACCTGATCACGGACCTGGTCGATCAGATGGGGCTGACGCTGATCATCGTCAGCCACGACCTGGCGGTGGTGCGTCACCTGTGCGACCAGGTGGCCGTCTTGAACCAGGGCCGGATAGTCGAGTCCGGCCCGGCCGACCGCCTCTACCGCGACCCGTCCCACCCCTACACCCGCTCCCTGCTGGCGGCCATCCCCCGCCTGGACCACCTGATGGACTGAGCCAGTGACGGGTGGGGTAAGGCATGATGGGGCCATGCGTATCGAGGTCGTGCTGGGCGACATCACCACCCAGACCGTGGCCGCCATCGTCAACGCCGCCAATTCCAGCCTGCTGGGCGGCGGCGGCGTCGACGGCGCCATCCACCGGGCGGCTGGCCCCGGCCTGCTGCAAGACTGCCGCCAGCTGCGCCGCACCGTCTATCCCCAGGGCCTGCCGGTAGGCCAGGCCGTCGCCACCGCCGCCCACGACCTGCCCTGCCGCTGGGTCGTCCACACCGTCGGCCCCAACCGCCATCGCGGCCAGACCGACCCCAACCTGCTGGCCAGTTGTTTCCGCCAGTCTCTGTTGGTGGCCCAGAGCCTGGGGGCCGACTCGCTGGCCTTCCCCGCCATCGGCGCCGGCGTCTACGGCTGGCCCCCCGAGGACGTGGCCCGGGCGGCGGCCACCGTCCTGACCGTCCCAGCGACCGACTGGGCGGGTGTCGCCCTGGTCCGCCTAGTCGTCTTCCGCCCCGACTGGGTCGAGATCTTCAACGCCGCCCTAGACCGGGCGGCTTAGCCGGCGCCGCGATTCGTTGGGCGGTCGGGTTGTTGGACGGTCGGGGTCACTCGAACTGGGCTATCAACTCGGCGTTGACCTCATCCCAGGGCAGGCCGATGGCGGGGTCGGCGTCCAACTCGGCCGCCCGGCGTTGGACGACAGCCTGTTGATCGGCGGTCAGCGGCGGGGTCGGCGGCGCCAGGCTCAAATCGATGTAGTCGCGCAACTCGACTAGTTCGGCCGGGGGCAGCGCGCCCACCGTCTGTCGTAGCGTCGAAGAAACCATGGTCTAACTCTAACCTCCGGCGCGTCGTGATAGGGGGTCAGACCGGGCGGGGGGCGGCCCGGCGGGCGATGACGAGGGAGTCCTCGGCTTCGGGGTCCGGGTCCGGGGCCAAGATGTCGAGCACGGCCTCGTGCAGCCAGCCGTTGGTGGCCAGGGCGCCGGGGCCGACCGGGCCGGGGAGTCCGTCGAGGGAGCTGAACCGGCCGCCGGCCTGGCGCACGATGACGTCCAGGGCGGCCATGTCGTGGAGGGCCAGTTGGGGCTCGGTGGCGATGTCGACGGTGCCCTCGGCCACCAGCATGTAGCTCCAGAAGTCGCCGAAGGCCCGGGTGCGGCCGGCCAGGCGCAGCAGGTTGCCGAATTGGCGGCCCCGGCCGTTGTCGACCCAGCCGTGGAGGGAGGAGTAGGAGACGAAGGCCTGCTCCACCTGGTCTAGGCGCGACACCTGGAGGCGTTGCGCCTGCAGCAGGGAGCGGCCGGTGTGGGCCCCCTGGTCGGCGGCGGCCCACCAGCGCCGTCCCAGGGCCGGGGCGGAGACCAGGCCGACCTTGATCTCGTCCTCTTGGGCCAAGGCGATCAAGGTGGCCCATACCGGGACGCCGCGGACGAAGTTGGCCGTGCCGTCGATCGGGTCGATGATCCAGCGCCTCGGGCCGTGGCCGGAGTCCGCCATTTCCTCGCCCTGGACCGCGTCCCGGGGGCGGGTCTGGCTCAGGGTGCGGCGGATGGAGGCCTCGACGGCCGTGTCGGCGTCGGACACCACCGTGGTGTCGGCCTTGACGGTGATCTTGAGGTTCTGGGCTCGGAAACGTTCCAACGTCAGCGAGTCCGCCTGGTCGGCCAGCAGGTGGGCCAGGCGCAGGTCGTCGGTGTAATGCGTGGTGGACGCCATATCGGTGAGGCTATCAGGGCCGGTGGGCCCGCCATCGGCGGCGCGCTGGCATCAGCGGCGGTGGTGGCGTCTGGCCCAGTCCAGGCGTTGGCGGCGCAAGTCGTCGATCTCGGGGTTGGGCAGAGGGTCGAGGGGTTGGCCCAGGGCCAGTTCCAGCAGGTGGTCGGCCAACTCCGGGTTGCGCGCCAGCACCGGCCCGTGGGGGTAGCAGCCGATGATCCGGCCCTGAACCGCGCCCTCCGTGCCGTCGCCGTTGTTGCCCACACCGACCTCGACTCGGGCCAGGGGTGTGGCCTCGGGGCCGAGATAGGTGTGACCGCCGTGGTTCTCGAAGCCGGTGATGACCGACTGGCCGCCGTCGGGCTTGGTCCAGCGGGATAAGACCTCTCCCACCGCCCGCCGGGGGCCGCGCCGGGTTTCGACGTCGAGCAGTCCCAGGCCTTCGATCACCTGGTCGTCGTGGCCGACGGTGAAGGACCGGCCCGTGATTTGGAAGCCGGCGCAGACCGCGAACAGGCAGGCGCCGGCGTCGAGGGCGGCGAACAGGCGGCCGTCTTGGCGCAGTTGGCGCACGGCCGTCACCTGGGCGGCGTCCTCGCCCCCGCCCAGCAAGTAGATCGCCCCGCTGGCGGGGACCGGCTGGCCCGGCTCAATCTGGCGCAGCACGGCCTCCCGGCCCCGGGCGCGCAACCGCTCCCGTAACACCACGGCGTTGCCCCGGTCGCCGTAGATGCCGAGCAGGGACTGATAGAGCAAGACGATCTCGACCGGGTTCATCGCCATTCGCCTTGTAATGTGATGTTGTCTTGGTCGGCCCGGACGGCCAGCGGGGAGCGGTGGGGCGGGACGGTCTCAGCCCAAACCCACCAATGCTTGAGCGCCGAGCGACCCGTCTGGTTCCGCTCGCCCCGCCGATCAGCGGTGGAACTGGGTTCAAGCGGGATCATCGCAGCCCTGCTTTCAGCAGTAAATCTTGGAAGGGGGTGTAGGTCGACATGACGTCGACCGGGCCGGCGAAGGCCGCCACGGCCTGGCGCACATCGACCACGATGTCGTGCTCGACCCCGGCGTAGCCCAGGCGCACGGCCAGGTCTTGGGCCCGGGGCCCGGCGCAGGTCACCCGGCGGCCGGCCAGCCGCTCGAAGTCGACGTCCCACAGCCAAGACACGTCCTGGCCGTCGGCCAGAGCCG
The DNA here is from genome assembly GCA_031266665.1 of Propionibacteriaceae bacterium. Taxonomy (GTDB): domain Bacteria; phylum Actinomycetota; class Actinomycetes; order Propionibacteriales; family Propionibacteriaceae; genus WQYJ01. The sequence goes on along the minus strand of JAISAO010000033.1, from coordinate 22,283 downwards.
AGTCGATAGCCAAGACCAGCGGCCGATCGGCGCCGGCCAGGGGCAGCATCTCGGCCCAACCGGCCGGATTCTTGGCCAGCATCAGCCGGGCCACAGCATCGCCGAAGCGGGCTTCGGCGAAACGCCCGGCCGGCGCCACCACGGTCGCCATCCCGGCCAGGGCGACAGCGGCCGGAACGCCGAACTCGATCGCCGCCGCCAGGGCGCAGGCGGCGTTGGCCAGGTTGAACAACCCCGGCACCTTCAACTCGGGGTCCACCAGCCGGCCGTCGGGCAGCCTCAGCCGCTGGCCGACGACGCCGTAGGCGGCCTTAGGCTGTCGGGCCGGGCAGTCCGGGCAGTCCCACATCAGACAGCCGTCGTCCCCGGTCGTCTGGGTCAGCAGGCCGCCGCAGGCCGGGCACAAGGCGGTGTCCCCCCGCCACAAGGTGGCGGCGTCGACCCAGACCAGGCGGTGGGCGGTCTGGGCCGACCAGACGATCAGGGGGTCGGCGGCGTTGGCCACCACGGTCGGGCCGCTGTCCCCGGCCCCCTCCAAGGCTTGGCGCCAGGCGCGGGCCAAGAACTTGATCTCGTGGTTGCGGTCCAACTGGTCGCGGCTGAAATTGAGCAGCGTCAGCACCTCGATCCGGTGGCGCAACAATTCGGGCACGACCCGCTCGTCACACTCCAACACGGCGCTGTCGGCCCGCCTGGCCTTGGCCAGGGCCGAGACGATGCCCTGACGCAGGTTGCCGCCGTCGGCGTTGCTGACCACCCGCCCCGCCGCCCCGTCCCCCAGGCCGGCCCGGACGGCGGCCGCCAGCAGGTGGGTGGTGGTGGTCTTGCCGTTGGTGCCGGAGACGACCGCCAGCCGCTTGCCCGCCAACAACTGGTCGAAGGCGGCGGGGGCCAGCTTGGTGATGACCTGTCCCCGGACCGAGGCCCCGGTGCCCCGGCCGGTCAGCTTGGAGGCGGTGGCCGCCGCGTCGCCCAGTCCGGTCGCCAGGCGCAGGCGCAGGCGTTCCCCCAGTCCCAGGTCGGTCACGCGCCCCATTGTGTCATCCCCCGTTCGGCCGCCCGGTGGTGTCGGCCTGATGACCGTCCGGCGGTGTCGCCCCCGCCTCGACCATGTGGTCTTCCGCCCGGACCGGCTCCGCCGGGTTCCGCCCGGGCGGGCGTCCGGGGCGGAAATGATGGCGGTGGCGTCGGCCTGGTGATGGTCCGGCCGTCCGGCGGGCGTCGGCGCCGCCGTTCCCCGGCCGCCCGGGCCTCAGGGGACGCGGCGCAGCCATTCTGGGGTGGCGAACTTGGTGGCCACCAACTCCCGCGCCCGCTCCAACTCGGCGGCGGTGGGGGCGGAGCGGTCGAGGTCGTGCAGGCTCTCGAAGTGGCCCACCAAGGCGTCGACCAATTGCTGGCGCGACAAGCCGGTCTGGGAGCGCAGCGGATCGACCCGTTTGACGGCCGAGCCGACCCCCCGGGTGGACAGCTTCTCCCGACCGACGCGCAACACCTGGCCCATCTTGGCGGCGTCGATGTCATAAGCCATGGTGACGTGGTGCAGGACGACGCCGGAGGCGAAGCGCTTCTGGGCGGCCCCGGCGATCTTGCCGGCCGGGGAGGCGATGTCGTTGATCGGCTCGTAGGTCGCATGGAGGCCTAGTTGGCGTAGCGCCCCGACGCACCAGGCGTCGAGGAAGGCGTAGGAGTCGATGAAGCTCATGCCGTCCACCAGGGAGCCGGGGACCGCCAGGGAGTAGGTGATGGTGTTGCCGGGCTCGATGAACATGGCCCCGCCGCCGGAGACCCGCCGCACCACGGTGACGTTGTGGCGGGCGGCGGCCTGGTGGTCGACCTCGTTGGACCAGGACTGGTAGCTGCCGATGACGACGGCGTTGGCGGACCACTCCCACACCCGCAGGCTCGGCCCCCGGCGCCCGGCCGCCAACTCCTCGGCGTAAACCTGGTCCAGGGCCATCTGGGTGAAGGGGTCGCGGGGGCCGTCTTGGATCAGGGCGTAGCGGTGGTCGGACCAGGTCGAAGACTTGCCCAGGGCGCGGCGGACGGCGATGGCCACGGCCCGGGCGTCGAAACCCACCAGTTGGTCCCCGGGGCTCAGACCGGCCTCGATCCGCCGGGCCAGTCCCTCCACAGGCTCGTCCGACGACGCCCCGGCCAAGGACCGCTCGATCCGCCCCAAGGCCTCGTCCGGCTCCAAGAAGAAGTCGCCCGCCAGCCGGACCGCCCCCAGGGCCGTCCCCTCCAAGTCGACCTCGACCGCCACCAGCTTGCCCCCGGGGGACTTGTACTCACCACGCACGGAGCCCAGCCTAGATGGTTGATGCACGTCGAGAGTGGAAGAGCGCCACGCCCCTGGGGGCTGTGACGCTCTTCGAAACCCCGCGAACGGGGACTCATGACATTCAGTGTAGCATCGGCCCGAGTGATCCCCGATCTGCCCGACTCCAAGACCGCTGTAGCGCTCTCACAGTCACTTGCGCCCGAGCGGCTGCGGCGTTTCCGTCAGGCTGTGCCAGTCGGTGCCCAAGGTCCGGCTTTGCGTCTTTACCTCTTGGACTCGAGACTGTCGACCGCGTTCCAGGCCATGTTCCGCTTCGCCGAAGTGCTGCTGCGGGAGGCCGTCCATAGGGCATTGTCCAACCGTTATTCGACCGCCACCTGGTACGACATCCCGGCGTTTCGCGCGGTCGCTGACGCACGGGTGCTTCGGCAGGTGGATGACGCTGCGGCTAGCGTGGCGCGCAGGCGTGGGCCGGCTCCGGCCGGTGACGTCGTGTCGCGGATCATGCTTGGCGCTTGGGTCCAGCTACTCGCTCCCGGCACGGGCGGCTGTCAAGATCAAAGCTTGTGGTACCCGGCTCTAGCTGCCGCGTTCCAAGCCGGTGCCTTCCCAGGCCAGCCCCGGGCACGCGAGGAGGTGTATGCGTTGGCGCAGCGACTGCTGTGGGCGCGCAACCGGTCGAACCACTGCGAGCCGGTTGTTTTCGGGTTTCCGCTGCACGGCCAAATGACTGCCGCCGGTAAGCGCCGCCGGATCACGCCGCTGCAACTCTGCGACGACGTTAGGAGGTTGGTCGGCTTCATAGACACCGATCTCAGCGCCTGGCTTAGCGCGTGGAACGCTGTGGAAGAACTGTTGAACAACGAACTTGCTGACTACGCGCTAGCTTTTATGGACAGCCAGCCCGGTGTCGCTATGGAAGGGCGCCGCCGGGAGGGACAGCCCACTCTCTGACAGACCCTCAAACACCTTCTCCGCGATGCAACAGGTATCCCGTCAGCTCTCCGCAGTCTCGCCTTGGGGGCGCCCGTCTCGGAAGGTCCGACGGCGGCGGCGTTGCGGCGCCGGGGACGAATCGCCAGCCGGTTCGCCCGTCGGGCGGGGGCGGTCGGCGCTGGCGGCCGGGCGGCCCCGGCGCCGCCGCGAGGGCGTGGTCCGGGCCGACGCCGCCGGCTGGGGGGCGGCGGTCTCGGCGGTTTCGCCGCCGGACACCACCACGCCGTTGCGCCGTCGTGTCCGCTGCCGGGCCGGCGCCGCCGCCGTGTCCTCGCGCCGGACGCGACGCTCCCGCTCGCCTTGGCGGTCGTCCCGCCGGCCCCGGCGCTCCCGGTCGCCCGGGTGGTCGGAGCGGGTGCGGTGAATGGTTTCCCGGGGACGGGCGGGACGAGCCTCGGGGGTGACCAGCCAACCGGTGGCGTCGGGCGGGATGTCCAGCTCGGACAATAATTGTGGCGTGGTGGAGTAGGCCTCCAGAGGCGTCTCGAAGTCCAGGCCGAGGGCCTTGTCGATGAACTTCCAGCGCGCCAGGTCGGCCCAGTCGACCAACGTCACCGCCACTCCCTCGTGCCCGGCCCGGCCGGTCCGGCCGATGCGGTGGACGTAGGACTTCTCGTCGTCCGGGCAATCGTAGTTGACAACGTGGCTAACCGATTCGACGTCGATGCCGCGGGCCGCCACATCGGTCGCCACGATCACCTGGGCCTTGCCCTGGCGGAACTTCTCCAGCGCCCGCTCGCGCAGGATCTGGGACAGGTCGCCGTGGATGCAGGTGGCCTTGAAACCGCGCGCCACCAGGTCGTCGGTCAGACGCTGCACCCCCCGCTTGGTGCGGCAGAAAATCATCACCTTGGTGGCGCTGGGCGATTGCAGCAGTTTGCCGATGATGGCGGGCTTGTCCAAATCGTGGGCCTGGTAGACGAATTGGGTCGTCTCGGGGACGGTCATCTGCTCGTCGAAGGCCTCGGCCCGGATGATGATGGGCTGCTTCAGGTGGGCCCGGGACAAGGACACGATGGCCGGCGGCATGGTGGCCGAGAACAACATCGTCTGGCGGCTCTTGGGCGTCTGGGCGATCAGGCGCTCGACATCGGGCAAGAAGCCCAGGTCGAGCATCTCGTCGGCCTCGTCCAACACCAGGATCTTGATCCGGGTCAGCACCAGCGACGTCCGATGCATCAGGTCGAGCAGGCGCCCCGGCGTGCCCACGACCACGTCGACCCCGTCCGACAGGCTGTCGAGTTGGGGCTCGTAGCCGACGCCGCCGTAGACCGTCAGAACACGCGCCCCCCGGTCCTGGCCGGCCACCTCCAAGTCGCTGGCCACCTGCAGGGCCAGCTCACGGGTGGGGCAGAGCACCAGCGCCTGCGGCGTCTCGCGCAGACTGGGCTCATAGCCGTCGTCGCCGGGCAGGACGATGCGCTGCATGATGGGGACGCCGAAGGCCAGGGTCTTGCCGGTGCCGGTGCGGGCCTGGCCGATCAGGTCGGAGCCTTGGAGGGCGATGGGGATGGCCAGATGCTGGATCGGGAAGGGGTGGTCGAAACCGGCCCGGGTGAGGCTGCCGACGATGACCGGGGTGATCCCCAGGTCGGCGAATGAGTTCGAGGCGGCGTCGACCGGGGAGCCGGGGGAGGACGGGGAGGCTGACGACTGGTCGGCCGGCCGGGCGGACGGCGGACTGGCGGGGTCGGCGGAGGCGGACGAGGGACTGGCGGGCGAGGTCATAGGGTGGCTCACAAGGTGCCGAAGCCGACCGGGCGGGCGTGCTCGGCCCCCAACTCGATATAGCCGATGCCGGCGGCGGGGATGAGGACCTGGCGGTCGTGGGCGTCGGTCAGGGCCAACACCCCGGAGTCGTCGCTCAGCGCCTTGGCCAAGGCCGCTTTGACATCGTCCGCCCCCAACCGCGAATCGACCACGATTTCCTTCGCCACTTGACGGATCCCGATCTTGACTTCCACTACCTGCCTCCTAATGAACCGGGGACAAGACTAGCCCAGCCGCCCCAGCCTCTCGGCGCTGATCCGGTTCAGAGAGCCCAGACGGGGCTGGATCAGGGGATCAGTCGGCGGCGGCCAGGGCGGCCGTCACGGCGGCCACGATGGTGTCGACGGGCGCCAGGGCGCCGCGGCCGACCTGGCCGCAGGCCAACAGGCCGTCGGCCGGCTCGATCACCCGCCAGCCGAAGTCGATCAGCCGGGCCAGGTTGGCTTGGACCGCCGGATGGTCGTACATGGCCGTGTTCATAGCCGGGGCCAGCAGGCGAGGTTGTTGTCTCAGGGCCAGGCAGAGGGTGCTCAGATAGTCGTCGGCGGCGCCGTTGGCCAGACGGGCGATGGTGGCGGCGGTGGCCGGGGCGACGACCACCAGGTCGGCCCGCTGGGCCAACGTGATGTGGCGGATGTCGTCGTGCTGGTCGGCGAACAGGTCGCTGTGGGCCTCCCGGCCGGTCAGGCTGCGGAAGGTCAAGGGCCGGACGAACTCGGTCGCCGCCCGTGTCATGACGACATCGACGGCGTGGCCGGCGACGGTCAGACGCCGCGCCAGATCGGCCGCCTTGTAGGCCGCCACGCTGCCGCAAACGCCGAGAACGATCCGACTCATGCCATCCTCCCGTCATGTTGGGTCTGGTTCCGCTTGGTCGAACCCCGTACGGCCGTCCCGCCGCCGGCCGGGTTACCCTCGGGGGCACGACCGGCCGGATCGCCTCTGAGAGGGCCGCGTTCGGCCGGGCCTTCTCCGGTCGGGCGATGCTCGGCCGGGTCCCCTCCGGTCGGCCGCCCACCCCGATCTCCCTCGGCCGTCCCGTTCTCGGCCCGCTCTCCAGAGGCCGTGTCGCGCTCGGCCACGGCCCGCCGGACCGCCGCCACGATGCCGGCGGCGATGGCCGCCTTGGTGGTGAAGCGCTGGCTGTTCCCGGCTCGGTCGATCAATTGGCCGATATGGCGGTCGCCCGTGATGTCGGCCAGGTCGTTGGCCAGCACGAAGTCACAATGGTTGTCCGCCATCAGCTCCAGGGCGGCCCGGCGCAAGGCCTCGGGCGCCGCCTGGGACAGCAGCTTGAAGCCCACCAGGACGGCCCCGGGGGCCAAGCCGGCCAAGCCGGCGATGATCTTCGGCGTCGGCTCCAACAGCAGCACCAGCTCGGACTCGCGCGAACTGAGCTTGTGATCGCGGTCGAGGCCGGGGGCGGCCCTGAGAGCGGCGGCCACGGCCTGGGGCGAGTCTTCCGCCCGGTCGGCCAGGTCTTGGGCCAGCCGGGCGGCCGTGGTGACGGTCCGCACCCGGTAGTCGCCCACCGCCATGGAGTGGACGATGGCGTCGACCCGGTGGCGGGACAGGTGGTGGCGCAAGACGGCCTCCAGGCTGGCGGCGTCGGTCGTCTCCAGCCAGTCGACGCCGGCCGGCCGCTCGGCCGCGCGCGGGGCCACATAGGTCACCCGGGCCGGCTCCGGGCCGGCCAGAAAACCCTCCGCCACCAGCCGTCCCAGCCGCCCGGAGGCGGCGTTGGCGATCACCCGGACCGGATCGATCCGCTCGGCCGTCCCGCCGGCCGTCACCAAGACTCTCACCGGCCCCAATCTACCCCGGGGGTGGACGAGTCGGCCTGTAAGCCGGATTCTGTGGCCTCGCGGCCGGTGACCATCTATCTGCGACGCCTGTTGCCAGACGCCTTCGCCCCGGCGGCCCGGTCCCGCGGAGCGGTTCCGGGCCGGGCGTGCGGCCCACCCGTCGACTCGGGCGAGCCGCCCTCGAACGTCGACGCGGCCCCCTAAGGGGCCTTCTCGGCCGTGCTCCAGGTGGGGTTTACCGAGCCGGCCCGGTCGCCCGGGCCGCTGGTGGTCTCTTACACCACCGTTTCACCCTTACCCCGGCCCGGCGGGCCGAGGCGGTCTGTTCTCTGTGGCACTGTCCCGTGGGTCGCCCCAGGTGGGTGTTGCCCACCACCTCGCTCTGTGGAGTCCGGACTTTCCTCAAGCCTTAGCCCGCGGTCACCCGGCCGACTCGTCCACCGGCCAGTCTATCGCCCGCCCGTCGCGGCACCGGGTTCAATCCTCAGGGGTCAGTTCTCAGGGGTCAGTCGGCCCGGGTCAGAATCTCGGCCCCGTCGGCCGTCACAACTAGGGTCTGCTCGAATTGGGCCGCCCGGGAGCCGTCGTTGGTCACCACCGTCCAGCCGTCGTCCCACTGGTGGCAGTGGTAGTCGCCCAGGGTCAGCATCGGCTCGATGGTGAAGGTCATGCCCGGCTCGATCAGCCGGGTCAGGGCCGGCTCGTCGTGGTGCAGCACGATCAGCCCGGAGTGGAAGGCCGTGTGGACGCCGTGGCCGGTGTAGTCGCGCACCACGCCGTAGCCGAAGCGGCCGGCGTAGGCCTCGACCACCCGGCCGACGATGTTGAGCTGGCGGCCCGGCTTGACGGCCCGGATGGCCCGGTTCATGGCCTCCTCGGTGTGGACCATCAGGTCGGCCGAGGCCTGGTCCAAGGCGCCGCAGCCGAAGGTGGCGCAGTTGTCGCCGTGGACGCCGTCCTTGAAGACTGTGATGTCGATCTTCACCAGGTCGCCGTCCTCCAGCGGGCGGGCGTCCGGGATGCCGTGGCAGACGACCTCGTTGACCGAGGAGCAGATCGACTTGGGGAAGCCGCGATAGCCGAGGGTGCTGGGGTAGGCCCCCTGGTCGCAGATGAACTCGTGGGCCAAGGCGTCGAGCTGGTCGGTGGTCACCCCGGGGGCGATGGCGGCGGCCGTCACCTGGATGGCCTGGGCGGCGATCCGCCCGGCCAGCCGCATCCGCTCGATCGTCTCCTGGGTCTGGACGTCGGAGCCGTGGTAGACCTCCGGCCCCGGCGCCCCGATGTAGGGCGGGCGGGGGATGGACTTCGGCACCGGGCGGATGGGCGAGACAGAATAGGGCCGGATCGGTTTCACCCCTGGCATGTTAGACGGTCGGCCCAACCAGCGTCGGACCGTCCCCGCCGACTGCCGCGTCAACCGTCTAGACCGGCCCAGTCGTCCAACACCGGTGTCTCCGCTCCGCCTCCCGTCTCCGACCGGCCCAGTCGTCCAACACCGGCGTCTCCGCTCCGCTCCCCGTCCCGACCGGCCCAGTCGTCGGGGGCGGCGTTGTCGGGGCGGCCGCCCGACTCGCCGTCCCCCAGTCGTTACACGCCCGCAATACGCGGGCGGCGAGACTAGGCGCCATGGATAAGCAGACCGAGTTCGTCCTGCGCGCCATGGAGGAGCGCGACGTCAGTTTCGTCCGCCTCTGGTTCACCGATGTGCTGGGGTTCTTGAAGTCGGTGGCCATCTCCCCGGCCGAGGTCGAGGGGGCCTTCGCCGAGGGCATCGGCTTCGACGGCTCCAGCATCGAGGGTTTCGCCCGGGTGTACGAGTCGGACATGGTGGCCTGCCCCGACGCCTCCACCTTCCAGACCCTGCCCTGGCGCGACCACGCCAGACCGACCGCCCGCATGTTCTGCGACATCCGCCTGCCCGACGGCTCGCCCAGCTACGCCGACCCGCGCCACGTCCTCAAGCGGGCGCTGGACAAGGCGGCCGAGCGCGGCTTCACCTTCTACACCCACCCCGAGGTCGAGTTCTACCTCTTCCAGTCGCCCCTGGTCCCCGGCCAGCCCCCCCGACCGTTGGACGACGGCGGCTACTTCGACCACACCACCTTGGGCCAGGGCTCCGACTTCCGGCGGAAGACCATCTCGATGCTGGAGCAGATGGGCATCTCGGTCGAGTTCTCCCACCACGAGGCCGGACCCGGCCAACACGAGATCGACCTGCGCTACGCCGACGCCCTGTCGATGGCCGACAACATCATGACCTTCCGGGTGGTGGTCAAGGAGGTGGCGGCCTCCCTGGGCATCCACGCCTCCTTCATGCCCAAGCCCTTGAGCTTCGCCCCGGGCTCGGGCATGCACACCCACATGAGCCTGTTCGAGGGCGACACCAACGCCTTCTTCGACGCCGCCGACGACTACCGCCTGTCGGCCATCGCCCGCCAGTTCGTGGCCGGTCTGCTGGACCACGCCGGGGAGATCACGGCCGTCACCAACCAGTGGGTCAACTCCTACGTCCGATTGGCCTCCGGCAACGAGGCCCCCAGCTTCATCTGCTGGGGCCAGAACAACCGCTCCGCCCTGGTGCGGGTGCCGAGTTACAAGCCTGACAAGGGGGCCTCGGCCCGGATCGAGCTGCGCTCCATCGACGCCGCCGCCAACCCCTACCTGGCCTTCGCCGTCATCCTCAACGCCGGCCTGGACGGCGTCTCCCGCGGCCTAGAACTGCCGCCCGGGGCCGAGGACGACGTTTGGAGCCTGACCGACCGGGAGCGCCGGGCCATGGGCATCGACCCGCTGCCGCGCAACCTGGACGAGGCCGTGGCCGTCATGGAGCGCTCCGAGCTGGTGTCCGAGACCCTGGGCGAGCACGTCTTCGACTACTTCTTGAAGAACAAGCGGGCCGAGTTCGACGAGTACCGCCGCCAGGTCACGCCCCTAGAGCTGAGCAAACTGCTGCCCGTGCTCTAACCAACACGGCGGCAGCACGACAGGCTGGCGGTTCCCCGTCGGACCGGCCGGTCAATTCCGCCACGGCGCTGTCCCGCCACACACGGCGCCGTCCAGCGTCATCCGTCATCGCCGTCCCGCGTCATCCGTCATCCCGGATCGCCGTCTGTCGTCGTCCCGGACTTGATCCGGGATCTCGGTTCGTCCGTGAAACGGCCCCGCCCTCAGCCCTGATCCACCGATGGGGTCGCTCGGTAGTCGAGAAGCGGTGACTCAGGGCTCAGTCCAAGGAACCGGTGACTCCCCCGCAGAGGGACCGTAGTCGAGAAGCGGTGGATCAGGGCTCAGTCCAAGGGGAAGAGGTCGGCCAGGTCGGCGTGGGCGCCGGAGGCCGACAGGCGGCGGTCGGCCAGGGCCTGGTCCCAGGCGGTCCGGCCGGCCACCAGCTCCAAGAACAGTCCGGGCTCGATCTCCACCACCGTCGGCGGGGTGCCCCGGGTGTGGCGGGGGCCGGTCCCCGGCCCGGCGGCCCCGGCCCCGAGCTGGGCGGCGGCGTGGGGCGGGACGCGCAACTCGACCGCCCGCCCGGGCCGGCGGCGGGCCAACTCCAAAACCGCCAGTCGGACGGCCAGGGCCGCTGGCTCGTCCTTAAGGTCCTCGGCCGCCAGCACCAATCGGGCTAGCCGGCCGGCGCTGGGCCGGTCCTGAGGCCAGCCCAGGGTGTGGCTCAACTCTTGGTCGGCGGCGACCAAGGCGGCTTGGCGGCGCTGGGCGGCGGTGGGCATGGCCTCAGACTAAACCGCTTCTCGACCACCGAGCGGTCTCACCCAGGCGGGTTGACGGCGAGGCCGACACTCAACGGAGGTTCAGTTCGTCCGCGCGCCGCCCGTCCGGCTGGCGCCGCTCGCCCCGCCGATCAGCGGCGGTTCTGCTGTGAAAACGCTGTCCGCGCACGGAGTTTTCGGTTCCCATGGTGGCCGGTCCGGCGGCCGGGGCCGCTGGGCTGAGCCCAGCTTCGGCGATCGGCGGTGGATCGAGGCGGCGCCGCCGGCCGGGGGTCGGTCTGGCTATGCGCCCCTCCCCGCCCGGGCGGGGAGGGGCGCAGTAGGCTGCCGGGGAATCGTCCGGAGGGGGCGCGATGGGTCTCATGCCGCTTATGCCTCTCGTCCTGGGGCTGCCCGTCGGACCGGCGCCGGTTGTGCTCAGCCGGCGGCTGCGGGGGCGACTGGTGGTGGTGACCGGGGCGTCGCGGGGGATTGGCCGGGAGTTGGCCCTGCGGTTGGCCGGGGTGGGGGCGCGGGTCGTCGGGGTGGCCCGCTCCGAGGACGAGTTGGCGGCCCTGGCCCGGCGGGCGCGGGCGCTGCCGGGCGGCTTCGACTGGCTCGGGCTCGACCTGCGCGACCTGGCGGCGGCCGACCTGGCGGCGCGACGACTGGTCGGGCGCTGGGGCGCCCCGGACGTCCTGGTCGCCAACGCCGGCCACTCGATCCACCGCTACCTGGCCGACTACACGGACCGTTTCCACGACGTCAGCCGCACCGCCGGTGTCAACTACACCGGGGCGGTGGCCTTCGCCCTGCCCCTGCTGGCGGGCATGACACGGTCCGGGCGGGGCCACGTCGTGGCGGTCTCGACCACCTCGGCCTGCCTGCCGCTGCCCGGCTGGTCGGCCTACACCGCCAGCAAGGTGGCTTTCGATGTTTGGCTGCGGTGCGTCGCTCCAGATCTGGCGCTGGCGGGCGTGGCGACGACCACGGTCCACCTGCCCCGGGTGGCCACCGCCATGAGCGCCCCGACGGCCGGGCGCTGGCCTGTGCCGGAGCTGACGGTGGCGCAGGCGGCCGACGTCTTGGGCCACGCCTTGGTGACGCGTCCCCGCCACATCACCCCGTGGTGGGCCCGGGCGGCCGACACGGCCCGGGCGGCCGCCCCCGGACTGTCCCACCGCCTGATGCAGACCCTGCTGGCAGTCGGCGTCCGACCGTGACCGGCGGGACAGGCGCCCGGTCGGGACCGGCGGCCCAGACGTCGGTCGGGGCCGTGGGGAAGAGGACCGGCGGCCGGGGCTGTGGAGACGGTAATCCGATGATGGTCGTCGGGGCGGGGGGCAGGTCGTGACTCCGCCCGGCGGCCCTGTCCGTCTGGCGGCCGTCATGGGGACCGAAAGCCCCGTGTGTGGACAGCGTTTTCACGGCGGATCCACCGATGATCGGCGTGGCGAGCGGCGCCGGGCTGGTGAGGCGCGGGAATTCGCTAGTGGCCGTCGGGCGGAGGCCCGACCGTGACCCAGCGGCGCCGGTTGGGCGGGGCGCGGCTGGCCGATGTCCGGCCCGGCCTCGGCCAGACCGCCCGCCAACTGGCCGACGGCTTGCGGGCGCTGGCGTTCGACACCCACCCCTGGACGATGCTCACCGGGGCGGCCGACGGGTTGTGGCGCCACGGCATGACGCCGACCGCCGCCGTTTTGATGGCCGCCTCCGCCTGGGGCGACCGGGCTGCCCTGACCGACGGCCTGGGGACCGCCAGCTACCGCCAGTTGGCGGTCCAGACGCTGCGCTGGGGGGCCGCCCTGGCGGCCGGCGGCTGGGTCCGCCCCGGCAGCCGGGTGGCGCTGGTGGCGCCGGACGACCGCCGCCTCATCGCCGGCTTGGCGGCGGCCTGCTGGGCGGGCGGCCAGGTCTCGCTGGTCAACCCGAGGTTGGGGGCCGACGACGCCCGGGGCTATTTCGCCGCCGCCCGCGTCGACACCCTCTTGGGGCCGGCCCAGCCAGGCCACCACGGCCCGCGCCTAGACCTGGACGACCTCGACCGGCTGCCCCTCCCGGTCGGCCTGGGCCGCTCGCGGGCCAAGTCCGCCCACTTCGTCATGCTGACCGGCGGGACCACCGGCGCCCCGAGAGGCATCACGATCAGGCGGCGCTGGACCGCCCCGCTGGCCGCCCTCGGTTTGGCCGGCGCCACCGGCGTCCGTCACGGTGTGCCCATCCTGATCTGCGCGCCCCTGTTCCACGGCTACGGCTTGGCGGCCGCCATGTTGGGCCTGGTCGGCGGGTCGCCCCTGATCCTGCCCTCACACCTGCGCCCGTCGGGCATCGCCACCATGGACAAGGGCGGCGCCACCACCCGGGTCGATTGGGGCGAGGCCATCGCCGCCACCTTGACGCGGTCCGGCGTGGGCACGGTCTTCGGCGCCCCGGCCCACTTCCGCTCCCTGGCCGCCCACCTGGACCGTCAGGCGGCGACGCCGCCGCTGCGGGGGGCGCGTCTGATCTCTGGCGCCGACCGGCTCGACCCCCGGACAGCGGCCAGCCTGGCCGGCCACGGCGGCACGGTGGTGAACTACTACGGCACCACTGAGACCGGCACCGTCACCATGGCGGTCGGCCGGGAACTGGACGACCATCCTGGCACGGTCGGGCGCCCCGTGGCCGGCTCCCGCGTCCAAATCGTCGACGCCCTGGGCCGGACGCTGCCGCGCGGCGTCCCCGGCCGGGTCCGTCTGTTCTCGCCCTTGGCCTCCCTGTCCGACCCGGGCTCGCGCGGCCACACCACCGCCGACAACGGCCTGATCGACCAAGACGGCTTCCTCTTCCACCTGGGCCGCGCCGACGGCGCCACCCGGCTCAACGGCGAGTTCGTCCAGTTGGACCAGATCACGGCGGTCCTGAACGGCTCCCCCGGGGTCGTCTCCGCCCGCGTCTGGCTGTCTGACGACCAATCCACCACCCTGCCAGGTCCGAGCCGCGTCCTGGCCGAGGCGGTCGTCCGCCCGGACAGCCCCGTCAGCCCGGAGGCCCTGCGCGCCCTGGTCCTGGCCCGACTCGGCCCCGCCGCCCAGCCGGCCCGCGTCACCATCATCACCGCCGACGCTTGAGCCGGCCCGGCAGAGCGACCGCGCCCCCCAGAGTGCTAAAACGAGGCTCCAGAGTGCTAATTCGACACTCTTTCAGACTCTGCCCCCAGCCCTGGTCTACCGAGGTGGGCGCGCGGCCTCGACGGACAGCGAGTCGAGCGAGGGAGCCGAGAGAGGCTCGGGCGAGCAAGCCGAGAGAGACTCGGGCGAGATTGCGTGAACCCAAAAAAGCTCGGGACCCCGAAGGGTCCCGGCTGGCAACGTCCGGATCAATCTGAACCGTCGTGTCTCCGCGATACACCAGACCAAAGATGGGTTATCTGTAAGTGTTGGGGATGGCTGGCCCGGGGCTGGCTGGCGGGGTGGTGCTGGTCGCCTCGCTCGGGTCGTGGCTCAAGGGCTATCTGGCTTTCGTTAAGGGATGCTTTTGCATGGACTTGTCCATGTGACTGTCGAGCGTTGACCATCGGTCATTGGTGGATCCGTATGCTGTGGTCCAGGTCAGCCGAAGGGTCACGGGTGGTACCCGCCGCAGATCTCGGCAGTGGTGTGGATAGCCCTTGACCAAAGAGGCCGGCCGGGTCGGCGTGGACATCCGGGACGGCTGGCGCCGACCGGCTCAGGGGGTCAGTCGGTAGCTGGTCTGGCGGGCGCCCAGACCGCCGTTCATCTCGACCCGACCTTGCTTGATCAGCTTGCCCAGGGCGTAGCGGGCCTGGGAAGGGGTCAGGCGGCAACGCTCGGCCAGGGCGCGGCGGTCCAGGGGGCCGGCGGCCAGGGCGGCCAGGACGCGCGCCGGGACGCCCAGATCCCGGGTCGGGTCCGGAATGACGCCGGGCGGCGCGGGCGAGGCCGCGCTAGTCGGGGCGCCCGACTGGCTGGGGCGCATCAAGACGGTGGTGAAGCTGACGGCTTTGTCAATGAAGATCGGCGGCGCGGCCGGCCAGTCGGCCAGGGCGCGGCGGGCCTCGCCGATGCCGCCGCCCTCGCCCTCGATCACCCGCGCCCCCTGGGCGGTGGTGGTCAGGGCGCAGATGTCGTACAGGTGCTCGTTGACGGCCGACTTCCCGCCCGGCAGGCCCAACTGCTGGCGGCTGACGCCCCACAGGCCGCCGGGGTTGGAGATCACCAAGCGGTCGTCGCGCAGCCTGATCTCGACCCGCTTGGACTGGGTGTGGGGGCCGAGGTCGCGGTGGACGAGGGCGTTGGCCACCAGCTCTCGCAGGGCCGCCGGGGGCAACTCCAAATGGTCGTAGTTGTGGCCGTCGGCTGAGACCCGCACCCCGGAGCGCAGATTGCGCCACAACCACTCCAGACAACCCTCCAGCAGGTCGGGGATCGGCCCGTCGAGATGCGCCAGATCGACCAGCCGGTCGCTCGCCCCGGCCGGGTTCACGACGGCGGCGGTCACCGCCAGGCTGGGGGCGAATTGCTGCGGATAGCGCCCCAAGGCGTACAGCCCGCCCAGGGTGAGCCTGTCCCCGGCGGCCTCCAGCACCCCCTTGCGCCGCAGCACGGTCTGGTCGTCCAGCCCCGCCAGTCGCCGGGAGGCGGTTCTCGCCCGGCTGAGAAAAGCCGCCGTCAACGCCGTGTCCAAGTCGTCGGCCGAGGAGCCGTCCACCGGGGCGGCGTCGTGGCGCGGCCGGTCCCGCAGGGCCAATAACTGTTGTTCCTCCTGCGGGCTCATGACGTAGTCGCCGTCCGCTTGCCGCAGATAGGCCCGCCCGCCGGTCCGGCAGGGCCGGGCGCTGGCCGGCAGCCCGGAGACCGTGGCCACCACCACCGTGGCGTCCCCGACCGGCACCGTCTCGAAGGCCACCGCCACCGCCGGTGTGACGGCCGACCGGGCCTGGGAGGCGATGCCCCGCTCCAAGGCCGCCGGCTCGCCCACTCCGACGGGCGCGAAGCCGTGGCCCTCGTCCAGCCCGACCACGATCACCCCGCCGTCGGGCATGTTGCCGAAGGCGCACAAGGTGGTGGCCAGATCGGGGCAGCCGCCGCTGCCGCGCTTGACCTCGACCGAGGTCAGGTCGCCGCCGTGGGCGCGCAACTCATCCACCAGCCCCAGCACGGTCGTAGCGTCCCAACCCATGGTGGCAGCCTACCCGTCAGAGTGACACTGTCACACTCTCAGAGTGACACTTTCACACTCTCAGAGTGCTAAAACGGGGTCCAGAGTGCTAATTCGACGCTCTTTCGCACTGTCGAGGTCTCAGAGTGACAGTGGTGCGCCCGGCCTCAGCGGGCGCTGGACGCCACCAGTGGTCTGTCGCATCTAAAAGTTGGGTGATGGGCGGTGTCGGGCGGTGTCGATGGCGAGGCGAAGGCGGGAGGCGGGCTGGACGCCCGCCGACTGACGGCAACGCCGCCAGCGGCGTCGTCCGACACCGCCAGTCCGACGTTCTAGGCGCGACAGCCCACTAGATTGGGGCCGTGGCTGAGTTGTGGAGCCGGTCCCAGTTGGTCCGGCTGGGCTTCTTGGAGGCCGACCAGGCGTTGGCCGCCGGGGTCCGGCTGGGCGCCGTTGACGCCGCCTGGGCGGACCGGGTGGCGCGGCTGTGCGCCGCCGCCGCCGACCCGGACCAGGCCTTGGCCGTGCTGGCCGACCTGTCTCAGGACATCGGCCCCGAACTGGCCCGGGCCGATCCGGCGGCGGTCGCCCGTCTGGTGGCGGTGGCCGGGGCCTCGGCCGAGTTGGGCCGGTGGCTGGTGCGGCACCCGGACGAGTGGGAGGCGCTGGCGGGGGAGCCGGTCCGGGCCGAACTCGCCGCCATCCGGGCCGACCTGGCCCGGGCGCTGACGGCCGCCGCGCCGGCCGACGGGTTGCGCCAGGCCTGGCGGCGCCAGCTGGGGCGGATCGCCGCCCGCGACCTGACCGCCGCCGACCCGGCCGCCCTGGTCGAGTCCATCGGCGGCGAGTTGGCCGACCTGGCCGACGCCACCGTCCAAGTCGGCCTCGACATCGCCCGCGCCGCCACCCCTCAGTCCGACCAGGTCCGGTTGGCCGTCATCGCCTTGGGCAAGACCGGGGCCCAGGAGTTGAACTACCTCTCCGACGTCGACCTGATCTACCTGGCCGAGCCGGCCCTGGACGCCACCGGCCAACCGGTCTGCCAGCCCGACCAGGCCATCGTCATCGCCACCAAGGTGGTGGCCGCCCTGACCCAGGCGGTCTCCGGCAGCACCGCCGCCGGGTCGATCTGGGCCATCGACGCCAATCTGCGGCCCGAGGGGGCTGCCGGGCCGCTGGTCCGGTCGTTGGCCGCCATGGAGCGCTACTACCGGCGCTGGGCCCAGAACTGGGAGTTTCAGGCCATGCTCAAAGCCCGCCCGATAGCCGGCGACCCGGCGCTCGGCCAGGCCTTCTTGGACCTCGTGCGACCGCTGGTGTGGCAGGCCGCCCAACGCCCCGGCTTCGTGGCCGCCGCCCAGGCCATGCGCCAACGGGTGGTCGACCACATCCCGGCCAAAGAGGTCGGACGTGAGATCAAACTCGGCCCCGGCGGGCTGCGGGACACCGAGTTCTCGGTCCAACTGCTCCAACTGGTCCACGGCCGGACCGACGACAGTCTGCGTCTGCGCCCCACCCTGCCCGCCCTGGCGGCCCTGGTCGCCGGGGGCTACATCGGCCGGGCCGACGGCGCTGTCTTGGACCGGGCCTACCGCTTCCAGCGTCTGCTGGAGCACCGCCTCCAACTGTGGCGCCTCAGGCGCACCCACCTCATGCCCGAGGCCCACGACCAGGCCGGCCTGCGCCGGTTGGCCCGTTCGGTCGGATTGGCGACGGCGGACGAGGTGGCGAAACGGTGGCGCGACTCCACCCGGGCGGTCGAACGCCTCCATCTGCGGGTCTTCTACTCGCCCCTGCTGGCGGCGGTGGCCCGCCTGCCGACGGACGAGGCCCGCTTGACCAGCCAGGCCGCCCGCGAGCGTCTGCGCGCCCTGGGCTACGGCGACCCACCGGCCGCCCTGCGCCACATCGGGGCCCTGACCGCCGGCCTGTCCCGCCGCGCCGCCATCCAACGCCAGTTGTTGCCGGCCCTGCTGGGCTGGATGGCGGCCGGCCCCAACCCCGACATGGGCCTGCTGGCCTTCCGCCAGCTGTCCGACACCCTGGGCAACTCGCCTTTCTACCTGCGGGCCCTGCGGGACGAGGGCGCGACGGCCCAGCGTTTGGCCAAGGTGTTGTCGACCTCGCGCTACGTCGCCAACCTGCTGCGCCGCTCCCCGGAGGCGGTCGAGCTATTGGCCCACGACAGCGTGGCGCCGCCCAAGCGGCGGGCCGTGCTGGTGGCCGAGATGACCGCCGTGGTCGGCCACCACGATCTTGGGGCGGGCTCCGGGGCGGCCCTGCGGGCGGTCCGGCGGCGCGAGTTGCTGCGGGTGGCGATGTCCGACCTGCTGGCCGAGGCCGACATCCGCCAAGTGGCGCGGGAGTTGTCCGACATCGCCGACGCCTCGCTCGAGGCCGCCCTCCAAGTCGCCCGCCGCCAGATCCCCGGGGCCCCCGGGATGGCCCTGATCGCCCTGGGCCGCTGGGGCGGAGGCGAGATGAGCTACGCCTCGGACGTCGACCTGGTTTGTGTGGTCCAAGACGGGGCCGACCCCGAGGCTCTACGAGCGGCCGGCGAGGTCGTCACGGCCCTGCGCCGCCTGCTCAAGGTGCCCGGCCCCGACCCCGATCTGGAGCTGGACTTCGACCTCCGCCCCGAGGGCAAGGACGGCCCCGTCGTCCGCACCCTGGCCTCCCACCGGGCCTACTACCAGCGCTGGAGCTCGCCCTGGGAGGCCCAAGCCCTGATCCGAGCCCGCCCCGGAGCCGGCGACCTGGCCCTGGGCCAGGCCTGGATCGCCGCCGTCAACCCCAGGCGCTACCCCGACGGCGGTCTGAGCGCCGAGCAACTATTGGAGATCCGGCGCTTGAAAACCCGGATGGAGGCCGAGCGGCTACCCCGGGGACGGGTCCGCGATCACGTCAAACTGGGCCCCGGCGGCCTGGCCGACGTCGAGTGGACCGTCCAACTGCTCCAGCTCCAGCACGCCTGGGAGTTGCCCGCCCTGCGGGTCACCGGCACCTTGGACGCCCTCGACGTCGCCCGACAGGCGGGCCTGGTGTCGGCGGACGACGCCCGCGATCTGGCCGCCGCCTGGCTATTGGCCTCCCGGCTGCGCAACGCCGTCATGCTGCTGCGCGATGTGGCCTCGGACATGTTGCCGGCCGACGCCGTCCAAGCCGGCCAGGTGGCCGAGATCCTGGGCTACGGCAAGAGCCAAGCCTCCCAGTTGGCCGAGGACTGGGGCCAAGCGGCCCTGCGCTCGCGCAAGGTGGTGGACCGCTTGTTCTGGGGCCAGGAGGACTGATTCGGCCCCGGCGGGCCAGTCCGGCAGAAGGTCTGTCTCGGGTCCATAGAAGGCGGGTGGACATGGGTCTGAGAGGGCTTTGCTAGCCTGAGTGAGTTCTCGTTGGAAAGGGATAGTTATGGCGACAAACTCAGCCGAGCGGTCGCCTGGCCGCCGCCGGGTCATCACCGGTATGGTCGCCGCCCGAGGGCTGATCGCGTTCGGACTGGTCTTCTCCGTCGTGATGGTGATCGTCGGGCTGTGCTCGCCCCAGAGTTCTGACAGTGACAGCGGTCTTTATCTGGGCATCGGCTCGGCGCTGGCGCTCTTCCTGCTGGTCGACTTACTGTCCTGGCTCCAGCGCGGTGCCGGTAAGCCCCACGACGGCGCTCCAACTGCGGAACCGCCCCGCTGAGCGCCGTCGCGAGCCGACCGCTTCATGATTCCGACTGGCGCCGCCGTTGGCGGCCAGCGGTGGCGCCAGGCTGGCCGGACCATGGACGAGCGCGGCGTGTTCTTGTCGGGCTGGGGGCAGGCCGCCACCACCGGGGCCCGTAGTTTTGCCATGGCGACGCGCAACAAGCGTCATTTAGCCGACGTTTGCATCGCGCTGATCGACCTGTGGGAGGGTCTCAAAGAGGCCTATCCAGTTCCGCCGCCCGGCCGGGCTTGGCGTGACCTCGCACCTCTTGGCTGTTCCCTCTGGCTATTGGGTCCCAGGGCTGCTAGTGTGGCTGTCGCCCCGTCTCCTATCCCCGAGGGGGTCGAGTGACCGAAACATTGACCATCGACTTGTCCGGCCTCGACGCCGCCGCCCAGGCCGTGCGGGCGGCCGGCGGGCCGCCCGACCTCTCTCCATCAATGGTCCCGGCCTCTTGGGCGGTCGTCCACGAGGGGCTGTCCGGGCGGGTGGTCGCCCTGGTCCAAGCGTGGAACAGCCTCAGGGACGGCATTGTCCAAGACTTGGACGGCTTGGCGGCCGGGTTGGAGCGGGTGGGCGCGACCTTCCAAGAGGCCGACCGACAAACCGCCGCCTGCGTGCCGGCTCCCCAAACCGGCCGGTCGGACCTATGAGATACCTGGACTGGTCGCCCCTCGGCCTGACCGGTGACCCGATCCCCGGGGACCCGCCCGTCATCCTGACCGGCGGGCAGGCATTCGAACAGGCCGGCCAGGCCATGGCGGACCTGGCCGCCAGGCTGAGGGCCGTCCCCAACTGCCGCTCCCAGGCGGCGTCGGTGGCCGTGTTGGAGCGCCGCTGGGAGGGTCTGGCCCAGGCTCTGGCCCTGGCAGGACCCGTCTTCCAGGAGGCCGGGCGGGTCTTGGTCGGGTTCGCCTTCGTCGTGGACCAGTTGCAGCAAGACACCGCCTGGTCCTTGTCCCGGGCCCGCCAGGCCCTCGAGGACGCCACCTTCGCCGATCGGAGGCAGGAGCGCTGGCTGGCGGACGCCAGGCTGGCGGCCGAGGCCCCCTGCGAGAGAGAAACCTGTCTCGCCAAAGCCCGCCAGGCCGCCCAAGAGGCGGCCGACGCCCGGGACGTCGTCCGCCAACGGGGACAAGCCGTCGAGCAGGCCACCGCCGAGTGGGAGCGGGCCGCCCGCCGGACCATGGACCAAATCGACCAGGCCGCCCAGATCAAGCCTCTGGGTGGCTCCGGGCTGGCTCTAGGGTTGACTTTCCCGCCTTTCGGGGAGTATTTGACCGGCCCTGGGGCGGCGGACTTCACGGTCTTCGGGCTGTTGGGTCAGTTGATCGATCGGATTGTTGACCACGTCAAGTGGGATCTGCCCAACAGGTTCAACCTGATAAACGTGCCTCCGGACATTCTTGACACCGACCCCTTCGACCCCGACCACAACGAGCAAAACTATGTCGGCGACTGCTGGCTGATATCCACGCTCAACGGTGTCATGGAGACCGACGCGGGCGATCAACGGCTGCGGGACGCGATCCGCTGGGGCGAGGCCGAGCACGGCTACTGGGTCACCCTCTACGTCGCCGGGCAGCCGAAGGAGTTTCTGGTGACTCAGGTCATAGCTGAGGGCGCGGCCGTCGACGGGAAGCCTGGGGTTGTTTCTTTGTACGAGGCCGCCGTCCTCCAGGCCGGCGGTTTCAACAATTTGGAGAGCCAGATGCCCTGGGTCGGCCCGGCTGTTGTGGACGACCAAGCGACCGACTTCCACATCGGAACCAGATTCATGCGGGAGAGCGGACTAGGGATCGGCCGGCTGGGAGGCAGTCTGCCGGGCGTCATAGGCGAGGTGCTGGGCCTCGTCGGCCCCATGGTCTCGGACGACGCCATCGCCTCCGGCGGCTCGGCGGACGGCACCATCGCCATCGCCTCCACCGTCACGCCGGAAATACTGGGCGGCCCGAACAAAGAGGTGCCCGCGACCCGCTACCCCTCCGGCGTCACCAAGCCGGTGAGGATAGCCGCCAGCCACGCCTACGAGGTGGTGGACATCAAGGACGGCCTAATCGGCCTGCGCAACCCCCACGGCCCAGGAAACCAGCTGGACGGAGGGGGCGTGTTCTATCTAACTCCGGAGGATTTCGACGCGATCTTCTGGGAACAGACGAACGCCAGGCCAGGGTAGCCGCCGCTCCATATCGCCCGAGAGCGCAACCGACACCTATGGAAGGATGGTCATGAATGGGAAAAGGATCACGCGAATCAAAGGCGCGCGGTCCCGGGGCGATGGGGCCGGCCGGTCTCCCGGGGGTGGCTCGGAGACTGTCGCTGGGATTGTTGGTGGCGGCTGTGGTGTACGTGGCGGGGGCGGGGTGCTCCGTGATTAACGCGACCGCCTCCATCCCCCCTGAGGCCTTGGAACAAGGCACCCTGTACACCTGCACCGCCGGTGCCATCATACGAATTAGAGACGACGCTAACACCAATATTATTCCGCTCGGCGCCGGTCGCACCAAGGACGGCCACTACGAGGCCACCATAGCCTTCGGAGTGGGTGATCGCACCCTCGGGGCCGTCGGCCCGGTTCGGCTGGGGGAGACCGTGACGGCGCCGGGCGTCGGCTCGGTCACGCTTGTGGCTTTGGAGGGTGAGGCCGGAAGGCAGTTGGTGACCGTGTTGTTCATCCCCGAGCCATGACCCGTCTCGACACATCACCGCCGACCCGGCCGGGTCAATGGGACCACCGCCGCCCGCCGGGCGGGCGGGCGGGCGGCCGACACTTTGAGAGGATGTCCATGAATGAGGAAGAGCACACGTCGGCTGGAGGCGCGCGTCTTCGGCGCGGGGGCGTCAGTCGGCCTCGCGACTGCGGTTCGG
>JAISAO010000089.1 GCA_031266665.1 Propionibacteriaceae bacterium | reverse complement strand
CCCAGCCAGCGAACCCGGGCACCCGACCCGACGACACGCGGACACGCCCCGTTTCGCGATCATCCCCACCTGAGGCAAGCGCCACCGTTCGCGATCACATCAGATGAGTCTTGACGCCGGGGTGACGAGGGGCGGCGGCGTGGATAAACTTCTGCGACGAGGGGCGAGCGGCGGACTAGGAGGGTGGTGTTCGTGAGTCGAGGGTTGGCCCGTCGGTTGCCGGGGTGGGCGGTCGCTGCGCTGGGTGGCGGCTTCAGCTCCGTGTTGATGACCCTGCTGAACGCCAGGCCGTTCGTGAACTCGCTGCAACGCTTGTTCTTGGCCAGGATGGCCAGCAATCTTTTCTACTGGGTTATTATCGTTGCCGTTATCGCATTGTTGTCGGGGTCGGCGGCGCGGGCTTGTCTGAACAATATTGTCTTCAATTTGACGATGTGTCTGACCTACTATCCGTTGGTTTGGGTGGCCGAGGTCATCGCCCATCGCCTGGGCTATCCGTTCTACTTCTCGCTGCTGGGCAACATCCTGAGTTCTTGGCCGTGGTTCGTCCTGGCGTTGCTGACTGGCCCTCTGAGCTGGCTGCTGCGCCACATCCGACAACCGGGGTGGCTGTCGTGGCTGGCGCTGGCCCTGCCCGTGGTCGCTCTGGCAGGCGGTATCGCCCTCGACCTGAGCTATTTCGGCGGGTCGGTCTTGCGCCAGGTGGGCGAGGACATCGTTTTATTCCCGCCCACCGCCTTCGACTATGCCAACCGGGTCGCCACCTTGGTGTTGTACGCCGGCTTCATCGTCTGGTGGGCCGACCGTTTCTACCGCGCCCGCGCCGGCCGCCGACGGGCAGACCAGGCGGCGGCCCGTCAGGCTCGCACCCTAGAGGGCGCGGCGGACGATTGATCGGTGCCCCGTCCGTGCTGACATCGGCCTCGTCGTCCCGGACTTGATCCGGGATCGCGGTCAGTCCGTGATCAGATGTGTCAGTCCGTGGTCAGGCGTCTCGGACGCGGAGACGGATGAGGGCGGGCAGGGCGAAGACCACCACCCAGGCGAACATGACGGCCAGGCCGGTCCAGGGGGAGAGTTGGAGCGAGGGCGCCAGGCTGTCGGTGGCCGGCTCCCAGACCAGGGAGAGGTGGCTGGCGGTGGTGGGCAGGACCTCCAGGCAGTAGAGGATGAGGCGGCGCCACAACGGGTAGGCGCCGGCGGCGGCGTTGATCACGGCGCTGCGGATGAGGTCGGCGGCGGCGGGCAGGATCACGACTAGGACGACGACCGTGGTGGCCGCGCCGACGGTGGAACGGACCAGGGCGCCGACCATCAGGCCGAGCAGGGTCAAGGCCACGACGTTGAGCACGGCCCCGATCAGGATGCGGTCGCCCGCGTCGGCCAGGGGCCTCAGATCGGCCAGGTCGCCCAGGATCAGCCAGGCCAGGCCGTGGCCGATCAGCAGCGACACGACGCTGGCCAAGACCGCCACCAGGCTCAACAGGCAGGCCTTGGCCCAGATCACCTGGGCCCGCTTGGGCACGGCCATGAAGGAGGCGCGGAACTGGCCGCTGCCGTACTCGTTGGTGATGGTCAACAGGCCGATCAGACTAGCCAGCAGACTGGCGATCAGGACCGTCAGCTGGGCGGTCTTCTCGACCGCGTGGACGGCCGGAGTGAAGGCGTTGGCCCCGGCTTTGGCGTTGAGGAACAAGACGACGCCGAAACCGGCGCTGGCGGCCAGGAAGGCGCCCAGGACGAGGCCGCTGGAGCGCAAGGACCAGAACTTGATCCACTCGGAGCGGATCGTGCCGAAAAAGGTCAGGCGGGTGTGGCCGAGGGTGGGGCGGGCGTAGGCGGACATCAGGCGCCCTCCGGTTTGCGCCACAGGCGCCGGATCGAGGCCTGGGTGACGGAGCCGATGTCAGCGGACCAGGGCTGGGCCGAGGGGCCGGCCTCCGGCGAGCCGGCCTGGGACGGGTCGTCCGCCAGCCCCCGGTCGGGAGAGGGGGAGGACGGGGGCGGGAAGCCGCGCCGGGCGGGCGACGATTGGGCGATGTCGGGCTCGGACAGGAGCTTGTCCAGCAAAGGCGTCAGCGAGCCGGTCTCCTCGACGTCGGGGACGACTGCGGAGGCGGGGACCGTGCCGGGCGGGGCGGGCACCAGGGGCTCGGGGTATAGGCCCAGGCGGGGCTGGGCGGCGGCGGGCCTGAGGCGGGAGCGGCCGCTCTGGGTGACCGAGCGGGTGCCGGGGGCGGCCCGGTCGGGCGCCGAGCGGCGGGGCGGCGCGCTGGGGCCAGCGGACGGCGGGGTGGCGAATGACGGTGGGGCGGACGACGGTGGAGCGGCGACCGACGGCGGGGCGGCCGGGTTGGGGTCCCACGGCGGTCTGATCGGCGGGTTGGGGTCGCGCGACAACCTGGGCACGCGCTCGTCCGGCGCCGCCGGGCGGGTGGGGACCGGGCGGGTGGTGCCGGGGCGGACCGGGGCCGATGGGTGGGGCGAGCCAGTCTGGGACGGGCGGGCCGGCGTCGACCGGCGGAGCGCGTCGGCCTGGGCCAGCGACGGTGGATCGATGTCACGGCGGGCCGTCGCCGAGGCGGACGACGCGACCGGACGGGGCGGCTGGGAGGCGGGCGGGGTGGGACGGGTGGTGCCGGGGAAGGTTTCGCCTGTTCTGGTTATACCGGGGAGGGTTTCGCCTGTTCTGGTGCTGCCGGGGAAGGTTTTTCCCGTTCTGGCTGCGCCGAGGAGGGTTTCGCCTGTTCGGGTGGCGGAGCCGGTGGGACGGCTGATCGTCCCGGCGGTGGGCCGGTCGGTGGGAGCCCGGTCGGCTGGGCCGGGCGCGGTCGGATGGGCGGTCTGGTCGACGCTGGGATGGCCCGGCCGTTTGCCCGGCGGGCGGGAGAACTGGTCCGCCGTGGCGCGGTCAGGTCGGACCAGGGGGGCCGAGGACGGTCGGGCGGACTGGGGCGCGTGGGTGTCCGTCGGGGCTGAGGCCGTGGCTGGGGCGTAGGGCGGCCACGGGTGGGGCGGTTCGGCCGCCGTCGGGGCAGTCGCTCGGGCGGGCTGGGTGGTCAGGGCGGGGGTGCCCTGGGGGGTGGTGCCCGGGTGGACGGCGGCGTCGAGTTGGGTTGTTCGGGCGGGCGGGGTGATCGTGGTCTGGGGGGCAGCGCCCGGGTAGGTCGCGCGGGCGGGCGGGGTGGTCACGGCGGGGGCGCCCGGGCGGACGGCGGCGGTGCCGACTTGGGTTGTTCGGGCGGGCGGGCTGGCCGGGGGGGGGGCGGGGGGAGGGTGGGCGCCGGGGTGGCCGGCGGTGGCGGAGGGCGCGG
>JAISAO010000074.1 GCA_031266665.1 Propionibacteriaceae bacterium | reverse complement strand
TCGGGGTAGTCGTGTCGCTCGGCGTCGGCCTGGCCTACGCCATGCCCACGGCGCTCGGCCTGGGCACGGCCGGCCTCGGTGTGGCGGTCGGCCTCCTGGCCGGCGCCGCGGCCTCGGTCTTCCCCGCCCTGCACGCCTCCCGGCGCGACCCGGCGGCCATCCTGCGCCGCGCCTGAAACGGCCGGGCGGACGAGGGCGGCTCGGCCGTGAGAGTCTGGCCGACAGCGGTCACTTCTGGCGTGCAGATCGCCGGAATCGGCTTGCACATTCGGCCAAGGCCTGGCGTGTTGGCGGCCGAACCGCCATATTAGATTCCGATGGTCGTCGTTCCGGCGGCCTGAACCATCCGGGCGAGGTCGCCCGGTGTTAGACCGACGCCCCCACGATCTGGCTTGGGACGCCGCCGTGGTCGCCGGGCTAGCGCCGTCAGCCGTTGTCCACTATATAAATATCAATGGCGTCAGAGTCGACGCCGGGAAGTGAGGATTTATGCCGCTCGAACTGTCACTCGGATCAGTTTTCTTGTCCGAGTTCGTCGGCACAGCCATCTTGGTCTTGATGGGTGCCGGGGTTTGTTGCGGGGTCTCGCTCAACCAGAGCAAGGCCAAAGATTCCGGCTGGATTGTGATCTCCTGGGGGTGGGGCATCGCTGTCTTCACCGGCGTCCTGACGGCCGCCAAGACCGGCGGACATCTCAACCCGGCCGTCACCGTCGGCCTGGCGGCCAACGCCATGGCCAGCGATCCCGTGACCGCTAGCTGTTCCGCCGCCACCCGTTGGTTC
The DNA here is from genome assembly GCA_031266665.1 of Propionibacteriaceae bacterium. Taxonomy (GTDB): domain Bacteria; phylum Actinomycetota; class Actinomycetes; order Propionibacteriales; family Propionibacteriaceae; genus WQYJ01. Next base: position 20,496 of record JAISAO010000074.1, on the reverse strand, counting down.
GTGCCACCGGCTGACGGCGACTGCACCAACGCCATCGCCGTCTCTGGCGCCACTATCGCCATTTACCTATTGGCCGAGTTCACCGGAGCCTTCGTCGGCGCCGCCCTGGCCTGGTTGGCCTTCAAGAAGCAGTTCGACATCGACCAGCCCGACGGCGCCAAACTGGGCGTCTTCTCGACCGGCCCGACCGTCCGCAGCTACGGCTGGAACGTCGTCACCGAGGCCATCGCCACCTTCGTGTTGGTCTTCATCGTCTTGGCGGCCGGCAACTTCGGCGGCGGCGGCACCCCGGTGGTCAATATGGGTTGGCTCGGCGCTCTGGGCGTGGCCATCTTGATCGTCGGCATCGGCTTGTCGCTGGGCGGCCCCACCGGCTATGCCATCAACCCGGCCCGTGACCTCAGCCCGAGGCTGTGGCACGCCGTCATGCCGGCCCCCAACAAGGGCAGCAGCGACTGGGCCTACGCCTGGGTGCCGGTGGCCGGCCCCCTCATCGGCGGCCTGGTGGCCGGTCTGGCGGCCACGGTGCTGCTGGTCTGAGTTCTGACCGACGTCGAACGGCGGACCCCGACACCCCGGGGTCCGCCGTTCGGCTGTCAGCCTAGTTGCTGTCAGCCTAGTTGTAACGCGGCCGGAGCGTCAGTCCAGCCGGCTGGCCTTCTCGCTCAGGCGTTGGACGAAGCGGGCGCGGTCCAGGATGGCCCGGCGGTGCCGGCCGACGCTGATGACCGACTCGGCGTCGGACACCGTCACCGCGATCAGGACCGCCCGCCGCTCCACCTGGATGACTTGCAGGTCGGCCGTCAATAAGTCGCCGCCCGGCGTCGCCACCGTGTGGGTCAATTCGACATCGATGCCGACGCTGAACTCGCCCTCGTCCAGATGGGGGGCCAACAGCTCCATCGAGGCCTGCTCCACGAAGCCGATCAGTCCGGCCGTGGACAGGGCCGAGGGCAGGCCGGCGAAAGCCGGGAACTGGTCGGCCAGGGCCGGCGCCGTCATGGCCTCGGACACGACCGTGGAACTGGTTCCCGTCAGACCCTGGTGCAGCGTCGGCTTCATGGCCGCGACATTACCATTCCCGGTCGGCCGGCCCCGGGCCCGGATCGGACGGGCGCCCGGCACCGCGAACGGGCCGACGCAGGCGGGGCGGGGGCGTGGCGGGGGCCGAGTAAGCCCTGATCCACCGCTGCTCGGTAGTCGAGCAGCGGTGGATCAGGGCTACGCTGGGGCGGTCAACCGCTGGAGGGGAATATGCCGCCGTTGCGCTCGCGCACCACCACCGATGGCCGCCAGATGGCCGGGGCCAGGGCCTTGTGGCGGGCCACCGGGATGAAAGAGTCCGATTTCGGCAAGCCGATCATCGCCGTGGCCAACTCTTTCACCCAGTTCGTGCCCGGCCACGTCCATTTGCAAGACGTCGGCCAACTGGTCTGCTCGGCCATCGCCCAAGCCGGCGGCGTCGGCCGGGAGTTCAACACCATCGCGATCGATGACGGCATCGCCATGGGCCACGCCGGCATGCTCTACTCCTTGCCCAGCCGGGAGTTGATCGCCGACTCGGTCGAGTACATGGTCAACGCCCATTGCGCCGACGCCTTGGTCTGCGTCTCCAACTGCGACAAGATCACCCCCGGGATGCTGATCGCCGCCCTGCGTCTCAACCTGCCGACCGTCTTCGTCTCCGGCGGGCCGATGGAGGCCGGCCGGGCGATGGTGCGCGACGGCCAGGCCGACACGCCGCTCGACCTGATCGACGCCATGGTGGCGGCGGTCGACCCCGAGATCGACGACCGGGCCATCCAGCGGATCGAGCAGGCCGCTTGTCCGACCTGTGGCTCGTGCTCGGGCATGTTCACGGCCAACTCGATGAATTGTTTGGTCGAGGCCCTGGGACTGGGGTTGCCGGGCAACGGCTCAACCCTGGCGACGTCGGCCGCCCGGCGAGAATTGTTCCTTCAAGCCGGCGCGTTGGCGGTCGAGTTGTGCCACCGCTGGTACGACTTGGACGACCCCTCGGTCCTGCCCCGCTCCATCGCCACCTGGGGAGCCTTCGGCAACGCCATGACGGTGGACATCGCCATGGGCGGCTCGACCAACACGGTTTTACACTTGCTGGCCGCCGCCCAGGAGGCCGGGGTCGATTTCAGCCAGCCCGACATCGACGCCTTGTCCCGCCGGGTGCCCTGCATCTGCAAGGTGGCCCCCAACTCCCACACCTATTACATGGAGTCGGTCCACCGGGCCGGCGGCATTCCGGCCATCATGGGCGAGTTGGACCGGGGCGGCTTGTTGGACCGGGGGGTCCAGGCCATCCACGCCGACAACCTCACCACCTGGCTGAGCCGGTGGGACATCCGGGGGGAGGCGCCCGACCCCCGGGCGGTGGAGTTGTTCCACGCCGCCCCGGGCGGCCGGCGCACCACCCAACCGTTCAGCTCGACGGTCCGCTGGGCCTCGCTCGACACCGACCGGGAGAACGGTTGTGTCCGGGCGCTGGACCACGCCTACAGCGCCGACGGCGGCCTGGCGGTCTTGTTCGGCAACCTGGCCGAGGACGGCTGCATCGTCAAAACGGCCGGGGTGGAGACAGAGTTGTGGCGCTTCGAGGGGCCGGCCCTGGTGACGGAGTCCCAGGACGAGGCCGTGGCCGCCATCCTGGGCGGCCGGGTGGCGGCCGGGACGGTGCTGGTGGTGCGCTACGAGGGCCCCAGGGGCGGCCCGGGGATGCAGGAGATGTTGTATCCGACCAGCTATCTCAAAGCTTTGGGGCTGGGGAAGCAATGTGCCTTGGTGACGGACGGGCGTTTCTCCGGCGGCTCGTCCGGCTTGTCCATCGGCCACGTCTCGCCCGAGGCGGCCGACGGCGGCGCCATCGCCCTGGTCCGCGACGGCGACCGGATCGCCATCTCCATCCCGGAGCGCTCCATCCACCTGCTGGTCGACGAGGCCGAGTTGGCCCGCCGGCGGACGGAGCGGGCGGCGGCCGGCTTCGGGCCCCGCGACCGGACACGACCGTTGTCGCAAGCCCTCAAGGTCTACGCCAGTTTGGCCCAGTCGGCCGACAAGGGGGCGGCCCGCCGCCGGCTGGCCTGAGCCCTGGTCCACCGCTGCTCGACCACCGGGCGACCCGGTCCGGGGACGCCAAACCCCGGCGCCGCCTCGGACGAGACGACAACGGGGCTTGGTTGGTTGACGGTCAGGCTGAGATTCGTGCCAGGTACTTCTGGCGGGCGCCCTGAGGCGAAATGCCCAAGGCGATGGCGATCTGCACCCAGGAGCTACCCTCGCCCCGGGCCTTGATCACGGCGGCGTCAATCGCCTCTTGGGCCGCTTTCCGGGCCTTGACCTGGGCGGCGATCGTCTTCAAGGTGTCGCTGGACAGCTTGCTGCCCTTGGCACCACTGGGCTTGGCGGCGGGCGCCACCTTCTTTTCCTTGTCCTTAGCCTTCTTGGCCATGGTTCTCCTTCTCGGTTGTCGTCCCCCCTGGGGGCATCGGCACAGTGTTTCGTCTATCACCTGTGGCTGGCGCACTGCAGCAACAACTCGACATCGTACCCCAGGAAGACACAACGCCAAACCTAATGGCGGCAGGTTAATTAATCGTGTCGGCGGCCGGACGACGGGGACGGACAGGTGGGCGACCGGGCCGGTGGACACGGCCGGGAGGGGTGCCAGGGCGTCATTTAGCCAGACCGTAAAGCCGGTCTCCGGCGTCGCCCAGGCCGGGGACGATATAACCGCGCTCGTCCAGACGCTCGTCCACGGCCGCCACCACCAAGGTGAAGGGGACGCCGAGGTCGCGGGTCAACTCGGCGATGCGGTTCAAGCCCTCGGGCGAGGCCAACAGGCAAATGGCCGTGATCTGGTCGGCCCCGCGCCGGACCAGGAATTGAACCGTGCCGCCGAGCGAGCCGCCGGTGGCCAGCATCGGGTCAAGGACATAACACTGGCGCCCCGACAGGTCTTGGGGCAGACGCTCGGCGTAGGTGAAAGGCTCCAATGTGACCTCGTCCCGCACCATGCCGACGAAGCCGACCGTGGCCGAGGGAATCAGCCGGGTCATACCCTCCAGCATGCCCAGGCCGGCCCGCAATATCGGCACCACGATGGGGTAGGGCTGGGTCAGGGTCAAACCGGTCATGGGGGCGACCGGGGTGACGATATCGACCGGCTTGACCCGGACCTCGCGGGTGGCCTCGTAGGACAAGAGCATGACTAATTCCTCGACCAACCGGCGGAAGGTCGGCGAGTCGGTGTCCCGGTCGCGCAGCCGGGTGAGCTTGTGGGCGATGAGCGGGTGGTCGACGCGGCGCAGTTCCATGTCCAGAGCCTCCCACAAGTGGGCGCTGCGGGACGCACCGGGGGCGGCCCCGGAATCCGGCCGGGACCGGCCCGCGAACCGTTCCGCCTCAGGTCGCGCCGGGGGTGGTCTGGGAGACTCGCCAAGGTGGTCTAAGTCCGGCCGAGGGCGGTTCGGGAGTCCGCTCTGGGGGTGGTTCGGGAGTCCGGTCTGGGAGCGGTTCGGGAGTCCGGTCTGGGGGTCCCGGCCGGGGGCGATCCGAGATCGGTTCGGACCAATTTCGACAAAGTGGTGAAATGGCAAGACCGGCGGCAAGACCCATCCGGTTGACTGGGGCCGTGGCGCTCCTCCGACCCGTCTCAGGCGGGCCGGGGGGATTGGCGGAAAGCCGTCCAATGCCATACGGTTGCCCCATCAGGGTCTCCTCGCCCGGGCCTCCTTCCGTTACGCCGGGTCGAACGAGCGCTGACGGCGGCAACCGTAATTTACCTCGCGTCGACTCGGGAGAGAACACAAGTGAAGTCGTCTGCCGTCCCCGGACCGCCTGGTCCGACATCGCCCCTGGCCGAGGCCGCCGATCCGATCGGGATCGCGCCGCCCAAACTGCGCCGCCGCCCCTTGTTGATCGCCCTCGGCGTCATCTTGATCGTGGTCGGCGCCATCACCTCCTGGTATGTCGTCACCATCGTCAAAGACACCGCCTCGGTGGTGGCGGCCCTGAGCGACATCCCCCGAGGCGGCCTGATCGACCGGTCGGCCCTGACCGTGATCGAGATCCGGCCCGACCCACTGCTGCGGACGGTGCCAGCGGCCGAGTTGGAGTCCCTGGTGGGCCAGCGGGCGTCGGCCGACATCCCGGCCGGGGTGATCGTGGCCCCCGAGGCGGTCAGCGCCGAGTTGCTGCCCGCCGCCGGCCAGGCCATCGTCGGCATCGCCCTGGCCGTCAACCAGCGGCCGGCCACGCCGCCCCGCCTGCGGCAGCCGATCACCTTGGTGGCCCTGGCCGACAGCGCCGGGGCGGAGACATCTCAATATGAGGCCGTGGTGGTGGCGGTGACCCAGACGGCGGACGGCCAGTCAGTGGTGCTCGACGTCAGCGTGGCCAAGGAACAGGCCGCCGCTATCGCCCGGTTGGCGGCCGACGACCGGATCGCGGCCTACTGGGACGCGGAGTAGCCATGGGCCTGGCACTGTTCTGCTCCGCCGGGGGCTCGCCCGGCGTCACCACCACGGTGGTCGGCCTGGCGTTGGCCTGGCCCAGGCCGGTGATCGTGATCGAGGCCGACCCGACCGGGACCTCGGCCATCCTGCCGGGCTACCTCCAGGGCCAGCAGACGCCGCCCCGCTCCGTCGTCGATCTGGCCATCGCCGAGCGCCAGGGGCAATTGGCCCAAACCCTCTTGGCCACCGCCCTGCCACTGGGCCGATCTAACAAGGCTAGTTTTGTCCCGGCGGTCAAGTCCCACCGTCAGGCGGCCGCCCTGGCCAGCCTCTGGGAGCCCCTGGCCGAGGCCTTGCAGGACCTCGGCCGGGCCGGTGTGGACGCCTTGGTGGACGCCGGCCGGCTGGGGTTGGAGTGGTTCCCGGCGCCGCTGATGGCCCGCGCCACGGTGGCGGTCATGGTGACCCGCTGCACTTTGCCGGCGGTCGCCACCGCCCGGGTATGGGCGCCGTGGCTGGTCGAGTTGGCCGAGCAACACGACCTGACGGCCGGCCTCGGCCTGATCGGCGCCGGGAGGACCTATTCGGCCGGCGAGATCGGCCGCTACCTCAAGCTCCACCCCATCGTCAGCCTGCCCCACGACGAGTTGGGGGCCAGGGCCTTCTCCGAGGGGGCCGCCCAGCCCAGGCGCCGCTTTGTCCGCGCCCGGTTGGTCGGCTCCCTGAGGTCGGAGGCGGCCGGCCTGGCCCGCCGCCTGGAACTGGGGACTGTGCCCGAGACCGGGCAGGCGACGCCATGACACCGCTGTGGGGCCAGCCGAGCTATCAGCCGGAGCCGGCCGTGCCCGCGGGGAGCGGGCCGACCGAGGAGGCCGGTGCGACCAGGACTAACCGTGAGACCGAGTTGAACTGTGAGACCGGGACGAACCGTGGGACCGGTACGGCCGGACAAGCCGGACAGAACGGGGCGATCGACTCCAGGACGACCGGGCAGAACGGGACGGCCGACTCCAGGACGACCGGGCAGAACGGACGCAACCGTGGGGCCGGGCAGACCGGTCTCGGAGCGGCCCGGGCCGACGGCCTGGTGGCGGACGGCCCCAGTTTGGACCAGGTGCCCTTTATGGCCTTGGCCCCGGCCCCCCTGTCCCCGGTGGCGGCCTGGCTCAGCCGCCGGACACCGCTGGACGAGGCGGCGGCGACCATCACGACGGCGCCGGCGGGCGTGGTCGAGGCGGCGGACGGGACGGCGGCGGCGCCCCCGGCGGGCCTGCCGGTCTGGGCCCGCCCGGACCAGCCGGCGGGACGCGCCCGGCCGCTGAACGACGGGGCTGGATCGACCGGATCGCCCCCCGGCCGCCCGTCCCCGCCGCACCGACTGGTCGAGGTTTGGCCCACGCCGTGGGGCTCGGACGACCCCCCGCCCGACCCGGCCGAGACAACCCCCGACCGCCCGCCCTGGCCCAGCTGCCCGACCCCGCCCAGTCGGCCGGCCGAGACTTGGCCGCCAGCGTGGGGCAGGGACGCCCTCCCGCTCACTCCCGGGCTGACCGACTGGGGAGTGGACGCCCCCGGGGTGATCGACTGGGGGGCCGTGGCCCAGTTGCGGGCCGAGGCCGCCCAGCGGCTGGCCGCCTGGCCCGACCAGCCGGACCTGTCCGAGGACCAGCGCCGCCAACTCGGCCGCCAGATCGTGACCGAGTTGCTGGGCGACCAGACGGCGGCCAAGTTGCGCGCCGGCCAGACCCCTTGGGACCCGGCCGCCCAGCGGGCCATGAGCGCGGCCGTCTTCGACATGTTATTCGAGCTGGGCCGGATCCAGCCCCTGGTGGACGACCCGGACATCGAGGACATCTACATCACCGGCTGCGACCCGACCTGGCTGACCGTCTTCGGCCAGCCGGCCCGGCCCGGGCCGCCGGTGGCTGACAGCGACGACGAGTTGATCGATTTCCTGGCCTTCATCGCCAGCCGGTCCGACCCGCCTAGGGCCTTCAGCCCGGCGCAGCCCAACCTGGACCTCAACCTGGCCGGCGGGACGGCCCGCCTGTCGGCCCAGGCCTGGGTCACGGCCCGCCCCTACGCCACCATCCGGCTGCACCGCCACCGTCGGGTCGGCCTCGACCAACTGGTCGCCCTGGGCACCTTGTCGCCGGTCCTGGCCAGCTTTTTGGCCGCCGCCGTCAAGGCCAAGCTGTCGATCGTGGTCTCCGGGGAGATGGGGGCCGGCAAAACCACTTTGCTGCGCGCGCTCTGCGCCGAGTTGGACCCGGACGAGCCCATCGGCACCTTCGAAACCGATTACGAGTTGATGCTGCACGACCTCCCTGAGCAACATCACTTGGTTAGGGCCTGGGAGGAGCGCCAGGGCCAGGGCGACCCCAACCAGAACGGCGGGCGGGCCGGCGGCTTCGGCCTGGACGAGGCCCTGTTCGCCTCCTTCCGCCAGTCCCTCAGCCGTCAGATCGTGGGCGAGGTCCGCGGGCGCGAGATCATCGCCATGATCAAGGCGATGCAGTCCGGCACCGGCTCGCTGTCCACCACCCACGCCCGCTCGGCCCGTGGCGCCATCGACAAGCTGGTGACCTGCGCCATGGAGACCGGCGTGACCGAGGCCTACGCCCTGCGCGCCCTGGGCAGCTCGATCGACCTGGTGGTCCAGATCCAGGCCGAGGGCGCGGGGCGGGGCCGCCATCGGGTGGTCAGCCAGGTGGTGGCGGTCGGTTTCACGGCCGAGGGCCTACAGACCACGGACGTCTTCGACCGCGCCGCCGGGGCGGACGGTCTGGCCCGGGCGGCCCACCTGCCCGACCATTTGCGTCGGCTGACCCGCCACGGCTTCGACCTGGCCGCCTTCAACCTCGACGCCGACCGCTTCCGCCGGGAGGCCAGATGACCACGTCGACGCTCCGGCCGAGCCCAGCCTCGCCGGCCCTTCACCAGCGGGCAACCCCGCTCGAGCGCGCGGGCGGCGTCGACGACGCCCGGCGCAGTCCGTCCCCCCGCCCCGCCGGCCGGCCCGTCACTTTGTGCCCGACCACTCGGGACCGCCCGGCGGCTGTTCCCCCAGGAGGTGGCGCATGAGCCCGGAATTGTCCGCCCTGATCGCGGCGGCCGCCTTCGGCTTCGGCCTGCTGGCCGTGGTCCTGGGCCTGGTCCGCCAGCCGGAGCCGGTGGGGCGCCCCCGCTGGTCGGCCTCGACCCGGAGGCTGTGGCGGCGCTTCGGCCGACGCACCAAGATCCTGCTGGCCGTCGGGCTGGGGCTGGGGCTGGTGACCGCCCTGATCAGCGGCTGGGTGGTGGCCCTGCCGGTCATACCGGCGGCCCTGGTCGGCATCCCCTGGCTGTTGGGGCCGGGCGACGAGCCGCGCCAACTCGAACGGCTCAAGGCGATGGAGGAGTGGACCCGGACGCTGGCCGGCGTGCTGGTGGCGGGCATGAGCCTGGAGCAGGCCGTCCAGGTGTCCCTCAAATCGACCGCCGCGCCGGTCAAGCCGGAGATCTCGCGCCTGGTCGGACGGCTCAACGCCCGCATGCCGACGCCGCAGGCCCTGACCGGGTTGGCCGCCGAGTTGAACGATCCGACGGGCGACCTGATCGTGGCCGCGCTGTGCATGGGGGCGCGGCGGCGCGGCTCCGGCCTGGCCTTGGTGTTGTCCGACCTGGCCGAGTCGGTCTCGGCCGAGGTTCGAGCGCGACAACGGATCGACGCCGACCGCGCCACCCACCGCACCACCGCCCGTGGTGTCACCTTGATCACGCTGGTGATGCTGGGCGGGCTGACCGTCTCCGGGTCTTACATCGCCCCCTACGGCACCCCTCTGGGACAATTTATCTTGGTTTTAGCCCTGGCCGGGTACGTCGCCATCCTGGTCCAGCTCAAGCACATGGGCCGCACCCCGACGCCGCCCCGCTTCCTCCAGGCCCAACCGATCCGACCACGGGAGACGCCATGATCGTCCTGGCCACCACCTTGTTGCAATTCTCCTTGCTGGCCGGCGGGCTGGTGGGCGCCGGGGTGGCGTTGACACTGGCCTGGCTGATTCCCAACCGGCCCCACCTGGGGGCCTTCCTCGACGTCCTGGCGGCGGAGCCGACGCCGGGGACGCCTCTCCAGGCGGGTGCCGGCCCCAGTGCCTTAGACCGGCTCGGCCAGCGGCTGTTGCGCCACGTCCCCGCCACCATGTTGCCGACGGCCGATCTCGACTTGTTGCGCTTGACGCCACAGTCCTTCCTGGCCCGCCGGGTGGTGGCGGGGGCGCTCGGCCTCAGCCTGGCGACCGTGGTGACGGCCGTGATGGTGGCTTTCGGCACCCGGCCGCCCTTCATCATCCCGCTGCTGGCCTCGCTCGGGCTGGGCCTGGGGGCCAGTTTCCTGCCCAGTCTCGACCTCAAGACCCGGGCGGCCGGCCGGCGGGAGGAGTTCGGCTTCGCCTTTGGCGCCTACGTCGACCTGGTGGCCATGGAGCACCACTCCGGCGTCGGCGCCCGCCAGGCCATGGAGGTGGCGGCCGAGGGCGGCGACTCCTGGATGTTCGAACGGCTGGCCGAGGAGTTGCGCCGTTCCCGGCTCAACGGCCAGTCGCCCTGGGACGCCTTGGAGCAGTTGGGCGACCGCATCGGGCTGGTCGACCTGACCGACTTCGCCGCCATCATGCGCCTGTCGGGAGAGGAGGGAGGCGCCATTTACGACACCTTGCGGGCGCGTTCGGCCACCATGCGCCAGACCCGCCTGGCCCGGGGGGTGGCGGAGGCCAACCGGACGGGCGAGCGCATGTCCGCCGTCACCGCCCTGCTGGCCGTGGTCTTCATGCTCCTGGTCGGTGCCCCCGCCATCCTGCGCTTCCTCGCCCTGTGAGAGAGGACCCGATATGCCCGATCCCGCAGGCTCGCCCCCAACGCCAACCGTCGTCCCGGACCTGATCCGGGATCTCGGCCAGCCCACACCGACACCACCAACCGTCACCCCGGACCCGACCCGAGACCTCAACCATCCCCCGCCGACACCACCAACCGCCACCCTGGACCCGACTCGGGATCTCGGCCGGCCCACGGCTGAGCCTCACGCCGTCCAACCCAGACAGTCCCAACACCGCCCTCCGATAGGCCCGGCCGGAAAAAAGTTGGGGCGAATTAGACCACCTCTCCATTTCGGCAAGACCCACGGCAAGACCCCTGGAGTTGACTGGCTATCACCCCGCAGAGCCGGGGGCAGCGGTGGGACCAGACCGAGGGAGGCCGAATGATGGTGATGCGGCGCGTCCGCGGCGGCTTGGCCGTGGTGGCTCTCTTAGCGGTGGTCGTGGCCACGCCGGTCGTGCTGGTCCGCGCCTGGGGCCTGTTCGGCCCGGACCATCTGCCGACCTGGGGCGAGATCGGCGCCGGCCTGACCCGCCCGGACGACGGCTCCATCGTGGCCGTCCTACTGCTGGCGGCCGGTTGGGCGGCCTGGATCTATCTGACGGCCGCCATCGGCTTGGAACTGGTGAGCTGGCGCCGGCGACGGCCCGCTGTCCGCTCCGGCTTCCTCCGCCCCGGGAGGCTGGTGGCCCGTCTGCTCCTGGTGGCGGCGGCTGGACTCTTCCTGGTCTCCGTCTCCCCGGTGACGGCCCTGGCCGACCCTGTGCCCTCGCCCCCCTCGTCCACCGCCCCTCTGGTGGTGGACGGCGCCGCGACCGCCGCTCCCGACCCGTCCGATCCGGCTCCCGGATCAAACCCGGCCGCCCCGGACTCAAACGGGCCGACCGCTCAAGACCCCGAGCCGGCCGTGGGATCGCCCGACGCCGATCAAGCCGTCACCCAGCACGTCGTCGTGGCCGGCGACACCTTGTCCGGCATCGCCTGGGCCCGCTTGGGCGACGCCGACCGCTGGCCCGAACTCTTCGCCTTGACAGCGGGCCACGACCAGCCCACCGGCTGGCCGATCACCCACCCGGACGAGATCGACATCGGCCAGATCGTCTTCCTCCCAACCGATCCGGCGCCAGCCGACCCCGGCACGACCACCCCGACGACCACCGACCCGGCGGCCAGCCCCGGCCAGACCGCTCCTAGCCCCGGCACAACGGCGACCAATCCCGGCATGACGGCGACCACCGGTTCGACGGCGACCGCCACCAGCCCGGCGGCCGGCGGAGCCGACGCCGCGGCGGCCGACTGGTTGGCCTCGGGCCAGCCATATCCCCAGGCCTCGTCGGCCGACACCACAGCCGCCCCCTCGGCCGGTGGCGCCGCCACCGTCCCGCCCCCCACCGACACCACAGCCGCCACCGCCCCAGCCCCGTCCCCCGCCGGAACCACACCCGCCGCTGGGACCACACCCGCCGGGGCAGTCGCCCCGGGCTCATCAGCCTCCGACTCTTCGACCCCCGCCGCCACGCCCGCCGCCGACCCGACGGCGGATGACGACGGTATGACCCGAGCGGTCCTGCCCTTGCGGACGCTGGGCGGCGTCGGCTCCATCCTGGCCGCCGGCGTGCTCGTGGTGGTGGGTCGGAACCGGGCCCGACAGGCTTGGCGGCGGCACGGCGGCCAGCGTCTGCCCGCCCCCGAGGGCGACGACGCCGTGGTCGAGGCGCGGTTGCGGATGGCCCAGCGCCCCGATCTGGTGGCCCGGGCCGACCGGGCGCTGCGCCTGTTGGCGGAGGGTTGCGCCGACGAGGGCTTGGAGCTACCCGAGCTGCGGGCGGCCCGGCTGACCGAGAACCAGCTCCAACTCTTCTTGACCGAGGCCAAGCCCCTGCCCCGGCCTTGGGTCAGAACCGTCGATCCGACCGTCTGGAGTTGCGCCCTGGCCCGACTGGACCCGCCCGAGACCACGGCGGCCGACGACTGGAGCGAGGACGAGGACGAGGCCCCGCCCGCCCCCTACCCGGCCCTGGTCTGCGTCGGCCAAGACGCCGAGGACGCCCACCTGTTGATCGACCTGGAGCAGGCCGGCGCCCTCGGCCTGGCCGGCCCCGATCAGTTCGTGACCGAGGCCATGGCCGCCATCGGCCTGGAATTGGCCACCAGCGCCTGGGCCGACGACATCCGTGTCACCACCACCGGCCCCCTGGACTGGGTCGAGGAGCGCTTCCAAACCGGTTGCCTGGAACACACGACCTCCCTGCCCTCCACCTTGGAGGCCCTGTCCCGCCGCTCCGACATCGCCCGCCAGGCTCTGCTGGAGGCCGTCCCGGACGGCCGGCGCGGCCTGACGGCCCTGCGCCGGGCCCGCGTCCAAGGCCTGGCCGACGACGCTTGGTACCCCGAGATCCTGATCCTGGGACAGCCGGTCGCCGCCGCCGACCGCGACCGCGCCCAGGCCCTGCTCGACGCCCAGCCCCGGGTGGCCCTGGCGGCCGTGACCGCCGCCCCCGAGCTGATGGGCGACTACCGGGTCGAGTTCGCCCCCTCCGGCCGGGCCGTCCTCCAGCCCTTCGGCCTGCCTTTCATCCCCCAACGCCTGTCGACCAACGTTTTGGCGGCCATCGGCCGGGTGGTCGACTTGTCCCGCCGACCGCCCAGCCCGGCCAGCCCGGTGGACGAGGCCGAGTGGGCCGAACTGGTGGACGAGATCACCGGCCACCCGGCCGCCACCCCCACTGAGGCCGGCTCCCGTTCGGATGTCGGGCCGACAGACGAGTCCAACCTCCGACCAGTCGTCGCCGCGCCCCCGCCCGCCGACGGCTCACGCCTGATCACGGCCCAGCCGACAGACGACCCCACGACGGCCACGGGCCTCCAAACAGTCGCGGATCGGCCGACAGACGAAGCCGAATCCCGAGCGGTCGCGGCCCAGCCGACGAACGACCCCCCAACGACCACCGTCCCCTGGGCGATCGCGCGCCTCCAGACGGTCGTGGGCGCCCAGGACGACACACGAACGACCGTCGTCCCCCAGACGGCCACGCCGGAGCCGACAGCCGACCTCCACGACCGTGGAGAGCCGACGGACGGCCCCGGGCGGGTGACCGCGACTGTGAACCGCGCCCCGCAGTTGATAGTGGTGGAGCCGGCGGTCGAGGCGCTGCCCTGGCCGGCGGCCCCGCCGGTCGTGGCCGCGCCGCCGGTCCCCACCACCCCCTATGTCCGCGTCCTCGGATCGGTCACGGTCAGCGGAGCGCCGGGCGCGGTCGACCCCAGCCGGGTGCGCCGGCTGACAGAGTTGCTGGCCTATCTCGTCCTCCACCCCGGGTCCGGCGTGGCGGATCTCGACCAGGCCATCTGGCCGGAGCGGGAGGGCGACAACTCGTCCACCCGCAACACCGCCATCAGCCGGGCCCGCAAGTGGCTGGGCGACGACCCGGCCGGCCGGCCCTATCTGCCGCCGTTCAGCTACGACTGCTCTACCGTGGGCTGCGACTGGCACGACTGGCGGCGACTGATCGGTGACGACGGCCTGGCCCAACTGCCGACCGAGAACCTGGCCCAGGCCTTCGCCCTGGTGCGCGGCGCCCCCTTCGCGGGCGTCAGCCGGCGCGGCTACCACTGGGCCGACCCGCTGTACCAGGTGATGCTGGCCGAGATCGCCGACGTCGCCCACGAGTTGGCCCGTCGGCTGTGCCGGGCCAAGGACTTCCGCGCCGCCAACACCGTCCTGGCCCAAGCGCTGAACGCCGTCGGCGGCGAGGAACGGCTGTGGCGGCTGCGCTTGCTGGCCAATCACGCCGCCGGCGACCGGGCGGCGGCCAAGGCCACGGTCGAGTCCATCTGGCGGGCGGCCGACCACATGGGCTACGACCTGGAGCCGGAGACCCGCCGCTTGATCGCCCAACTCCAAGCCACCCCCCTGCTGGACGGCCGACGCAAGGCCCGCCATGCCTGAGCCCAGATCCACCGCTGCTCGACCACCGGGCGACCACCGGTGGATCTGGGCCGAGCCCATCCGCCCCTCGGCCGCAGAAAGACTGCCATGCCGCTGAAAACCATTCCCCGCCGCCGTTCACGGCCCGTCGTGGCCGGGTTCCGCCCTGGTCTTTCTAGTCGCCTTGGTCTTTCTAGTCGCCGCTTTGAGCGCCTGCGCCGATCCCGCGACCTTCGCCACCGCCCACGATCCGACCTACGAGCGCGAACTCCAGAACTATATGGAGCTGCCCCCGACCCCGAGCGCCACCCCCTGACGGAGCAACCGACATGAGACGCACACCCCCGACCGCCGGCCCCCAACTGGGACAACCCGGGAACGCGACCGGCCGATTGCCTCCCAAAAAACCATCCGTCCACCCGTCAAACCCATTCGTCCACCCTTTGGGACCAACTAGCGCACCCCGAGCGGCCTGTGCCAGGATATGGACGTATTCCTCCAAGGTGGACCTCCAGAAATATGAACAACCGTCCCTCACAACAAAACAACCATCAATCAACAACAGTTAAGGGGAATGATAACCATGGACGCTTTCTTCACCTACCTCCGCGCCTGGTACAACGGCCGGGTCCGGCCCAAGCTGCGCCAAGATGACGGCGCGACCACACTGGAGTACGTCATCATCGCCGCCATCGTCTGCATCGCCGCGGTCGCCTTGACCGTGGTGCTCGTCAACGCGATCGAGAGCTACAGCGACAAAATCCCCCAGCCCTGACCCGTGCTCACAGAGTCAGCGGCCATGACGCCAATAATCCAGCGCCCAGCGCCAGCCCGGCGTCCCCGGCCGACGGGACGATCCCCGTCAGCCGGGGCGGGACACCCCCGCGAGCGGGGCTCCGTCACCCTAGAAACGGCCATCGTCTTCCCCCTGGTGATGCTGCTGCTGTTCGGCCTGCTCCAGGTCGGACTCTGGTCTTACGGCCAGTCTGTCGCCCACGGCGCCGCCGAGGATGCCGCCCGAGCCGGCGCGGCCATGGACAGCAGCGCGGCCAAGGCTCAGAACATCGCCGAAAACTTCATCGACCACGTCGGCCATGGCTTGTTCGAGAACGCCACCGTCACGGTGGTCCGGGGTGGCGAAACGATCACCGTCACCGTCACCGGCCAGATCCCCCAGTTCGTCCCCGGCTTCCCCTCCGCCGTCACCCAGATCGCCGTCCTGCCATTAGAGAGGAAGACCTGATGAGCCGTCTGACAGTTCTGACCGGCTGGATCACCTCCATTCGCCCCCGTCCGAGGCGGTGGCCCGTCAAGCGGGTCGGCGGCGCCCGGGGAGGCGACCGTCGAGCGGAGGGACGGACACTCCGGGAAAAAGGCTCGGCCACTCTTGAAGCCGCCATCATCGTCCCCAGCCTGCTCGGGATCGGCGTCCTGTTGGTGTTCGCCGGCCGGAGCGCCTTAGCCCAGCAAGCCGTCGAGCAAGCCTCCTGGGAAGTCGCCCGTGAGGCCTCCATCGCCCGCAACGCCACCACCGCCCAGATCAACGCCGTCACTCGGGGCGAAGCCTTGTTGGCCGACCTGGGCTGCGTCCGCTCGACCGTCGCCGTCGACACCAGCGGCTTCGCGGTCCCACCCGGCCAGCCGGCCGCCGTCGCGATCACCGTCACCTGCACGATGAATCTGGGCGGCCTCGTCTTCCCCGGAATCCCCGGCGAGTTCACCTTCTCCGCCCACGAGACATCACCCATCGACACCTACAGGCAACACTCATGAAGAACCAACTCGAACATCTATCCTCGGATAAAGGTGGCATCACTTTGTGGGCGGTCATCGTCGTCGCGGCGCTCTTCGTCACCATCGGCCTGATCGTCGACGGCAGCGCCATGATCAACGCCTACCAGCGGGCCAACTCCATCGCCCGCGAGGCCGCCCGTGTCGCCGGCCAACAAGTCATCCCGGCGGCCCCCGCCGGCGATGCGGTCGTACTGGACCCATACGCCGCCCAAACCGCCGGACTGGCCTACCTCGCCACCGCCGGTTGCGACGGCGGAACCATCACCATCGTCGGCGGCACCATCGACGCCACCTGCCCCTACCACTACACGACCATATTCTTGCCCGGCAACTACCACGCCACCGGCACCGGAAACGCCACCCCTCTCTGGGTCAGATGAGACCGAGAAGAAAGGAGACCACCATGCGAACACCCAAGTCAGCCATCCCGGCACTACTACTGGCGCTGCTGCTAACCGGACTGGCCGGCTGCAGCGGAGACACCGACCCCGGCGAGACGCCGACACCATCACCCGTGACACCATTCAACGCCCACCCCAGCACCACGGTGCCCACACCCACCCCGACGCCCACTGGCCCCGTCCGCGCCCCCGAAGACTCCAACTGGACCGAAAACCAGTTGGCCGCCGTCCACCTGGTCGACGCCTACGAGGAATGGAACGAGGCTGTCGGTCCGGACCCAAGGAACGCCGACCAGATGCCCATGTTCCAAATACTGGGGGAGCCGCAGCTGACGACCACCACAAACAGACTTATCGAAATAGCGTCGGAGGGTAATTCGTATGTCGGCGGTTTCACCCCGGTGATCCGAGCGGTCGGCCCCGAACAGGTCATGGACGGCCGCCGCGAGATCGTCGTCCGGCAGTGCGAGAAGAGCAACCCAGGGTCCTATGCGGTAGTGAACGGGGCAACGACATCGGGTGGCGACTTGCGGACGGAGCGTAGGTACGTCGTGCAATGGGTTGAGGAGGTGCAAGGATGGCGCATCGTGGACATTACCAAAATGGGCTCTTGCTAGGGGGCACGCGCCGACGTTTCGCCGTAGTGTGGGCGGCAGTCGTCGCTCTCGCCCTGTTCTTCGCGTCGACACTCCCGGCGGCTGCGACAGATCCGACGCCTCCGCCGTCTGATATTAACTGGGGAGAGGGTGGCGAACTCTCGGGCTCGGGCCAGGGAAGCGGGAGTGATTCTCTGCTTCAGTCGGGGTGTTATTTCGGCGGGGTAGAGATTCCGTGCTCGTTGGATGGTGCCTCGTGGGACGGCTACTGTTACAGGACCCTCTTGTCGTCTGACCCTAACGACCCCATCGCGTTGCGGCCGATTTGGGAGCTTTTGGGGCATACGGACGGCACCCTGTACGTATGTCATTACTGGGGCGATGGCAGCCCCTCCGGCTCGGTGATCCGGTGGTATCCGAGTTATGATCCGCCGCCCACCACGCAGGAGTTGGAGGATGCCGCTCGTTGGTTGTTGGAGGGGACGGTGGTGGCCCCTGAGTTGGGGGTGTGGCCGGGGGAGCTGGGGACGGATGAGTCGTTGTGGCCGGGGGCGGTGGGGATGCCGGTGTGGTTTTGGGCGAAGAACCCGGGGCCGGGGGTGGGTTCCCCGGACTCGAAGTCCACCACGGTCAAGGGTTACACCATTCGGGCGACGGCGCTCTTCGTGAAGACGGTCTGGGACACTGGCGACGGCGCCACGGTGACATGCGACCTGGGCGTGGAGCCGGTGAACGTCCGCAAGGTCATGCCGTCGCCGTCGGGCTGCGGCCACACCTACTTGAAGCGCGGCGACTACACGATCACGGCCACCACGTATGTGACGGTCAACTGGTCCGGTGCGGGACGGTCGGGAACGATCCCGTTGACGGTGTCCCGGTCGGCTCCATACCACGTCGGCGAGATCCAGGTCGTCGTCACGTCTGGCGGCGGCTGACGTGGCGATGGCACCCAGAAAGGGGAACACCATGCGAACACCACCAACCGCCGCCGCGCCACTACTGGCCCTGGCCCTGCTACTGGCCTCACTGGCCGGCTGCGCCGGAAACCCCGACCCCAACGAGACGCCAACACCCTCGCCGTCGCCGTCCGCCACCAAGACCCCGACCCCGAAACTGACACCCACCCCGACGCCCACACCCACCGGACCAGTCCGCGTCCCCGACGACCCCAACTGGACCGAGAACCAACTGGCCGCCGTCCACCTGATAGACGCCTACGAGGAATGGAACGAGACCGTAGGTGCGGACCCTGGGAACGCCGATAAGCTACCCATGCTCCAAATGACGTGGGAACCGTTTCGGACGACCATCACCAACAACCTCATCACGCTTATGTCTGAGGGTCGGTTATACGTCGGCGGGTTCACCCCGCTGATCCGGGCGGTCGGCCCCGAGCAGGTCATGGACGGCCGCCGCGAGATCGTCGTCCGGCAATGCCAGGAGAATAACCCCGGGTCCTACGTGGTCGCGAACGGGGCCACGACATCGGGGGGTGACTTGCGGATGGAGTATAGGTACGTCGTGCAATGGGTGGAGGAGGTGCAGGGATGGCGCATCGTGGACCACACGAAACTGGGCTCTTGCTAGTAGGAACGGTTCGGCGTTTCGCCGCCGCACTGGCGGCGGTCGTCGCTCTCGTCCTATTCTTAGCGCCGACGCCCCCGGCGGCTGCGGTAGATCCACCGCCACCTGCACTTGAGTGGGGCGCAGATGATGAGGTTCCGGGCGGTGGCCAGGGCGGTGTTGACGAGCCGACGACCCAGTCGTGGTGTTTTTCCGACGGCGTGGAGATCCCGTGCTCGTTGAACGGCGCCGTGTGGGACGGCTACTGCTACAAGACCCTATGGTCGGACGACCCGAGCGATCCCGACGTGGTCAAACAATATGCCTGGGGGTTGGTGGGGAAGACAGACGGTGCCCTGTACGAATGTCATTACTGGGGCGACGGCAATACCAGCGGCTCGTTGATCCGTTGGGCACCGAGTTATGACACGCCGCCGTCGTTCCAAGAGTTGGAGGATGCCGCATCGACGGCGACACCATCACCGCCACCTGCCCATACCACTACCAGACCATATTCCTACCCTGCGACTACCACATCGTCGGAACCGGCACCGCCGCCCCCCTCTGGGTCAGATAAGCCAGGAAAGGAAACCAACCATGAGAATACCCAGACCAGCCCCGCCGCTGGCGCTATTAGCACTGATACTGGCCTCACTGGTCGGTTGCACGGGAGACACCCACGCCACCGGAACGCCCACACCATTGCCGTCGCCGGCCCCCGCCCGAACTATCAAACCCACACCAACCCCAACACCAACACCTACCGGCCCCGTCCGCGCCCCCGACGACCCCAACTGGACCGAGAACCAACTAGCCGCCGTCCACCTGGTCGACGCCTTGAATGAATGGAGCAGGGCCGCTGGGGAGGACTTAGGGAACGCCGACCGGATAACCATGATCCAACTGACGTGGGAGCCACTGCGAACGACCCTAACTAACACCATTATCCGTATGGCGGCGTCGGGTCGATCATATTTCGGAGGTATCATTCCTGTGATCCGAGTAGTAGGCCCAGAGCAGGTCATGGACGGCCGCGCCGAGATCGTCGTTCGACAATGCGAGGAGGACGCTCCAGGGTCATACCAGGTCGATAACGGTGAGACCCTGCCGCCTCCCGGTAACCCGCGGGTGGAGTACAGATATGTCGTGCAATGGGTGGAGGAGGTGCAGGGATGGCGCGTCGTGGAAATGACCAAAGTGAACGCATCTTGCTGAAGAAAATGACCGTTCGGCTGATGGCTGTCTGTTTGACTGTAGTCGGTTTGGCCCTGCTGGGCGTAGCGTCGGCTCCAGCTAACGCCGAGCAGTGGCAGGTGGCAGACGAAATCCCGGGTTCGGGCCAAGGCGGTGACGGGTCTCCGACTCAGTCGGGGTGTTATTACGGTGGCGTGGAGGTCCCGTGCTCGTACAACGGCGGGTTGTGGAACGGTTCCTGCTACCAGACTCCATGGTCGTCCGACCCGAACGATCCCGACCCGTACAAGCGGGGTTTGTGGAATTATTATGGGCAGACGACCGGTGCTCTATATGAGTGCCAGAGCCTGTATTCAGACGGCACTCCTAGTTATGTCTATATATTATGGCTTCCGAGTTATGATCCGCCGCCCACCACACAGGAGTTGGAGGATGCCGCCCGCTGGCTGCTGGAAGGAACGGTGACGGCCCCGGAGCTGGGCGTGTGGCCCGGCGAACTAGGCACCGACGAATCACTCTGGCCCGGCGCCGTCGGCATGCCAGCCTGGTTCTGGTCCAAAAACCCCGGCCCCGGAATCGGCGCCCCAGACACCAAAACCACCACCATCAAGGGATACACCATCCGAGCCACCGCCACCCTCGTCAAAACCATCTGGGACACCGGCGACGGCAACACCGTGACCTGCGACCTAGGA
>JAISAO010000041.1 GCA_031266665.1 Propionibacteriaceae bacterium | reverse complement strand
CGCCCAGCACTGCGCCCGCTGGGGGCCGCCGGTGGTGTCGGCCGACCTGCCCTCGGGGCTGGTGGCCGACCTCCCCGGCGGCGACCAGCCCAGCTTCCAAGCCAGCCGGACCGTCGTCTTCGGGGCCTGGAAGCCCTGCCACGTCCTGCGGCCGGCCCGGGAGCGTTGTGGCCGGCTGCGTCTGATCGACCTGGGGCTGACACCGCCGCCGGCCGGGTTGGCCCAGATCGAACGGGCCGACCTGGTGCAGGGGTGGCCCCGCCCGGCCGTCATGGCCGACAAATACGCTCGCGGGGTGGTGGCCGTCGACACCGGCTCGCCGGCCTACCCCGGGGCCGCGGTGTTGGGCGTCCTGGGGGCGATCCACGCCGGTGCCGGGCTGGTCAAATACCTCGGCCCCGGCCGCCAGGCGGTCTCGGCGGCGGCCCCCAATGTGGTCTGTCCGCCGCCCGGCCCCGGACCCCGGCCCCCCGGACGGACGGCCCGGGCCGGCTGGGCGTCCGGCCGGCGGCGGCGCGACGACTGGGCCGCCCCCGTCCGGGCGGACGCCTGGCTGATCGGGTCGGGCTGGGGACGGCGGGCGGACGGCCCCCGCCGCCTGGCCCAGGTCTTGGATCTGGGGTTGCCGACGGTGATCGACGCCGAGGCCATCGCCTGTTTCGGCCGCTGGTGTCAGGCCGGACACCAGCCCGCCTCGGGAACGGTCCTGCTGACTCCCCACGCCGGCGAGCTGGCCCGGCTGCTGCAGATCACCCGAGCCGAGGTCGAGGCCGACCCGCTATCGGCGGCGCGCGCCGCCAGCCGCCGCACCGGGACCACGGTGTTGTTGAAAGGCGCCAGCCAGTACGTCGTCCCCTCGGCGGAGTCGATGGTCTACCTCTGCCTCCCCGGGCCGGCCTGGACGGCCCAGGGGGGGTCGGGCGACGTCCTGGCCGGAATCGCCGCCGCCCTGCTGGCCGCCGGCCGGCCGCCGGACCAGGCCGGCTGGCTGGCCGGCTCGGTCCAAGCCCTGACCGCCGCCCGCCATCCGGGCCCCCACCCGCCCCAGGAGCTGGCCCGCCGCCTGCCGGGGATCATCGCCGCCCTGCTGGAATGACGCCCCGAAGAGAGGAAGGACAGTGACAGCCGGCCTGGGCCTCATCGGCCACATTCGTATATCGGTCAGCGACCGGGAACGAGCGCAACGCTTCTGGGGGCCGACGTTGGCCCGCCTCGGCTTCTCCTTGGCCGATGAGAATGAGGACCGCGTCTGTTACCGGCTCGAGCGCGACGGCCAGCGGTTGAGCTTTCTGCTCTCCGAGGCGCCCCCGGAATGCCGGGGCGACCGTTTCGAGTTGGGCGCCCTGGGGTTGCACCACCTGGCCTTCCAGGCCGAGAGCCGGCGGCAGGTGGATGATTTCCACCAATTCCTGGTCGACAGCGGCGCGACCGTCCAAGGCCCGCCCGCCTTCTACGACTACTCGCCCGGCTATTACGCGGTCTACTTCCGCGACCCCGACAACCTGAAGTTCGAACTGGCCCACGTCCCCGACGCCGGGGCTGTCGGCCGGCCGGGAACGTCTTAACCCGCCGAGCAGCGGTGTCAGACCACCGGGCGACCGCCCAATCCATAGGGGCGCAACTGCCACCTTGGGCAGATAGTATGACCATCTGCCCAAGGTGTGGCACAATGGAACCATGAGCACACTTGTGGCGGGCGACGAGATCACGATCACCCCAGAGGCGGCGCTGACCGACACCGCTAGCTGGGTGAAGGCTATGGGCCAGTTCCTGGCCGACGCGGCCAAGGAGGGCAAGACCGTCAGGGTTGTGGCCGAAGAGGAGACATTCACCCCCCGGGAAACCGCCGCAGCGCTGGACATCTCGCGGTCCGCCGTGCAACGGGCCATCGTCGCGGGGGAGATGAAGACCATCCGACGTGGGACGCACTACCGTGTGACCGCGTCGGAGATAAGGCGCTACCGCCGGCAGATGCTTGACCGTATGTCCAAAGCGATGGCCGATGCCTTCTGAGCGACATTTGATCTTCGTCCCTGATCTCGGCCTTGGCTGATTTCTGGGCCTTGAGCGGCCCCAGTAGGAGGTTGCCCATGACCGTTAGGTGGGTAACGGCTCGTAGTTCTGGAACACCATCTCGATCTGTTGGCACGCCTGAGACCAATCTAAGGCGCGTGGAAGGCGGATTCCTCATTGTGATAAGATTGAGCTCGTCGTCAGGAAAATGGCCAAGATCTTGAGAAGGGGATCACTGTGACAACTTTTTCGCCGAATGAACTTGTTCTCTATGTCGACGATGTCGTCGCCAGCACTAAGTTCTACTCCCGAATCCTCGGCCGGGAACCGCTGGCGACGTTCGACGGTTTCGCCGTCTTCGGCCTGACTGGTGGGTTCGCTCTAGGGCTTCAGTCGAAGCACGACATTCAACCCACGCCAGAGGCATCGTTTGGCGGCTTTGAGCTGTGTGTGGCCGATGTCGACGGTGACGCGGTCGACTCCTTGTACGATGAATGGGTCAAAGCCGGTGTTGACATTGCTCTTGAACCCACTCGTGAGGTGTTCGGTTACACGTTCGTGGCGCGTGATCTCGACGGTCACCGTTTGCGCGTCTGCGCGACTGACACCACAGGGCTAAGCTGAGAGCGAGGCGTATGCTCTAATGATGTTTCATCAAGTTTATCTTGTCCGCGGCGCGACCCCATGAACCCAGAGGCTTATTCATGGAGTTCTAAAGAATTCGAGTCGGAGGTCGTGGCGGACGATTCCTCGGTTTGAACGGCAGCCGCCCCGGCTGTTTCGTGGTGGCCCGGGGGCGGGGCGAAGGCGAACAAGTTGAGGAATTGACGGGCCCGCTCGGTCTGGGGGGCGGTGAAGAATTGTTCCGGGGTGGTCTGCTCGGCGATCCGGCCGGCGTCGATGAAGATGATCCGGTCGGCGATGGCCCTCGCGAAGCTCATCTCGTGGGTGACTATCAGCATGGTCATGCCCTCGCCGGCCAGTTCCAGCACCACGTCTAAGACCTCGCGCACCATCTCGGGGTCGAGCGAGGCCGTGATCTCGTCCAGCAGTAGGACCTGGGGCTCCATCATCAGCGCTCGGATGATCGCCACCCGTTGTTTCTGGCCGCCGGAGAGTTGGCGCGGATAATCCCGAGCCCGGTCGGCCAGGCCCACCCGGTCGAGCAGGGCCAGAGCTTTGACCTGAGCCTCGGCTTTGGCCGCCCGTTGGACCTTAAGCGGCCCCAGCAGGAGGTTGCCCAGGACCGTCAGGTGGGGGAACAGTTCGTAATTTTGGAAGACCAGTCCGATCTGTTGGCGCACCTTGGACCAGGCGGTGCCGGGGCCGGTGATGATGGCGCCGTCCAGGGCGATGGTCCCGGATTGGATCGGCTCCAGGCCGTTGACGCAGCGCAGCAGGGTCGATTTGCCGCAGCCGGAGGGGCCGACGACGGCCACGACCTCGGATTTGGCCACCTCGAAGCTGATCCGGTCCAAGGCCACCAGGCCGTTGGGGTATTGCTGGCGCACGGCCTCCAGCCGCAGCACGGGGGGCACAGTCATAGATCCAGCTTTCGTTCGAGCGCCTGAGCCAGGCGGGAGATGGGGAAACAGACCAGGAAATAGAGCAGGAAAATGGTGGCGTAGACCCACAGGGCGGCGTCGGGGAAGTCGAAGCGGTTGCGGTCGATGATCTGTTGGCCGACCTTGAGGACTTCGACCACGCCGATCAGGACGATCAAGGAGGTGGTCTTGATCATCCGGGTGACCAGGTTGACCGCCAGGGGCAGGAGGCGGCGGGCCGACTGGGGCAAGACGACGTGGAATTGGACCTGGGTCGGCCTCAGGCCGAGGGCGGCGGCGGATTGGTACTGGTGGCGGGGGATGGCGCTGATGGCGCCGCGCACCAGGTCGCCCATCTCGGCCGTGCCCCAGAGGGCGAAGACGATTAGAGCCGCCAGCTCGCCCGACAGGTTGACGCCTGTCACCAGCGTCAGATCGAAATAGAAGACGAACAGCAAGACCAATTGAGGCAATACCCGGATGGCCTCCAGATAAATCCGCAGGACCAATTTGACCAACCGGTGGCGGGAGGTCATTAGAACCCCCATCGGCAGGCCTAGGACGACGGACACAGCCATGGCCGACAAGGCGATCCACAAACTGGTCCACAGACCTCCCAGCAGGCGGACCAGATTGCGCCCCTCGAACAAGACCTCAATCCCCGAAGCCGGCATGGCGCAGCCTCCTCTCCCAAGCCGCCGCGCCCAAGGAGACGGGCAGCAGGATGACGAGGTAGAAGGCCACCAGCAGGGCCAGGGCCTCGGACGTGTTGTAATCGTTGCCGATGTAATCCTTGGCCACGTAGACCAGATCGGGGTAGGCGATGATCGACACCACCGAGGTCTCCTTGATCAAGAAGATGGCGTTGGCCGTGAAGGCGGGGGTGGCCAGGGCCAGCGCCTGGGGCAAGACGACGTGGCGCAGGGCCGGTCCCGGCCCCAGCCCCAGGGCCAGGGCGGACTGGGACTGGTGCGGCTCGACCGCCTCCAAGCCGGAGCGGCAGGCCTCGGCCATATAGGAGCCGCCCAGGAAGGTCAGCCCGACCACGGCGCAGACGCCCGACCCCCAGACCAGGCCAAGCTTGGGCAGGCCGTAATAGAGGAAGAACAACTGCACCACCAAAGGGGTATTGCGCGACAGCTCGACGTAGACGGCGGTCACAGGCCGCGCCCCGGGCCAGCGGAAATACTGGGCCACGGCGATGACCAGCCCCAACAAGGTGGAGCCGACCAGACCCAGCCCGGCGATGGCCAAAGTGGCCTCGGCCGCCTGGAGGTAGGCCGGCAGATAGGCCCGCAGAACGCTCAGCTCCATGGCACGCCGCCTTCGACTCGAACGGATGGTTTATGCCCGGCCGGGGAGCCCGAGACGGTTGATCCCATGGCCTGGGACCAACCGTCTCGGAGCGGGGCCGACGGGCGACGGCTAGCGGGGCGGCTAGACCTGCCCGCCCTCGACCACCAACTCGTCGGGCGACACCACGTCGCCGTAGACGGACTTGAGGGTCAATTCGTAGTCCTGGTGGAAGAAATCTTCTTTCCCCAGGTCGACCAGTTCATTGTTCAGCCAGGCGGCCAGGTCGGTGTTGCCCTTCTGGACGGCTCCGGCGATGGTGTCGGCCGGGCCCAGCGAGGCGATGCCGGTGACGAAACCGGGGTTCTGGGTGGTCCAGGCCAGGGCCTCGGTGTTGTCGGTCACCCAGGCGTCGCCCCGGCCGTCCAGCAGGGCGCTGGTGGCCTCGGTGTACTGGTCGTACTTGATGACGTCGTAGTCCGGGTACTGGCTGGCCAAGTAAGTCTCGGCCGTGGTGCCTTTGACCACGATGATCTTCTGGCCGGCCAACTGGGCCACGTCCGTGATCGGCGCGCTCTCGGGGCTGGCCACGCCCAGGGCGACCTTCATATAGGGCTTGAGGAAGTCGACTTTCTCGGCTCGCTCGGCCGTGACGGTGAAGTTGGCCAAGATCAAGTCGACTTTGCCGGTCTCCAGGAAGGAGACGCGGGAGGCGGCCTCGACCGGGACGTACTCGACCTCGACGCCTAGGTCCTGGCCGATGCGGTTGCCGTACTCGATGTCGTAGCCGACGTAGTCGCCCTGGGCGTCGACCGAGCCGAAGGGGGCCTTGTCGGAGAAGACGCCGATCCGGATCGTGCCGTCGGCCTGGATCTGGGCGACGTCGCGGAAGTTGGCGCTGGACCCGGTGGTGGCCGAGGCGGGGGATGATCCGGCGGCGCTGGTGTCGGGGCCGCTGTCGGAGTCAGCGGCGCAGCCGGCCAGGCCGATCAAGCAGGCGGCGGCCAGAACCAGGCCGAGGGTCGAGGCGGCGGCCCGCCGGGGGCGGGTGGCCAGGCCGATGGTGGACATGGGTTCTCCTTCTCGTTGCGACAAAGATGCATACGAACGTAGACGAATGTATACAGATTCGACGGGGACTGGTGCCACGATCACCGCCGACGCCGTCAGACTGTTATGGATTCGTTACCACGAGGATTAACGGACTGGTCAGATCCCGTATCAGGTCCGGGTGACGACTGGTGGCGGGTTGGCCCAGCCCACGGGTCGGGTCTGGGATGGCGGCTGGTGGCGGGCCTGACCCGCGATAGCGCAATGCCTTATCCCGCGCTTACCCCGCGTCATCGCCGGGGCGTGGTCCGAGGTCAGCGGGGGTCGGCCTCGATGGCGCCCTCGGACCAGGGGTGCATGGCATCGCGGTAGTGGTCTAACAGTTGGTCGCAGAGGTGGGCCCAGGTACGACGGGTGACGAAGGCCCGGGCGCGTCGGCCGTAGTCGCGCCGACGGCCGGGGTCGGCCACCAGGCGTTCGACCTGGCGGCGCAACTGGCCCAGCTGGCCGGGCGGGTAGAGGTAGCCGGTGCGGCCGGGCCGGACCAAGTCGATGGGCCCGCCCCGGGCCGGGGCCACCACCGGCAGGCCCGAGGCCAGGGCCTCCTGGACGGCTTGGCCGAAGGTTTCCAACTCGCCCGGGTGGACGAAGACGTCCATGGTGGCGATCGCCCGGGTCAGGTCCTCGCCCTCCAACCGGCCGGTGAAGCGGGCCTGGGGCAGTTGGGCGGTCAAGGCCTTGCGGCTGGGGCCGTCGCCCACCACCACCAGTCGGACGCCGGGCAGATCGGCCAAGACGGTCAGGTCGGAGACCTGTTTCTCCGGTGCCAGGCGGCCCATGTAGCCGACGACGGTCTCGCCTTGGGGGGCCCAGCGGGCGTGCAGGCGGGGGTCGCGCTTGGCCGGGTTGAAGCGCGCCGTGTCGACGCCCCGGCCCCAGACCGCCACCCGCGGGATGCCGTGGGCCATCAACTGGTCCCGGGCGTAGCGCGAGGGGGCCAGGGTCAAGGTGGCGAGGTTGTGCATGTCGCGGATCTTGGCCCAGGCCATCGGCTCGAGGAAGCCGAAGCCGTAGCGGCTGGTGTAGCTGGGTATGTCGGTCTGATAGATCGCCACCGTCGGCAGAGACAGGCGGGCGGCCGCCAACAGGCCGTTGTGGCCGATGGCGAACGGTGCCGCCAAATGGACCACGTCGG
This sequence comes from Propionibacteriaceae bacterium, assembly GCA_031266665.1. GTDB lineage: Bacteria > Actinomycetota > Actinomycetes > Propionibacteriales > Propionibacteriaceae > WQYJ01. Next base: position 58,592 of record JAISAO010000041.1, on the reverse strand, counting down.
GGGCCCAATCGGCCAATAGGCGCTCCAGGACGAAGCTCGGCGTCAGCCCGATCTTGACGTCGTTGTACAGCGGGAAGGAGACGGCCGCCACGGTGACGACGTCGAAGCCGGCGTAGGCCGAGGGCACGTCGTGGTCGTCCGGGGCCACGATGATGGCCTCATGCCCCCCGTCCCGCAAATGCTCCGCCACCCGCAGGACGGAGTTGGTCACCCCGTTGACCTGGGGCAGGAAACTCTCTGCCACGATGGCGACGCGCACCCGCCCCTCCTTCCGCTTCCAGCTCACGAGACTAGTGGTTTGGCTGAGATCCGGGTTGAGTCAGGGATAACGCGGGTTGAGGCTCAGGCGGCGGGCCAGGGGGTTTGGGCGGGGACCGGTTGAGATCCCGGGTCGGGTCCGGGACAACGCGGGCTGACATCACGCCGGGGCGGAGCGGTTGTCGGGTTGGCCGGCGGCGGTAGTCTGGCCGAGACCCGGCGGACAGGCCGTCGGCCGCCCGGGCGGCGGGGTCCCACTCTGGCTCCCACCGGGTGGGGGAGAGTTTCGGAGGCGGCATGAGGGCTATCACCCCGGTGGTCGTGATGGTGCCGACGGCCGAGGCCATGACGGCCTTGGGGCGGCGGCTGGCGGCCGGGTTGCGGGGCGGCGATGTGGTCAGCCTGAGCGGCCCCCTGGGGGCGGGCAAGACGGTTTTGACCCAGGGCGTCGGGGCCGGGCTGAAGGTGGCGGGGCCGGTCTTGTCGCCCACCTTCGTCTTGTCCCGGGTCCATCCGCCGCTGGCCTGTGGCCCCGGCCTGGTCCACGTCGACGCCTACCGCTTGGGCTCGCCCCAGGAGGTGGACGACCTCGGTCTGGAGTTGTCCGGGGCCGAGGCCGTGACCGTGGTGGAGTGGGGGGAACTGGTGGCGGCGGCCTTGCCCCAAGACCGGCTCGACATCACTATCGAGCGGGCGGACGACCCGGCGGACCAAGTCCGGCGGGTGACCATCCGGCCCCGGGGGATCCGCTGGGGTCCGGCCGAGACCGACTGGCTGGTGGCGGCGGTCGGCGGCGGGACGGCGCCGGCCCAGGACCGGGCGGCCCCAGGCGGGACGGTGACGGTCGGGGATGGTCTGGCGCTGGCCGATAGTGGGACGGCGGTCGGGCCGAGCGCGACCGATCACGCCGCCGGGTCGCCGCCGGAGCGAGAGGTGGGAGGCCGAGCGGGGACGGGCCGGGTTGAGGCTAAGCCCAGCTCCACCGCTGGTCGCTCGGCAGTCGAGAATCGGTGGATCGGGGCTGAGGCTGCGGGGTCCGATCTGGGGGGCGAAAAAACCCCGTCCACGGGTGAGCCTCAACCAGACGACGCTGGCGGCCGAGGGGCCGCGGGCGGCGACCCGGGGAGGGCGCGGCCGGCGGAACGGCTGGTCCTGGGGATCGACACCGCCGCCGGGGTCTCGGTCGGGTTGGCGAGCGACGGCTGGGTCGTGTCACGCGCCTGGCTGGACGATTCCCGCCGCCACGTCGAGGCCCTGGCCCCCCTGATGCGACAGGCCTTGGCCGAGGCCGGGGCAGGGGTGGGCGACCTCACCGGGGTGGCCGTGGGCATGGGGCCGGGGCCGTTCACCGGCCTGCGAGTCGGCATCGTGGCCGCCCAGACCCTGGCCGACGCCCTGGGCCTGCCCCTGCGCCGGGTCTGCTCGCTCGATGTGGTGGCCCGGTCCTATCTGACGGCCCTGGGCGACGGCGTGGCACCGGCTGGTGAGGGCCAGTTCGTGGTCTGGTTGGACGCCCGCCGCCAAGAGGTCTATTGGGCGCGCTACGACGCCTCGGGGCGCCGCCTGGAGGGGCCGGCGGTGTCACGGCCGGAGGACCTGCCCGCCCTGCCCCTGATCGGCCCCGGGGCCATCCCGGCCGACCCGGCTCAGTCCGGTCTAGGAGAAGGCGACGGTCCGGCGGTGGACGCCGGTCGGTTGGCCGCCCTGGCCGACGACCTGCCCCCGGCCGGTCTGGGGGCGCTCTACCTGCGCCGTCCGGACGCCACACCGCCAGGCCGCCCCAAAACCGTCCTGGCCGACCGGTCGCGCGAGTCGGGCGGTGGACGATGAGCCGGACCACGGCCGTCCGACCCGTCGTCGTGGAGCGGGGGAGCGGCGGTTTCGGACCCCCAATGGTCTGGGCCGAAATGGGCTGGGCCGAAATGGTTTGGGCCGACCGATCGCCGTGCCTAGGAGGTGGGCGATGAGCCTGGCCAACCGGAACGACCTGCCCGCCATCATGGCCTTGGAGGCCGGCGGCTTCGAGCGCGGGCGCTGGTCCGAGGAGTCGTGGCGGTCCGAGTTGGTCCAGTGCCGGCCGACGGGCGGCTGCGCTCCCCTGGCGCCGCCCGATCACGCCGTCTACGTCCGGCGTGACCCCCAGGGCCGGCCGGTGGCCGTGGTGGCCCTGTCCCAGGCGGACGATGTGGCCGAACTGTTGCGCCTGATCGTCCAGCCCGAGCGCCGCCGCCAAGGCCTGGGCCGTGATCTGGTGGACCAGGCCCTGGCCTGGGCCGAATTGCACGATCTGAAACGAGTCTTGCTGGAGGTGGCGGCCGACAACACCACTGCCATCGCCTTGTACCGCCGGGCCGGCTTCCAGGTCATCGCCCGGCGGGCCGGCTACTACGACCCGGACGTCGACGCCTTGGTGATGGAGCGCCGGCTGACGGCCGAGAGGGGAGGCGACGATGGCTGAGCCGTTGGTCTTGGGGATCGAGTCGAGTTGCGACGAGACCGGAGTCGGGATCGTCCGGGGCCACCAACTGCTGGCCAATGTCGTGGCCTCGTCGCTGGCCGAGCACATTCGTTTCGGCGGTGTGGTGCCGGAGATCGCCGCCCGGGCCCACCTCGAGGCCATGGGGCCGACGCTGCGCCGGGCCCTGGACCAGGCCCAAGTCGCCCCCGAGGCCATCGACGCCATCGCCGTCACCGCCGGCCCCGGCCTGATGGGGGCGCTGGTGGTCGGCCTGTCGGCCGCCAAGACCTTGGCTCTGGCCTGGGACAAGCCGCTCTACGGCGTCAACCACCTGATCGGCCACATCGCGGTCGATCTGCTGGAGCACGGCCCCCTGCCCCGGCCGGCGCTGGCCCTGCTGGTCTCCGGCGGCCACACCAGCCTGCTGCGGGTCGACCGGCTGGCCACCACGGTGGTCGAGTTGGGCGCCACCATCGACGACGCCGCCGGCGAGGCCTACGACAAGGTGGCCCGGCTGCTCGGCCTGGACTATCCCGGCGGGCCGGTGATCGACGCCATCGCTCAGCGGGGCGACCCGGCGGCCATCCACTTCCCCCGCGGCCTGACCGCGGGCCACGACCGACAGCGCCACCGCTTCGACTTCTCCTTCTCCGGGGTCAAGACGGCCGTCGCCCGCTGGGTCGAGACCCGCCGCCGCGACGGCCTCGAGCTGCCGCTGGCCGATGTGGCGGCCAGCTTTCAGGAGGCCGTGGCCGATGTCTTGAGCGCCAAAGCGGTCGAGGCCTGCCGCGACCAAGGCGTCTCCACGCTGCTGTTGGGCGGCGGGGTGGCGGCCAACACGCGCCTGCGCCAACTGCTGGCCAGCCGCTGCCAGGCCGCCGGGGTGAGCCTGCGCCGGCCCAGTCCCGGACTGTGCACCGACAACGGCGCTATGATCGCCGCCGTCGGCGTGGAACTGGTCCGGGCCGGCGTCGCCCCGTCGTCGCTCGACCTGGGGGCCGACCCCGGTTTGCCCGTGGAGGTGATCAGCCTGTGAGCCCGTACACACCAGTCCTGGCCACTTTGGCCTACGCCGTCGACCGGCGGCGCGGCCAGGTCTTATTGATCTTCAAAGACTCCCGCCAGGGCGACACCGAATTGACCAAGTACAACGGCGTCGGCGGCAAACTGGAGCCGGACGAGAACGTGGCCGCCGGCATGAGGCGCGAGTTCGCCGAGGAGACCGGTCTGACCGCCACCCGGTACAGCCTGCGGGGGACGGTCTCGTGGCCCGGCTTCGGCCCCAACGGCGAGAGCTGGTTCGGCTTCGTCTTCCGGGTCGACGCCTGGAGCGGCCAATTGGTGACGGAATCGCGCGAGGGCCGGCTGGAGTGGCACAGCCTGGACCGTTTATTGTCCGGGGAGCTGCCCCTGTGGCCGGGCGACCGCCACTTCCTACCCCTGGTGTTCGACCCCCAGGTGGCCATGTTCCACGGCGTCCTGCCCTATCAAGACGGCCAGCCGGTGAGCTGGGACGTCGAGATCGTCCCGGCCGGCTGACGACGCGGCACCTTCATAGCCAGGACTGCGACTAGTTCTCCCGACCGTCATGTTGGGCGAGGCGGCACGGCCGCCTAATAGTCGTCGATCTGCCCCGATCACCGGTATAGCCGGCCAAGGTGCGAATCGTCTCGAAAGTCGTATCGATAATCAATGGCCGCCTTGATCGTGGCTATGGCGCTATGCGCGAGAGCAGCATACTTATCTCTGTCTTCCGAATTTGTGAAGCCGATCCACTCGAACACGTGCGGATCGTCTTGGTGCAGACTGTTGAATATGCCTTGGATCTGATCCACTTGGGTCACGGTTTCAGGTATAGCCTTCAGCTCGGGCGGCAGGTCGTTGGCCACGAGATCACTTGTGTCAGCGTAGAGCCAAATTGGGTATGCCCCATACTCTGGAAAAATCGTATAGCTTGCATGATCCGTCTTTCAGCTTCTAATTTCATGTCCATCATAACACCGGGTTGGCGCCAACGACAAAGCCGTTGCTTCTCGCGGCGCATCACCACAGCGGAACCGCCGTCTCACCCCTCATAACTGGTCAAGCTCGGAATCGTCCTCGATGAGATACCGATCCCCAACAGCAGCTCGTATTTTGGCGATGGTACCCCGCACAAGTGCCACAAACTCGGCTCGCTCCACACCGCTCTTGAACCCGACCCACTCGAACGTGTGAGGCGTGTTTAGAAATAGCGATGCATAAATTTCCTCGATCAAGCGCAGGTCCGAGACAATATCCGGATAGTCCGACAGCTCCGGCGGGGCGCAGTTATCAATTAGCCCGCCGTCCTCGTCGTACAGCCAAAGGACGTCGGCTCCGTAGTCAAACATGAACCGAATTGTTCTCAATCTAGTTCTCCTTATCATCCAACAGGTTTTGGCTTTGGGTTCGCCCCCACGATGAAACCATTATCCCCCACAGAAATAGCAACTTGATGGGTCTCGCCCTTCCATGTGAACTCGTAGACCGGCCTCGGTGGGATTTGATTACCTTGGTAGCCGACGATCTTCCCCTCGGACAGGGCCGCTTTGAGATAGTCGGGGACCTCTCCGGCAGGCACTCCCGCCTCCGCAAACTGAGTGGCGTGCCGTTTCAGTATGTGGTCCAAGCCGGAATTAGAATTGCCTGTTTCCAGCCAGACGAGTTTGCCTTCTGGGGTCTTTGTGACCATGACGACGGCGTCGGCCGTGTACTTCTCGCCGCTGGCGGCTAGTTCTGTCATCAGGTTGGTGGGCTTCATCCCAGTGGTCACTGGGTTGAGCGCCTCGACCCATTGGCCGTCGACTTGCTCGAGGATTTTGAGTTCGCCGTTGACGATTTGGAAGCCGTGCTCGCCGGTCGTGACGATCTTGCCGGTTTGGAGGGCTTTCAGCTCGGCGGCGCTGAAGGTTTGCGTCGCGTAGCGCAGGGCTTTGCCGATGCCGAGGGGCACGATCACGCACACGGCCGAGATGACGCCGGCCAGCCAGTCGCCCTGGTAGAAATACAAGGCCGAGTCGGTGGCCATCAGCCCCAGGCTGATCCACGGGCCCACCACCGGTATGAAGGCCGTCAGCAGGCTGCCCAGGAGCAAGAACAGGTGCGGCGCGTCCTCGCCTTGGAGGCGGAGTTGGCGTTGCGCGAGGCCTCCGATCCGGCCCAAGTCGGCCAGCAGTGGTTGGGCGTCGTCCAGGCCGGCCGCGACCGCGGCCAGCGTCGCCTGGTAGTACCAGTAGGCCGACGTGTCGTCCAATCCCCGGGAGAAGAACAAATCGTGGACGCGGGAGCCGATCACACCCTCCTGGTCCAACAGGTCGCCCACGTCGTAGGTCACTGTGGCCGAGTCGCCGCCGGAGAACCGCTGGAGGAACCATTCCGAGTTGTGCTGGGCGGCGGACCGGAAGACCCCCGCCAGCGGGTCCATCACCTGTTGGTGCTCGCCGGTCAACGGGTCGGCCTCCGGGTCGACCACGGCGAAGTCGCTCACCGCCCAGAACCCGGCCCCCTGTGTGCTTTCGCGGGCCATGATGGCGTCCGTGACCGCGTTCAAGAATTGGGTCGGCCAGTCGCCCCGCCCGATGATTAACGACAGTGCCGACCCGGCCCGGCTGGCCGTCGAGTCGGTCAGGCTGGTGTACGCGCCGGCCCATTCCCTGTCGAACCGGTCCAGGTCTATGGGGTTCATTGACCGGGCCCTGGAGCTGATCGACCCGGCCAGGTCGCACAACAGTTTGTCGTAGGCGACGTCGAAGGCGGCCAGACCCGGGTCGGTGGGCGAGAACCCCTGGCGACGCTGATCGTAGTCGGCCAGGGCGCCGGCCAGCCCCATCGGGGTCAGCCCGGTCGTGAAGTACGGGTCGTTGGCGTAGCGGGCCAGGTCTGTCCAGTCCTGGGGATTCATCTCCCCGTTGATCAGCCGCTGGTTTATCTGTATGCCCAGGAGTTGGGCCGCCTGGGCGCTCAACGACGACACCAGCCCGTCGTCGAACAACACCGGCGTGCCGGCCGTGAAGCCCGGGGTGGAGGCGGCCAGTTCCTCGGCGATGGACAGGGCCCGTTTGCACCAGGTGATAAGGTCGTCGAGTTGCGCGATGGCCGATCCGCCGGTCCAGGCCCCCAGTCCGGACACGTACACCCCGGCCTGGGAGGCGTACGACTGCATATCCGTGGCCGCGCCCATACCATTATCCCTGGCCGCCCCCAAGTCGTTGATGAACGCCCGCATCGCCTCAATGTCAATCGACACCACCGCCACAGCCGCCCCTACCCCTCGTCCTGCCCGCAGTTCGGACACCAAGTGGTGAGATCTCTGCCCGTATCAGCCATCATTAGCCTTCTTCCGCAAAGGGACCGGGGGTACCCGGGCCGGACGACCGAACTGACTGGGGTAAGACCGCTGTTCACCATGATGGCACGCCACAGCTGAGCCATCAACCACCCGCCATCTGCTGCTTGTCGCTCAAGGGTATCGCGACGACTGGTCGTCGGTTCCTCACTTTGACGGGCGGTCTTGGCGCGCCCTGAATAGTTAGATCCAACGTTTCAAGGGTAAAAACCCACTAGCGTGGGGGCGTGGACTTGACGGTGGCCGACTGGCTGGTGTCAACCCGGGCCGAGCCCTGGTTGGCCCGGGCGGCCCTGGAGGACGACCCCTCATCGCTGGCGGCGGCCGAGCGCTGGCGGCGCTGGCTCGACCCCGACCGGGCGGCGGCGGTGTTGGACCAGATAGCGCTGCGTCGCCGGGCGCGGGCCAAGCTGGGGGCCTGGGCCGAGGCCCTGTTCCTCACCCGGGAGGGGCTGGAGATGGCCACCCGGGCCGAGGTGGCGCAGTGGCGGGCGGCCCGGTTGGCGGCGGCCGGGATCGAACGGGTGGTGGACGGCGGGACCGGTTTGGGGATCGACGCCACCGCCTGTGTCCGGGCCGGGCTGACGGTCCGAGGCTATGAGCGTGACCCGGTGTTGGCCCGCTTGGCCCAGGCCAACCTGGACTGGGCCGCCCGTGCTCGGGGCGACCGCGCCCGGGCCGGCCGGCCGGCGGGTATCGGGGGCCGAGACCCAGACGCTCGGGACTTAGGCGGCCCGGGCGCCGTCGGCCAATGCGCCACGGACAACGCCTCCGCTGGACAGAGCGCCGCCGAACACGGCTTCGTCGGCCGGGGCGACGGGGATCACGACTCCACCGGACAGGGCCGCGACGACCAAGACCGTGGGGACCCGGCCGGGGCCTGGCCCCGGGTGGACTGTCGGGAGATTGTGGACTGGCCGGCGCTGGCCACACCCGGCGACACCGCCACGGCCTGGTTCTTGGACCCCAGCCGTCGGACCGCCGCCGGGCCGACCTGGGACCCGGAGCGGCTAGCGCCGCCTTGGCCGGTGGTGGCCGACCTGTTGGCGCGGGCCGACCAGCCGGTGGTGGTCAAGCTGGGCCCCGGGATGCCCCGGGGGCTGATCCCGCCCGGGCTGGCGGCCGTCTGGGTCAGCCACAACGGTGAGCTGGTCGAGCTGTCCCTCTGGTCGGGCTGGTCCGGCTGGCCGCCCGGCCGGTCGGCCGTGCTGCTGCCGGGGGGCCACAGCCTGCCGGGGGGCGGGGCTCCCGCCGCCGACGGCCGGTCGGAGGGCGGGGCTACCGCCGCCGAGAACCGGTCGGAGGACGGGGCTCCCGCCGCCGACGGCCGGTCGAGGGGCGGGGCGGGTGCCGCCGAGGACCGGTCGGGGGGCGGGGCGCCTGTGGCCGACGACCGGTCGAGGGGCGGGGAGGACGCCGTAGCCCCCGGTCCGGTGGGCCGTTTCCTGTGGGAGCCGGACCCGGCCGTCATCCGGGCCCGGGCGACGGCCGAATTGGCCCGCCGCCTGGAGGCCCGCCCGCTGGCCCGCCACATCCCCTACCTGAGCGGCGACCAGGACCGGCTAACGCCCTTCGCCCGCCGCTTCGTGGTGCTGGAACGGTTGGACTACTCCGACCGGGCGGTCCGGGCCTGGGTCCGCCGCCAGGGCGTCGGCGTCCTGGAGATCAAGACTCGCGGCCTCGACCTGGACCCGGCCCGCTGGCGCCGCCGCCTCGGCCTCAAAGGCCCCAACCGGGCCACTGTGGTCTGCTCGCCCACGGTGGACGGGGCCGCCGTCCTGGTGGTGCGCCGCGACTGAGTCCCGGGCCGCGCTGGTCCCGGAGCCACCGCCGGACCAGTCGGGGCCGACCGCCGCCACCCCTGGGGCCGCACCGGGCCGCCCGCCGCCGCCCCGCCTCGGGCCGCCCTGGAACGCCCGGCGCCCGGCACGCCACCGACCCCGTCCTGCCACCCCCGAGCCTGGCCGTGAGCCGCTTTTTAGCACTCGGTTTGCCCGAGTGCTAAGTCCGGGTATAGATTCCTGGTTGGCACTCTCCGGTGGAGTGTGCCAACGCTGCGGTGGCACCGCGACGACAGCGCAGCGCTTCCCATACCACTTACATGGGTGGCCCCAAAGCGGGCCACAGAAAGAAAGGGGTTTTCGTGGCAGTCACGATCAAGCCGCTCGAGGATCGCATCCTCGTCCAGCCCTTGGAAGCCGAGCAAGTCACCGCCTCCGGTCTGGTCATCCCGGACACCGCCAAGGAGAAGCCGCAGGAGGGCAAGGTCGTCGCGACCGGCCCCGGCCGCATCGACGACAACGGCCAGCGCGTGCCGCTCGACGTCCAGCAGGGCGACACCGTCATCTTCTCCAAGTACGGCGGCACCGAGGTCAAGTACGACGGCACCGACTACTTGCTCCTGAACGCCCGCGACATCCTCGCCGTGGTCGTGAAGTAGGTCTCGGATGGCGAAGATTCTGCAGTTCGACGAGGAGGCCCGGCGCTCGCTGGAGCGCGGCGTGGACACCCTCGCCAACACCGTCAAGGTGACGCTCGGCCCCAAGGGCCGCTACGTCGTCATCGACAAGAAGTGGGGCGCCCCCACCATCACCAACGATGGCGTCACCGTGGCCAAAGAGGTCGAGTTGGCCGACCCCTATGAGAACCTGGGGGCACAGCTGGCCAAAGAGGTCGCCACCAAGACCAACGATGTGGCCGGCGACGGCACCACCACGGCCACGGTGCTGGCCCAGGCGATGGTCCACGAGGGCCTGCGGGCGGTGGCCTCCCAGGCCAACCCGGTGGGTCTGAAGCGAGGCATCGAGCAGGCGGTGGCCGCCATCGACGCCGAGTTGGCCGAGCTGGCCCGCCCGGTCGAGACGACCGCCGACATGGCCAACGTGGCCACTATCTCCAGCCGCGACCCGGAGATCGGCGACCTCATCGCCCAAGCCTTCGACAAGGTGGGCAAGGACGGCGTCATCACGGTGGACGAGTCCCAGACCTTCGGCACGGAGCTGGAGTTCACGGAGGGCATGCAGTTCGACAAGGGCTACATCTCGGCCTACTTCGTGACCGACCCGGAGCGCATGGAGGTCGTCTACGAGGACCCCTACATCCTGCTCCACGCCGGCAAGATCTCTTCCATGAGCGAGCTGTTGCCGCTGTTGGAGAAGGTCATCGGCGTCTCCGGCTCGCTCTTCGTGGTGGCCGAGGACGTCGACGGCGAGGCCCTGTCCACGCTGATCGTCAACAAGCTCAAAGGCACCTTCAAGTCGGTGGCCGTCAAGGCCCCGGCCTTCGGCGACCGGCGCAAGGCCATGTTGGAGGATATGGCCATCTTGACCGGCGGCCAGGTGGTGGCCCCCGAGGTCGGGCTGAAGCTCGACCAGGTGGGGTTGGAGGTCTTGGGGCGGGCCCGTCGGGTCGTCGTCACCAAGGACGACACCACCATCGTCGACGGCGGCGGCCAGTCCGCCGACGTGGCCGCCCGGGTGGCCCAGTTGCGGGCCGAGATCGAGCGGACCGACTCCGACTGGGACCGGGAGAAGCTGCAGGAGCGGGTGGCCAAGCTGGCCGGCGGCGTCTGCGTCATCAAGGTCGGCGCCGCCACCGAGGTGGAGCTGAAGGAGAAGAAGCACCGCATCGAGGACGCCGTCTCGGCCACGCGCGCGGCCATCGAGGAGGGCATTGTGGCCGGTGGCGGCTCCGCCTTGGTCCACGCCGCCCGCAAGCTGGCCGACGGCCTCTCCCTGACCGGCGACGAGCGGGCCGGGGTTGAGATCGTGGCCCGGGCGGCCGTCGAGCCGCTGCGCTGGATCGCCGAGAACGGCGGCCAGCCGGGCTACGTGGTCGTTTCCAAGGTCAAGGAGTTGGAGCCCGGCCAGGGCTACAACGCCGCCACCGAGGAGTACGGCGACCTGGTCGCGGCCGGCGTCATCGACCCGGTCAAGGTGACCCGTTCGGCTTTGGCCAACGCCGCCTCCATCGCCGCCCTGCTGCTGACGACGGAGACCCTGGTGGTCGAGAAGCCGGCCGACGAGGACGAGTCGGCCCCGGCCGGCCACAGCCACTGACCGAACCCTTAACAGATCGAGGCCCGCTCCCTGGCCGGGGGCGGGCCTCGATTCGCGCCGTCCCGGTTTCGGCCGCCGCCAACCCCTGGCGATGGGCCCGCCTGGCTTTGGTAAGGTCAAGCCCGGTTGAAGACTGTTGCGCGGATTCCCCCGCTGCCCAGTTTCCCCTAGGAGGTCGCCATGAGGTTCATGAAGTCCACGCGGTTAAGAGGATTGGTGGCCGGTTTGTCGGCCTTGGCTCTGGTCTCGGCCCTGGTGTTGATGGCGCCGCCGGCGGCCCAGGCGGCCAACGCCGTGGCCTTCAGCTCCCGTTTCAGCGCCAACGCCAACGGCGCCATCATCTCCGTGGGCAACAACTTGCTGAGCTGCACCGGCTCGACCACGAGCACGCCCAACAACTGCGACCAGGCCCGGGCCGGTGCCCAGTACGACAACAATAATTTTACCGGCATCATCAATTTGGACGTTGACGACGACGACACGACCTTCAACTCTTCGATGTCGACCCTGGAGTTGCCGGCCGGGGCCACCGTCTTGTGGGCCGGGCTCTATTGGGGGGCCCGCCTGGACGCCGGCTCGGGCGGTCGGGCGGCGACCTATTACGGCACCCGCAGCAACGTCAAGTTCAAGACGCCCGGCGCCTCGGACTACCAGTCCCTGACCTCCCAGGTCGAGTTCGGCCCCAACACCGCCAACTACGGCGCCTACCAGGAGTTCATCGACGTCACCGCCTTGGTCCAGCAGGCCGGCGGCGGCGACTACTGGGTCGCCAACGTGGCCGCGGCCACCGGCTCGGACCGCTACGCCGGTTGGGCGCTGACCGTGGCCTACCGCGCCCCCGGCCTGCCGCTGCGCAACCTGACTGTTTTCGACGGCTTCAACACGGTCGGCTCCGGCAGCCCCCAAACCGTCACTGTGAAGGGCTTCCAGGCCCCCAAGTCGGGCGCCGTCGACGCCCAGCTCAACATCGTGGCCTACGAGGGCGACCTGACCCTGACCGGCGACTACGTCAAGCTCAACAACACCCAGTTGGCCACGGCCCTGTCGCCGGGGTCCAACTTCTTCGACTCGGTCAACGGCCGCGACGGCCAGTCCGTCACCACCCGGAACCCGGCCCATAAGAACATGTTGGGCTTCGACATCAAGAACCTGGGGGCCTCCGGCGTCATCCCCAACGCCGCCACCTCGGCCACCTTCAGCTTCTCCAGCAACGGCGATGTCTATTTCCCCGGCCTATTGGGCATCGCTATCAACCTCTACGCCCCCGACTTCACCACCTCGACCAAGTCGGCCGTCGACCTGACCAACACGGGCACGGCCGAGCCGGGCGACCTGGTGCAATACAGCTTGGTCTACACCAACACCGGCCAGGACGCCGCCAACAACTCCGTCTCTTGCGACCCGCTGCCGGCCGGGGTGGACTATGTGCCCGGCTCGCTGACCTTGTTGTCCAGCCCCGACCCGACGGTGACGACGCCGCTGGTCCTGTCCGACGACGGCGCCGGTTTCGGCCACTACGATGCCTCAAGCCGGACCGTCTGCGTCAACCTGGGCAGCGGTGCCGGCGCCTACGGCCCGGCCAACAACCCCAATCGGGGCGGCAAGATCGCGGTCGGCGACACCACCTCCTACCAGTTCCAGGTCAGGATCAACGATTCAGCCGGCGGCACCACGGTGACCAACGCCGCCCAATTGGCCTATGTCACCGACACCATCCCCATGCCGGCCGTCTACGACACCCCGTCGGCCCCGCTCCAGGTCGGCCTCAAGGCCGACGTCGCCATCGTCAAGACCATGGCCCCCGCCCCGGCCATCGCCGGTCAGGCCGGGACCACCACCTTGACTGTGACCAATAACGGTCCCAACCAAGCCGTCGGGGTGCAGGTGACCGACCAGATCCCAGACGACTACAACCCGACCGGTCTGACGGTCTCGGACGGCTCGGTCTGCGCCACCCCCCCGGCCGGCGGCACGCTGAGTTGCGCGGTCCAAGACCTGGCGGTCAACGCCAGCGTCACCTTGACCTTGTCCGGGGCGCCCGACCCCGACAGCCAGGCCACCACCTTGTCCAATATCGCCCGGGTCACGACCACCTCCTTCGACCCCGACCAGACCAATAACGTCGACACGGTGTCGGTGTCGATGACCCATCAGACCGACCTCAAGATCGTCAAGACCCCGGTCAGCCAGGCCGTGGCCGCCGGCGACACGGTGTCTTGGCAGTTGACCGTCACCAACCAGTGCCCCAGTCCGGCGTCCGGCGGCTGCCTGTCGACCGCCCGCGACGTCGTCATCGCCGACACCGCCCCCGACTCCAGCCAGCTAACCCTGTTGACGGCCCAGGGCGACAACGGCATCCTGGGCGACGTGGCGGTGACCTGCCCCACCAGCCTGACCGACCCGGCCAACCTCAGTTGCACATTGAACGCGCCGCTCGAGCCGGGCCAGACGGCGGTGGTCCAGGTGACCGGCCGGGTGCGGGCCGATCTGGCCCCGGGCACGCTGGTGACCAACCAGGCGTCGGTCATGTCGAGCGTCTTCGACTTCAACCAGGACGACAACCTGGCCCAGGCCCAGGTGACCATCTCCAATCCGGTGGCCGACCTCGGCGTGGTCAAGACCGGCCCGGCCCAGGTGACGGCCGGGAACCAGTTGTCCTACAGCATCACGGTGACCAACTACGGTCCCTCCGACGCCGTCGGGGTGCGGCTGGAGGACAGCCTGCCGGTCGGATTGGACAGCACCGGCCTGACCGTCATCAGCGACCGGGGCAACTGCTCCGCCCTGCCCTGCGACCTGGGCCAGTTGCCCGGCCCGTTGACCCAGGGCGGGGCCGGCGGCACGGTCCAGGTGACCCTGTCCGGAATCACAGTCCCGCCCGACTTCGCCGCCGACTCCTTGACCAACCAGGCCACCGTCTCGACCGTCGGGGACGGGGCCAGCACCGACCCCAACTCGGACAACGACACCGCCCAAGCCGTCACCCAGGTGGTCAACCAGGCCGACCTGACGGTCACCAAGACGGCCGACTACAGCCGCGTGCCCACTCCCGGCAGCGGCCAACCGGTGACTTACACGGTGGTGGTGTCCAACCTCGGACCCTCGGCCGCCCACGGCTTCACCCTGACCGACGTGCTGCCGGCCGCACTGTCCCACCTCAGCCACAGCTTCGACAGCGGTAGTTGCGCCCTGGAGGCCGCCGGCCAGCAGCTGAACTGCTCCTCCAGCGCCGACCTGGCCGTCGGGGACCAGGCCGTCCTGACCGTCACCATGGCGGAGGCCGGCCTCTACAGCGTCGCCCCGAGCCAGTTCCAGCAGGTGGCGACCGTGACCGACAACGTTGACGGCGACGACAACGACACGGCCAGCTTCACCAACAGCGGCGACGCCCAGGCCGACCTGGCCCTGGCCAAGACCGCCACGGGCGACTTCGTCGCCGGCAATACTGGTTCCTTCGGCGGCCTCCAGACGGTGGTCTACCACCTGGTCGTGACCAATAACGGCCCCGACTCGGCCGTCAACCCGGTGGTCAGCGACACCTTGCCCCAGGGCCTGAGCTTCCTGGCCAGCGGCTCCAGCGCCGCCTGCTCGGCCTCCGGCCAGACTGTGACCTGCGCCCCGGGCGGGGTGCTGCCGTCGGGCGGCGGGCTGAGCTTCGACCTGGCGGTGGCGTTGGACGCCGGCCTGGCCGCCGGGCCGGTGGTCAACCAGGCCAGCGTCAGCTCCAGCACCACCGACCCCAGTCTGGACAATAACCGGGCCAGTCTGACCAACCTGGTGACGGTCCAATCCGACGTCGCCGTCACCGCCTTCACCATCGCGCCGCCGGACGGCGCGACCTACACCGGCCCCGGCTCCACCCGTGAGGCCATCATCACGGTCAGGAACAACGGTCCGTCGGTCGCCCACGGCGCCCAGGTCCGCTCCAACGTCGCCATCACCTCCTTCCTGGACGGCTTCTTCCCCGACGCCTGCCAGGCCGTCAACCAGGAGTTGGTCTGCGACATCGACCAGTTGATGGCCGCGCAGCAGCAAGACGGTGACTTCATCCCCGGCGTCAGCGTGGTGCTGGGCGTCGGCTTCACCATCGCCGCCTCCACCCCGGCCGGCAACTACCCGCCCTGCGACCAGTCGCAGACCGGCGTGCCCGGCTTCGCCTACGCCCCGCCCCAGCGCTGCGCCGACCCGGGCGGCTGGGCCCAGATCATGACCACGACCGCCGACGCCAACCTGACCAATAACGGCCTGACCACCGGCTTGACCATCGGCGCGGCCCAGACCGACCTCCAGCTTGACAAATCAGCCCTGTCGACGGTGCCCAACCCGAACGGCGACGGCCACCAGGGCTACGCCGCCGGCACCAAGTTCGGCTACCAGCTCGACGTCTGGGTCGGATCGGACGGCCTGCCGACGGTGACGGACGACGCCCAGCCGACCTGGGCCGACGCCACCGACGTCACCATCAGCGACAGCCTGCCCGACGGCTTCCACGCCACCCAGGTCAACACCGCCCAGGGCAGTTGCGCCATCGCCGACTCCGACGCCAATCACACGGCCAACCAGATCAGTTGTGCCTTGGGCACGGTGGCGGCCCCCGCCCCCGGGGCCGCCCCCCAGCCGGTCCGGCTGGTGGTCTACGGCTCGATCGACGACGACCGGTCGGGCGAGCAGATTCCCAACACCGCCCAGGTCAACTCCACCACTCTGGCCTACGACGGGTCGGGGCCGGCCCAGGTCCAGGCCAGCGCCGTGGTCGACGTCTTCCGCCAGGCCGACTTGCAGTTGAGTCTGACGGCCGACTCGTCGCCCGCCCAACAGGCCCAGCTCTGCGGTGTCACGGACACCCCGGCTCAGACAGCGCCGGGGAACGTCTTCTACGCCGGCGCCGACGTCGGCTACACCTTGACCGCCCTCAACAACGGCCCCTCGGCGGTGGACGACGCCCAGGTGGTGGACAGCTTGCCGCTGGGCCTGACCCTGGACCCGGCCCAGTCGGACAGCCGTTGTGTCGTGCTGGACGGCGACGGCTTCACCCAGGCCCAACGGGTCAGCTGCGCCATCGGTTTCATCGACGCCAATAGCTCGGTCAACCTCCGGGTGGTGGCCGCCACCTCCCAGCGCGACCTCAGGCCGGCCGGCCAGGACCCGCCGGCCGACTTGACGACCGAGCACCCGCGCCAGCTCGTCAACCAGGCCGTCTTGACCTCTAGCGCCAGCGAGCCGAGCCCCGACCCGCACTCCAACCAGGCCCAGAACGACGCCTGGCTCGATGTCTTGTCCGATATCCAGATCGGCGTCAGCCTCAGCACCGACACCCCCTCGGCCGGCTCCCAGGTGACCTACACCTTGACCGGGATCAACGCCGGCCCCTCCACGGCCGACAACCCCCAGGTCACAGCCGAGTTCCCGGCCGGCTTCGAGATCGTCCAGGTCAACACGCCGACCATGAACTGCACGGTCGGGACCAAGGACGGCCAGCCCGAGGTGGCGACGCTGAGCTGTGTGGCCCTCGACCAATCGGACAAGTCCTTCCCGAGCGGTGTCTCCCTGCAGGGCCAGGTGACGGTCCAAATCCCCAGCGACACGCCGGCCGGGTCCTATCAGGCCACCGCCCAGGTGGTCTCGCGCACGCCGGAGGCCAATTGCGCCGACAACCGGGGCCAGGCGACGGTCAACGTGGTGGTGGTGGCCAACACCAAGGTGGTCAAGACCCTGGTCGATCCCAATCCGATGCAGGCCGGCCAGCCGGCCGTCTTCCGCCTGACCGCCAGCAACGCCGGCCCCTCGACCGCCCACGACGTGGTCCTCTCCGACACCGTGCCGGACGGCATGAGCTTCCAGGCCGCCGCCGTGGTGGACGACCAGGGGGAGACCGTGGTCACCTGCCCGGACCCGGTCGAGATCGACGGCCACGCCGTCATCAACTGCCCGGTGGGCGACATCGAGCCGGACCAGTCGGTCTCGGCCGAGGTCACCTTCGACCTCGACCCGGATCTGAGCCAAGACCAGCTCTGCAACACCGCCCTGGTCGGGTCGGCCGCCCTCGACCCCGATTCGACCGACAACCAAGACCAGGAGTGCGCCCCGGTGGTGACCCATCTGGCCGACGTCAGCATCGTCAAGACGATGACCCCCAACCCGGCGGTGGCCGGCCAGTCGGTCGATGTCGTCTTGGTAGTGGCCAACGCCGGCCCCGACCCGGCCACCGCGGTGACAGTCGACGACCCCCTGCCGACCGACTACACGGTCACGGCGGTCGACGTCTCATCGGGGGCGGACTGCGCCCTGCCGACGGCCGGGACCTTCGACTGCGACCTGGGGACGCTGGCCTCCGGGGACCAGGTGACGATCCGCCTGAGCGGCGGGACGGCTCCTGACGACAGCGCCACCGCCTTGGCCAACACGGCCACGGTGACGACGACCGCCTACGACCCCGACCTGAGCAATAACCGCTCCACGGTGGTGTTGCCACTGACCCAGGCGGCCGACCTGGCGATCACCAAGACGGCCCCGGTGGCGACGACGGCGCCGGGCACGACCCTGGTCTACAACTTGACGGCCAGTCACCTGGGCGGCTCGGTGGCCCAGGACGTGGTCATCAGCGACAGCGTGGCCGACTTGTCCCAGCTGACCCTGACGGGGGTGGACGCCCCCGCCGGCGTGACCTGCCAGGTGGCGGCCAACGGCGCCACGGTGCGCTGCGTCGTCGGCTCGATGCAGCCCGGGGCGACGCTGGCGCTGACGGTGACGGCCCAAGTGGCCCCGTCCCTGGGGGCCGACTTGGACTTGGTCAACCATGCGGCGATCGTGTCCTCGACCGTGGACCCTGACCCCAGCAACAACCAGTCCACCGCCGTCGTCCGCACCACCGCGGCGGTGGCCGACCTGGCCCTGACCAAGACTGGCCCGGCCCAGGTGACGGCCGGCGAGACCATCAGTTACAGCTTGACGGCGACCAACCTGGGGCCATCCAACGCCAGCCAGGTCGAGCTGAGCGACGCTGTGCCGGGATTGGTGACCATCACCACCGCCTCGGCCAACCGGGGCGATTGCGCCATCGACGGCCAGACCGTGACCTGTCAGGTGGGCGCTTTGGCGGTCGGCGGGACGGTCCAGGTGACCCTCAGCGGGACGGTGGCGGCCGATGTCGGCCAGACCGAGGAACTGGTCAACCAGGCCACGGTGACTTCGGGCAACGACCCTGATCCGGACAACGACCAGGCCGAGGCCACCACCGAATTGAACCAGCGGGCGGACCTGACTCTGACCAAGACGGCCAACCAGGCGAAAATCCCCAACCCGGGCGAGACCGTGACCTACACCGTGACCGTGCTCAACCGGGGGCCGTCGGCCGCCAGCGGCGTCCAGTTGACGGACAACCTGCCGGCCGAGCTGATCTACCAAGGGGTCACCGGCCCGGGGACCTGCGCCGTTGAAGGGCTGACCCTGACCTGCCAGGTGGGCGAAACCCTGGCGGTGGGCGACAGTTGGTCCTGGCAGGTGAGCCTCCAGGCGCCCGACCCCTGGCCCGACGCCGCCCCGGAGCAGATCGACCAGGCGGCCCAGATCACGGCCGACCCGCCGGACCCGACGCCGGGCGACAACGTGACCCATTTCTACAACTCGGGCGACGAGGCCGCCGACCTGGCCCTGGCCAAGACCGTGGCAGGCGACATCGTGGCCGGCAATGATGGTTCCACGGCTGGGCTGGCCCCGGTGGTCTACAGCCTGGTGACGACCAACCACGGCCCGGACGCGGCCGCCGACCTGACCCTGACCGACAGCCTGCCTGCGGGGATGACCTATCTGGCGTCCAGCGCCGACAGCGGAAGCTGCGCCCCGACGGGCGACGGCGGCGTGACCTGCCAGCGGGCGACGGGCCTATTGGCGGTGGGCGGCACTTGGACGGTGACGGTGACAGTGGCGCTGGACCCGTCGCTGGCCGACGGCACGACCTTGACCAATTCGGCCGAAGTCGGCTCCGACACCTTCGACCCGGCCTTGTCCAACAACCAGGCCTCCAGCTCGGTGGCGCTGCGGGCGCTGACCGATGTGGCGGTGACGGACTTCAACCTGAACCCGCCGGCCGACGGCACTTATGCCGGGGCGGGCTCGCGCTGGAGCGCCAGTTTCACCCTGGTGAACAATGGCCCCTCGACCGCTCGTGAGATTGAGTTCAGCTTCTGGACCGACCCGGACACCATCATGGACTCGACCGACCTGCCCCAATGGATGAAGGACAATTGCCTCACCGTTGACACCGAGGTGGTCTGTCGGCTGGGGCCGGCGGGGTCGGACGACCTGGACCCGGGACAGACGATCACCCTGACCGATATACCGGTCTACCTGGTCTCCCACGTTGTGGCCGGCGACTACGACCCGGGGGCCCGGGTCCACATCTCCACCACCACGCCGGAGTCGAATTACGACAACAACACCGCCACCGTCGAAATGGTGGTGCCCGAGCCCAAGACCGACTTGAACCTGGTCAAGACCGCTTTCCGGACGACGGCCCAGGCCGACGGCCACCAGGGGTTCACCGCCGGGGGCGCTTTCGCCTACCGCTTCGACCTCTGGGTGACGCCGTACTTCTTGTCCGACGACACCCCGGCCAAGTTGTTGGCCCTGGGGGCCGGGGCGGACAGTGTGACGCTGAGCGACAGCCTGCCCCAGGGGTTCACCGCCACCAGCGTCACCACCAACCAGGGCAGTTGTGCCATCGCCGCCGACGGCGGCAGCTTCAGTTGCGACCTGGGCCGGGTCCACGGCCTGGGCCTACAACTGGAGCAGCAACCAGTGATGGTGGCGGTCTTCGGCCAGGTGGCCCCTGGGACCGAGGGCGAGATCAGTGACGGCACGGGCCTGTTGAACCAGGCTGTGGCGCGGTCCTCGACCTTGAACCTGGCCGGCCAGCCCACCGAGGTGGTGGCCCAGGCCAACGTCGATGTCGTCCGCCAGCCCGACCTCTCCGTCTTCAAGACGCTGACCGGCGCCGCGCCGGTGGCGGGCTCCACCGTGACTTACCGGATCGAAGTCGACAACGCCGGCCCTTCCCAAGCCGTCGGCGCGGTCGTCAGCGACCCGGTGCCGAACGGCCTGACCCTGGTCCAAGCCTCGGTCGTGGGCGGGGACGACTGCCCGGCGCCGACCATTGTCCTAGGCCAACTAACCTTGCAATGCCTGGTGGGCGATCTGGCGCCGGGGGCGAGCGCCGTGGTCCAGGCGACCTTCACGGTGGCGGCGGACTATTTGACCACGGTCGATTCCACCGGCCAACTCTGCAACACGGCCGCTGTGTCCGCCAGCGACCCGGATCTGAACCCGGGCGACAACCAGTCCCAGGTCTGCCGCCAGGTGGCCCCGCCGCCCGGCACCGATGTCGAGGTCACGGCCACGGCGGACGCCTCCCCGGTGACGGTTGGCGACCCGGCCGGCTACAGCGTCACGGTCGTCAACCACGGCCCCGTCGCCACTAGCGCCGCGGTCTTGACCCTGGACCTGCCCGACGGCCTGACAGAGGTCGAGGTCAGCCTGACCTCGGCCGATGGGATCACGCCGCCGGAGGCCTGCCCCGTCGTCGGTCTGACCGCGACCTGCCCGCTGGGCGACCTGCCGGTCAACGCCGAGGCGACCTACCACGTCACCGGCACGACCACCGGTCCGGGCGACCAGGACCTGACCCTGACGGCCACCGTGACCCACGGCCGGACCGACCTGGAGCCGACCAACAACCAAGACAGCGCCACAGTCCGAACCGAGGCGCCCGAGCCGACTCCCACGCCTTCGCCGACTGAGACGCCTTCGCCGACTGAGACGCCGACGCCGACTGAGACGCCTTCGCCGACTCCGACTCCTACGCCGACTGAGACGCCGACGCCGACCGAGACGCCTACGCCTACGCCGACTCCCACGCCGAGTCCTTCGCCGACTGAGACGCCTACGCCGACTCCCACGCCGAGTCCTACTCCTTCGCCTTCGCCGTCGCCGAGTCCTTCGCCGTCGCCGAGTCCGTCGCCGTCGCCGAGTCCGTCGCCGTCGCCGAGTCCTTCGCCGTCGCCGAGTCCGTCGCCGACGTCTTCGCCGTCGCCGGTCACGCCCACGCCGACGCCTAGTTCGCCCTCGCCGACGCCGACCGCCACACCGGCGCCCATCGGCCCCTTCGGCCTGACCATGACCCAAGGCGGTGTCCGCGGGGTGGTCTTGGCGTCTGGGATCTTGGTCGCGCTAGGCGTGTTCTTGTGCCTCAACAGCCGGCGCCGCTTCTGGTCGGACTGACCTGGGTCGCCTGGTTGCCCCTGACTGACCCGGCCGGACCAGTCAGGGGCGGGTGACTGATCTCCGGGCGGTCGCGGCCGGGACGATCCGGCGAGGCGGCGAGTGTCCCCGCCGTGGCCGGTGGATTTGGGCTAACCCCAGATTCACCGATGGGGTCGCTCGGTAGTCGGGAATCGGTGGATCTGGGCTAAGTGGCGGCAGCGGTAGCGTGACTCCATGGAATCTGACTGGTCCGAGCGTCGTCAGGCCGCCGCCCGCCAGCACGCCGCCGCCCTGGCCGCCGCCCAAGCCGTCGAACAGGCCAAGGCCCATCGGCTATTGGTCGATTTCGTGGACCGGTTGCGGACCCTCGGCCTGCCGCCGGTCCCCCTGACGGCCGTCGGCTACTCGGGCGGGCGTTACCGCACCCAGGTGCGGGGCTGGTATCTGAGGGCCAACGCCTCGCTGGGCGTCGACGCCGCCGCCAACTACTACATCCTCCAGGTCCCGGGCGGCTGGGCGGCCAAGTTGACGGGCGTCACCCTGGAGCCGTCGCCACCACCCCTGGTGGTGGGCCGGGGCGGCCGCGACGGCGAGTCGATCGACCTGGACGAACTGCTGGCCCTCCGCCTGGTGGAGTTGACAGCCGAGGCCGCCGGCGGGTGAGCCCAGCGGGCCGGCTCAGCCTAGTGGTCTGTCGCATCTAAAAGTTGGGTTATGAGCGGTGTCGGGCGGTGTCGATGTCTTGGCGGAGGATGGAGGCGGGCTGGATGCCCGCCGACTGACGACAACGCCGCCAGCGGCGTCGTCCGGCATCGCGAGTCCGACGTTTTAGGTGCGACAGACCACTAGATCCAACGTCATCCCGGATTTGATCCGTAGAGCGGTCCGGGGAGATCGAGGCGGCGGAAACTGGCCAGACGGGCGGCCTCCAGGCGGCCGTCGGCCACGGCCAGGTCCAAGGCGCACTCCGGATCCGTCGCCCGGTGACCGCAGCCCCTAGGGCAGTCCTGGGCCAGGGCGGCCAGGTCGGCGAAGGCCGCCAGCAGGTGTTCCGGTTTGACGTGGCTGAGGCCGAAGGAGCGGACGCCGGGGGTGTCGATGACCCAGCCGTCAGCGCCCGGCAAGGCCAGCGCCACCAGGCTGGACGAGGTGTGGCGGCCCCGGCCCGTGACCTGGTTGACCGCCCCGATCACCCGGTCGGCCCCGGGGATGAGAGCGTTGACCAAGGTCGACTTGCCGACCCCGGAGTGGCCCATCAGGACCGAGCAGCGCCGGCTCAAACGGCGGCGCAGGGGATCGAGGTCACAGCCCGGCTGTAGGACCAAGATGGCCAGCCTGAGCGGTCCATAGGCCGTCAGCAGGTCGTCGGCCGGCGCCAGATCGGCCTTGGTCAGGCAGAGCAGCGGCTCCAGACCGCCGTCGTAGGCCGCCACTAGGGCGCGGTCGATCAGCCCCAGGCGGGGTTCGGGATCGGCCAGGGCGGCCACGACGACCAATTGGTCGGCGTTGGCCACCAACGGCCGCTCCTGGGGGTCGTCGTCCCGCATCCGCCGCAACACGGTCGTCCTAGGCTCCACCGCCGCCACACGGGCCAAGGCCCCGTCGGCCCCGGAGACATCCCCGTCCAGGCGCACGGCATCGCCCACCACGACCGACTGGGGGCCCAGGGAACGGGCCTTGACGGCGGTCACCGGCCGCTCCCCCCAAGAGTCGGCGGCCGGGGCGGCGGGGTCGTCCACCAGGCAGCGGTAACGCCCCCGGTCAATGGCGATCACCCGGCCCAGCGGCAGGCGGGAGTAGTCGGGCCGGTCCTTGGTCCTAGGCCGGCTGTGCCCGGTCGGCCGGTCGAAGCCGGCGTGGTCGTCGTGGAAGACCGAGTCCGACGGGGCCCGGCTCATGTCAGCGTCTCCCGCCAGACCCGGGCGAAGTCGGGCATGGTCTTGGCCACCACGGCGATGTCGTCCAACTCCACCCCGGTGACGCGCAGCCCGATCAGGGCCCCGGCGTGGGCCAGCCGATGGTCGCCCCAGGTCGGCCACGACCCGCCGTGCAAACGGGCCGGGGCGATCAGCAGACCGTCCGCCGTCTCGGCGCAACGCCCGCCCAGAGCCGTTAGATTGTGGGCCAAGGCGGCCAGTCGGTCGGTCTCGTGCCCCCGGATGTGGGCCACGCCACGCAGCCGGGTCTCACCCTCGGCCAGGGCGGCCAACCCGGCCAGGACCGGAACCAGTTCGCTGGTGGCCGAGAGGTCCAACTCTTGGCCTTGGAGGCGGCCGTCGCCCGTCACCGTCAGGCCTGACCGGTCGAGTCGCCAGTCGCCGCCGAAGCCGGTCAACAACTGCGGCCCGACCGCCCCGGGCTGGCTGGTCCGGGCCGGCCAGGCGGGGACGGTGACCGAGCCGCCGGCCACCAGGGCGGCGGCCAAGAAGACGGCGGCGGTCGTCAGATCGGGCTCAATGGTCTCGTCCACGGCCCGCACGGCCCCCGGCGCCACCCGCCAACAGTGCTCCGACCGCCCCGGGTCCGAGTCCGGCCCCGGGCGCATCCACTCCAGCGCCACACCGTGGTCGGCCAAGGCGGCGGCGGTCAGTTCGATGTGGGGCAGGGAAGGGATGGGACCGCCCCGGTGGCGCAGCTCCAGGCCCTGGGGGAAACGGGCGGCGGCCAGCAACAGGCCGGAGACGAACTGGCTGGAGGCGGAGGCGTCGATGACGGCCCGGCGGGCGATCAGCGGGCCGCTGACGGCGAAGGGCAGGGCGGATCCCTCAACGGTCGCCCCCAACTGGGCCAGGGCGTCGAGCAGCGGAGCCACCGGGCGGGCGGCGGCCGCCGGGTCGCCCCGGAAGGCGGTCTCACCTTCGGCCAGGGCGGCCAGCGGAGGGACGAAACGCAGCACCGTCCCGGCCAGGCCGCCCTCGACCGCCCCGCCGGCGATGGGCCGATCAGGGGGGACGACGGTCCAAGTCGGGCCGGTGGTGTCGATGACCGCTCCCAATTGGCGCAGGGCGGCGATCATCAAGTCGCTGTCGCGGGCCGCCAGCCCGCCGCTGATCCGGCTGGGGCCGTCGGCCAGGGCGGCCAGCACCAGGCTGCGGGCGGTGGCCGATTTCGACCCCGGCACCACCACCTGGGCCTGGATCGCCCCAGCGGCGGTCGGCGCCGTCCAGCGGCCGGCCGCCCGGGCCGGCCTTGGCCCGGCGCGAAGCTGGGAGGACGCCCCGGCGGCCGGGCCGACCGGCTGTGGCGTCGGGGCCGTCCCGGCGGCGCTCCCGACGGACACCCCGGCGGCGCTCAAGCGGCGGCCTTGGCCGTCCGGGCGCGGTCGGCTTTGAGCTGGGAGCGGTGCTGGCGGGCGCGGTAGGACAGGCTGGGCCGTCCCTGGGTGTCCAAGGCCTCGATCAGGCAGGCCCCCAGCAGGGCCAGGTCGCGGCCCAACTCGGGGCTGACCAGACCGGCGCCGCGGTCCGACCGTTGGGCGGGGTTGCCGGCGGCCACCCGCAGGGCCTGGCTCCCGACCAGCAGGAGGGCGGCCGGCCGGCGGGCCCAACCGGTCGCCAACAATAGGCCAGCGGCGATCTCCAAACCGGCGTGCAGACGGACGAAACCCTCCGGTTGCTGGGGCATGAGGCGGCCGACGCTGTCCGAGGGCAGCCGGGCGGCCAAGCGCTGCAAGCTCTGCAACACCGGGGAGGCGTCCTGAGCCGCCGCTTGGGGGTGGCGCCAGACGGACCAACCATGACCGACGAAGTAACTGGCCAACAGCCCGCGGCCGAGGAAGCGCAACAGATTCATGGACCATTCATACCATTGCCGGCCTGCCCCGGCCAGGCCGCCCGGAGTCAACCGCCTAGGCGCCCGGACCGCTGGGCCCGCCGCCCGCCGCCCGGTCGCCTGGGAAGCGACCGAAATCAGCCGCCAGACCGCCTTGGGCCAGCCATTGGCGCACCGCCGGTGGCCGTCTCAGAATCGACTAACAGATTGTTCTGGGCCCAGATCCACCGTGCTGGCGGCCCGGCGATGGAGGATTGGCGGGTCTGGACCAAGCCCTCCTTGAGGTGGAGTCGAGGCTCATACAAGGGGAGGACTGGGACAAGTCCCGGTTCAGGGGGCGGTCAGGGCGCCGGGTAGGAATGATGGGACTGGACCGGTTCGTTGTACTAAGCGTGAATGAAATCTCAGTCGCCAACTTCACCACCAGTGACCAGCAGATGTCTGACACGGTAGTGTCATATCCGATGACAGGTTCAGTGGACGTCACTGACGCGGCCACGGCGCCGGACCTCTCCCAGGAGACGGATCAGGCCCGAGCCGCCCGTTTCGAGCGCGACGCCTTGCAATATCTCGACCTGTTGTACTCGGCCGCCTTGCGCATGACCTCGACCCCGGCCGACGCCGAGGACCTGGTGCAGGAGACCTACGCCAAGGCCTTCGCCTCGTTCCACCAGTTCAAGCCCGGCACCAATCTCAAGGCCTGGCTCTACCGCATCATGACCAACTCCTACATCAACTCCTACCGCAAGGCCCAGCGCTCGCCCAAGCTGTCGGACGGCGCCGAGGTCGAGGACTGGCAGTTGGCCAAGGCCGAGTCCCACTCCACCACCCCCACCTTGTCGGCCGAGGCCGACGCCTTGGCCCGCATCCCGGACGGCGACATCTTGGAGGCCATGCGCTCGCTGCGCCCCGAGTTCCGCTACGCCGTCTATCTGGCCGACATCGAAGGCTTGTCCTACAAGGAGATCGCGGCCGCCACCCAGGTGCCGGTCGGCACCGTCATGTCACGCCTGTCCCGCGCCCGGGCCCAGTTGCGTAGCAAGCTGGCCGGGTATGCTTATGCCGGATGAGGGGGGCTGCCAAAGCATGACTAAGCCTGGTGGGGGCGACCTAGCCCATGGCTGAGGTCTGCGACCGCGTCACCGAGCGGGTCAACCTCTTCCTCGACCGAGAGTTGGACGAGGCAGAGGCGGATGAGATCCGCCGTCACATCATGGAGTGCGAGCATTGCTCCGACGAGTTGGACGTCTGGCTGTTGATCCGGCATCTGGTGAAACGGGCCTATCGCCCCGACACCGCCCCCGTGGCCCTACTGAGGCGCATCACGCAACAAATCCACCAAGCCCACCAAGCCGAGCAGGGCTCCGCGGACGAGGCCTCGGAAACGGGAACCCCGCCCGCCGGCCCGGCGGAGGCGCAGACGGTCAGCCTCTGACCCGGCGCCTGGTCAAGCGGCCGGGTCAGGCGGCCGGCCGCTTGCCGTGGTTAGCGTTGGACTTGCGCCGCGCGCGCCTTTTTCTGCCGCCCTTACCCATCATGCCTCCTGGAGTCGATCACTAGCAGCCCGTAGTCTGCCAGACCAGACCGACCAAATCACCCCACGGAGTGTCCTCCCTGCGCTGCGCTCCGGTCCGGTACTTCGCGGGGACCCCGATAGCCGCTCCACGCAGTGTCACCCCGCCGCCGCCAGCCGCCAAGGTAGGCTGGCCCGGTGCTGCGTATTCCAGCGTCTGTGGCCGGGCGGATCGCGCTGACGGATGACGACATCCGTTTCTTGGACGCGGTCGTGGCCGAGTGGCACCTGCTGGCCGACCTCAGCTTCTCCGACCTGATCTTGTGGGCGCCCGGCCTAGACGACAATGACTTTTTCGCCATCGCCCAGATCCGCCCGGCCACCGGCCCGACCGCCCTGGAGGACGACGTGGTGGGCGAGATCATCTCCTACGACCCCGAGTCGTTGGTGACCGAGGCCTACCTGTCGCAGCAGATCAGCCAGACCTCGGACAACAAACTCCAAGCCGGCATCCCGGTCGACATCTCCGCCCTGCCCATTAGGCGGGACGGCAAGGTGGTGGCCGTGGTCGAGTGCCACACCAACCAGATGGGGGTGCGCGCCCCGGGCGAGTTGGAGGACCACTATCTGCTGATCGCCGAGATCCTGTCCGACATGCTCTGGCGCGGCCTGTGGCCCGACCCGGGGGCGGCCAAGCTGACGGTCGGCCCCAGGGTGGGCGAGGGCCTGATCTGGCTCGACCCCAAGGGGATGGTGGTCTACGCCAGCCCCAACGGCGTCTCCGTCTACCGCAAGCTGGGCCTGGCCGGCGACCTCATCGGCGAGCCCCTGCTGCCCCTGACCGTCGGCCTGGTCCACGACCCCACGGCCCCGGTCGACCGCTCGCTCGAGGCCCATCTGCGCTCCGACCAGAGCGAGGAGTTCGAGATCACGGCGGCCGACGCCTCGGCCGTGTTGCGGGTGTTGCCGCTGTCGCGGCGGGGGCGCCCCGAAGGCCGGCTGGTGATCTGCCGCGACACCACCGAGTTGCGCGCCAAGGAGCGCCAACTGGTGACCAAGGACGCCACCATCCGCGAGATCCACCACCGGGTCAAGAACAACCTGCAAACGGTCTCGGCCCTGCTGCGGCTACAGGCCCGACGGATGACCACGCCCGAGGCCGCCACCGCCCTGCGCGAGGCCATGGCCCGGGTCCAGGCCATCGCCATCGTGCATGAGATCTTGTCCCGCAGCTTCTCCGGCGAGGTCGACTTCGACGCCATCGCCGACCGCTTGCTGCGCCTGGCGGGCGACCTGGCGGCCCCCCGGGGGCATGTCAAAGGCATCCGCGACGGCTCCTTCGGGGCCATCCCGGCCGAGGCCGCCACGGCCCTGTCGCTGGTCATCACCGAGTTATGCCAGAACGCCATCGAGCACGGGCTGGACTCCGGCTCGGGCGAGATCATCCTGGCCCCTCGCCACCTCGACCAGGGCTGGCTGGAGGTGGCGGTGATCGACCACGGCCAAGGCCTGCCCCCGGGCTTCACGGTGGACGACGACAGTCCCAGCCTGGGGCTGTCGATCGTCTCCACCTTGGTGGCCGACCTGGGCGGGACCTTCGGGCTAGAGCCCAACGCCGTCGGCGGCGGCACCCGGGCGGTCATCACCGTGCCGCTGGATCCCGCCCGCCGGGGCTGATCCGAGGCCACGACCCCGGGCCGAGGTAGCGGGGCTCAGGAATAGGGGCGCGGAGGGATCGGGGGTCAGGACTGGCGCAGCCGGGAGCGGGCCTGACGGCGCTTCATGGCCCGGCGCTCGTCCTCCGACAGCCCGCCCCAGACGCCGTGGTCCTGGTTGGTCTCCAAGGCCCAGTGCAAACACTTGTCGCGCACCACACAGCGGGCGCAGACCTTCTTGGCCTCCTCGATCTGGAGCAGCGCGGGACCGGCGTTGCCGATGGGGAAGAACAATTCTGGATCTTCCGTCAAGCACGCGGCTTGATGACGCCAATCCATAGGGCTCGGTCTCCTAGTGACTTATCGGGGCGGTCGGGTTCGGGGCGAAGCTGCGAACCAACGTCCGGTCAGGCTCCCAGTCTCCCAAGTCCGACCCGGCGGCACAAGAGATAAGGCCGAAATAAATCGGAAACCGCCCGGATCGGGCCGCTGGCGCCCCCGCTCCGGGGTCGCCCGACAGCCGGGAATCGGCGCATCCGGGGTCAGTTCAAGGCGGCTGCCAGCAACTCGTGCTGCTGGGCGTCGTGCTCGTGGTGCGAGCCGACGGCCGGGGCCGAGGCCGCCGGACGGGTCACCGGTATCAGGTCGAGGTTGAGGTTCGGGTTCTCAGCCCGCACGGCTGGGGGCAGGTGTTGGCTCATAAACCACCAGGCGCCCTGGTTGGCCGGCTCGTCTTGGACGTAGAAAATCTGTTTGACGTGGCCGTAGGGGGCCAACTCTTGGACCAGGTGCTGGGTCGGCAAGGGGTAAAGCCGCTCCAAGGACAAGATGGCCACCTGGCCTTTCAGCCCGGCCTCGTCCCGGGCCCGGACCAGCTCCCAACGGATCTTGCCCGAGCACAGCAGCACCCGGCGCACCCGGGCGGGGTCGTCGACCGTCGGGTCGCCCAGGACGTGGCGCCACTGGCCGGAGGTGAACTCCTGCGGCTGGGAGACCGCCGCCGGGTGGCGCAGCATCCACTTGGGGGTGGCGATGACCAGCGGGCGGTGCCAGTTGACGTAGGCGTGGGTGCGCAGGAGGTGGAAGTGGGAGGCCGGGGTGCTGGGCTGGCAGACGGCCAGCGCCCCCTCCGAGCAGAGCTGCAGCCAACGCTCGATCCTGGCCGAGGAGTGGTCCGGGCCCTGGCCCTCGAAGCCGTGGGGCAGCAGCAGCACCACCCCGGACTTCTGCTGCCACTTGGCCGCCCCGGCGGCGATGAACTCGTCGGCCACGGCCTGGGCGGTGTTGGCGAAGTCGCCGAACTGGGCCTCCCAGCAGATCAGGGCCCCGGGGGCGGCCACCGAGTAGCCGTACTCGAAGCCGAGGGCGGCGTACTCCGACAACAAGGAGTCGAAGATGTCGAAGCTGGCCTGGGTGGCCGAGAGGTGCTTCAACGGCACGTAGCTCCAGTTGGTCTGACGGTCGACGATGGCGCCGAAGCGTTGCGAGAAGGTGCCCCGGCGGGCGTCCTGGCCGGCCAGTCGGACCGGGCAGCCCTCGACCAGCAGGGAGCCGAAGGCCAGTAGCTCGGCCGTCGCCCAGTCGATCGGTCCGCGGCGGATGCGCTCGGCCCGGCGCTCCAACTGGGGCAGGACCTTGGGGTGGACGGTGAAGCCCTCGGGGAAGCGCAGGTGGGCGGCCGCCACCAGCTCCATGGTCGACTGGTCGATGGCGGTGCGGCCGTCGTGGGCCGGCTTGGCCGGATAGGACGGGGTGCGGCTGTAGGCGTCGTCGGCCCGGGCGCCGCCTTGGGCGACGGCCTCGCGGACCTCTTTGAAAACGGCCTCCAAGCGGTCGCGGAAACGCCGGGCGACGGCCTCGGCGTCCTCGGTCGAGATGTCGCCCCGGCCGATCAGGGCCTGGGTGTAGAGCTGGCGGGCGGACTGCTTCTGGGCGATCAGGTCGTACATCAGCGGCTGGGTGAAGCTGGGGTCGTCGCCCTCGTTGTGGCCCCGGCGGCGGTAGCAGACGACATCGATGACGACATCCTTGTGGAAGGCCTGGCGGTAGGCGAAGGCCAGTCGGGCGACCCTCACGCAGGCGTCGGCGTCGTCGCCGTTGACGTGGAAGACCGGCGCCTGGACGGCCTTGGCGACATCGGTGCAATAGGTCGAGGAGCGCGACTCGACCGGGGCGGTGGTGAAACCGATCTGGTTGTTGACCACGACGTGGACGGTGCCGCCGGTGGAGTAGCCCCGCAACTGTGACATTTGGAAGGTCTCGTAGACCACGCCCTGGCCGGCGAAGGCGGCGTCGCCGTGCAGCAGCACCGGCAGCACGGGATGGCGCTCCGGGTTGGCCGAGCGGTCCTGTTTGGCCCTGGCGATGCCCTCCAACACCGGGTCGACGGTCTCCAGGTGGCTGGGGTTGGCCGCCACCGAGGTCTTGACGGTCTGGCCGGTGGAGCTGGTGAACCGGCCCTCGGCCCCGAGATGGTATTTGACATCGCCGCTGCCCCGGCCGTCGCCCGGGGCGATGTGCTCGTCGAACTCCTGGAAGATCTGGGAGTAGCTCTTGCCCACGATATTGGCCAAGACGTTGAGCCGGCCGCGGTGGGGCATGCCGACGCAGACCTCGTCCAGCCCGGCCCCGGCGGCCTGCTCGCAGAGCTGGTCCAAGACCACGATGGTGGTCTCCGAGCCCTCCAGGGAGAAGCGTTTCTGGCCCACGAACTTGGTCTGCAGGAAGGTCTCGAACAGCTCGGCCTCGTTCAGCCGGTCCAGGATGCGCATGTGCTCGTCGTGGGCGATGGGCTGGCGCGGCTGCTCCAGGCGTTTCTGCAGCCAGGAGCGCTGGGCCGGGTCGGTGATGTGCATGTACTCGACGCCGATGGTGCGGCAGTAGGCGTCGCGCAGGATCTCCAGCAGGTCGCGCAACGCGATCAACTGGCGCGGCTTGGCCCCCAGGGAGCCGACGGCGAACTCCCGGTCCAGGTCCCAGATGGTCAGTCCGTGGCGGGCCAGCTCCAAGTCGGGGTGGGAGCGCTGGCGGTAGAGCAGCGGGTCGGTGTCGGCGATGAGGTGGCCGACGGTGCGGTAGGCCGTGATGACATCGGCCACCCGGGCCGGCTTGGCCACCACGTCCTCGTGCGTGGAGTAGACGTCGGTGTCCCAGCTGAGGGGGGAGTAGGGCACGCGCAGGGCGGCGAAGACGCGGCGGTAGAAGTCGTGCCGGCCGATCAGCAGCTCCTCGACCCGGCGCAGGAACTCGCCCGACTGGGCGCCCTGGATGACCCGGTGGTCGTAGGTCGAGGTCAAGGTCGTGACCTTGGAGATGCCGAGGTCGTTCAGCCGGTTGGGGCTGGCCCCCTGGAAACCGGGGGCGTAGTTGATCGCGCCGACCCCTAGGATCAGGCTCTGGCCGGGCATCAGGCGGGGGACCGAGTGGCCCGTGCCGATGGTGCCGGGGTTGGTCAGGGTGCAACTGGTGTGGGCGAAGTCGTCGGCCGTCAGCCGGCCCTGCAGGGCGCGGCGCACAACGTCGTCGTAGGCGGCCACGAACTGGTTGAAGTCCAGGCTCTCGGCCTGTTTGACATTGGGCACCAACAGTTGTCGATTGCCGTCCGGGCGGGCCACGTCGATGGCCAGCCCCAGGTTGATGGCGCCGGGGGCGACCCGGGCGGGCTGGCCCTCGCCCGGGTCGTAGACGACGTTGACCGCCGGCAGGTCGACCATGGCCTGGACCATGGCGAAGGCGATCAGGTGGGTGAAGGAGATGCGGCCGCCCCGGGTCTGGGCCAGGTGGTTGTTGAGCTGCTGGCGCAAGTCGATGGCCAGTTTCATCGGCACGGTCCGCACCGAGGTGGCGGTGGGCACGGCCAGCGAGGCGTCCATGTTCTGGGCGGTCCGCAGATCGGCCCGCTTCAACAACTGGCGAGTGTCATCCGGGGCGGCGGCGGCCGGCCGCCGAGTCGGATCCGGCACATTGGCCGTCAGACCGGCCCGGTGGCGTTGTCGCGGCGCCCCGGCCGCCCGCACGGCCTCGGGCTCGACCTGGGGCGGCGGCCCGGCCGGCAGCAGGGGCTCGGCGGAGGCCAGCGAGAAGGGCACGCGGTTGTCCGGCGACAGGGGGGTGACGATGAGGTCGGCATCCGGCCGGGCGACCGGCTCGGGGCTCTCCTGGGCCGGCGGCGGGATCGAGGCGTCCAGGCCCGGTTCGGCCGCCGGGGCCGCTCCGGCCAAGACCGGTTCGGCCAAGATCGGTTCGGCCAAGACCGGATCCGGTTCGGCCGAGACCGGATCCGGTTCGGCCGAGGCCGGATCCGGTTCGGCCGAGACCGGGTCCGGTTGGGCCGAGATAGGGTAGGGTGCCGGCTCCGGTTCGGCCGAGACTGGTTGGGCCAAGACCGGGTATGGCGCCGGTTCTGGTTCGGGCAAGATCGGTTCGGTCAAGACCGGGTCCGGTTCGGCCAAGATCGGGTGGGGCGCCGGGTCTGGTTCGGCCCAGTCTGGTTCGGCCGGGCTCGGAGCGGCTGGCGGTGGCGCCTCCGAGAGGTCGGCGGCGGCCGGCGGCGATGGGGCGGCGACGGTGGGACCGGTCGTGGCAGTGGCGTGGGTGAAGAAGGCCGCCCAGCGGGGGTCGACCGAGTCGGGGTTCTCCAACCACGACTCCCGGAGGTCTTCGATCAGCCAGGCATTGGCGCCGAAATCTGACGGCGCGAGCATCTCAGTCACAAAACTTCAGCCTAGTGGGCCAACGCCGCTAAAAGTTGGGTGGTGAGCGGTGTCGGCCCGTGTCATCAGCCCAGTCCGCGTCATCTTGGACTTGATCCGGGATTTCGATCCGCCCGACCCGCGTCATCTTGGACTTGATCCGGGATCTTGACCCGCCCGGAGACGGAGCGGGCGGCGAAGCGGACCAGGCGGACCAAGAAGTAGACGATCAGGCCGTTGCGCAGCGTCAGCACAATCGTGGCCAGCCAGGTCAAGCCGTGGCGCCAGTCGATCAGCCAGTCGTAGACGGTCGGATAGACCAGTTGGGTCAAGACGGTCAGGACCAGGGTCCAAAGGGCGATCCGGCGGGCCAGGGTGAGGGGGGCCTCCGGCGGTGTGCCGGCCGGGTGAGACTGGGCCGGGCGGGATGGGGGCTGGCGGGCCGAGATGGTCAGCAGGCCGACCACCGGCCCGCCCAGCCAGATCATGTATTGGGGGGAGAACGTCTTATTGGTCACGATCATGATCAAGGTGGCGATGATCATCAGGCAGCCGGCCTCGATCACGGTGTGCTCCCGGCGGCGCAGCCAGCCGATGTACAACACCGCCATGACCACTCCGCCGACCAAGGTGGCGCCGCTGCTGGCGGTCAGCAGGGCCGAGGTGCCGGGGCCGACAATCTCGAAGGCGTTGTACTGGGAGTGGATGACTGTCCAACGCCCGGGGTCGAACAGGCGGGCCAGCATCAGCGGCGTGGCCCAGACTGACTCGATCTGTAGCCCCCGGTCCGATTGCCAGGCCAGGGGGGAGACCAGCCGGTCCCAGCCGGCGAAGGCCCAGGCGGCGGCCGCCAGCCCCCCGCCGGCCAGCACGAAGCCGAGGCCGGCGCGGCGCCACGACCGGCGGTCGACCAGGGTGGCCGGCCACAACAGGGCGGGCCAGAGCTTGATGGCGGCCCCGGTGGCTATCAGGGCCCCGGCCGCGCCGGGTTTCCGGCCGATCAGGGCGACGATGGCGGCGGTCGACAAGGCGGCGGTCAACAGGTCGAGGCGCATGTACGAGATCGGCCCGATGGCGATGACGAAGACGATCCAGAACCAGGCCGCCGGCCCCGGGTTGGTGCCGGCCCGGCGGGCGGTGCGCCAACAGACCGTCGTCATCAGGGCGTCGGTGGCGATGAACAAGACGGTGAAGGCGATGTGGAAGCCGATCGAGTTGCCCCAGCCCAACAGGTAGGGGACGGCCAGGATCCAGATCAGCGGCGTGGGGTATTCGGGCAGGGTCTGGTCGAGGCCGGCCTGGCCCGACAATAAGGCATGGAGGTTGTCGTAGTAGTAGCTGACGTCGCCTTGGCTGTGCAGGCCGGTGACGACCCACAGGCCCAACATGACCAGGCGCGTCCCGACCCACCAAGCGGCCGCCCGCCGTCCGCTGGGTAGCACCAGCCAGGGGGAGCAGGTGGTCTTGATCCGGTCCAACAAACGACCGGCCGGCGTCGCTGAGGCCATAGGGTCCTTTCGCTCGGGCGCCTGGGGGCAGGGTCGAAGACCCGATCAGCGCCCCCGGCAGGATTCGAACCTGCGCTCCCGCCTCCGGAGGGCGGTGCTCTATCCCCTGAGCTACGAGGGCCGACGCGATTAACCAGCCTAGCAGCGTCTGGGCCCCGGGAGCCGGCCGCCGGGCGGGGCCGGCCGGGCTCCGCCCTGAGGTGGAACAAACGCCCGACCGCAGTCGGGCCGACAGCCTGTGGGGCAGTGTTCCCCGCCCCTTGGGCGGCCGACCGGTCGCGGGTGGCTGATCCACCGATGGGTCGCTCGGTGGTCGGGAATCGGTGGATCAGGCTCAGTCCTCAGTAGGCTGGCGGGCATGGCCCGCATCCACGTCGCCGGCGCGATCCACGCCGACACCATCGCCGCCAGCCCGTCTTGGCTGGCCCGCCCCCAGGACGCCAACGCCCTCGACCGGGACCTCTGGCCGGCCGCCGCCAGCCGGCTGCCGGACGGCCAGCTAGCCCTGGACGGCCACGGCGTCGAGGCCCTGGACGCCGCCTGGGGGACGCCGCTGTACCTGCTGCACGAGGCCGGCTTCCGGGAGCGGGCGCGGGCTTTCCGCCAGGCCTTCCCCGGCTGGGGGATCTACTACGCCGGCAAGGCCTTCCTCTGTCGCGGGGTGGCCCGCTGGGTGGACCAGGAGGGCCTGGGCCTGGACGTCTGCTCCGGCAACGAGTTGGACGTGGCCCTGGCGGCCGGCTTCCCGCCGGAGCGGATCGGTTTCCACGGCAACAACAAATCGCCCGACGAGTTGCGTCTGGCCCTGGAGTCCGGGGTGGGCCGGCTGATCATCGACTCGCTGGACGAGATCGACCGGGTCGAGCGGCTGGCCGAGGACATTGGCACCACCGTGCGGGCGCTGGTGCGGGTCACCACCGGGGTCGAGGCCCACACCCACGAGTACATCGCCACGGCCCACGAGGACCAGAAGTTCGGCTTCTCCATCCTGGGCGGCCACGCCCTGATGGCCCTGGTGCGCTGCCACACCAGCCCCTGGATCCGGCTGGCCGGCGTCCACTCCCACATCGGCTCGCAGATCTTCGAGACCGACGCCTTCGAGGTGGCGGCCAACCGGACGGTGCGGGTGATGGCCCAGTTCCGCGATGCCACCGGCGCCACGTTGCGCGAGTTGAACCTGGGCGGCGGCTTCGGCATCGCCTACACCGCCGCCGACCGCCCCGGCCCCCTGTCCGAACTGGCCGCCGGCCTGGAGCGGATCGTGGCCCGGGTGGGCCGGGACTTCGGCCTGCCGGAGCTGGAGCCGTCGATCGAGCCGGGGCGGTCCATCGTCGGGCCGGCCTCACTGGCCCTCTACCGGGTCGGCACGGTCAAGGTGGTGGAGTTGGACGGCGGCGCCCAGCGGGTCTATGTGGCGGTCGACGGCGGCATGTCGGACAACATCCGTCCGGCCCTCTATGCCGCCGAGTACTCGGCCGTGCTGGCCAACCGGTCGTCCCAGGAGCCGACTGTGCTCTGCCGGGTGGTGGGCAAGCACTGCGAGGGCGGCGACATCTTGGTGCGCGACGTCTTCCTGCCCAGCGACATCGCCCCGGGCGACCTCATCGCCGTGCCCGGGGCGCTGGCCTACGCCCGCTCGATGGCCTCAAACTACAACCACCTGACCAAGCCGCCGGTTGTCGCCCTGGACCGGGAGCGGGTCCGGCCGCTGTTGCGGCGGGAGACCCTGGACGACCTCTTGGCCCTCGACGTCGGCTGAGCCTTGAAGCGAGGCTTGACGGCGTCCCAGCGCGTGCCGAGCCCCACGCCATCACGCCGTGGGCGTCGCTCGCCGGGCCGGCCAGCGGCGGATCTGGGCCCAATGATCGCTCGGCCCAAGCGGTCGCGGCATCGCCGGGGCGACCGTCTCAAGAACCCGACGGCGGTCGTGGCGCTGGCTCCGGGCGGTCGGCGTTGCCCGGATAGGCCATGATGGTCCCCGTGAACGACATCCCGCTGAAAGACAACCCGCCCGACGGCCCGGCCGCCGGCGGCGCCCCGTTGCGCGTCGCCCTGCTCGGCTGCGGCCACGTCGGCTCCCAGGTGGCCCGCCTGCTGACCGAGTCGGCGGACGACCTGGCGGCCCGCGTCGGGAGGCCGCTGCGGCTGGTGGGCGTCGGCGTGCGCCACCTCCAGGCCGAGCGCCCCGGCGTCGACCCGGCGCTGATCACCGACCGGGTGGACGAGCTGGTGGCCCAAGCCGACCTGGTGGTGGAGGTGATCGGCGGCATCGAGCCGGCCCGCCGCCTGATCCTGTCGGCCATGGACCAGGGGGCCGCCGTCGTCACCGCCAACAAGGCCCTGCTGGCGGCCCACGGCCCCGAGTTGCACGCCGCCGCCGCCCGTGCCGGGGTCGACTTCTACTTCGAGGCCGCCGTGGCCGGCGCCATACCGATCGTGCGGCCGCTACGCGAGTCCTTGGCCGGGGACGAGGTCTTGACCGTCATGGGGATCGTCAACGGCACCACCAACTACATCTTGGACAAGATGACGGCCGACCGGCTGAGCTTCGGCCAGGCTCTGGCCCAGGCCCAGGAGCTGGGCTTCGCCGAGGCCGACCCGACGGCCGACATCGAGGGCTACGACGCCGCCGCCAAAGCCTCCATCCTGGCCTCGCTGGCCTTCCACACCGAGATCGCCGGGGACCAGGTCCACCGCGAGGGCATCAGCGCCATCACGGCCGAGGACGTGGCCGCCGCCGCCAGTTGGGGCCATGTCATCAAGCTCTTGGCCGTGGCCCGGCTGATCGATCAGGGCGAGCAGCGGGTCTCGGTCCGGGTGCATCCGGCCATGGTCCCCCAGAGCCACCCCCTGGCGGCGGTTCGGGGGGCGCACAATGCTATCTGGGTGGAGGCCCGCCACTCCGGGGAGCTGATGTTCTCCGGCCCCGGGGCCGGCGGCGAGCCGACGGCGGCGGCCGTGCTGGGCGACATGGTGACGGTGGCCCGCCACCGCGCCCAAGGCTCGGCCGGGCCGATCTGGCGGCCCTACACCCGCCGGCCGGTGGCCCCGATGGCGGCGGCCGAGACCCGCTACTACGTCTCTTTGCTGGTCCAGGACGCGGCCGGCGTGCTGGCCAAGGTGGCGGCCGTCTTCGCTCGCCACGGCGTCTCCATCTTGGCCGTGCGCCAGACCCAGTTGGAGGGCCAGGTCGGGCGGGCCAACCTCGGCGTCATGACCCACGTCGCCCAGGACGCGGCCGTCCAGGAGACCCTGGCGGAGCTACGGGCCGTACCCCAGGTGGTGTCCGGGCGCATCCGTCACCTGCGGGTGGAGGGGCACTGACATGGCCATGGAGATGGTCTGCCTCGACCTGGAGGGCGTCCTGGTGCCGGAGGTCTGGGTCAACGTGGCCGAAACCACCGGCATCGAGGCGCTGCGCCTGACCACCCGCGAGGTGGCCGACTACGACGAGCTGATGCGTCACCGCCTCCGGATCCTGGAGACCCACGGCCTCAAACTGGCCGACCTCCAAGCCGTCATCGCCGCCATGGAGCCCCACCCCGGGGCGGTCGAGTGCCTGGGTTGGCTGGAGCGCCACTTCCAGGTCGTCGTCTTGTCCGACACCTTCTACGACTTCGCCGCCCCGCTGATGGTCAAGCTGGGCTTCCCGACCCTGTTCTGCCACGAGCTCGAAGTGGCCGACGACGGCCGTGTGACGGGCTACCGGCTGCGCCTGGACAACCAGAAGCAGGTCGCCGTGGAGGCCTTCCAACGGCTCAACCTGCCGGTCTTCGCGGCCGGCGACTCCTACAACGACACGGCCATGCTGTTGGCGGCCGATCTGGGCGTCCTCTTCCGCCCCCCCCAGAAAGTGGCCCAGGAGTTCCCCCAACTGCCGGTGACTCAAAGCTTCGACCAGTTGACCGCCATCTTCCAGGAGGCCTCCAGCCGCCGTCTGCCCGCCTTCGAGGGCTGAGCCCAGATCCACCGCTTCTCGACTACCGAGCGACCCCATCCGGGCGCGCTGGCGGCGGTGTCGACGCTCAACGGACGTCCAGTCCGTCTTCGCGCCGCCGTCACCGCCATCACACCCGTCTGGTGCCGCTCGCCACGCCGATCATCGGTGGATCTGGGCTGAGCCCAGATCCACCGTCCGCTTCTGCCGCGAGTTGCGCGGACCGCCACCAGGCGTGCTACCGTTACCTCGGCCCTGTGGGACGGTGCCCCCCGCAGAGAGCCGCAGGCCGTGCGTTAATCACGGCCCCGAACCAGAATCCTGCTTATTCGCCCCATCGATTCGCCCGGCACAGCGCGGCTTGGCCGGCGACGGGGCCGCAACGGACCGCGACCCACTCGAAACGAGGCCCGGGCGAGCAGGCGAGGATAACGATCTTGCGCGTGCCGCCGAACACCGGGACGCCCCAGACTCAGACCGAGAGGACAACAGTGGCCACGAAGACACTGGACAGCATGGTTTTACCCGAGCTGAAGCAGCTCGCCAGCTCCTTGGGAATCAAGACCACCGGCCTGAAGAAGAAAGACCTGGTGGCCGCTATCACCGAGTCGAAGGCCGAGGCCAAAGCCGGGGCCAAGGCGGAGAAGGCGGCCCGCCGCCAGGCGGCCCAGGCCGAGGGCCGGCCGGTCGACGACCAGCCGACGCTGCCCGCCCCAGCCCTGGTCTCGGCCCCCAGCTCGATCCCAGCCTCAACCCCAGTCCCGGTCTGGACCCCGGTTTGGGACCCCAGTCCGGTCTCGACGCCATCGGCCGGCGCGCCGCCGGCGGCGCAGACGAGTCCGACGGGGCCGGACCAGACCCCGTCCTCCCAGTCGCAGACCCCGCTCTCCCCGCCGTCGGGCCAAGCCTCGCCCACCCAGCCGTCGGACGAGGCCCCAGTCGCCTCGGAGGCGGCCTCGGACGAGGGCGCCCCGCGGACCACGCGGCGCAGCCGGCGGCGCATCCGCCAGCAGAGCGCCGCCGAGGCCGCCCCGCCGGCCGACGCCGCCGTCTTGCAGGAGGTCGGCGCCCGGTTGGCGGCCATGGGCATGGAGGCGGCGGTGGAGCCGGCCCCGGTCAACGACATCCCGGACGACGACGACGACTTCGGGCCCGGCCGTCGGGGCCGGCGGCGGCGCAACCGCGAGCGCCAGTCCCGCCGGCGGCCCGGCGGCGCCGCCATGGAGCGGCTAGAGGTCGATCCCCAGGTGCGGGAGGACGATGTGCTGGCGGCGGTCTCCGGCATCGTCGACGTTATGGACAGCTACGCCTTCGTCCGCACCAACGGCTATCTGCCCAGCCCCGAGGACGCCTACATGTCCTTGGCCATGGTGCGGCGCTACGGCCTGCGCAAGGGCGACATGGTGACCGGCGCCATCCGCCAGCCGAACGAGGGCGAGCGCAAGGAGAAGTTCAACCCGTTGGTCCGTCTGAACAGTGTCAACGGGGCCGATCCGGCCCTGGCCAAAGACCGGCCCGAGTTCACCAAGCTGACCCCGCTCTACCCCCAGGAGCGGCTGCGCCTGGAGCACGGCCCGACCGGTATGACCGGCCGCATCATGGACCTGGTGTCGCCCATCGGCAAGGGCCAGCGGGGCCTGATCGTGTCCCCGCCCAAGGCCGGCAAGACCTTGACCATGCAGGCTATAGCCAACGCCATCACGGCCAACAACCCCGAGGTCCATCTGATGGTCGTGCTGGTGGACGAGCGGCCGGAGGAGGTGACGGATTTCCAGCGCACCGTCTCCGGCGAGGTCATCGCCTCGACCTTCGACCGCCCGGCCGACGACCACACCACCATCGCCGAATTGGCCCTGGAACGGGCCAAGCGCCTGGTCGAGCTGGGCCAAGACGTGGTCATCTTGCTGGACGGCATCACCCGCTTGTCCCGGGCCTACAACCTGGCCGCCCCGGCCAGCGGCCGGATCCTGTCCGGCGGCGTCGACTCGGCGGCGCTGTACCCGCCGAAGAAGTTCTTCGGCGCCGCCCGCAACATCGAGGACGGCGGCTCGCTGACCATCCTGGCGACGGCCCTGATCGAGACCGGCTCGAAGATGGACGAGGTCATCTTCGAGGAGTTCAAGGGCACCGGCAACATGGAGTTGCGGCTGCGGCGCGACCTGGCCGACAAGCGGGTCTTCCCGGCCATCGACGTCGACGCCTCGGGCACCAGGCGCGAGGAGCTGCTGCTGGGCCGCGAGGAACTGGCTATCATCTGGAAGCTGCGCCGGGTGCTGTCCGGCATGGAGGACCAGGCGGCTTTGGAGATGTTGCTCAAGCAGATGCGCAAGACCAGCTCCAACCACGAGTTCTTGATCCAGATCTCGCGCACCACCCCGTAGCCGCCGGCCGCCGCCGTGGCCGTCGGGAACAGAATCGGACCGGTCGGCGTTGGCGACAAGTGGCAGGCGATGGCATACTCTGACCCTGCGGCCGGTTCCCGCCCCATCCTGGCGACCCGGCAACAAGCGAAATAAGGAGACCGATATGAAGTCCGGCATCCATCCGGCCTACGTCACCACCGAGGTGACCTGCTCTTGCGGCAACCACTTCGTCACCCGTTCGACGGCCAAGTCCGGCCAGATCCACGCCGAGGTCTGCTCCCAGTGCCACCCCTTCTACACCGGCAAGCAGAAGATCCTCGACACCGGCGGCCGAGTGGCCCGCTTCCAGCGCCGCTACGGCAAGCAGTGACCGTCGCCCCGACCGTCGACCGGCCCGGCCCGGCGGCTAGACGGCGGGTCTGTCCGGCGGCAGACAGTCGGGAGCGGGGCTGATGGCCGAGGGCATCGCTGGGCTGCTGGCGGAGCAGGCCGACCTGGAGCGCCAGATGGCCGACCCGGCCACCCACGCCGACCTGGCCGTGGCCCGCCGCGTCGGCCGGCGCTACGCCGAGTTGGGGCCGATCGTCAGGGCCTGGGACGACCGGGAGCGGTTGGCCGCCGACCTGGTGGCGGCCCGCGAGCTGGCCGGCGAGGACGCCTCCTTCGCCGCCGAGCGCGACGGCCTCGAAGCCCAGTTGGGGCTGGCCGAGGAGCGGCTGACCCGGCTGCTGGCCCCGCGCGACCCCAACGACTCGCGCGACGCCATCATGGAGATCAAGTCCGGCGAGGGCGGCGAGGAGTCGGCCCTGTTCGCCGGCGTGTTGTTCAAGATGTATCAGCGCTACAGCGAGTCCAAAGGCTGGGGGCTGGAGGTGCTGGACTCCCAGGAGACCGACCTGGGCGGCTACAAGACGATCACCTTCGCCGTCAAAGCCCGGCCGGCCGCCGCCGAGGCGCCCTACGCCGCCCTCAAGTTCGAGGGCGGGGTGCATCGCGTCCAGCGCGTCCCCGTGACCGAATCCCAAGGCCGCGTCCACACCTCCGCCGTCGGCGTCCTGGTTATGCCCGACGTCGACCCGGAGGAGGTCGTGATCAACGAGGACGACCTGCGAATCGACGTCTACCGCTCCAGCGGACCGGGCGGCCAAGGCGTCAACACCACCGATTCGGCCGTCCGCGTCACCCACCTGCCCAGCGGCCTGGTGGTGAGCTGTCAGAACGAGCGCTCCCAGTTGCAGAACAAAGAGTCGGCCCTGCGCCTGCTGCGGGCCCGGCTGACGGCCCTGGCGGCCGACCAGGCCGCCCAAGCCCAGGCCCAGGCGCGCAAGTCCCAGGTCCGCACTGTCGACCGCTCGGAGCGGGTCCGGACCTATAACTTCCCCGAGAACCGCCTCGCCGACCACCGGGTGGGCTACAAAGCCCACAACCTCGACCTAGTCCTGGGAGGCGAACTACAACCGGTGGTGACAGCGCTCCAAGAGGCCGACCTGGCCGACCGCCTGGCTGAGGCCACCGGAGGACCGGCTTGAGCCCCACCCCTCCCCAGCCGGCGGCCGGGGGACCGTTTCGGGCCCCAACTCCTCTCCGGGACCGGTTTGCGGCCACGCGGCCGACTCGGAACCCAACCCGTCTCCGGGGCCGTCCCTTGGCCGAGGGGCCGGCTTGAGCCCCAATGCCTCTCCGGGTCCGCCCGGCCACCATTCGGACTGGGGTGAGGGCCTGGGGGCGATGGCCTGGCTGTCTCGGGCGACGGCCCGCCTGGCCGCCGGCGGGGTGGCCTCCCCCCGGGCGGAGGCCCGGCGGCTGCTGGCCGTGGTGGCCGCCGTCCCCTCCAACCAGGTCGAGTTATTGGACGGTGTGACGGCGCCGCAATTGGCCGAGTTGGAGCGGCTGACCGCCGAGCGGTTGGCCGGTCGCCCCTTGCAACACGTCATCGGCCGGGCCGCCTTCCGCACCATCGAGGTGGCGGTCGGACCCGGCGTCTTCATCCCCCGCCCCGAGACCGAGGCCATGGTCGGCTGGGTGCTCGACCAACTCGTTCAAGACGACGCCACCGCCCCCGGGTCGGGAGCGGCGGCGGGGTTGGTGGACGTCGCTCCGGTGGCCGCCGATCTGGACGACTGGCCCAAGGTGGTCGAGTTGGGCGCCGGCTCGGGCGCCATCAGCCTGGCCCTGGCGGCCGAACGGCCCGGCCTGAGGCTGTGGGCGGTCGAGAACTCGCCCGCCGCCTTGGCCTACCTGATCCGCAACACGGCCGACAGCCCCGTGACGGTGGTGGCCCAAGACTTGGCCCAGGCCCTGCCCGAACTCGACGCCACGGTGGACCAGGTGGTGTCCAACCCGCCCTATATCCCGGCCGCCGCCTGGGAGGCCCTGCCCTCCGAGGTGCGCGACTTCGACCCGACGGTCGCCCTGCTGGGCGGGGCCGACGGCCTGGCGGTCGTCCGCCAGGTGGCGGCCACGGCCGCCCGCCTGCTCCGCCCGGGCGGCCGGGTGGCCTGCGAGCACGACGACGACCAGGGCGTCAGCGCCCCCGCCGTCTTCCGGGCGGCCGGTTTCACAGCGCTGGCCGACCACTTGGACCTGGCTGGCCGCCCCCGTTTCCTGACCGCCGTCTGGCCCGGCTGAGCGGTTGGTCCAGCCGACCTGAACTGGTCCCCATACTCTAGGTCGCGGGCGGCTTATGACGACTCGTGGTGGTCCGGATCTCGGGTTTCGCCCGTCGCTGGCGCCCTGCGCGCCGGTATTCGCGCCACCCAAACGAGCCCCCCGCCGATGAACAACGTCCAGCCAAATGGCCAGGCGAAGCCGCTGCGACGGTCAAGCACCAGGCAGATTAGGACAAAGAACAGGCCGGTCACGCAGAGCCATCCCGAGACGCCGATCCCCTTCTGACGAGTGAAGGATCGCCGTGACCCGCTATTGGTGGGACCAGGTGCGTACCGAGCAATCAAGAACAAGACGACCGACACGACCGCGCCCAGGCCGAAGACCAACCACTGCTGCGCGTTCCCACTCACATTGTGAATCATACCGTTGGTGGGTGTCAGCGCTCCTTGCCTCAAGCCACGAATCGGGTCTGGGAACTGCGTTATGTCGGTCCGGCTCGATCTATTCGGTCCGGTTTGGCTCAAGGCCGGGCCAACCGGTCGGCCAGCCCGGAGGCGCGCAGGGCGGGATGGGTGACGGCGTGGGCGACGGCCGCCGCCGTGCCGATCAGCCGCACCCGGGTCTGAGCCCGGGTGACCGCCGTGTACAACAATTCCCGTGTCAGCAGGGAGGTTTCCGGCGGGGGGACGATGACGGTGACCTGGTCGAATTGACTGCCTTGGGCCTTGTGGATGGTGCTGGCGTGGATCGGCTCCAAGCCGTCCAGCTCGGCCGGGCCGATCAGGCGCGGGCCGGAACTGGTCGCCAGGGCGATCCGGGGTTGGCCTCGGACCTCGACCACTAGGCCGGTGTCGCCGTTGAAGACGCCCAGAACATCGTCGTTGCGCGTCACCTGGACCGGCAGACCGAGGTGCCAGGGGGCGCCGCGGCCGTAGCCGGGGATGGCCTGGGCCAGCCAGGCGGCCGCCTGGGCGCTCCAGCGGGCCACGCCGTAAGGCCCTCGGCGGTGGGCGCAGAGCAGACGGTGCTGGTTGGCAGTCTCCAACACCGGGGTCAGCCGGGCCGGGTCGCCGCCGCCAGACCAGGCGGCCAGCCCGGCGACGACGGCCTGGCCGGTCGCCACCACCGTCTGCCGCAGCGGCCCTAGGGCGGCCTCGTCCCAGTCGCCGGCCGGGTCGGCCTCGATCCACTCGATCTGCGACCCTCCGGCGGCTAACTGGGATAAGACGGCCTCGGACTGGCCCGCCCGGATGGCCCAGGCCAGTCGGGTCAACTCGCCGGAGAAACGGTAATTGTGGTCGAGGCGGACGAAGGGGATGGCCCCGGGACCCTGGCTGGCCACCAGATCGGCCAACACCGCCCCGGACTCGACCGAGGCCAACTGGTCCGGGTCGCCCACCAGGATCAGCCGGGCCGTCGTCGGCACCGCCTCCAGTAATAGCCGCATGTGGCGCAAAGACAACATCGAGGTCTCGTCCACCACCACCAGGTCGGCCGGCAGGGGATGGTCCAGGCGATAGTCGACATCCCCCCAGGGCTTTATCCCC
Organism: Propionibacteriaceae bacterium; assembly: GCA_031266665.1. Taxonomy (GTDB): domain Bacteria; phylum Actinomycetota; class Actinomycetes; order Propionibacteriales; family Propionibacteriaceae; genus WQYJ01. Next base: position 13,600 of record JAISAO010000041.1, on the reverse strand, counting down.
AGCACCCGGTGGACGGTGCCGGCCGGCGCCACGGCGGCCCGCAGCCGGGCCAGCCCCAGATCGTCCAGGCTCTGCCGCACCGCCGCGTCCAAGCGGGCGGCGGCCTTGCCGGTGGGGGCCGCCAGAACGATCCGGGGCGGCCGGTCGGGGTCGGCCAGAACGGCCAGGAGGCGGGCCACAGTCGTGGTCTTGCCCGTCCCCGGGCCGCCGCCGACCACCAGGAAACGACGCCGCAACGCCAGTTCACCCGCCTGGCGCCGTCTGTCGGGCGCGGCGGCGCCGGTCGGGGGGAAGATCGCGTCCAACCGGTCCGCCGTCGTCGTCGCCGGCTGTGCCGGGGCTTTCAGCCGCGCCCGGATCGACCGGGCGACGGCCTCCTGGTCGTCCCAGGACCGCTCCAGGTAGAGCCGGCCCGCCACCAGCCGCAGGGGCCGCCCCGTCGTCGGCCCGTCGCCCGGCGTGACCACTGGGCTGCGGCCCAGCCGCCGGGCCCAGTCCGTCGGTTCCGGCCAGGCCAGGTCGGCCGCCGCTCGGAGCGCCGTCTGGTCCGCCGACTCGCCCGGCAGCAGGTCCTTGGCCCGGGCCAGGTCGAGGCAGACCGAACCGGCCCGCAGAGCGGCCAGGGTCAGGCCGACGCCCAGGGTCACCAACTCGTCGTCCTCTTGGTACAGGTGGGTCAGGTGGCGGGCCAATTGACAGTCGGACCAGTTCAACAATCCGGCGGCGGCGAACTCGGCCACCCGGGCGACGGCCGCCAATGACTGACGGTGGTCGAGATCGGACGCGCCCGGGCCGGTCTGTCCGGGGCGGGGGCGTTCGGGAACGAATGCGATGGAGTCGGTCTGCCCGGGGCGGGGTGGTCCTAGGACGGGCGGGGCGGCGCTGACCCGCCCCGGGGCGGACGGCTGGGGGACGGTCGGGCCGGGGCCGGTCATGGCCGCCTCCCGGCCAGGAGATCGTCCAGGTCGGTGATCAGCCGGCCGGCCGGCCGCCAGGCGAAGACGCCGACCGGCTGGTCTCGGACCAGGGGCGTGTCCGGGCCAGCCATGCCCCGGACGAAGAGGTAGGCCATGCCGCCGAGGTGGCGCTCGGGGTCGTAGTCCGGCAGCCGCCAGCGCAGGAAGCGGTGCAGGGCGACCGAATAGAGGAGCGCCTGGAGCGGGTAGTGGGAGGCCATCATGGCCTCGGCCAGCCGGGGCGGGGTGTAGTGGCGCAGGGTCAGAGGTTGGTCCGGCGGCACCAGCCGGTTGGTCTTGTAGTCGACCACCAGGTAGCGGGTCGGCCGTCCCAGGCGCAGCACGGCGTCGATCGAACCGGTCAGGAAGCCGCGCCAGTCGGTTTCCGCCAGGCCGGCGGCGCGCAGTCGCTCCGGGTAGTCCGCCAGTGGGTCGTCCGCCGTCAGGTGGCGCTCCAGCAGCCGGGCCAGATCCTCCGGCCGGGCGGGGCGGCCAGCGGCGGCCAGGGGGAGTTCGAAGGTCAGCTCGGCCAGCCGGTCCCTCAGTCGGAGGTCGGCCAGGGCGAGGCCGTCCGCGATCGGGCCCAGACTGGTGTGGAGGCCCGGCCGCAGGGCCGCCAACAGGTCCTCCGTGGACACCTCGGACAGGCCGGACAGGGCCACCGTCCGTTCCACCACTTGGGCCAGTTCGGCCGGATCGTGGGGGTCGGCGTGCTCGAAGACGGCGTGGACCAGCGAGCCGAAGGCGGTGCCGCCCGGCAGTTCGGCCATCGGGGACAAGGCGTCGAGGCCGAGGGTCGTCCCGCCGGCCGGCCTCGGCCCTTCCGAGGCCGGGGGAAGGGCGCCGTCGTCCCTCGGGATTGCCCCGCGCGCGCTCGCCGCCCCCGTCGGCGGGGCCACCGTGGCGCCTACGGGCGGCATCGCCCCGCCAGCGTCGTCATCGTCCTCGGTCTGGTCCGCGAACGGTCCGGCATGGTCGAGGTCGGCGGTTAAGGCGGTGTAGGAGGTTCGCCGCCAGGTCTGATCGATCGAACGGTCGAAGCGCCGCCACTGTGGCGCCCGACCGACGGCCCGCCCGCTCGGGGCCGGCGCCGGCTCGGCCCGCTCGGCCATCGTCTCGACCACGATCCCGGCCCGCTCGGGCCAGTCGGCCGGACCGTGTCCGGCCAGGGGCAGGCTGGCCGGCACGGCCTGGCCCGGCCGCGACCCCAGCAGACGGTGCAGAGCCGAGGCCTCCAGGTTGGCCTTGGTCGGCGTCCACCACGTCGTCACCTGGCAGGCCGCCCGGGTCAGCCCGACGTAGAGCAGTCGGAGTTGTTCCGCCGCCTCGTCCTCCTGGTGGCGGCGCACCCGCTCGGCCCAGTCCCGGCCGCCGTCCGCCCCCAGGTCGAGCCAGCGTTGGCCGGACTGGTCGTGGAAGGCGAAGGGTTGACCCGGATTGACCGCCAAGGGGTAGTGGTCTCCGGCCTGGGGCAGATAGACCACCGGGAATTGCAACCCCTTGGCCTGATGCACGGTCAACATCCGCACGGCTGCCGCGTCGGTCTCCAGTCGCCGGGCGGTGTCGTCGCCGGCGGCGGTCTCCAACCGGCGACGGTCCAGCCAAGCCGTCAGGCCGGCCAGATCGAGCCGTTCGCGGCGGCGAGCCTCTTGCAGCAACTCGGCCAGTTGGCGCAGATCGGTCCAACGCCGCCCGCCGTCCGACCGCGCGGCCAGGCGCTCGGCCAAGCCGCCCTGATCGGTCAGATAGGCCAGCAGGGCCGTCGGCCCGCCCTGGGCCATGACCAGGCCGCCTTGGCGCAGGCTGGCGGCCAACTCGGCCAGACGGTCCGGGCCGGCCGCCACCAACTCGTCCAGGGTCCAGCCGATCAGAGCGCTCAGGGCGGCCGCCCGCACCCGGTTGGTCCGAGGCTCGGCCAAGGCCCTAAGCAGGGTCGACCAGTCGGCTGCGGCGGCGGAGGAGAAGACGGCTTGGGCGCCGCTGAAAGTGGCCGGCAGGCCGGCGGCGGTCAGGCGTTCCAGGATGGTCTGTCCACGCCGGTTGGTCGACACGATGACGGCGATGTCGCCGGGGGTCAGCGGCCGGTCGCCGCCCGGGCCGCCCAGACGCAGCCCCCGCCCCAGCAGATCGGCGATATCGGCCACCAGGTCACGGTCGATCAACTGGCGGGCGGCGGCGACGGGCAGCGGCCGCAGGTCGGCCGGGAGGCGCAACCGCAGTGGCGCCGCCCAGGGCGTGGCGGCAGCGCCGAGCAGGCGGGGAGTGGCGGCCGAGGACCGGACCGGGGAGACGGTGATGCGGTCGTCCCCCAGCGGTTGGCCCGCCAACAGGGCGTTGATAGCGGCCACCAGCGGCGGGGAGCTGCGCCGGTTGGTGTCGAGGCTGGCCTTGTCCCCGTGGGCCGTGGCCTGGAGGTAGGTCTGAACGTCGGCCCCCCGGAAACTATAGATAGATTGTTTCGGGTCGCCGATCACGATCAGGCTGGAGCGCCCCAGGAAGGCCGAGGCCAAGATGTCCCACTGCGCCGGATCGGTGTCTTGGAACTCGTCCACCAACACCACCGGATACTGGTCGGCCAAACGTTGGCAGGCGATCTGGCCGGTCGCCGGATCGGCCAGGGCGTGGCGCAGCCGGGACAGCATGTCGTCGTAGGTGTACAGGCCCAGGCGGCGCTTGGACTGGTCCACCCGCTGGCGGACGGCGACCGTGAAATCCGCCGCCACCGGGTTGTCGTCGGACCGGACCAGCGGCAGGTCGGGCTGGAACAAGGCCTGCCTGGCCCAGAGTTGGGCCTCGGCCAGGTGGAAGGGCGCCGTCCCACTGCCGAACCAGGCCAGATAGAGGTCGGCCGTGGCCTGCCGGGTCAACTCGGTCAAGTCGGCCGTCAAGCGGTCCGACGGGTCGTGGTCGACCAAGAGGCCGAGTTGGCGCAACATGCTGTCGCAGAAGCCGTGGGTGGTGAAGATGGCCCCCCGGTCGAAATCGCGCAACCCGGCCTCGGCCCGGCCCAAACGCTGGGCCAAGACCTCCGGGCGGCCTCGGAACAAGGCCTCCCAGGCCGGGTCCCCAAGGCCGGGATCGGCGCTCGTTCCCGGGCCGGCCCCCACCTCGGCGCCGGTCTCATCCGGAGGTCCGCTCCCATCCGTGGGTCCGGCCCCATTCGGCAGTCCGCTCCCACCCGTGGGTCCGGTCTCATCCGGTGGTTCGCTCGCCTCCGGCGGTTCGGTCTCGGCCGTCGGTTCGCCCCCCGTCCCGAGGTCGCTCGCGCTTGCCGCCTCGTCCCCGGCCGCCGGCTCGGACTGGCGCAGAGCCTGGCGCAGCCCATCGGCGCAAGCCTCGAGCCGCCCCCGGAGGCGGTCGCGCAATTCCTGGGTCGAGGCGCGGGAGAAGGTGATGACCATCACCTGGTCGATCCGGTAGCCGGCCTCGACCAGGTAGCGGACCGCCAAACCGGTCAAGGACCAGGTCTTGCCCGTTCCGGCGCTGGCCTCCAGGCTGAGCCGGGCGCCGGGTCCGGGCAACGGCCCCAGGCCGTCGAACGGCTTGATCACGACGCCTCCGGCAGGGGTGAGGGAACCCGGGCGCCGGCTTCCAACAGCGGCAGGTAGACCTGGCGCCCCAAGGCCTCGAAACGGGTGCGCGGACCAGACCCGGGGAAGGGCCAGTCCGAGGCCTGGGCCACAGCGGTCAAGACGGCCTCCGGCTGGGGCTGGACCGTCCGCCAGGCCGCGTCCTGGCCCCACTCCTGGGACCACCGCCGGCGCAACTCCGCCGGATCGGGCTCCTGCCCCCGGCGCCAGGACAGGCTGGCCCACAGCCCGGTGGAGCAAGGCAGGGGCAAGGGCTCGCGCCCGGCCGCCAGGTGGAGCTCGAGCAGACGGCGCAAGCCAGCGGCCGCCCGGTCGGGCGCCCCGGCCGTCAATTCGACTTGGGAGCGTCGGCCCACGATGACGGCCCGCCAGGCCCGCTCGGGGGCGGCGGCCTGGAGGGCCAGCAGCGTCACCCAGGCCGTCAGCTGGCCTCGTGGCTGGGCTCGGCCGGCCTGGACCGTCAAGACGACATCCCCCCGGGTGGCCACCTGGCCGATCAGACGGGGCAGGCCGGGCCAGCCCAGATCGACCGCCCGCCACAGCTCGGGCTCGGCCTCGTAGCGGGCCGCCGCCGCCAAGATGTCTTGGGCCGCCCGCCAGCACTGCTCCAGGACGGGGCGGCCCAAACCCTTGGGCGGCAGTTCGCCGCGCAGGGGCTCGGCCGCCCAGATGGCGGCCGGATCGTGGCCGGCCCGGGCCAGGCGCAATAACCGTTGAGTGATCTGCCACCGCCCCAGGCCGTCCGGGTCGAGCGGCACGGCGTCGAAGTCGGCCGTCGCCTCCGGTTCGCCCGGCAACAGGGAGGCCGTCAACCCGGTCCGCCAACGCAGATAGTGCGCGGCCGGTTGGGCCAGGGCCCGGGCCAAGGCGTCGATAGTCAACTCGGCGGGCGGCGGCGGTCCCTCCCCAAGGGCCGGCCGGCCCGGCGGCGGGGAGGGCGCGGCCAGCCGCCGGGTAGCCGCCACGGCCCGAGCGTCAAAGGTCCAGCCTCCATCCCCGCCCCCCCCGGCGATCAGGTCGAGAGAGCCGACGGTCTTCCGTCCCCCGGTCCCGCTCGGCCCCGCCGGGACGGGCGAGGGGGCGGAGTCCGGCGCCTCCCAAGCGGGTCGGTCGGTCGGGTCGGTCCCATCGTCCGGCCGGTCCCCCCCGGGCGGGCGGGGCGTCTCAGCCGTCTCGTCCGATTGGCGGCCGATCAGGCTGAAGGGGTGGGCCGGGTGGTGGTGGACCAGGTTCCGGGCCGCCTCGTCGCCGAGCGTCCGAGCGGCTAGGGCCAGGAGGTCGAGGACCGGCGCCGGGGGCGCCAGGAGGGTGTTGTCACGGGGGTCGTGGCCCCGGTAGACGATCAGGAAACGGTCCGAGGCGTCGAGCAGCGAGTCGGCCAAGACCTGGCGGTCCAGCCAGGCGATATCGGGCGGCCCCGCCGCCCCTGGGACGTCCAGCAGGTCGTCGCCGTCCGGCTGGTGGCGGCGGGGGAAACTGTCGGCGTCCAGCCCGACCCAGCAGACGACCCGATGGGGGACGTGGTGCAGGTCCGACGGCGCCGCGATCGTCAGGTCGCCGTTCAACAATCGTTCCCGACTCCGCCGCCGTTCGCGCCCGGCCTCCCAGAGGGCGGCCGCGTCGGCCAACTCCAGCCTCGGACCGGCCTCCCCGGCGGCGTCGGCCAGCCCCTGAGCCAGGCCGAGCGCCTCCGTCAATTGCCAGTTGTCGTCCGGTTCGACAGCGGTCAGAAGATCGACTGCCCCCCGCAGCCGGGCGCCCCAGAGACGGCCGTCGCCGCCCGCACCCCAGTCCGCCGCCAATCGCCGCACCCGACCGGTCAGCTCCAGCAGCGATCCGACCAGCCCGGCCTGGTCCGCGCCCACCGTCTCCAGGGGGAGGGCCGGTCCGACCGGGATCAACTGGTCGGGCGGGGCGGCCACCCCCAGCACCAAGCGGTTGAGACCGGCCGACCAGGTGTTCTCGGCGAAACCGGCCAGGCCATAAGGCTCGCGCCCGGCGGCCGACAGGCCCCAGCGCAGACCGCTGTCATGCACCAGATCGGTCAAGCGGTCACAGTCGTCGGCCGTCCAGCCGAAACGGGTCGCGACCGCCGGATTGGTGGCCAGAGCCAACAATTGGCTGGCGCTGGCCCGGGACTGGATCAAGTCGAGGAGCGCGCCGATGGCGTCGATAACGTGATTGGTCGTCGCCGTTCGAGACCCGGCCAGGCTGACTCGGATGACATGACCCGGCTGGTCCCACTCGACCCCGACGGGCGTCGGGCCGAAGACCGCCTCCAACCAGCCCTGGAAGGCCTCCAGCCGCGGGCAGACCACCAGGATGTGGCGCGGCTCCAAGCTGGCGTCGTCGGCCAACAGCCCCAGCAGCAGGTCGCGCAAGACCTCGGCCTGACGGTCGGGCCCATGACTGGCGTGGAGTTGGAGCGTGCCGTCGTCGCCCCCGCCACGGAGGGGGGGCGCGTCGCCCATCAGGGCGGCCTGGACCGCTCCCAGGGCGGTCTGGCCCCGGCCGCCCGACAGCGCGCCGACGGCTGGCTCCGACGTTCCGTCGGCGACCGGCTCCGACGTTCCGCCCGCGGCTGACTCCGACGTTCCGCCCGCGGTCGGCTCCCGCCCCTCCCCGGCCAGAGCGTCCAGCACCCGGTCCACATCGGCTCCGGCGCGGGTCAGGGAGCGGCCGACGGCGCTGCCCGGCAGGACCCGGCTGAACAGATCGACCGGATGGTGCCAGGACACCGCCCGCAAGACTGTGGCGGCCAGAGGGCTGACCGAGTCGGGGCAGAACAGCGCCACCCGGCCGACCGTCGGCAGCGGGTCGTCGCGCTCCAAACCTTCGAGGACAGACCGGTCGAGCAGGGGCGGGTCGCCCAGGCGAGCGGCCACCGCCCGGACCAGCCCCGCCTGCCACCAGGTCGGGTCTTCCGCCGCCGCGCCCATCCAGGCGTCCGAGTCCCCAGCCGCCACCTGGGGGGCCGGCTGGTCCCGCCACCACGCCGCCACCATCTCCGGCGCCCAGGCCAAGTAACGCTCGATCAGCCCGGCCAACCGCCGCGCCAGCCGCGCCCGCCGTCGGGGCCGTTCGGCCACCGTGCCCAGATGCCGGCCCAGGAGGGCGAACCAGGGCTCGTCCGCGCTGTCCTGCAACGCCCCCAACACCCCTTGGACCAAGCTGTCGCCCGACCAGGACCGTCCGTCCTGGAGCGCCGCCGCCACCACCTGGGCCACCAACTGGTCCAAGGACATGAAGTCGACCCCGGCGCACACCCCGTCGTCGCCCGCCCGGGCGCCCAGGCGGCGCGACAACTCCTGCGCCAGCCAGCGACTGGTCCCCCGACTCGGCCCACAGACCAGATGGACGACGAAAGGATCGCCCCCCGGCTCGGACCAACGCTCGGCCAGGCCCGCCACCAACGCCGCCGGCGGCCCTACCAGGCGTCTGATCGGGCCGGTCGGCCGACCCGGGTCCGAATGACCTGCCGTCCGTCCTGTGGGGACGGTCGCTGTGGGGACGGTCGCCGTCCGGCCGCCCGCCCGCTCCGCGTCCGACGATCGCGTCCGGGCGGCGTCCGGGGCCGCCGCTGGAACTGATCGCTGAGACATGGGACCAACGCTAGGGCAAGGCTGTGACATTCGGTCCGACGGCGATCCCGAGAGGGGTGCGCCGGCCGCCCCGAGAGCCCGACGCCACCTCCGTGGCCGGGACGGCGAAACCAGGTCGGGAAAAGGCGTGACAACGCCGGGAAAAGGCGTGACAACGGCTGCGGCAGCGGCCAGACTGGGGCCAAGGCTGGGGCGGGTTCCGTCTAGGACGTCGGATGGTCGCTCGTCGGCATCGCCCGGCGAGCCTCGGCCAGAGCAGGAGGTTGACGATGGCTGCGCGCTTGGCGATCACCGGACACGCTTGGTGGCGTCGTTTGGCTTTCTCCCGCGACTCGCCCGGCCGACGCGAGTACGCCGAATACGCCGTCCCGGCCGGCGCCGCCATGGTCGCCGCCCTGCTCCCCGACCAGGCTCTGCCGGTCGAGCGGCCGGACCATCCCCGGGGCGAGCACCTGCGCCTGACACCGGGCGGCCCGGGTGGCCCGGCTGGCCCGGACCACTGGTTCGTCGGCTCCCACGACGGCTGGACCCCGGGCGCCTCGGTGGTGGCCACGCCGACGGCGGCGGCGGACGGCCTGGTGGTGTACGACGAGGGCCTGGACGAGATCATCCTGGGCGACGACGACCTCCCCCTGCTCTGGGCCTCCAACCGAGTCCTGCCCAGCCCCGAGCTGGCCGCCGCCGTGGCCGAGCGGGCCTGCCTGCTGCTCGACGCCGACGTCTTGCGGGCCGCCGGGGTGGCCATCAGCCGTCAGCTCTCCTGGGAGCGCGCGGCCTCGGACCTGGTCTGGCAGTTGCGCCATGACCCGGCCCTGGCCCACCTGGCCGGCTTCCGCCACCTGATCATCACCCTGGCCGAGGACGGCGCCCTTTACCTGCAGCGCGACGGCGACCAGCTCTCCCCCTGGCTGGCCCTGGCCCGCGGCGGCCCCGAGGGCGGTCAGCGCCAGCGGGCCGGCCTGGTGCCCGACACCTGGTCGGTGATGGTGGCCCAGGCCGCCACCCAGTTCGTCCCCGTGCTGCTGGGGGAGGAGGGCTTCGCCCCCACTCGGATGCTGCAGCCGGCCGAGAGTCTGGCCCGCCAGGGCTACAGCCTGCCGCTGCTGGCGGCCGGCGATTTCTCCCGCTGGTTGGAGGTCGACGACCAGGCCGACCCCGGCAGCCTCCAGGCCGTGCCCCTGACCGAGGCGGGCGACCCCGACCCGGACTGGCGGATGGTGGCGGCTTGGCGCGGCGCCCCGGCCGTCGCGGCCGCCTTCGACTACGTCAGGTTCGGCTCCGAGGCGCTGCGCGGCCTGCCCCACCTCGAGTTGGGCCGTCTGGTGGCCATCGACCGTCTTGAGATCGAGGCTTATCAGAATGTCAAGGCGCTGATCGCGGACTACGCCGTCAGCCCCGACCGACGGCCGCTCTGCCTGGCCGTCTTCGGCCCGGTGGGGTCGGGCCAGGCCTTCGCCCTGGGCCAGGTGGCGGAGTCCGTCCTGCCCGGCCGGGTGAGCCAACTCAGATCCACCGTCTCGCAATTCCGGGGGGACGACGACCTGGCCGCAGCCTTCCAACAGGCGCGCGACGCCGCCTTGGCCGGACAACTCCCACTGGTGGTCTTCGACCAGTTCGACGCCGACCGCGACGGCCATCCGGCGGGCTGGCTCAAGAGCTTCCTCCAGCCGATGCGCCACGGCCTCTTCCCCGAGGCCTCCGGGCCGCGCCCGATCGGCCGCTGCGTCTTGGTTTTCGCGGCCGCCACGGCGACCACCGGCGCCGACTTCGCCGCCCCCCTGCTGGTGGAGGATCGGATGGCCGCCGGCCAGGCCGTCGACCCGGGCGACCGGCTGGGGGCCGAATTGTTCCGCGCCGCCCAGGGGCCCGATTTCGTGGCCCAACTCCACGCCGCCATCGACCTCAGCGGCCCCAATCCCGTCTCGGACCAAGACGACGGCTACGTCCTGCGCCGGGCCGTCGTGCTACGCGACCTGATGGCGGTGCGCGGCGGCGAGGCCGAGGTGGACGACGGCTTGGTCCGAGCCCTGCTGCTGGGACCGCATTACCGCTACGGCGCCCGCTCCATGGCCGCCATCTTGGATCTGGCCCGGGTGGCCGGCCGGACCTGGCGGTCGCCCGCCGGTCTCCCCCCCGGCCGCCTCGGCCTTCACGTCGATGTCGCAGCCTTCGCCGACGCCGCCCTGGGCCGCCCCCCGGAACCGGACCAGCCGGATGACGCCACACCGCCGGCTGACGCCTAGATGGTTAATTCCAAGGGCTGGGCGATGGATTCGCGCTCAGACGGCGGGCCGGCAAGGACGAGGAGGGAGGCGATGTTTGGCATCGCTGACCGACGAGGACGCCGCCGGCGTGTCGTCCAGGGCGTGAGGACGAGCCCATGTCTTGGAGTTAACCATCTAGCCACCCCACGAAGTGTCCTCCCTCCGCTGCGCTCCGGTCCGGTACTTCGCGTGGACCCCGAGGTGATGAAAACTCGGCTCATTCGTCGGAGTTCTGATCACCAAGAGGCTCTAGAGCTCCACCTGCGACCGTGGGGTCATGAGCGGCTGAGGCCGGAGCGCCGTCACGGGCCGGGGCGGCCGAACGTCGACCGCCCCGGCGGCGCCGCCACAGTCGTGGTCGGCGTCGCCGGGGCGGATTTGGGCGCCGCGGCGGATCGGGGCTCAGGCCTCAGGCCTCAACCCTCAGTCATCAGCCTCGGGATCTTGGGCCAAGGAGGCGTAGAGCTTGCGCCTCAGCGCGGCGATGTCGGCCGCGATGGACTTGAGCTGGTCGGCGTCGGCGTCGGTGGCGACCAGGCGTAGGGCCTTGGCCAGTTGCTTCAACTCGTCGAACACCGACCTGATCTCAAAGGCCGGCCACTCCTGGCCCGGACGGCCGTGGTCGTTCTCCGCCGCCCAGGGCTCGCCGGGCACGTCCTGGACGGCCGTGCGGCCCAACTCGGTCAGCTCGAAGGCCTTCTGGCCGTCCAAGTCGATGGGCTGGATCAGACCCTCGTCCGTCAGTTGCTGCAGGCAGGGGTAGACCGCCCCGGGGCTGGGCTGCCAGGCCCCCATGGTGCGATCCGCCAAGGTCGAGATGATCTGGTACCCATTGCGCGGCCGCTCTTGCAAGAGGACCAGAATGGACTCGCGCAGCAGGCCCCGCTTGGCCCGCCGCCGGCCCCGGGGCCAAGGGCCGAAGCCCCACGAGGCCGAGAAGCCGAAGTCGGACGCCACGGCTGGCGGGATGAAACCGCCGCGGCCCATCGGGTCGGGCGGCAGGGGCACGTCGAAGCTGACGTCGAAGCCACAGCGGTGGTGATGACGGTGGTGGCGGCCGCAACGCGGCGGCCGCTCGTCCGGCACGAACATGATGTTCTCCTTTCGTTACATCGAACGATATTACTATAGCACTATCGTAATCTATGGCGGCTCCCGGAGCACCACGGCGGTCGGCCCTCCCGCCCGACGGCTCGGGCCGGTCGGCCGAGGACCGTAAACTCGGGCCCTGTGAGCGAGGATCTGTTCGGCGTGGTTAGGCCCGACCCCGGCGCCGCCATGGGGTCGCTGGGCCAGACGACCGCCCACGCCCCTCTGGCGGTCCGCCTGCGGCCCCGCACCCTGGACGAGATCGTCGGCCAGGCCCACCTGCTCGGCCCCGGCTCGCCGCTGCGCCGGCTGGTCGCCGGCCAGGCCATGTCGGTCTTTCTCTGGGGGCCGCCCGGCGTCGGCAAGACCACCATCGCGGCCGTCGCCTCGCGCGGCGCCGGCGCCCGTTTCGTCGAGCTGTCGGCCGTCACCAGCGGGGTCAAGGAGTTACGGGCCGAATTGGCCCAGGCCGGCGCCGAGCTGGCCCGGGGGCGGGCCACCGTCTTATTCATCGACGAGGTCCACCACTTCTCCAAGACCCAGCAGCACATCCTGCTGCCGGCGGTCGAGAACCGCCTGGTGACGCTGATCGCCGCCACCACCGAGAACCCCTCCTTCGCCGTCATCGCGCCCCTGCTGTCGCGCTCCCTCCTGCTCACCCTCGAGGCCCTGACCCCGGGCGATCTCTCCCAGTTGATCGACCGCGGCCTGAGCGACCCGCGCGGCCTGCGCACGGCCGCCGGCGCCCGCTTCAGCCTCGACCCCACGGCGCGGGACCAACTCGTCCAACTGGCCAACGGCGACGCCCGGCGCGTCCTGACCTACCTGGAGGAGGCCGCCGCCGGGACCGAGGCCGCCGGTGGGACCGTCATCACCGGCGCCGCCGTGGAGCAGGCCGTCGACCGGGCGGCCGTGCGCTACGACGCCGCCGGCGACGAGCACTACGACGTCGCCTCGGCCTTCATCAAGTCGCTGCGGGGCTCCGACGTCCAGGCCGGCCTGCACTACCTGGCCCGGATGATCGCCGCCGGCGAGGACCCCCGCTTCATCGCCCGCCGCCTGGTCATCCTGGCCAGCGAGGACATCGGTCTGGCCGCCCCCAGCGTCTTGCCGCTGTGCGTCGCGGCCGCCCAGGCGGTCCAGCTGATCGGCCTGCCCGAGGCCCGCCTCAACCTGGCCCAAGCGGTCATCGCCTGCGCCACCGCCCCCAAGTCGAACGCCGTCATCACAGCCATCGACGCCGCCCTGGCCGATGTCCGGGCCGGCCGGGGCGGCCGCGTTCCGGCCCATCTGCGCGACGCCCACTACAGCGCCGCCGCCGGCCTTGGCCACGGCCAGGACTACCGCTACGCCCACGACCATCCCCACGGCGTGGCCGCCCAGCAATACTTGCCGGACGACCTGGTCGACGCCCTCTACTACCGGCCGACCGACCACGGCCACGAGGCCCAGCTGGTCCAGCGCCTGGAGGCCATCGACCGGCTGCTGGGCCGCCCCCGGGCGGCGGCCGCGTTTGACGGCTCCGAGCCTGAGGCGTAACATAACCCAGGCCTTCTGTGAGAACAGAGGGGCGCCGCATCGGCCGGAGGCCGACCGGGACCCCTTCAGGAGGCGTCTTCCGACCGGTTCTCGGCCAGAGTTTCTTCCGCTAGGCGAAGGGCTCCGGGCCGTGAGGCGGGGGGGAGGGGCCGGCCGGAACGATGATTTGACGATCTGAGACCCGACGGGTAGTGTTCTCCGAGTTGCCCCGGGCGGCGGTCGTTCAAAAGACTGGCCGGGCGGGCGCACCCGAACCTTGAGAACTCAACAGCGTGCTTAAAGTCAATGCCAAAATAGCACACCTTAGGTGTGCCCCGTTGAAAGGGCCTCGGCCCTGGAAAACGGTTCCTTTGATGAATTGACGATCCAGCAATGGATCCTGTCAGGACATCATCTCTTTTTAGTTGAGCTTAGCTCGGGGCGGAAGCCCTGGGACCAGGTTTTCAACGGAGAGTTTGATCCTGGCTCAGGACGAACGCTGGCGGCGTGCTTAACACATGCAAGTCGAACGGTAAGGCTCTTCGGAGTACACGAGTGGCGAACGGGTGAGTAACACGTGA
>JAISAO010000104.1 GCA_031266665.1 Propionibacteriaceae bacterium | reverse complement strand
TGGACCAACAAGGTTTCCCCCGCCGCCAAGCAGGCCTCGTCCAGGTTGGACACCACCGTGGCCGCCACCTCGATGACCCCGGCCGCCGTCGTCAGGGGGACGCCGGGCGGCGGCGGGGCGCATTGTCCGGCTGGCGCCACCACCTGTTCGGCGTAGCCGCCGCCGGCCACGATGGCCACGGCCTCGTCGCCCGGCCGCCAGGCCGTCACGCCCTCCCCCACCTGGTCGATCCGGCCGGCCACCTCCAAACCGATGATGTCGGAGATGCCGGGCGGCGGCGGGTAGAGGCCGCGCCGCTGCAACAGGTCGGCCCGGTTGACGCCGGCGGCGATGACGTTGATCCGGACCTCGCCCGGCCCGGCCTGGGGCGGGGGGACCTCGGACAGGCGGAGGACCTCGACGCCGCCGGGTCCAGTGGTGGTGACTGCGCGCATGACCCCCAGCCTCCCACCGCCCGCCGCCGGACGCCAACCGGCGGCGGGACCCTCAGGCTGGGGAGCGTCAGTCCGTCTGGGCCGGACCAGTCTCCGCCGGGTCGGCGGTCGGGCCGGCGGCGTCCACGGTCGGGCCAGTCACCACGGGCGGGACGACCGTGATCGAATCTCCGGTCAGGGGCTCTGTGGCCGGAGCGGCCGCCGTGAACGAGCCGTCTTCCACCGACGGGGCGGCCACCGGGACAACATCCGTGGGTTCGGCGGCGGCCAGGCGCTCGGCCCGTTGCTGGGCGCGCTCCTGGCGGCGGGCCTCCAAACGGGCCTGGTGGCGGGCTTGGCGGTGGTCGTGGAAGCGGGCCTCGAAGCTGTACAGCACCGGCACCACCACCAGCGTCAGCAAGGTCGAGCTGACCAGGCCGCCGATGACCACCAGGGCCAGCGGCTGGGACAGGAAGGAGCCGCCGCCGCCGGTCAGGCCGAAGGCCATCGGCAGCAGGGCGAAGATGGTGGCGGCGGCGGTCATCAAGATGGGCCGCAGACGTTTGCGGGCGCCCTCCTCGATGGCCTGGTCGAGGTCGCGGCCGCGCGAGCGGTACTGGTTGATCAGGTCGATCAAGACGATGGCGTTGGACACCACGATGCCGACCAGCATTAACAGGCCAATAATCGACGGCACCCCCAGCGGCGTGCCGGAGACGATCAGGGCCAGCAGGGCGCCGGTGGCGGCGAAGGGGATCGACACCAACAAGATGAAGGGTTGCAGCAGGGAGCCGAAGGTGGCAACCATGACGATGAAGACGATGATGATGGCGATCACCAGGGCCAGGCCCAGGTCGGAGAAGGCGTCGTTCATCTGGGCGGCGGCGCCGCCGACCTCGACCGTCGCCCCGGCCGGCAGGTCGAGCCCGTCGACCGCCTCGGTCAGGGCCGAGGACAGGCTGCCCAGGTCCTGGGTCTGGGGGGTGACGGCGATGGTGGCGCTGCGCTGGGAGTCGACCCGGGTGAGCGAGACGGGCGAGCGCACCACCTCGACGGCGGCCACGTCGGACAGCTTCAGGCTGCCGTTGGCCGTGGCCAGCAGCGGCAAGTCGGACAACTCCTCGACCGTCGCCGCCCCCGGGCCGAGGGCCACCAGCACGGGCACCTGGTTCAGTCCGACGGTCAGGGAGCCGATCTGGGAGGGGACCGTCAGCGAGCGCACCAGGCCCTCGACCGCCGTCTCCGACAGCCCCAGGGCGCGGGCCTTGTCCTTGTCGACCGTGATCTGGACGATCGGCTGGTCGGCCGCCAAGTCGTTGGCCACCTCGACCGAGCCGGGGGTGTCGCGGGCCACCTGTTCGACCTGGGCGGCGGCCTCGGCCAAGACCTGTTGGTCGTCGGCCCGCACGATCAGGTCGACGGTGGTGGAGCCCATCATGGCGGACTGGCCGGCGTTGACGGCGGTGTCGGTGACGGCCTGGCCGGCCGCCGCCTGGGCCGCCTGGCGCACCGCGGTCTCGACCGTCGCCGGGTCGGCCCCCTCGTCCAGGGTGAGGGAGAAGGTCGCCTGGGGCTCGGCCGACAGGCTGATCCCCATCAGGCCGCCGCCGCCGACCTGGGTCAGGACGGTCTCGACCCCGTCGACCTTGGCCAGGGCGGCCTCGGTCTGACGGGCCTGCCGGTCCTGCTGGTCCAGGCTGGCGCCGGCCGCGAAGGTCTGGGTCACCGACAAGTTATCTTGGCCCATGTCGCCTAGGAAGTTGGTCTCCAGGGTCGGCACCAGGGCCACCGTGCCGCCCAGCAGCAGCACCGCCACCACCAAGGTGACGACCCGGTGGCGCAGCGCCGCCCGCAGGGTCGGCAGGTAGAGCCGCTGCCAGAAGCCGCGCCGCTCCTTGGCCTCGGCCTGCTGGCGCTGCCAGGCCTGGTCGGCGGCGTCGACCGACACCGGCGAGGGCACGAACCAGTAGGCCAGCACCGGCACGATGGTCAGCGCCACCAGCAGCGAGGCCGCCAGGGCCAGGGCCACGGTCAAGCCGAAGGGCCGGAACAACTCCCCCACCATGCCGCCGGTGAAGGCCAGGGGCGTGAAGACCGCCACCGTGCAGATGGTCGAGCTGGCCACCGCCCCGCCGACCTCGCGCACGGCCGTGATGATGGCGTCGCGCTTGGCCTCGCCGTAGGACAAGTGGCGTTTGATGTTCTCGATCACCACGATGGAGTCGTCCACCACCCGGCCGATGGCGATGGTCATGGCCCCCAGGGTCAAGATGTTGAGGCTCTCGCCGGTCGCCCGCATGGCGATGAAGGCCATCAGCAGCGACAGCGGGATGGACACGGCCGACACCAGGGTCGAGCGGACGGAGAACAGGAAGACCAAGATGACGATGACGGCGAAGCCCAACCCGATCAGGCCCTCCTCGGACAGCCCCCGGATCGACCGCTCGATGAACGGCGCCTGGTCGAAGACCACGGCGGTCTCCAAGTCGGCCCCCTCCAAGGAGTCGGCCAGCTCGTCCAGGGCCTGCTTGACGGCGTTGGAGACGTCGACGGTGTTGCCGGCCGGGGTCTTGGTGACCGACACGGAGACGGCCTCGGCCCCGTTCAGGCGGGAGTGGGAGGTGGCGGCGGCCGTGGTCGAGACCACATCGGCCACGTCGGCCAGCCGGATCAAGGTGGCGCTGGGTTGGGCGGCGCTGGCCGGGATCAAGCCGATCGGCAGCCGTCCCAGCTCCTCGGCCGAGCCGATCGCCTGGCCGGCCTGGACGGACAGGGTCTGGTCGCCGTCGCCCACTTGGCCGGCCGGCAGGGCCAGGCCGTAGTCGTTCAGCACGGCCGTGATGTCCGTCATGGCCAGGCCCGTCCGGGCCAGGTCGGCGGCCCGGGGGGTGATGATGATCTGGGGCTGGGCCAGGCCGGCGGCGGCGACCGAGCGGACGTTCTCCAGCCGGCTCAGCTTGGGCACGATGACGTCGTCAACCAGGTGGGACAGGTCGGCGGCGGAGGTGTCGACGGCGGCGCTGACGGCCAGTTGGATGATAGGGAAGTCGTCCATCGAGCCGGTCATGACGTTGGTGTCGACGCCGCTGGGGAGTTGGCGGGCGATGCGGGCGATGGCGGTGGACAACTTCTGGTTGGAGGTGTCCATGTTGGTGCCGTAGCGGAACTCGACAATGGCGAAGATGGCCGAGTCGACCGAGGTGGTCTGGATCGACTCGACCCCGGGGACGGACTGGATGGCGCTCTCCAGGGGCTCGGCCAGCTGCTGCTCCATCAGCGAGGAGGTGACGCCCGGGTTGGTGGCCGTCACCAGGGCCATGGGCAGCTCCAGAGACGGTATCAACTCCTGTTTCAGGCTGGTCATGGAGAAGACGCCGCCCACCAGGATGGCGATGGAGACCAGTGCCACAACCGCCCTGTTGCGCAATGATAGTTTAGCCAGACGGTGCATGGCCGACCTCCTGTAAAATGTCCCCGATTCAGGCGCCCGGAACGGGCCGCCGGCGGGCCGAGCCCCAGCCTAACACCAACTGCTTAGCCAAGGGCTAAGCATCATCCTTAGTCGGTGGCTAAGCATCCCGAACAGCCGGGATAGGATGGGCCAGTGGGGCGACAGCGGGCCGGTCCAGACGACCGACCGGATGAGCGGCCGGACGGCAGGCCCGGAGCGCCCGGACGGCAGGCCGGGACCCGCGCCAGACGACGAACCGAGGGAGCGGCCAAGCCGGCCGGACGGAAGGAGGCGACCGGTGAGCGAGGCGGCGCGTCGGGAGCGATTGCTCGCCCAGTTGCACGCCCTGCACGAGGACTACTTCTCCCAGACCTTCATCGCCCGGCAGGTCAACGCCTTGGTCCGCCACCCCATCACCCCGCAGCAGCTCCACCTGCTGGGGGTCCTGGCCCTGAGCCGCCCCAAGCGCGCCAGCGAACTGGCGGCCATCATGAACGTCTCCGCCGCCACCGTCTCCGGCCTGTTGAAACGCCTGACCGCCGCCGGCCTGATCGTCCGCGCCGTCGACCCCGACGACGCCCGCGGCCGGCTGGTAGAGCTGACCGAGGCCGGCCAAGACTTCCTCCGCCAACTGGCCGAGGCCACCATCCCCCACCCCGCCCAAACCATTGAGCACCTCTCGACCGACGACCTGGCGGCCCTGGTCCAAGCCCTGGGCCCGCTGGTCCGGGCCTTCCAGGCCGCCCGCCAGGCCCAAGAGGCCGACCCGGAAAGCGGGGCGAGGCCGGCCCCAGATGGCACACTTTGAGCATGAGGAAAGTTTCGAGACGCGCCAGCGTCTGGGCGCGTCTCGGTGTTTCCTGGCCTGCTGGGCCTCGGCTGCCTGTGCCTCCTGCTACTCGGGAGTCAGACCGGCGTCTGCTGTGCCGGGTTGGGCGGTGTGGAGTGGTCCACCGGGTAGGCGGTCAACAAGGTCGGACTGGACGATGGCGGCGGCCTCCACCGGATCGTAGGCCAGGCCGGGTGTGACGATGATCGTGGTGTCGTCCGAGAAGTGAGGGTCGGCCAGTTTGCGGGTCAGATTGGTGGTCATGTTGGCCCAGGTCATCGACTCGACTCCGTAACGCCGGGCGGCGGTGACGACCTGGGCGGGATCGGTCGTGGTGCGCGTTCGGACCAGCCAGGTGTCCAAGAGATCTCGGCCTTTGGAGCGCGAGTACAAGGCGGCGAGTTTGGACCCGGCGACATCCACGAGCGATGGCGTCGGCACGTCTGTGGTCCCTGACCACCAGGGCGACTCCACGGAGAACGGCGCGGTGATTGGCGGGAGCAGCCCGTCGCGTTGCCTCGTATCGAGCTCGATCTTGATTTTGAGGGGACTGCCGTCGGCCGCTGTGCCCCGCCAGAACACCTTCGGGTGCTCGCCCAAGCGCCAACTCGGGCGCAACCCGACGGCCTCACCAATGTCCTGCAGCGCCTGCATGATGGGGCCGAGGGGTCCTGGGTTGAGGCGCACATAGTCCAGGTCTTCGGAGTAGCGCACGGCCGAGCCGAGATGGAGTTTCTGGATGGCGGTGCCGCCGCGCAGCAGCAGTTCACGGCCCAGGAGGGAGTGGCGGGCGATCTCGACCATGGCGCGGGACAGGAGCAAGTCCTGCTCGACCTGCTTGTCGGTCTGCCAAGGATGGGTGTCTCGCCAGGCGGCGATGGCCGGCCGTCCGATCATCGTCACTCCCTGTCTGGGTCGGCGTTGAGCCGCAGCATCCACCGCTGGTCCAGCGGCCCGCTGTCGGCGTGGTAGGGCGAGAGGCGGGACGGGGACGCGGAGGCTCCGGCGGCGACGGCGGCTAGCTCGTCCAAGCCTCGGGCGCCGTCGGTGAAGGTCTCGACCACCCAGCCCACACGACGGGCGGCGGCCGCTGGGAACAGAGCCGCGAGGGCCGCGACACGGGCCATGTCCAGGTTCGCCTCTTCGGCCAGTTCCGCGATCACCGTGACGGCGTTGTCGAGCCCGCCGGAGAAGGCCATGTCGTCGGCCACGTCCAGCGCGGTGGCCTCGGACGTGGACACCCAGAAGCCCGCCCAACGGCCCTCCCGACGCACCACCGGGATGTCGGCCAGACGGGAGCGTTCGCGGAACACCAGCCGGGACCCTCCGACGGTTCGGGCTCTGATCCGACGGGACACGGCGACCTGGGTCGCCATCGCGGCTTGGTGCGAAGCCCCCCACAGCCCTGCGGCGGAAAGCCATCCCACGTAGTAGCCGGCGTCCAGGTGACGCATCATGGCGTCGATGAACTGCTCGGCCGGGACCGGCGGAGTCATCCGGTACTCAGCCAGAACCGGCACCCACAAGCCGCTGGCCGGGGTCAGCCATTCCCCCCGCCGCCGGGGGGCGGCCAACCGTTGAGGAACATGATTGACAGGCACTCCCAGCAACCTGGCCGCTTCAGCGGTTGTCAGAGACACCCGCCCCTGGGACAGCGCCCAGTCCGCCAACCGTGCGGCGGATACCCGCGAGTGTCGTTCCACACGGCGTATTGTAACGTATATCGTTATGTTTCGCCGTACTGCGACAGCGAGGCCCAGTCCGTGTCCACCCGCTGTCCCCATCATCCTCTGGGTCAGTCCTTGAACCAGCCTCTCCCCCGGCCGAGGTCAGCGGTTTAGATTGAGGTTGTAGCGCAACAGGTTGGGGGCGCCGGAGCACTCCATGGCGATGCGGACGTGGCCCAGTTTCCCCTGGGCCCGCAACTCGAACAGCCGAGGCACCAACAGGTCGCGCAGACGCTGGGGCGAGATGGTGTTGATATAAAGCTGGGTTCCGCCCTCGAAACCGGCCACGGTCGACACCCGCCACTTGATGTTGACCCGCCAAGGCATGCGCACATCCGAGTCGGCCGGCTGGTGGTGCCACTCCTCGTTGGTCGGCACCGCCGCCCCGGTGGCGGCGTGGACGGCGTGGATCAGGTCGCTCATCTGCTCGACCTCGTGCGGCGCCTGCTCCCA
>JAISAO010000099.1 GCA_031266665.1 Propionibacteriaceae bacterium | reverse complement strand
CCACCGCCACCGCCATCGCCGGGACCATCGCCGTCTTCATACCCGGACCCGGCTGGCTCGCCACCGGCCTCGCCGCCGTCTCCACCGCCGCCATCGGCGCCGACCTAGCCCTCAACCTTCACGAGGGCGACTACCGGGCCGCTGTCATCGACGGCCTCTTCCTCATACCCGTCGCCATCGGCGGCGTGGTCAAACTCGTCCAAATCACCCGCCTCCAACTCCAAGCCCTCCGCGCCGGCCACATGATCACCCGCTTCGGCACAACTTTCACCCTCCAGGAAGGACGGCTCATCGCCGTGAGGTTCGACCCCGAACTCGGAGCCCACCTCAGCGACGTGGCCAAACCGAACAAGGACGGGATCTCCGGCGGGCACAACCTCGTCAATTTCGAGCAAGCCTTCCGCGACCTCGGCCTCGACCCCGCCCAAGCCATCATCAGCAAAACCGAGATCTACCCCGGCGTCTACGACATCAAATACCAAGTGCCGATACGCCAACCCGGCGGCGGACTGACCGGCGACTGGAAAGTCGTGAACACACCTAAAACCGTCTACGATCCGTCGGTGATCAGCGACGCCGACATGCTGGCCTACGCCACCGACGCCATGCGCTCCGCCCGGCCGGTCTCACCCGGAAGCATGCAGTATGAGGGCTGGTCCCACGGCATAAAGTTCCAAGGCTGGCTCAAAGACGGCCAATTCACCAGTGTTTATCCAGTGGACCCATGGAGAAAGTGACAACCCATGACAACAACGACTAAACCCCAGGCCGCGGCCGAGGCCCTTGACTACTGGTTCTACGACGTGACCGACGCCCAAGACATCCGGGAAGTGTTCAATGGTCTCATCGCGGGCAGAGGACGAGGCACCAACGGCAACATCACAATTTGGTTCCACTCGAACTTCGAGGACTGGGAACCGGAGTACAAGTTGTTCCAGCCTGGCGAGTTCCTCATCAGCGCGCACTGGCCGCAGGTCGATCTTCCTGACCGCGCGGACCTCGACTATCCGATCCCATACCAGGAGTTCTGCGACCGCTTCCGCGCCTACCTGGAGGAGCACTACTTCCCTAAGCACTTCCTCGACCGGGGCGAGATCCTGGGACTGCTTGAAGAACTCCGCCGCACCCTCGGCCTGGCCCCGGCCCACAGCGGCCCGCCCCCGCCGTTCAACCCCTGGCCCCGTTGACGCCCCCGCCGGACCCACCCACCGACACCATGCGCCACGCCCGGCCGGTCTCGCCGGGAAGCGCGCAGTATGTGGGCTGGTCCCACGGCATGAAATTCAAAGGCTGGCTCAAAGACGGCCAATTCACTGGCGTCTATCCCGTGGACCCATAGAGCTAGAAAGGTGACGACCCATGACAACGACGACTAGGCCCCAGGCCGCAGCAGAAGCCCTCTGGTACTGGTTCTACGACGCGGCCAACCCGCGCTACATCCGGGATGTGCTCAATGGTCTCATCGCTGGCAGAGGTCAAGGTAGCCATGACAACATCACTATATCCTTCCACTCGAATTGGGAGGAATGGGAGCCGGAGTATAAACTGTTCCAGCCAGGCCAGGTCCTGCTGAGCGCGCAATGGCCGCAGGTCAATCTCCCCGACCGCGCGGACCTTGAGTATCCGATTCCCTACGAGGAGTTCTGCGACCGGTTCCGCGCCTTCTTGGAGGAACATTACTTCCCGAAGCGCTTCCTGGATCGGGGCGAGATCCTGGAACTGCTCAAAGAACTCCGCCGGACCCTCGGCCTGGCCCCGGCCCTCAACGGCCCGCCCCCGCCGTTCAACCCCTGGCCCCGGTGACAGCCCCGCAGGGCTTTCCAACGGCGGGATCACGGGGTCGGCCGACAACGACGCCACCACACGCGTCTGACGTCGCTCGCCCCGCTGATCATCAGTGGATCTGGGCTCAGGCGTCCGCGTCCTGGTAGGGCGAGGTGCCGGTGACGTTGTCGCCCCGGTTGGGGTTGGGGCGGTACTGGCGCGGCTGGGCGTCGCCGTACTTGGCCCGCACCAGGGCCTGGTGGGTGGGCGGTTCGGCCGCCGCCGGGTCGCGGCGGGCGGCGGACTCCCGGCGCAGCGCCGGCACGACCGTCTCCCCCAGCAGGTCGAGCTGCTTCAAGACGGTGGCCAGCGGCAGGCCGCCGTGATCGACCAGGAAGAGTTGGCGCTGGTAGTCGCCGGCCCATTCGCGGTAGCCCAGGACCTGTTCGACCACCTGCTGGGGCGAACCCACGGCCAGCGGCGTGGTGGCCATGAACTCCTCCAGGCTGGGGCCGTGGCCGTAGACCGGGGCCTCGTCGAAATAGGGCCGGTATTGGGCGATGGCGTCCTGCGACTTCAGGGCCAGGTAGGCCTGGCCGCCCAGGCCGACGATGGCCTGGCCGGGGAGGCCGTGGCCGTGGGCGGCGAAACGCTGACGGTAGAAGGCGACCAGCTCCTTGAAATGGCCCTTGGGCCAGAAGATGTTGTTGGCGAAGAAGCCGTCGCCCCAGGCCGCCGCCTGCTCGGCGATCTGGGGCGAGCGGATGGAGCCGTGCCAGACGAACGGCGGCACGTCGTCCAAGGGCCTGGGAATGGACGTGAAACCGGTCAGCGGGGTGCGGAAGCGACCCTCGAAATCGACCTCCGGCTCGCGCCACAGCCGGTGCAGCAGGTGGTAGTTCTCCAGCGTCAGGTCCAGGCCGTGGCGGATGTCCTGGCCGAACCAGGGGTAGACCGGGGCCGTGTTGCCCCGCCCCAGCATCAGGTCGAGGCGGCCTTGGGCCAGGTGCTGCAGCATGGCGTACTCCTCGGCCAGCCGGACCGGGTCGTTGGTTGTGATCAAGGTGGTGGCGGTGGACAAGATGATGCGCTCGGTCAGGGCCGCGATGTGGGCCAGCAGCGTGGTGGGCGAGGACGAGAAAAAAGGCGGATTGTGATGTTCGCCAATGGCGAAGACGTCTAGGCCGACCTCCTCGGCGTGGCGCGCGATCTGGACGATGGCCTGGATCCGCTCCGCCTCGCTGGGCGTCGTCCCGGACACCGGATCGCGCGTGATATCACTGACAGAAAAAATACCGATTTGCATAGTGAGCCCCTTCGACTGAATCTCTGTTTTGAATAAATCGCTTCTTCGACTAGATCTCTTCGCCTAGCCTCTTGTTTGAACTGCTTCGCTCGGCCTCTCGCCCAAACGCCTCTTCGCCCGACCGGCCAACCGGTCGGGTCTCGAACCAACTCTTCAACCCATCAACTCCGAACCCATCAACTCCAACGGACGCCACTATATCCCCCGCCCCTCTGCCAACCTATGCACCCCCCGATCAACGCTTTGCGACCAGACTGAGACAGAGGTCGCGGCGAGGCCGATGGCTGGACGGAGCCGATGGCGGGACGGGGCCGATGGCGCGGCGGGACGAGAGTCGTCTCAGCGCCGCCGGGGGCGGGCGGCGACTCCGGCCCATGGGTTGGACGGCGGGAGGAGTCTCAGCCAGGGGGCGTGGGGGTCGGCTCGTTCGCTTAGGCCCCGGGGAAGGGGATGTGGTCCAAGCTGATGAGGGGGACGCCCTCGAACTCGGTCCGCTCCAAGCCCTCGGTCAAGACGCAGGCGATCAGCACGATGTCGAAGCCGACCCGCCGGGCCAAGTCGCAAAAGGCGCCCATGGTGCCGCCGGTCGAGACCACGTCGTCCACCACACAGACCCGCCGGCCGCGCAGCATCTCGTAGCGGTCGCGGCCGAGGAAGAACTTCTGGGGGGCGGCGGTCGTGACCGAGGTGACGTCAAGCTCGATCGGATCGGTCATGTAGACCTTGAGCGATTTGCGGGCCACGATGTAGTCGCCTTGATCCAACCGCTCGGCCAGCGACTGGGCCAAGGCGATGGCCTTGGCCTCAGCGGTCAAACAGATGTCGAAGTCGACGCCCGAATGGCGGACGCGGTCGGCCAGCAGCCGGGCCGCCGTCTGGTTCCATTCGGTCCTCCCCATCAGGTCGAAGGTGTAGATGCGCCGGCCGCCGGGCATCGTGATCAACGGCAAGGTGACGCTGACATCGTCCAATTGGGCGGTCCAGAAAGGGGGCCACTCGGTCATAACGCCTCCGACGAGCGATGGGGCTTCAATCGGCCTCAGCCTAGCCCAGTCCGGCCCGCTGAAAGCTGATGCGCGCGCGATGGCGCCGGCGAGACGGTGGAGGCCGGGCGATGACAGCCGGAGGCTGGCCGAGCCGGCTTCCGGCGTGCTCCGGCGCCGCCGTCCTCAGCCCTGATCCACGGACGTCCAGTCCGCCTTCGCGCCGCCGACACCGCCCACTCGCCTGACGTCGCTCGCCAGGCCGATTATCGGTGGACCAGGGCTCAACCCTCGTCGGACCCGTCCCGGGAACAGCCTCAAGGTGATGAGTGTAAGTTGTCGCCATTGGGGTCGGGGCGGACCCGGGCGCAGGTGGCGGCAGCGACTATCGTTGGAGTCGAACTGGTTGG
The DNA here is from genome assembly GCA_031266665.1 of Propionibacteriaceae bacterium. GTDB lineage: Bacteria > Actinomycetota > Actinomycetes > Propionibacteriales > Propionibacteriaceae > WQYJ01. The sequence continues at coordinate 4,262 of JAISAO010000099.1, read as the reverse complement.
AGCGACCGAAAGGAATCCTATGGCTCGCCGCCCGTCGACCTCGCCCCAGGGGGCGTCGCTGCCCGAACTCATCCTGCAGTCGATCCCGCCGCTGCACCCCGCCGGGCGGCCCTTCGTGGTGGCCGGCCTGGCCTTGGCCGGGGTCGGGCTGCGGTCGCGCTGGGCCCGGGATTTGGGTCTGGGTCTGGCCCTGGCCTCGGCCGCCTTCTTCCGCCACCCCGACCGGGTGCCGCCCGAGGCGGCCGACGCCGTGGTGGCCGCCGCCGACGGCCAGATCTGTCTGGTGGACGAGGCCGTGCCGCCGCCCGAGTTGGAGTGGACCGACACCGCCCTGCCCCGGGTGGCGACTTTCTTGTCCCTTTTCGACGTCCACGTCCAACGCGCCCCACTGGCGGGGACGGTGGTCCGCCAAAGCTGGCGGCCGGGCCGCTTCCAGGCCGCCAACCAAGAGGCCGCCGGAGACAGCAACGAGCGCAACTCGGTGGTTTTCCGGGGGTCGTCCGGGAGCGAAGTGGCGGCGGTCCAGATCGCCGGTCTGGTGGCCCGGCGGATCGTCTGCCAGGTGGCGGTCGGAGACGAGGTGGCGATCGGGCAGACCTGGGGGCTGATCCGTTTCGGCTCGCGAGTCGACCTCTACCTGCCGCCGGGCGCGACCCCGTTGGTGGCGGTCGGCCAACGGTCCGTCGGGGGCGAGACGATCCTGGCCCGGCTGCCGTGAGGCTGCCCGACGCCGAGCCGGCTCCGAACCGGTTCCGCCGTGGCGACCGGGAGCGCCCGAGGCCCATCTCCCAGTTGCCCAACCTGGTCACCTTGTTGGCCTTGGCCTGCGGTTTGACGGCCGCCCGGGTGGCCCTGGGGGCGGTCCCCTCCGTGCCGGTGATCCTGTTGTTCATGCTGGGGGCCGCCGCCTTCGACGGCATCGACGGTCGCCTGGCCCGGCTATTGTCCGCCGAATCCGCCATGGGGGCCCATTTGGACTCCCTGTCGGACGCCATCAGCTTCGGCGTCGCCCCGGCCCTGATCGTCTACCAACTCCTGCTCCCGGCGACGACCGACCGGATAACCGACTCTTTCACCTGGCTAGCGGCCATGGTCTACGTCGGGGCCATCGTCTTGCGCCTGGCTCGTTTCAACGTCCTGCACGACGGCCCCGACCGCTTCCCCTTCGACCGGGAGTTCTTCGTCGGTCTGCCGGCCCCGGTGGCGGCCTGGTTCGCCCTTCTGCCGGTGGTCTGCCGCCAGGCCTTCGGCCCCGGCTGGTGGTCCAGTCCCCTGATCGGCTCGATCTGGCTCATCCTGGTGGCCGTCCTGGCCTTCTCCCGCCTGCCGACCTTCACCTTCAAGACTTGGCCGGTGCCGCAACGCTATATCCCGGTGCTGCTGTTGGCCTTCTTCGTCGCCATCGCCGCCCTCATCGCCTTCCCCTACCTCACCATCTTGGTCCTGCTGCTGATCTACCTGGTCCACATCCCCTTCGCCGTCCGCCAACGCCGCTTCCTCATCTCCCATCCCCCGGCTTGGGAGGCGGCCACCGTCGAGCGCCGCCAGATGCGCCGCCAACGCCGCCTGGAGTTGCGCCAAGTCCGTCGTCACAACCGTCGTGTCCTAGGGCGGCGCCCCGGGCGGACGCGACGCCGCCGCCGGGCCGACCCGGAGGCCCCTGAGGCGGCCAACCGACCCCGTTTCCGCCCCTCGGGTCGCGGTCGCGAGGACTGACCCCTCCCGGCCGCGACAGGCCCGGGCCGCTTAGTGTCCCAGACGTGAAGGCGGTACGGTCGGTACCGTGCCAGCCCGGTTGCGCCGCCATCAGATCACCGAGTCCACCGCCGTGGGCGAGGCGCTCGGCCTGGCTCGGTCGCACTGGCCGGACGAGGCAGAATCGAAACTGGTCGCCCGTCTGATCGTGTTAGGGGCGGATGTCCTCCGAAACCAGGACGCCGCCGCCCGGTCCAGCCGGGAGCAGGCCTGGCAGACCCTCTGCCAACGCTTCGCCGGCACCTACCAACCCGGTTATCTGACAGAGCTGCGAGCCGATTGGCCGGCCTGATCGTCCTGCCCTCAATGACGAAGAGTCGGTTCGTGAATCAGCCCCCAGGTTCCGTCTCATGGCCGCCGGTAGACGAAGGTCGGTGACTCAGAGATCAGTCGGGGGCGCGGGCCAGCAGGGCTTGGGCCAGTTTGACCCCGGCCTGGTCGATCATCTCGTCGTCCACCACGATGGCGCCGACCGCGCCGCCGGCGCTGGAGGCGGCCCGGTCGTGGGCCGTCACGATGCGGCGGGCGCGCTCCAAGACGGCGGCGGGCGGGGTGTAGGCCGCCTGGCCGGCGGCGATCTGGTCCGGGTGCAGGACCCATTTGCCGTCGTAGCCCAAGGCGGCCGAGCGCCGGGCCGAGGCGGTGAAACCGTCCAGGTCGCGGATGCCGACGAAGGGTCCGTCGATGGCCTGCAGGTCGTGCGCCCGGGCGGCCAGCAGGATCGTCATCAGGGCGTGGTGGAAGGCGTCGCCGGGATAGCCGCCGGGTTGGGCACCGACCGACAGCTGGGCCATGCCCAGGGAGGCCATGAAGTCGCCCGGGCCGAAGACCAGGGACTGCAGGCGGGACGAGCTGGCGGCGATGGCGTCGGCCGCGATCACACCCCGGGCCTCTTCCAATTGGACCTCCAAACCGATCCGGCCCACCTCCAAACCGGCGTTGGCCTCGACCTGGGACAGCAACAGGTCCAGGGCCACCACTTGGTCCGGGCCGACGCATTTGGGCAGCACCAAGGCGTCCACCCGGGCCCCGGCTTGGCCCACCACCTCAATGACGTCGAGGTGGGTCCAAGGCGTGGTCCAATCGTTCAGCCGCACCGTCACCAGGCCGGCCCGCCAGCCCTCGGACTGGTTCAGCGCCGCCGCCACCCGCTGGCGGGCCTGGGCCTTGGCCTGAGGGGCGACGGCGTCCTCCAGGTCGAGGAAGACGGCGTCGACCGGCAGGGAGCGGGATTTGGCGATGAACCGGTCGGACGAGCCGGGCACGGCCAAAACCGTGCGTCGGGGTTTGAGCGAACGCATGACGGCCAGCCTAATGGCCCCTCCACCAGCCCCACCGACCCCGAGCCCCCGGCGTCGCACATTCACAATCATTATTGCCCATAGTGCGAGTCTGCGAGCGGTGGGGCCCAGTCACGGGCTCCAAGCGGTTGATCCACGGACCGACCCAGCTCCCGGATCAAGTCCGGACCGACGTGGGACGGCACCATCGTGGTCGAGATCCGCGACCCGGTCAGACTTTGGGTCGGCCGGTCGAGGCGCGGACCACCAACTGCGGCTCGATCAGCTCGCAGGGCTGGTCCCGGCCCTCGATCCTAGCCAGCAGCAACTCGACGCAACGCGCTCCCAGGCGGGCGAAGTCCTGGCGCACCGTGGTCAGCGGCGGCGTCGTCTGGTCCATACCCGCGATGTCGTCGAAGCCCACCACCGAGACCTCCCGGGGCACATCCACCCCGGCCTCCCAGAAGCCCCGCAGCAGCCCCAGGGCCACCAGGTCGTTGGCCGCCACCACGGCCGTCGGCCGGTCCTCTTGGGCCAATATGATCTGAGCCGCCTGGTAGCCCGAGGCGGCCGTCCAGTCGGCCTGCAGCCGCAGCCCCTCCCCCAGCCCGGCCTCGGCCAGGGACTGGCGCCAGGCGCGGTCGCGGGCGTCGGCGTGGAAATGGCCCTTGGGGCCGGCCAGATGGGCGATCCGACGGTGGCCCAGGCCCAGCAGCAGGTCCATGGCCTGGCGGACGCCGGCCGCCTGGTCGATGTCGGCCGTCAGCACCCCGGGCGGCGCCGCCCCCACCGTCAGCAGCAGGAAGGGGACCGGGCCGACGGTCTCCAGGACGGAGTCGATGACGGCCTGGGAGGTGGCGATGACAATGATGCCGTCGACCCCCTGGTCGATGAAGTGGGAGATGGCCCGGGCCATGTCGTCGGCCCCGACCTCTACCAGCCCGGCCACGGACACCCAGTAGCCCCGCTCCCGGGCCGCCTCCTCCACCCCGACCAGCCCGCCCGTGATGCCCGACAGGCGGGTGTCCGTCACCACCAGGCCGATGATGTGGCTGCGCCGGGTGACCAGCGCCCGGGCCGTCAAATTGGGCCGGTAGCCCAGTTGGTCGATGGCCGCCAACACCTTGGCCCGGGTCTCGGGCCGGACCGAGGGGTGGCCGTTCAAGACCCGGGAGACGGTCTGGTGGGAGACGACCGCCAGCCGGGCGACATCGGACATGACCGGCG
>JAISAO010000062.1 GCA_031266665.1 Propionibacteriaceae bacterium | reverse complement strand
GAGGACTGCGAGGCGCCGCGGTGACCGACGTCAATATCAACATCGAGGCCATGCGGGCCATGCTGAACGGCCTGCACAAGGCCCGGGACAACGTCACCAACCTCAGAAGCGACCTGGACACTCTCTTGAACAAGGTCGCCGGATGGCCTCGCGTCCACGCCGACCGGCCGGTCGAGGCCTCGACCGGGCGCCTGAACGACGTCCTGTTCTGGATCGACGACAGCATCCCCGACATCAACCGCCGTCTGGCCCTGGCCGTGGATGTGGCATCGGCCACGCCCAGTTTCCGGCCCGGCGACACGGTTTGGATCGACGATGACCGGATCACCGGTTTGTCCACCTGGCAGGCCGGTGCCCGGGGCCGGGAGATCGCCCAGCTGCTGGCCGACGGCCAGATGACCGACCAGGACTGGGACGACCTGGCGGCACTGGCCACGGACCCTTATTTCGCCGTCGCCCTGGCCAACCACTGCCCCCCGGAAACCCTGGCCCAGACGGCCTTAGGCTTGTCGGACCAATATCAGACCCGCCTGCGAGACCAAGGAGACGAGTACGCGGCCTACCAGGCCCGGGGCGGCGACCAAGCGCTGACCGACTGGGCGGCCGGCCAAGCCGACGCCTACCAACGGAGGCTCGAGTCTCTGGGCACGGTGTTGGGCGCGGCCACCCGGACGGGACAGCTCCGCCAGGGCTACGCCGACCAGGTGGTGGCGGTCTTCCAACAGCAGGGCCCGCTGCCGGCGGCCATGGGCGCGGTCCTGGGCTATGGCGCCTATTCCACCGGTTTCGCCTACACCGTGGCCGCGGGCGTTTATGACTATGAGCGCGGTGACGATTTCCCCGGCACTTGGAGCCAGGGCGTGGCCGCCGGGACTGGTTTCACCTTGCCGGACGGCTCCCACCTGACTGATCCCCTGCCTGGTGTGATGGCCATGTTGTCCACCGATCATGACGCCGCCCGGCAGTTCTTCGGCGACTCGGAGCGGCTGCGTTATCTGATCGTCGACCGAACTTGGGCCGCCGGAAGGGGCAGCGACGAAGGCGACGGCCTGTGCCGGGCCTTGGAGTCGGCCTGCGTCCCTTGTTGGACGGGCCTGGGGAGGATCTCGGCCGCAGACCTGTCCGACCGGATTATCAACATTGTGCAAGAGGCCGAGCGCGACACCCCCGGCTGGCATGTGTCCACTGGGATGCGCGACTCCATCACCACCATCATGGAACGACGCCTAGCCGGCACACTCATCCTGGGGAATACGGTCTGGCCGACCGAGCTGCCCGCCGACTTCCTCGACGTCAGGGCCCAGATTGAGGACCAGCTCATGGGCGCGCTGGCGGACTCGGGGTTGACGCCAGCCCAGCAGTGGCAGTCGATCAACTACATAGCCTATCGCCTGGACACGGCCCCGGAGCCCTACCGGACCCGCTACCTCGAAGACATCGGCCAGGTCAACATCCGACACGCCACCAAAGATCAATTCACCGGCACTAGCCGCTACCTGTCAATCGGGCCGTTGAACGACATCGCGGTCAATTTCTTCAACGCTTTCTCGGATCCCCGGGAGCCGTTCTTCGTGTTGTTCCACGAGTTGGGCCACGGCATCGACGACGTCGATGAGCCCTTCGGCGTGGAGACGAACGATTACGTCTACAACGGGGAGACCATCAATGACGCTTTGGTGGCCGACGTGAGAGCCAATCTCATAGCCGCAGTCTTCGACCCGACCGTCGCGGTCACGACCGGCCCGGCGCAACGGCAACGGGTTGTTGACGCTATTATGGCCCATACTACGGCGAACCTGAGGGATGCCGATAAGATTGTCTTATTTGATCTGCAAAAGCACTATAGTAGCGTTCTGGGCTCGCCGGCTGCCAATGTGGCCAGTGATATTTACGGGGCGGTCACGGGCAACGTCATTTTGGGGGGATACAGTCATTCGGAGAATTATTGGGCGAATAATTCGGACGCCGGCCCGTCGGAGTTCTGGGCGGGATACGCGGCCGACCATGTGGTCGGCGGCGACGGGCAGAGCCTGACGGAAGAGTACCTTCCGACCGCCACCGACGTCGCCAATCACATGGCCGATGAGTTGGGCTGAGGGACGATATGAGGACCAGAGCAATGAGGATCAGAGCAATAATGTGCGGGTCGTGCCTGGCCGTGACGCTGGTTGTCGCGCTCGTGGCCGGCGGCTGCGCCAAGACGGGAGACGACGATATGAAGACCGGATGCTGGAGCGTGAACATGTCGGGTGAACAGCTCTACCTGCCCGACGAGTTGAAGAGGTTCGTGGCCGCCTGCGACCTGACGCCGGAGGACACCTACTTGGTCAACTTGAGGGAATTCTTCTTGCGGGAGGAGTCGAGCCTGGCCGGCCGGTCGCCGGCCGAGGTGCGCGCGCTGCTGGACGACTACCACCTGGGCCGAGGCGACGACTGGAACTTCTTGGAGTACAACCCCGCGACCGGCCAGCCCTTGGCCGACTACGCCTCCGCGCGATATGTCTTCTTGTTCTTGGGCCGGGCCAACGAGGAGGGTGCCCCGCGCCCCCTCGCGGAGGTCCTGATCGATTTGGAGGCGGGGTCGGTCCGGTGGGGGACCGATCCGTACGCCTTGTTGATTGACACCTCATCCGGCACGCTCCAGCCCCTGGCACAAGAGCAGCGGGAACAACTCGTTGCCTTGTTGGCGAGCGCCACGGCGGACTGGTCGCAACCCGACCCGCAGCGGACCCCGGCCGCCTGGACCGCCTCCGTCTACACCTATTGGACCTTGGCCGTCTGCGCCGACGACTACAGCTTGCGCCGTTTCGAAGGATTCGTCGGGGAGGGCGGCCCGCCCGGTTTGGACGAGTTCGTGGCCTCGTTCGGCCAGATCATCGGCGTCGACCTGCGACCCTGAGCCGCCGACGACCGCTCGCCCCACGGAATGTCCTCCCGACGCTTTGACCCCTCAAGCCCTCCAGCGGGCCGCGGCCGGCTGGGACCCGTCCTTCATGGTAACGGTCTTCCACTCTCCGGCCGCTCGTCTAGTGGTCATCGGCATCCTCGGCCAATGACCGCCAGCGCGAGGCCGCCGATAATGGCCAGGGAGATGGACTGATAGCGAATCTGAGAGCCAGGAGGACCAGAAGGCTTGGTCCGTGCCTGGCCGCGCTGGCGGTCGTCGTGCTGGTGGCGGACGGTTGCGCCTTGACCGGTTGAAGATTTCCCCGTGGCGGCTGCGGCCATCCGGGAAGCCGTGCTCAACGCCATCGTCCACCGCGACTACAGCACGGGTGTGCCGATCCGGATCAAGGTGTTCCCCGACAAACTCATCATGTACAGCCAAGGTGGTTTGCCTCCGGATTGGACGATGGCAACGTTTCTGGGGCATCACGGCTCCGCCCCCCGTAATCCAGGCATCGCCAATGCCTTCTTCCGGTCTGGGCAGATCGAGGCCTGGGGCAGGGGCATTGAAAAGATTGAGACTACCAGTCGCGAGGCGTACAAACCTCTCCCGATCTTCGAGGCCACGTCGAGCGCGGTGAACGTCACTTTCCCTTTCAGTTTCACTCTGGACGTTGGCCTGTCCTCGCCACCAGGCGAAGAGGCTGGCGAGGATGTAGGGAAGTCGCGTAGGGATGTAGGGAAGTCACGTAGGGAAGTTGAGGAAGTAGGTGGAGAAGTCATCCTCGTCCTGTCCGCCGCCACGCGGCCTCAGCGGAGACACGAACTGCTGGCAGCCGCCGGACTGACGGATGTCTACTGGAATTATCAACGTCATGTGCTACGCCTAGTGGAGGCGGGCCTCCTCGCCCGGACCATCCCGGACAAACCCACCAGTCGGCTTCAGCGCTATGTCATCACGGCTGCGGGGCGTCAACTGTTGGCCGAACACGGGCAGGAAGCCGACGCCGATGGAGGATTGGCTCCTCTGGACGACCCACCCCCGGGCGCTCTAGGGCGGCCAGGAGAGCCGGGCATTGTCAGCCCCGGTCCCTAGGATGAAGCCCATGCAGTCCACGGTGGAAGCCCTCCTCGGCCAACTGGTCGCCTCGTCGACCTCTGAACGGGACAAGGGCGACAAGTTCGAGCGGCTGGTCCGCCGCTTCCTGGCCGTGGACGCCCCCTGGGCGGCCCGGTTCTCGGAGGTGTTCATGTGGGCCGACTGGCCCGGCCGCGACGGCCGGCCCGACCGGGGTATCGACCTGGTCGCCGTGGACCGCGAGACCGGCGCCCCGGTGGCGATCCAGTGCAAGTTCTACTCCCGGGACCACTACCTGGCCAAACCCGATATCGACAGCTTCCTGGCCGAGTCCGGCAAACACCCCTTCACCGGACGGTTGATCGTGTCGACCACCGACCGCTGGAACACGGCCGCCGAGCAGGCCATCCAGGACCAGCAGATACCCGTCCAACGCATCGGCCTGGCCGATCTCATCGACTCGTCCATCGACTGGTCCCAGTTCTCCTTCAGCGATCCCGACAAGCTCCAGACCAAGGCCCGCAAGACGTTGCGACCCCACCAGGACAAGGCCCTCGCGGCCGTCCGCGGAGGGTTCGACGACCACGACCGGGGCAAGCTCATCATGGCCTGCGGCACGGGCAAGACCCTCACCTCGCTGAGGATCGCGGAAGACCTCGTCGGCGCGGGCGGCTCGGTCTTGTTCCTGGTCCCGTCGATCGCCCTGCTGTCCCAGTCGTTGAGGCAGTGGAGCATCGAGGCGACCGTGCCGTTGCGCGCCTTCGCGGTTTGCTCGGACGCCAAGGTCGGCAAGGACCAAGGCGGCGAGGGCGAGGACATCTCCGTCGTCGACCTCGAGATCCCCGCCACCACCGAACCCGCCCGGCTGATCGCCCAGGTCACGGGCCGCGCCGGGGCGGGCGAAGGGCGGATGACGGTCGTGTTCTCGACCTACCAGTCCATCGATGTCATCCACCAGGCCCAACAACAGGGCCTGGGACGGTTCGATCTGATCGTCTGCGACGAGGCCCACCGCACGACCGGCGCGACCTTGGCCGGGGCCGACGAGTCGGCCTTCGTCCGCGTCCATGACAACGGCTACATCGGCGCCGCCAAGCGTCTCTACATGACCGCCACGCCGCGGATCTACGACGACGCCTCCAAGGCCAAGGCCGGCGAGGCCGACGCCCTGATCGCCTCCATGGACGACGAGACCTTGTACGGCCCCCAGTTCCACCGGCTCGACTTCGGTCAGGCCGTCGGCCTGGGCCTGCTGTCCGACTACCGCGTCCTCATCTTGACCGTGCCCGAGAACGCCGTCTCGCGGGTCATGCAGTCGGCTTTCGCCGTCAACTCGGAGCTCAACCTGCCCGACGCCGCCAAGATCATCGGCTGCTGGAACGGCCTTGGCAAACGCGGCCGCCCCGACCAGGACTTCCCGACCGATCCCGCGCCGATGAGACGCGCCGTGGCCTTCTGCCATAACATCAAGACCTCGAAGGTCTTCGAGCGCGAGTTCGCCGACGTCGCCGGCCACTACGCCGGCCTGATCGAAGAAGCCGTCTCGACCGTGGCCGCGGACGGCAGCCTCCAGACCGAGGACCTCGACCTGCTGGAGACCGAGGTCCACCACGTCGACGGCACGATGAACATCCTCCAACGCAACGCCGCCCTCGACTGGCTGCGCTCCGAACCGCCGGCGGGCCGCTGCCGGATTCTGACCAACGCCCGCTGTCTGGCCGAAGGCGTGGACGTGCCCGCTTTGGACGCGGTCATCTTCCTCAACCCCCGCAAGTCCGAGGTCGACGTCGTCCAGGCCGTCGGCCGCGTCATGCGGCAGGCGCCCGGCAAGAAGTACGGCTATATCATCTTGCCCATCGGCGTCCCCGCCGGGGAGAGCCCCGACATCGCCCTGCGCAACAATGAGCGCTACTCGGTCATCTGGAAGGTGTTGCAGGCCCTGCGGGCGCACGACTCCCGCTTCAACGCCATGATCAACCAGCTCGAGCTGAATCAGGCCCCGCCCGACCAGATCCGAGTCATCGGCGTCGATGTGCCCGACCACGACGGCACCCGTCCGGACCTGACAGCCGCCGTCGACGCGCAGGCCATGTTGCCGCTGGACTGGGCCGAATGGCGCGACGCCATCTTCGCCAAGATCGTCGACAAAGTCGGCTCGCGGCGTTACTGGGAGGACTGGGCCAAAGATGTCGCCGGCATCGTCACCGCCCACACCGCCCGACTGACCGACCTCCAGGCCACGGGCGACTGGAGGGTCCGGGCCGCCTTCGACACCTTCCTGACCGCCTTGCGGGCCAACCTCAACCCGTCCATCGACGCCGCCCAGGCCATCGACATGCTGTCCCAGCACATGATCACCAAACCCGTCTTCGACGCCCTCTTCGAGGACTACTCCTTCTCCACCCACAACCCCGTCGCCCAAGTCATGCAAGGCATGCTCGAAGCTTTGGAGGGCTCCAATCTCGGCGCCGAGACCAGCGGCCTGGACCGGTTCTACGACTCCGTCCGCGTCCGTGTCCAAGGCATCGACAACGCCGCCGGGAAACAACGCGTCCTGATGGAGCTGTACGAGAAGTTCTTCCGCCTGGCCTTCAAGAAGACCAGCGAATCGTTGGGCATCGTCTACACGCCGGTCGAGATCGTCGACTTCATCCTCCGCTCCGTCGACGACCTCTTGCGCCAACACTTCGGCCAGGGCATCAGCGACGAGGGAGTCCACATCCTCGACCCCTTCACCGGCACCGGCACGTTCGTCGTCCGGCTGCTCGAGTCGGGCCTCATCCGGTCGGAAGACTTGGCCCGCAAATACGCCAACGAGCTGCACGCCAACGAGATTCTTCTACTGGCCTATTACATCGCCGCCGCCAACATCGAGGTCACGTATCACTCGCTGGCCGGACAGGCCGACGGCCAGTACACCTCGTTCGAGGGCATTGTCCTGGCCGACACCTTCCAAATGACCGAGGCCGACGACACCCTGGACAACGCCGTCTTCACGACCAACAACGACCGGGCCAGCGCGCAACTCAAGCTACCCATCAGGGTCATCGTCGGCAACCCGCCCTACTCGGTCGGCCAAACCTCCGGCAACGACGACAACGCCAACCTCAAGTACATCACGCTGGACAGCCGGATAGAGGCGACCTACGCCGCACGGTCCTCAGCCACGAACAAAAACAGCCTTTATGACTCTTACATCCGCGCCATCCGCTGGGCCTCCGACCGGATCGGCGACCGAGGTGTGATCGCCTTCGTCTCCAACGGCGGTTACATCGACGGCAACACCGCCGACGGATTGCGCCAGACCCTGGTGGTCGAGTTCGACGCCATCTATGTCTACAACCTGCGTGGCAACGCGCGGACCGCCGGAGAGTCGCGCAAAAAAGAGGGCGGCGGGGTGTTCGCGTCGGGGTCGCGCACCAACATCGCCATCCTTATTCTCGTCAAGAAATCCGGTGCGGCTGGAGCGATTCTCCGCTACCACGATGTCGGCGATTATCTCAGCCGCGAGCAGAAGCTCGCTATCGTGGCCGAATCCGACATCGGGTCCATCCCTTGGGAGGCCATCACCCCCAACGCGACCGGCGACTGGATCGACCAACGCGACGACGCTTTCACCGGATACACCCCCGTCGGCGCCGCCGAAGGCGCAAGTCTCTTCGGCCGGTTTGGTCGCGGGCTGGAGACGGGCCGCGACGCCTGGGTCTACAACTACTCGTCGACACGGCTGGAGGACGCCACGCGGATCATGACCGACGCTTACAAAGCCTCGGTCGAGGCTGGGGTCGCTGACGCGGACCCGCGCCGTGTCAGCTGGACCCGCTCGCTGCGACAGGCTTTCGAGCGCGGGCGGCCCGTCGCCTTCGACCAGTCGCGGATCACCGTCGGCAGCTATCGCCCGTTCACCCGCCAACAGGTTTATTTCGATCCGTCGCGGATGCTGAACCACGAGCCAGGGAAGATGCCGCTGTTCTTTCCGACCTCCACTCATCCGAACGCTGGTATCGAGTTGACCGGAGTGTCCTCGCACTACGAGTTCACCTCTTTCGCCTGTGACCGCCTCCCCGATCTACACCTCCTGGATACGGGTCAGTTCTTCCCCCGCTGGATCTACGAGTCCGTTTGCGGGGGGGGGGGGGGGGGGGGGGGCGTCCTGGGGGCCCCCGCCATGGAGTGGGGCGGGGGGGTGGCCGGCACCCCCCGGTTTTAAAACAAAAAAGCCCCGGGGCAGGCCC